>CAVPEB010000030.1:0-125117 GCA_963702765.1 uncultured Chloroflexia bacterium
ATACCTTGCGGAGTCATGAAACATTTATTGATGACCTTTCATTCAAACTTGCATCGGCAGACTTCGTATGATACGCTATTGCGCGAATAATGCTGTAAAGAAATATATTGCAAATAGCCGGGTGAATATATATGCCGATAGTTAGTGTCATGCAGGTTGGGAAGTCTTTTGGCGCCGAGCGCATCTTCGCGGGTGTGAGCTTTCAGATAAACGAACAGGATCGAGTTGGCCTTATAGGTCCTAATGGCGCTGGAAAGTCAACTCTGCTCAATATCCTGGCTGGCCGAGAAGAACCAGATGAGGGAACAATAGCAGTTGCACGTAATACGCGTATTGGTTACTTGACTCAGATCACAGATTTTCAACCAGATAATTCACTACGAGAAGAGATGCTCACCGTTTTTTCCCAAGTCCGTGACTGGGAACAGGAACTAGGCGAGCTTGCACTTGAACTTGCTGCTCCGGAAGCTCAAAACGATACTGTTCTACATGAACGATTGTTAAACAGGTATGATGAATTACAGACTAGCTTAGAGCACATGGGTGGATATACCTATGAGAATAGAATTGACCAGGTATTAGATGGACTGGGTTTCACACGCGAACAACAAGAAGCGCCCGTCATGTTTTTGAGCGGCGGGCAACAAACCAGGGCTTCTTTAGCCAAGTTACTCTTACAAGAGCCCGATTTGTTGCTTCTAGATGAACCTACAAATCACCTTGACCTGGCATCACTTGAATGGCTTGAAACGTATCTGCTAGGCTGGAAAGGTGCGATGGTTATAGTAGCGCATGACCGTTACTTTCTGGATAAAGTAGCAGCACGAATCATTGAACTGGCCTTTGGACGTATTGAGGAGTACCCGGGGAACTACACAAAATATCTCTCCTTGCGAGAGGAGCGCATGGAGCGTCGCACGCGAGAGTTTGAGGCACAACAGGCTCATATTGCTCATACCGAAGAGTTCATTCGTCGTTACAAGGCAGGTCAGCGGAGCCGTGAGGCACGGGGCCGCCAAAAGCTTCTAGATCGATTGGAGCGCGTTGAACGCCCATTGGATTATCCTGAAATGCAATTCGAATTTAATGCTGTTATCGAGAGTGGTCACGTTGTAATTTCCACGCAAAAGTTAGTTATTGGTTATCGTTCTACAGAACATCAACATGAACAGACTGTGCTTGTTCGAGTTGCTGATCTGGAACTCATGCGTGGGGATCGGGTAGGTTTGCTAGGGCCAAATGGTGCTGGTAAAACTACGCTAATACGCACGATTATAGGTAAGATAGCACCAATAAGCGGACAGGTTACTCCCGGACACAATGTACGCATTGGATATTACTCACAAACCCATAGCGGATTGAATCCAGATAGAACTATAGTTGATGAGATACGCCAGATGAGCGCCTTAAGCGAAGATGCTGCACGTAGTTTTCTAGCTCGTTTTCTTTTTACAGGCGATGATGTTTTTAAGCCAATTCACGCACTCAGTGGTGGCGAGCGAAGTCGCGTGGCGCTGGCAAAGTTGACGCTACAAGGGTCGAACTTTTTAGTCCTGGATGAACCAACAAATCACCTCGACTTACAATCACGTCAGTTTCTTGAAGAGATACTGAATGAATTTGAGGGTACATTGCTCTTTGTCTCACATGATCGCTACTTCGTCGATAGCCTGGCAACCAAAGTATGGGTTATTGAAGATGGAGTGCTCATCCCTTATCTAGGTAACTATTCCGATTATCGAACTCGCAAACGACCAATCGTGATTGAGATTCCTTCTCCTCCTATTATAGGCAGGGATTCGCGTGAATCAAAAATATCTCGATCTGCCGGTTCTTCCTTCAGATCGGAAGGTAAGAAAAACGCAAAAAATAAAGTTCGCGCAATTGAAGATGTAGAACGCGACATTGAGAAAGCTGAAGCACATGTAAGCACAATAGAAGAAGAACTGGCGGAAGCTGCTCGCAATGCTGATGCTATGCAATTGACACAACTTTCTGCCGATTACGAACAGGCCAGTGCGAGAGTGGAGGAGTTGCTTTTAGAGTGGGAAGAACTCGCTAAGACTGTGGATGCGGACATCAGAACATCCACCGAAGGGCGATGAAGTTCGGGTGGCAGGCGCGACAAATCGTCCTCTGCATAATTCAGTCCATCTTTAAATTTGGGGAGCATCGTTGCTTCGACCTGGTTGCTGGTTTTTGTTTTAATCACCATAAATATTCCCTCAAACGTTACTTGCGTTTTCGTCGAGTGCCTATGATCACTCCACTGAGCAGACCTCCAAAGGCCAATAATAAGGGTAATATAGCGGCTGTAGCTAACCAGAAGCCAAGAAAAAGGACAGGTACGATAAGGGGAGGAAGCGCGATTACTCTATTTATTAGCCAGTGATATCCAAATCTATATAATGCTCCTAAAATACCCAGGGTAATAAGGCTGATAGCCAATATGAGCAGGAAACGTTTTATGCCATAGACATAGGTTCCAATAGCAGCATTCACACACAATATAGCTAACGCTATACTCTCCAAGAAGAATGCAATGATGATAGGCAACTGTGGCCTAATAATAAGAATTGAAGCACCGATCATACCCACCAACAATGCAGAGATCTGAATAATGGCTGAGACGAAGAAAGATTTTAGTCCACCTTGCTTAGAAGCAGAGGTAGATGTAGATTCTAATCTAAGATCTTGTTCCGGGAATGAGCTTCTTGCCAGGTTTGAAAGAATCGCATCTCTCAATGCTAAAGCTTCAGGATTATTTGGATTGAGAGCAAGCGAACGATCAATAGCGGAAGAAGCTTCATGAAGCTGGCCCAAATTTGCCAATAGTGTAGCGTAGATACTCCAACCAAGGGCATTACCTGGATCCACCTGTAAAATCTGGTTTGCAGCAGCTAGGGCGTCTTGAAAGTGACCATTAGTTCCCATAAGCTGTGCTTTTAAAATAAGCGCATCGACGAAGTCTGGAGCAATTTGCAGAATATTCTCGATAATGTTGAGAGCTGCAGAGATGTTTTGCATTTGAACTTGCTGCTGTGCCTGATTTAGCATCTTTACACATTGATTTCTGCGATTCTGTTCTAAGGTCTCAATTGAACTTTGGCCCAATGTGGCCGTGGATTTCTGTGCATTTGCAATGCTTATAGAGGATTCTGAATAATGCTCAGTGCTTTTGTTGCTCATTAGCGGAGAAGCCAGGTTAGAATATTGTACTGATGAAGAAAGGGGTGAGACAGAAATACTTTCTTGCCTATATCCAAATGCAGGCATTTCGCCTACAAGCACAATAGGTCTATGCTCTTGTCCGAACACTTGTGGCTGATGCTGCTCATTCAGCGAACTCAAGAGAAAAGCATGCAAATTTTGTAGGGTAACCTGGCCTGAAACAGAATCTGCCTGGTTGCTAAGACCTACAATCATGTGATAGAGCAATTTCCCGATGCTTTTTTCGCCCACTTCGGAAGCATGCTCATTTCCACGGCACGAGCAATAAAGCAAACGGCCTTGAGCTTGATTCAAAGAGTTTTGTAGCGTTGCGCCTAGTAATGGCTTGAAATCAAATTGTGAATTCTTCCTTTTATTCCAGACTGAACCTGTTTGAAAGGAGTCAACTACAAGCACAATTTGAGCCGCACTACTGGGTAGAATAGTTTGGTTGAAGAGTGAATGTAGAGATTGAGTTTTCGCCGGTTGTGACATAAAGGTATCTACAAAAGCTAGATACCCTACTTCATTTGTTTCATCTACAAAGGCCTGTCCAGCGAAGTAAATAAAAATAAGATCATCATGGTCTACCATATTCAAACTTGATTGGGCGATCAAGGATCTTGCAAGTTTGGAGGTAGCCTGATCTCCCAGCAAGAGCTGCACATTTGAAGGGTTCCAATTGCCACCACGACTATTAACCAGCCATTGAGCAAGCGCTCTAGCGTCATTTTCCGCGAACTTTAAAGGTTGAAAGGCTGTATCTTGATAATTGTTGATGCCTATAATGATTCCAAGGCGTTTACCCAAGTTGTGTCTCCCATAGTATGCTGGTTTTAATGCATTTACACGCCACCTACCGCGGCATTGAGAGTGAGTAGAAGAAGAATGGATGCCACACACCCCGGCAAAAGGTTGAGTCCACTGCACTGCTATTTATTTTACGCTACTTGATCTCATACAAAGAAATAACAGGTACTTTTGGAGCCATAGCTAGCTCTTGATTTTCTACGCGAACAGGTGATACTAAAGAACTATGTAAACACCCGCTCAGTTCGCCCGCGAAAATCCATGTCTCGGTGAAGCCGATCCAGAAATGGGATCGGCTTGGGATTTTGCCCGCTAAACGAACCATTCCCAACCCTCGTTATTACACGGATGCTGCTCTGGCAGCCGCTTTGCGCTTGGAACGCCTGCCATCCGTTCGACGCACAGCGAGCCTATTGCCAAGTATCGAGCCAGGCGCAACAACCGGATTGAGAGAATCAAAAAAGAATACTCGAGCAGTAGTGCCAGCGGCAGGGAATCAAAGTGGATGAGTGGATGACGGAAATGGGCGGTGGAATGAATGCGCAAGCGCAAACAGTTTCTGCGTCTGGTGGATGCGATTCTTGCCGGAGAGATCGAGCAGGTGGTACTGGCTCATCAGGATCGTCTGGCTCCTGAGTGGAGAGGGCCCCAAGAGAGTTAATGTAATCACAATCACGCATTGCTTTTCCAGTCAATTGTACGGCTTGCGCAATTACCGGAGGGCATTGGAGGAAGCCATCAAGGATGATCAAAGCGCACAAGATCAGATTGCAGCCGACGCCTGAACAAGAGACCTACTTTGCCAAAGCGGCAGGCACAGCCAGGTTCACCTTCAATTGGGCGCTTTCTGAATGGAAGCGGCAATACGAAGCGGGCGGCACACCTACTGCGCTCTCCCTGAAGAAGCAGTTTCACAGCGTTCGAAAAGAACAGTTTCCCTGGACCTACGATGTTTCGAAGTCCGTCGTAGAAGGCGCGTTCATGGGCGTAGCCGCCGCCTTCAAAAATTTCTTTGCAGGGTTCAAATCTGGCAAGAAGCGCGGCTATCCCACATTCAAAACCAAACGGAAAGCAAAGCCAGCCTTTTATTTAGCCAATGATCGTTTCACGGTAGGCGATCACTGGGTCGAGATTTCTAAGTTGGGGCGGGTCAATATGACGGAAAAGCTCCGTTTTTCCGGCAAGATCCTCTGCGCACGCGTCTCGAAAACCGCTTCTTGGTGGTTCATCTCCATCACGGTCGAATTGCCTGATGAAGCGATCCACAACACTCACCCTCCCATTGGTCTGGATGCAGGACTCAACCGATTGGCGACATTGAGCGACGGCAGACAGTTTGAAAACCAAAAACCGTTATGGACCTTACTCAAGCGCCTTCGAGCCGCCAATAAGCAATTAGCTCGGTGTCAAAAAGGCTCAGCCAACTGGTGCAAAGCAAAAAAGAAGCTGGCTCGCTTGCATTACCGCATTGCGTGCATCAGAAACGATCTTCTGCACAAGTTGACCACCGAAATTGCCATCACCGCTGGTGTGGTGGGCATCGAGTCCCTGCATGTGAAGGGACTGATCCAGAACCGGCGACTGTCTTTGTCCTTCTCTGATGCGGCTCTGGGCAAGCTCTTGAGACTCCTCGAATGCAAGGTGACCCATCGTGGTGGTCAAGTCGTGAAAGTCGATCGCTTCTTTCCGTCTAGCCAAATGTGTCACCAATGTGGCTGGCGTTGGCATGAGATCCAGCTTTCTGATCGCATCTTCGTCTGTCAGCATCCCGATTGTCTCTGGTCTGGGGATCGGGACTACAACGCAGCTGTGAACATTTTGAACGAAGCCCTTCGCCTCATCGGGGTTGCGTTATCTGGTGAGGTGGTGCCGGTAGTGGCTACGACGGCACCTAAAACCGCTTCTGGACTTGGGGTAAGACCAAAAAGGCGATAGTCTTCAGGCACCTGGGGATGAAGGAAGTACAGCAAAGGATGTGCTAGGATTTACGTTCGAGTACATTCGATGTAGCAGATGAAAGTACGGCAGGTCACTGTATGATATACTCTATAAACGATTTTGCTATGAGTTCAGGTGCGTTAGTAGAGGAATTTTCTGCGAATGCCTCGGAGTATTGGTATTACTGGAAATATTGCGTGTGGTAAGACTGCCGTTGGCCAGATGTTATTAGAGTTGGGGGCTGAGCGTTATATTGACGCGGATGCAGTCGTTCATAAGCTCTACCAAAGTGGCCAACCTATTGCTATCAAAGTTGCTGAAGTTTTTGGACCAAAAGTAGTAGCTTCAAATGGAGACATTGATCGTAGAGCATTAGGAGCTATAGTATTTCAAGATGCGGCAGCGATGCATCGTCTTGAGGAGATAGTGCATCCAGCGGTTAGCCAGGCTATGGCCAATGAACTGGCTCGTGTAAGTCCCACTGGCATAGTGATCATCGATGCTGTGAAATTATTAGAAGGTGGCTCCGGCAAATTTTGCCAGAGTAAGTGGATTGTACTATGCTCAGAAGAGCTTGAGTATCAGCGTCTCATATCCAGAAACGACTTCAGCTCGGAAGAAGCCTGGGCACGCATAAAAGCTCAACCTTCGGTAGAAGAAAGATTGGCACTTGTTAACGAGGTAATTGACAATACTGGTTCCTTAGGTGAAACACGCAGGCAAGTTGATGCAGCTTTCAAACGTTTTTGTAAGCAATTTCCAGCATAGTCAAGAGGATGTATGCATTTCACTTTATTTATCCGTCGACTTGTCTTAGGATTATTGCTTGTAATTGCATTAATGACAGGTTGGCTTTTGCATGGGATCATGTTAGCACCGGGGAAATCTCCGGCAGAGAGTTCCCCTGACGTGAATTCTCTTCATCGGATCAGGGAATGTACCGATCTCATCGCAATTGGGGACTTCCACACGCAATAATCCTGTACAGGATTTTGCCTTAAATTCAATAAAATCCGATCAGCTCAAATTAACAGCGGGTTTGCATCCAGGTCGTGGACCAGCAATTCCAGCAGCCACGGATGTGACTGCATTGCCAGTGAAAGATGTAAGCTTTTATAACTGGCGTGGTGAGCTACTATCAGGGTGGTTGGCGCTTGTCACGCCGGAAGCACCAGTGATATTACTGGCACATGGGACTCCTGGCAATCGTTTGTCAATGCTGCAAAGAGCAGCCTTCCTCTATAAACACGGTTACAACGTGTTGCTGTTTGATTTTCAAAGTTATGGATTAAGCCAGGGAGTGATGTCAACACTGGGTATGGTGGAGTCTGAAGATATTCTGGCTGCTATTTCATTTCTGCATGGGCTTCAAGACACCATGTACAGTAAAATTGGTGTCCTAGGGCTATCGATGGGAGCAACGGCAGGAGTGCTGGCTGCATCTCTGTGTTATTTCATTTCTGCATGGGCTTCAAGACACCATGTACAGTAAAATTGGTGTCTAGGGCTATCGATGGGAGCAACAGAGTGTGCTGGCTGCATCTCGTTCGAGTGATATTCTGGCCCTTGTCGCTGAAAGTTGCCCTGTAGATGCGACGCGAGTTCCTGGTGATGTGCCCGGCGAAGCATCACGCGAAGCAGATCAACAGTTGGTGGAAGATGTATATGGCGTGGATATTACGCAAGCGCGTCCAATTGATTATGTACATAAACTTGCAGGCCGTACCGCCATCTTTTTTATTAATGGGGATACTGACGATATTACTCCATTGTCTGGAATGCAGGCGCTTTACCAGGCTGCGAGCGCTCCCAAGCAATACTGGATTGTTCACAATGCTGGGCATGCCCAATCATTCGCAGTTGATCCAGATGGATATATGGAGCATGTAGACGCATTCTTCGACACCTATCTGCGTTAGGTTAAGAATATAACAGTTTTTTAGTATGATTGCAGCTACGATAGAAATGGCTCAATTCCTATTGACAGAGCGGATATGGATGCGTATAATTTGCGCATCCATTATTGTACATAAAGCCCCGCTATTGAAGACCAGTATTCTGGCATGATCATATTTTTACTTGCGGGGTCCAAACTGAGCAATATGAATCGAATCTAGTGAGATTTACCAGGAAAAAGACGTAGTATTCGTATGAAGGACAAGCTGCGCAATAAAGTATGCAGAGTCCCTGGTTATATCATGAAATTCGTAGAAATTTAGTATTGCTGAAGGAGGCTAACTACAGAATGAAGAAAAGTTGGTCACGTATTTTTGCCTTGACAATGGGTATCCCCTTGTTATTGGCCATTCTCGCTGCCTGTGGTTCAGGCACAACAACTGCAGGTGGGACTACCCCAACAGCCGCCAGCTTCGGTAACCATCAAGATTGGGACTGATCTGCCGGTATCTGGTAAAGATGAGAGCAGCGGAAAACCGGCTCAGGATGGTGCTCAACTGGCCGTTGACCAGGCCAATTCTAATCATACAGTTGCCGGTGTTACTTTTGTCTTCGATCCAAAAGACGACGTAGGCCCGAGTGGCTTGCATGACCCAACTGTTGGTGCAGCCAATGTCACGGCGCTGATATCCGATGCAGAGGTAGCGGGTATTGTCGGGCCATTTAACAGTAATGTGGCGAAGGCTGAGATGCCGATTGCCAACCAGGCTCCCATTGCTCAGATTAGCCCAGCCAACACCAATCCCTGCCTGACCAAGGATACGGCTGCATCTGGCTGCAGCGGAACAAACGATTTGATCCCGACCCTTCGTCCAACGGGCAAGGTCAATTACTTCCGTGTTGCAACGACGGACGACCACCAGGGGCCAGCGGGTGCTGATAATTTCTACAAGACGCTGGGTGTTAGAAAGGTCTATGTCATCGACGATGCGGAGACCTACGGTATTGGTATTGCCAATGCTTTCATCGGCGAGTGGAAGAATCTCGGTGGAACCTTGCTCGGTCATAGCAGCGAGCCAGGAACAACCACCTCCTATGTATCGCTGCTGACTCAGATTGCCTCGTTGCATCCCGATGGGATCTACTTTGGCGGACTTGACTCAACTGGTGGTATCCTGATTAAACAGCAGATGAAGCAGGTACCTGGATTGACAACTCTCCCCTTTGCTGGCGGCGATGGCATTGTGACTGGCACGTTTGCCACGACCATTCAGCCCCTAGGGGGCGGTTCGGTCTACGGTACGGTAGCAGTGGTGGATACGTCAAATAATCCCAGTGCGGCAGACATTTAACCAGCAATATGCGGCAGCCTTTCCAAGCGACCCCGAAAGCGTCTACAGCGCTGCTGCCTATGACAGCGCGAATATCCTGATCCAGGCGATCAAGACGGCGCTGGCGAATGGCGCGAAGGCTCCCACGAGTTCCAGTGATTCAACTACTGGAACATCATTCCGTACGGCGGTCATTGCCGCTGTCCAGGGCATCACATATAAAGGGGTTACTGGGCAACAGAGCTTTGATGCAAATGGTGATACCAATCTAAAGATCATCTCGATCTATAAACTGGGTCTCAATTCCTCAAGCAAGCCGGATTGGCTTTACGAGGCATCGGTGAATGTAGCCTAGTTGTCGCAGGTTGCGTTATCGTAGAGAGGATCATGGCTAAATAGTTTCTAGCACTATCTGGCCTGGAGAAAAGTAAGGGGAGTAGTCGGCAGAGTCTCTATCTGTAAGACCGCTCCCTTTCTTGCTATCTAATCTCTTGTGTTGTATAAATTTCATAATACTACCTTGTGTTCAGATAAGTGCCTGCGAGAGCAGCGTTTCTGAATATATTTGGATATGTATACTTAGCAGAAAGGTGGTGATACCTGTGACAAATTTTCTTCAAATACTGGTCGTTGGTGTAACTACTGGTTCGATTTATGCACTGATTGCGCTTGGGTATACAATGGTGTATGGTATTATTGAACTGATTAATTTTGCCCATGGCGATATCTTCATGATTGGCACCTTCATCTGCATTTCTATTTTCGGCTTGTTTGGCATTACGAACTCATCGGTGGCCCCTACAGGTCTATCGCTGGTGGGCGTGCTCGTTATTACTTTTCTTGGTGCGATGGTGCTGTGCGCAGTGCTAGGGATAGTGATTGAACGTGTCGCATACCGTCCACTCAGGAATGCTCCCCGCCTTGCTCCGTTGATTTCGGCTATCGGTGTTTCGTTGATTCTAGAGGATGTCGGAAAACTTTGGAAAGGTATCACTATTGTTCCGTTCCCACAAATTTTTCCAGAGAAATTCTTCTATATTGGATCTGTGAGTTTTAGCAGCATCGATATTCTGGTGATTGTGGTGGCTGTTGTATTGATGGTTGCTCTCCAGTGGATGGTTAGCAGCACGCGTATAGGGCGCGCTATGCGTGCAGTAGCGCAAGACCGCGAGGCGGCTGCGCTCATGGGTGTAAACGTGAACCGCATTATTTCGATCACGTTCTTTATTGGAGCTGCGCTTGCAGGTGCGGCAGCACTCATATGGGGTTTAAAATACGGAAATACCAATTTCACACTTGGTTTTACACTTGGACTGTTTGCCTTTACCGCGGCGGTGCTTGGAGGAATAGGCAACCTTGTTGGCGCAATGCTTGGAGGTGTGTTGATAGGTGTGGTCGAAGCGTTAGCTACCCTTATATGCGATTCTACCCAACCTGGCTGCCCTATTGGCCTGCCGCACGGCGGTGCCGCATGGCATGAAGCCGTTATTTTTGTTATTCTTATCTTGATCCTGGTATTCCGGCCTTCTGGTCTCCTTGGTCAACAAACACCTGAGAAGGTCTAATGAACACAGCTAAGCTCTGGTGTTTTACATGTGTTCTATCAGAAGCGAGGTGATGCGAACGTGGCAATAGCTAATATGCTTGTTCCGACGCGCGATACTCGCGCGATACTCATCAAATGGATCGTCGGGCTGCTGGTGCCGTTAGCCGTCTTTACTTTCGTTTGGAGTGGTGAAGCGATCATTAATCAATCTCTGCTTACCGTGCTCGGTCTAGGGGGCATCTCCGACCTGGCGGTCTTCATCGAGATTACGCTATTTATTGTCGTTTTCTATGCAACAGTGATTGCATTTGCAGGCTATCTTGTAGCTGCTGATAGCGGTCAACGGGGTATGATTGAAGTTTGGATCGATATCGTGTTCTATGTATTGCTCCCGCTCTTTTTAGTGATCAGCCAGGGTCTGATTATTGGCCTTGCTTTAACCGCAGTGCTCCTGCTGGTTTACTTTTTTATTAGTCGGCGTGTGTATCAGGCGCTTCACATTACACAGCCTCCTCCGTTGCAAAATCTTAAGGCGCTTGATACTGAGCAACGAGCAGGGTTAAAGAACCGCGCGATCATGGGGAGCCTCTGGTTTAGTGTTGTGTTAGCGGTCGTCTGGCTGATTGTCGATCTTATTTTTTACTTTACTGGCCAGTTGCCAACAACTCTGTTGATCTGGGTGGTGATACGCACGCTTTTGCTGCCAGTTGCCGGCTATTTTCTGGGACGATTCGCTGGATCGATTGCCTTACGTCGAACCATTGCTCCGAAGAACAATGGCAATGGCGAAAGTAATGCAGATGGAGATGGCCAGCGCATTAAACAACGCCAACTGGAGAAACTATCAACTACTCGCGTTCGTGAAGAGGCGAGGGATCTGGTTCCTAACGATTTGCCTCTGCGGAGTTCTGGCGCGACGCGTTTCTATCTGATTCTGCTTGTAACCTTCGTCCTGTTTTATCCAGTAATCGATCAATACTTGTTTGGATTTGGTACGTCTGGTCGGTTGGCCAGTTACGGTGATGCTGGCTATTATGTGATCCTGGCGCTGGGCCTGAATATTGTGGTCGGTTTTGCCGGGCTGCTCGATCTGGGGTATGTGGCTTTCTTTGCTATTGGATCATATGCCTGGGGCATATTCGGATCTACGCAGTTGACCAACGTATTGAACATCGCGCCCATTAACCCGCACCTTTTGTCAGCGCTCTTCTGGCCGATGATCATTGTATCCGCACTCATAGCAGCGTTTTTTGGCATACTGCTTGGCGCACCGACACTGCGACTGCGTGGGGATTACCTGGCAATTGTGACCCTGGGCTTTGGAGAGATTGTGCCGATCGTCTTTTTGGAAATGGATAAGTATACCAATGGGACCAATGGCATTGTTGGCGTCCAATCGCCGTCTTTTTTCGGCGTCAACTGGTCCCTCATTACTCCAACTCCATACTACTATCTCATACTGGCGCTGATAGCGTTTTCAATCTTTGTGAATGTACGCCTGCGCGACTCTCGTTTAGGCCGTGCCTGGATTGCTATTAGAGAAGATGAAATTGCGGCGGCATCTTCCGGAGTCAACCTGGTGTCGACCAAACTGTTTGCTTTTGCCACAGGCGCATTTTTCGCTGGAATCGCGGGCGCTTTTCACTCTGCAAAGCTTGGTGGCGTCTCACCCGATAATTTTAGTTTTGGCGATTCAGTGATCTTTCTCGCGATGGTGGTCATTGGTGGTATTGGCAGTATCCCCGGTGTGATCGTTGGAGCAATCCTTGTCTACGCTCTCAACGTGTTTCTTCCGGCACAACTTGATGCGAGTGCTGGCGACCCCACGAGCTTTTTTTACGGCATACAAAATGCCATTGTCCACGTCATACCTGGCTTCTCTTTCGGGAATGTTCGAAACCTTATCTTCGGAATCCTGCTGGTCACGGTCATGGTCTTCCGGCCAGAAGGGCTCATACCCAGCGCGCGTAGGCGGCGCGAGTTCCATCATGTTGAAGATGAGGGGGGGGTAGAGGAAGGTGCGTTGGATGTGGTACCTGGAGCGCCTGGTTTTGAATCGGAGGTACGTGTTGAGTAGGAGCGAGAAAGGAGTTTGCAATGGGCGTTGAGCTTTCCAACGAGGCTATGCTAAAGTTAAACAAGGTCTCTAAACATTTTGGTGGCCTTGCAGCAGTGCAAGATCTCGATCTTGAGGTCATGCCGAAGGAGATTATTAGCATAATAGGACCGAACGGGGCTGGGAAGACAACAGTATTTAATCTTATTACTGGAATCTACCGTCCCTCTACGGGTGATATACAGCTTGCAGGTCAATCTTTATCAGGCTTGAGCCCCGATAGGGTCCTCAAGCGTGGTATATCCCGTACATTTCAGAACATTCGACTTTTTAATAATATGACGGTGCTAGAAAATGTGCTCGTTGGCCAGCATACGCAACTCAAGGCGGGTATTCTAGGTGATGTTTTTCGCCCACCTAGAGTTGTACGCGAAGAATCTGAAGCGCGTAAACGTGCTATTGAGCTTTTGAGTTTCTTTGGTTCTGAGCTGGTTGATAGGCAAGAAGAATATGTAATAAACCTCTCGTATGCGTATCGGAGACGCATCGAAATTGCGCGGGCGTTGGCTTCGAATCCCAAGTTACTTTTACTGGATGAACCCACTGCAGGAATGAATGAAGCAGAAACACTGGATGCAGTGAAGTATGTTCGGCGCTTGCGCGACGAGTTACATGTGACCATTTTATTGATCGAGCATAAGCTGGCAGTGACAATGGGAATGTCTGATCGTATCTATGTACTCGACTATGGGCGGAAAATTGCAGAAGGCCTGCCTGAGGAGGTTCGCCGTGATGAAAAAGTTATCGCTGCCTATCTTGGTACACCGACAAAGAGGGGGCAAGAGCAAGAAAGTGTTGAGTAATACTGTTAGGAGCAAGTTCGTCAGAAACTACTTGGCAGAAGCCAGGGGTTTGCTACGCAGGAGGGTAAGCGCGGAATGACAAGTGCAGATATTTCTCCCTCTACCTCTGGTGATAATGTAGCAAAGGCGACGAAGTCTACGATGCTACAGCTTACCGATGTAGATACGTACTATGGACCTAGCCAGGTTCTTCGCAAAGTTTCGCTCGAAGTGGATAAAGGCGAGATTGTCTGTCTGCTGGGAGCAAATGCAGCAGGCAAAACGACTACGATGAAGACTATCTTTGGCCTGATACATCCTCGTCGTGGCACCATTGAATTCGAGGGTACACGTATCGAAAGAAAATTGCCCGGAGATATTGTTACCTCCGGCATGGCTCTTGTGCCTGAAGCTCGCCGAATCTTTTCTCGAATGACAGTGCTAGAAAATCTGGAAATGGGAGCGTTTAGCCGTAGAAATCGGGCGGAGATAAAGGAAGATTTAGACCATGTTTGTGAGATATTCCCACGTATCAAGGAGCGCTTGAAACAGGTTGCAGGCACGATGTCCGGGGGAGAGCAACAGATGTTGGCAATGGGGCGGGCTCTCATGTCCCGTCCAAAAATGATGTGCATGGATGAGCCATCCATGGGTTTGTCTCCGATTCTTGTTGAGACTGTATTTAACACCATTCTGCGCATTCGCGACGAGGGCGTCACCGTCTTTCTCGTGGAACAAAATGCATCGATGGCTCTCAGCCTTGCTGACCGTGGTTATGTGTTGCAAACTGGGCAGATTGTCCTGAGTGATACTGCTAAGAATTTACTTACTAACGATCTTGTTCGCCAGGCTTACCTGGGCGGTGCATAAGGCCTAATTACTAAAAGCCTGATTGAGTGAGGGCAATATCAAAGCTTCTTTTTATGGCGTGCGCGGAAACGGCGTGCCTTCCACAGGTTAGCGCATTTTTCAGGTGTGCAGTATAGCTTCGTGCGGCTCTTGCTCTCATCGTAGAAGATCCCACGGCAGTACGTGTTTGCGCATATTTTGAGACGTTGAGGATCGTGATAGGCCAGTACATGAGCGAAAGAAGCAACGATCTCTGCCTGAACCCAGTCCCAATCCTTCTTGATTGGCACCATTTCCAGTTGATATCCATCCATGTCTTTCTCCAGGTGGCGACACAAATGCGTTTTGAGCATGATAGTATTGAGCGTTGCCTGATCTTGTTCCGTGATCTTTCCCTCAACCAGCGTTTCTATCATTGAGCGTAGAAAGGTGCGTAGCGAAACAAGCGCAGACAGCACATCTGTATCGGGTGGCTGCTCAACCAGTAGACCCCATTTGGTAAGAAACTGATCCATCCAATCTGGCTGCTGGAGGTCATCTCTTACCCACCGTCCGCGGAAATCGCGAAATTCGCTATTGATGAAATCCACACATAACGCTTCCATTAAGCTCTTAGCTCCCTCATTGTCCAACAGTCATTGTTTTAGTCTCCTTTTTCTGAGAGTGTGTAAGATTTTGCAAGTCTTGCAGGCTCGCAAAATCTTCCACACTCTCAGTTGAACGCGCCACAAGCATTGCAGAAAACAGTCACTCAGAGACTGTTGAGATGCTTTGTAGCTGCCCAAAAAATATTGACAGTGACAAGTTGGACATGGTATTCTTTTGAATATAATAACTGTATTAAGCAACATTGACCGTTACATTACCAGTCCAGTTCCCTTTATTTGTTGTCTTCTTTGTCTGTAAGAAGGGAAACGCCGATGGTGCGTAAACGTATGGGATTACTAGAGGGATATCTCTCTCGTCGTGATGTCCTCAGGGGCATGGCGGGATTACTGCTTGCTGTGAGTCTTGAGAGTTGCGCTCAAGGTCTCTCTTCCGCTTCAACTCCAACTCCAATCCCTACTCCTCGTCGTCCAGGAAGCATACTGTATTCCTATCGTGGCCACAAGGATCGTATATTGACGGTAGCATGGTCGCCCAACGGCAAGTACATCGCCTCAGGATCTTTGGATAAGACGGCCCAGGTCTGGGCAAGCAGCCAGAGCGAACATTTTCAACCCTATATCTACCGTGGTCATACTGGTGGTGTGCAATCAGTGACATGGTCACCGGACAGTAATCGCGTTGCTTCAGGTTCGATAGATAAAACGATACAGGTATGGGATGCTCTGAGCGGAGAGCATGCTGCTCTCTATACTGGGCATACCGATGCTGTGAATACTGTGGCATGGTCGCCCAATGGCACCTATATTGCTTCTGGTGCTGCGGATCATACTGTGCGCGTGTGGGAGGTTGCGACTGGCAAGCAGTTGTACGTCTATCGTGGCCATAACGGGAGCATAAACTCGATAGTGTGGTCGCCCGATAGCACGCAGATTGCTTCTGGATCAACAGACAAGACCGTGCAGATCCTGGACGCTACCACCGGAAATCATACGTATACCTATCGTGGCCATACCGACACAGTCAGCTCTGTTTCCTGGTCGCCGGATGGGAAGTACATCGCTTCGGGCTCGTTTGACAAGACGGTACAGGTGTGGAACGCGGTGACCGGGGCCGTTTTGTATACCTATGAGGGGTACAATGTGAAAGCTGCAGTGAATCCCGCCAAGGGGGTACTTCCTGACCTGATCTTTGCTGTTGGATGGTCACCCAATGGAAAGCGCATCGCGGCTGTAACCCAGGTCTATTGCGGCGATATTTGTGCAGTCGTGTTGGGTTGGGATGCGTTAACCCAGAAAAATTTCACCTTTTATGAAGACGAGCCGGTCTTTGCCATGGCCTGGTCCCCTGATAGTACGCGTCTCGTCACCTCAATTGTAAATTCAGAACAAGGCACCGCAAATTTTAGTGTGCAGCCGCCGGATGGTAACTTTGCACAGATTGTGCAAGCATAGGTGTTTTGCCTGTGGTTGAGCTGACTGACTGAAATCCGTTTTGGTTGATGGGCCAAAAACTGTGATCAATGAAAAAGCTGACAAAAATACTCGTCACAACACAGGAATGGCTATTTTTTACTACTGTTGATTATCTAATTTTCGATGCAGTTCTTCAATACGCTGGATGACTTCTGCGAGTGTTGTCACAAGCAGTTCTTCCATGTCTTCTCGAAGTGTTTCCAGACGTTCGAGTAACTCCATATCTTCGAATTCTAATTCTTCTGCATCTTCGCGCTTCTCTAACGAGATGTGTTGGTCTTTTTGAGAATTGTTCATAATTGTTGTACCTTTCATATCAAGTCATCTAAAAAACAAAAGATGTATTAGGATCTTGATAGATCCAGCTAGCCTGAACATCATTACCACTGTCGACTATTCAGGTGATCCCTGTACACGTCCATTTCATCAATGGTCACAGTATAAAGTCCATTGCCCGAATCCAAAATTTTCCCTTGCCATACCAATCGGTTTCTAGTTAAGAAAAGAAACTGTCGACTATCTGACTGCCCAGATACTGTTAGAAATTGGCTGAAGAAGTGTATGAGAATCGGGCAATTGAGATTGAGGGGCGTTTGCTCCAGATGTTAGATCGCTCAGTAATTCTTGATGTCGTTGTTTAGTGACATTGATAAGTTGCAATGTATGTAAACCATCTAGGATGATAAAGTGACTATCGGGTGACCAGTAAGGAACGCTACCAGATTCAGCAGAAACAGCA
Organism: uncultured Chloroflexia bacterium; assembly: GCA_963702765.1. Classification (GTDB taxonomy): domain Bacteria; phylum Chloroflexota; class Ktedonobacteria; order Ktedonobacterales; family Ktedonobacteraceae; genus DATMNR01. Next base: position 17,299 of record CAVPEB010000030.1, read on the forward strand.
TAGGAAGAATGGTCTCGTATGTTAAAGATCGTGTACTGGGTACCTGTACTATAGAGAATAGAATTGCCATCCGGTGACCAAGCAAACTGAGTGCAACCGCAGATGGCAATGGTCGTGGTTTGCTTCTGAGTATCACTTAGGATGAGTTTAACAGGCGTGAATGTGTTTTGTGTAGAAGCTATCCCAGGAGGATCATTAGAATCGGCATAAAGTATATCTGGATGAAGGTGGGAAGGCTGCCATAAAATACGTTCCAAGGATACAGGAAGGGGATGTCCTTTAAGATTTCCTTTGAGTATAAAATGCAAATCAGTACCAGAAAGAGTGGTAGTAAACATGCCCTGACTTGAATTTCCTATAGCCATTCCATTTAATGATAAAGAAGGTATAGAATACGAATACGGGAGCAATTTTCTAGCGATGTCTAGCGGTTGATCGTCTTGAGAAATCCACCAGGATTGAGTTCCAGCGTTTTGGATGGCAGTTGTAGATTCTTCGCGATAAAGAAGGCGGTTTCCAGTGGGATTCCACCAAGCATTACTGTGCTGAATGCCTGTATCTGAAACTGCAATAGGAATAGGCGTGCCACCATCGATGCCAATTGTATTAAGGACACTCGGAGCGTCATCAGTTAATCCGGTCACCGGATTTGTGGTTATATGTTGTCCGATTGCAGTTTTGGAAAAGTTGGCATCGAGAGTTCTAAAAGCAAAGATTCTATGGTCTGGAGACCATGCATAACCTATGACTGGCGAGCTATTTGGGGTGACTTCGAATGCATTAGCGCCATCGGGATCGATCGTCCAGAGGTGTCCGTCACGTACAAAGGAAATCTCGTTGCCTCCGATATGTCCAGGGCTGCATGCTGAAAGAAAGACAGCAATGAGCATAAAGACAAGTAGTAGCAAGTTTTTTTGTAAAATAATCATATAATACGTAATAATCTCATCTATCACCAGCGTTTAATAAGGTGGGCTACTTTGCCTTCAGAAGTTAACTCGTAGCGGATGCGGTCAGGGTTGACATCAGCAACATCACCAGCATAATCTGCAGCAATAATTGTATCGTGAGGATGGGCAATATGCCATACCTCTGCTACAGCACCAGGCTCTTCTGAACTGTAAACAAACCTTCGAGGGCTTTTAGACTTTTGCGCAAGATTTTCTGCCTTGCCAAAGGATTCCTTCGCATGAGGATCATAGAGATACGGATCGTATACCTCAAAGATTTGTGGAATTCTCTCGGCTCTTGGCTCACCTAAGTATAGAAATACGACAGGTTTGCCCTCAGCACTATTGATTGCGGAGCGTATAATCATGTCATTATGTCCATTTTTAGCCGTGAGCACAGCGAGTACAGAGCCTGGCAAGCGACCTTCAAGGCCAGTTGTGACAACAGGCAGGTACCCTTTCTGCTTTTGTCGTCTATAGTTGATGTAGGCAATAAGCATACCGAAACCAGCAACAGTACCACCAAAAAGAGTTGCTAAATGTTTCGTGACCAGATTAGTAGTCCAAGCAGTTGCAACCAAGAAAGTGGTGAAGACACCTAGCCAGAAGTCGACGTTGTACCAGATCTCTCGAATGCGTGTACGCCAGTTTCGTACAGGAGAAGCTAACAGCCTCACATTTTCAAGATCTAATCCTCCTGTAAGAGCAGATCCATTGTTGTGTGCATTTTCGCGTCTGGACTCAATGTCATAAGCCATGCCAGCACCGGGAACTTCTTGATCGTTCTCACTCGTATTTAGTGATTGCGCTGCTAACGCGCGAGCTGCTTTTCGTTCACGATGACGAATGATATCTAACCCTAAACAGGTGAGTGTAAAAGCTCCTAGCAAACCAAAAGCGTACATGTCTCCAAGAGTATTGATGTTGCCATTCACGATTATAAGCACAGCAATAGGAATACCTGTTGCAAGGGCGATAGAGTAATGAGGTGTCCCGCGCAGCTTATTCCGTTTAAGCACAAAAGCTGGAAAGAAGTCCATGCGGGAAAGTGCCATGAATACGTGGTATGAACCGATAATAGCCGTATTACTAGCAAATACCAGTAGTGCGCTGGCACTAATAGCGACTTCTGTTTGCAAAACAATGTTGCCCCAATTACCAGCAAGCAGAGAAACTACCTGCGCAGATTGTGTAGGACTTTCCAGAGTCGAAGCTGGTAGCAGTGTGGTTGTAAGTATGGTCAAGAGAGGGCTAGTAATACCAATCGTCAGTACGACGATCAATAACGCAAGTCCCGCAACCTTTTTACGAGGTGTTTTCATAACCGGAGAAAGTTGTGAAATACTTTCAAGTCCAGAAAAGGCTAGAAATGAAGCAGAGAAACCAATCAAGATAGAAATAGGTCCAAGTGAATGGTTCGCAAACATCTGTGGGATAAGTGACAGGAATTCTGAGAAAGAAATATGTGTAAAGACGGTCACCAGGATAGCAATGTCACTTAAGAAAGCGATAATAGCACCTACAAAACTCACTTTGGCACTTTCGCTAATGCCTACCCAGTTGAGAATACCTAATAGAATGAGAGCTACAATCGTAATCCATAAAACTAGCGGACCAATAGCCGGAAGAACAACACTGAGGTAAAATATTCCAGACAAACAACTGATAGCAGCAGTAAGGAAATAATCGACGAGGATAAACATACCTCCAAGCGCACCAAACCAGTGGTTTATCGCTTGCGCTGCCACGGTTACTACACCACCACCTTGAGGGAAACGATGAGTGACCTCTGAGTATTTTAAAGTAAGAAGTACAAACACTGACATAGTCAATAGGACGAAAAATCCTGCCAGAGTGGTAATACCTTCAGTGTTGTAGAGAATACCAGGAGTGTAGTAAACCGAGGTGCCGATATCAGCGAAAACAACTGCCCAACAGAGGAGAGGACCTAAAAGGCTTTTACCACTACTATGTTCATCTCCACCAGAACTATGTGAAGCTACTTCTGCCTTCGATTCTTGTGCCATGTGAGCCTACCTTGATTAAAGGAAAAATAGTCACACCATAAGATTAAAGCCGACACCAGTCAAGTGGCGGCATTTGTAACTTGCTGTTAGTGTAACATAGCAGTGTTGAGGGGGCAAGATGGTTTCGCACTGCTTTCTTGTTGACGTGATCTCTCTTTTTCTCATATGCTAAGGAATAGTCATTGAACTTTTCTCGTTATTTACTTCAAACAGGTTGCTAAGTGATGGGTAAGAAACAAAAAGAACATTTACCACAACTCTATAATAGTGAGGCATTACTTTGGAAGCGATATCTTATTGATAGTGCGTTAGGTGTTGTTGTAACTTGTCTTGTAACTGGAATCCTCTACTACTTTCAACTCTATCCACGAATTCCGAATATCTCACTGCTCTATTTGTTGGTAATATTAACCCTGGCAAGCACACGCGGTCTTTATGCTGCCATATTGGCTTCAATCGTAGCGATTCTTTCTTTCGACTATTTTCTTGTTCCTCCTTACTACACGTTGACGATAGCTAAATTCGACGAGTGGCTGGCTTTGTTCGTATTTTTGGTAACAGCGATCATAACGAGTCAATTAGCTTCGGCTCTACGCCGACGAGCTGAGCAAGCACGCCTTAGAGAGCATGAAACGCGTATTCTTTATGAACTGGTACGCGCGACGACAAGTGAAGAAAGTCTACAGCAGCAACTCAGCATTATTGCGCGTGCGGTAGTTGATGTGTTTTCTTCCTGGGGAGTGAGAGACTGTGAAATTCTGTTGCCTGATACAATGGGTAAGCTCGTTGTTCAAGGGAGCGCTAAAAAGCCTGTAGATCAGATAAGGCTTACATCGGATGAAGAGTCAACAGCTTTATGGGTAATGGCCCAGGCTCAAACCGTTGAGTTGCATGATGTCGCCATTGCTTCCCAGAGTTCTTCAGAGTATGCACCACGTGCAGTAGTACGTAGCACCGCACAAAAGAATGTAGTACGCAGGTATATACGTATGATTCCTTTGGAAATGGGTAAAAAGGTACACGGTGTACTTTGCTTATTCATGGAGGATAATCCACGCCTACTTGGTCTGGAAAAGAATCTGGGGGCGGAACGCGAACGGTCAAACTCTCAAAGCGCTTTTTTCTGGACTTTTGTTGATCAAGCTACCTCAATGATTGATCGTGCGCGTTTGCGCCAGGAGGGCTTGCAAATCGAGGTGTTGCAAAAGACCGACACACTACGTGCAGCACTTCTTTCCTCTATATCACATGATCTTCGCACTCCACTTGCATCTATTAAAGCCTCTGCCAGCAGCCTGCTTCAAGATGACGTGCAATGGAGCGACGAAGAGCGGCGGAGCTTTGCCCTGGCTATAGAACGTGAAGCTGACAGATTGAATCGACTGGTGGCGAACCTGCTGGATATGTCTCGAATCGAGGGAGGAGCACTCAGTCCCGAGAAAGAATGGTATCCTATAGACGAGTTAATTCATGACGTGCTGGGTCATATGCAGCCACTATTGCTCGATCGTGTAGTGCAGACAAGTATCCCTGATGATCTTCCGCCTGTCCAGCTGGATTACCTGGAGATCGAGCAGGTATTGACCAATCTGATTGAAAATGCGGTACGATATACGCCTTCCGACTCACCAATAGATGTGGGTGTGCAAACTGAAGGAGATCATATGGTCATTAGTGTTGCAGATCGTGGTCCAGGCATTCCACCAGCCGATTTAGAGCGTGTATTTGATAAATTCTATCGTGTGTTAGGAAGAACTTCTGGGCGGCCAACAGGATCAGGTCTTGGTCTCGCTGTTAGTAAGGGGTTGGTCGAGGCTCATGGAGGACGTATCTGGGCTGAAAATCGTGAAGCTGGTGGATCTATATTTCGTTTCACATTACCATTAATAAAGAAAAGTGAGAGTGAAAGATGAGTAAAAGTGGAGCTCGCATTCTTGTTGTTGATGACGAAATCGAGATCCTGCGTGCTTTGCAGCGTAGTCTGACCGCCCACGATTTTGATGTTTTGACTGCTTCAACGGGTGAAGAAGCTCTGGAATCGATTGCTCATTACAGACCAGATTTGATGCTACTTGATTTGGGTTTGCCGGGTATGAGTGGGCTGGAAGTTTGCAAGAGGGTACGATCACAGTCAAATTTACCTATTATCGTGCTTTCTGTAAAGGACACTGAACGCGATAAAGTGTTAGCTCTTGATCTAGGGGCAGACGATTATGTATCCAAACCATTCGGTATGAACGAGGTACTGGCACGGATTCGAGTCGCATTGCGTCATGCCGCCCAAGTCGAGTCTGGTACTGAGCCAATCTTCATCGCTGGGCCGCTACGAGTTGATTTCGCGCAGCGTCTTGTGCAAGTGAATGATCAGGAAGTCAAATTGACACCAACTGAATATGATCTGTTGAAAGCACTTATTAAGAATAAAGGTAAAATAATGACGCGCCATATGCTGCTGTCCCAGGTGTGGGGAACCGGTTATGGGACCGAATCACATTACCTGCATGTCTATATCGGCCAGTTACGGCGTAAAATTGAACCAGATCCGGCGCATCCTCGCTTCATCCTCACAATATCAGGAGTTGGTTATCGCTTTCATGCAGATGAGGACTGATAAACGAGCAGGGCACCCGCAAGGGATGCCCCTACAATTCTGAAATCGATACAGGGTTGATGATATACTTGTTTATCTTGAGCAAATATTTAGATGTCTCTGCTATCTTCTTAGCCCTCATTGACATCCCTCTGGATACACTGTAGCTGTGAGTGAAGAGTGAAATCTTTGCCTCTGTGACAGCATGTTTCAGGTATCGGAAGGTCTTGATGAAAACAACACGTTTTTTACTGCCATTTGTGCATGGAGTGGATAAGTTTGTAATAGAACAGGCTATATTGCTAGCTAAAAGTCATCAGGCTACACTGGTTCCCCTTGTACTTATCCATGTACCAGAAGAACGCCGAAAAAAGGGTGTTCGTCTTGAATATTTGCAACAGTCAAAGGACTTCTTGGAGACGGTAAAACAAAAGGCTGAGCGGTATTCTGTTCAAATTGAGAGGTTGGAAGTTTTCACCAGTGACGTTGTACAAAGTATCAATCTTGTCGCAAGTGAAATGGAGTGTGAAGGGATTCTGCTTTTTGTAAACCATAAAGGCGGTCTTCTGCTCGAGCTTCATGAGATAAAGCGTCTCATGGAAATGCCAGCGTGTAAGCTTTACGTCCTGCACTTGCCAACAAATGAACGCGTGAATTTTGCGCATGAACTGCGCCGGCATTTCTCTCTTTGGCTAAATGGAAGGGGTAAGAGACAGGGAGAGACAATGCAAGAGCAAGAATATCTTGAGGAGGAAGTTGGGCTTTCAGTAAAGGCATAAATACAATATGTATAAGGTTGACGTGACATGAATACTGTTGAACATCTATTGCCGATCGGGCGGAGCAAAACGCGCTCCTGGCAGCAATATCTCCTCGATACCGTGGTGGCATTTGTAGGAACGATGCTGGTTACAGGAATCATCGCTGTCCTCCAGCTCTATCCCCGTATTCCCAACATTTCGATTGCATATCTACTTGTTATTCTGGCACTGGCCAGCACACGGGGGCGCTATGCTTCTATCCTGGCGTCTCTGGTGGCCTTTCTCTCTTTTGATTTCTTCCTCGTCCCGCCGCTGTATGTCTTTACTATTAGTAGCATCGAGGAGTGGATTGCTCTGTTTGTCTTCCTGGTAACCGCAATACTTACCAGTCAATTGGCTGTAACACTGCGTCAGCGCGTTGAGCAGTCACACCTACGGGAAAGTGAGACACGTACTCTCTACGATCTGGTGCGAGTGACCAACCGTGAGGATGAGCCAGAACAACAACTTCATGCTATTGCAGTGGCTATCGTCGATGTGTTCTCCTCCTGGGGAGTGCATGACTGCGCCATACTTCAACCTGATGCATCGGGCACACTCCGTGTCCAGGCCAGCGCGTATCAACCCTCGGAGCAGATCATGCTTTCATCCGATGAGAAAGCCATAGCATCATGGGTCATGACGCATGGCCGAAGCATGGGCCTCTATGATGATGATTCCCTCGCTACCACGACCTCAGCTCGTTTTGTACAACGCGTTGTAGTGCGGATCACGAAGGATGGTCGTACTGTGCGTCGTTCACTGCGACTGATTCCTCTGAAAACGGGGCAGCAGGTAGTAGGTGTACTCCGCTTGCGCATCCTGGATGATTCAAGCCAGCTGGCAAAGGATGAAAAACTTGAAGAGGATCAGGATCAACCAAATGCTCGTACAGCTTTCTTCTGGACATTTCTCGAGCAGGCGTCTTCTCTGATCGAACGCGCGCGTTTACGTCGTGAAAATCTGCGTATTGCGGTTTTGCAGCGCACCGATGAACTGCGCGCGGCTTTACTCTCCTCAGTCTCCCATGATTTGCGCACACCCCTGGCATCAATTAAGGCTGCCGCGAGTACGTTACTTCAGGAAGATGTGCAGTGGGATGAGGAGACGAAACGCAGTTTTGCCCGCTCAATTGAGCGCGAGGCGGACAGGCTGAATCGGCTTGTGAGTAATCTGCTTGATATGTCACGCATAGAGGATGGAGCACTCAAACCTGAGAAAGAATTATATATGCTTCCTGAACTGATTCAGGATGTTCTTGATCGATTACAACCTTTGCTGCATGGCCGTATTGTGCATACTCAGGTACCCGTTGATCTTCCACCAATCGAATTGGATTATATGCAGATCGACCAGGTTTTGACCAACTTGATCGAAAATGCCGTTCGTTATACTCCAAAGGATTCACCGATTGATGTAAGCGCGCATTGTGAGGGGGCGCAGATAGTTATTAGCGTCGCGGATCGTGGCCCTGGTATTCCTTCTGGTGATCTTGATCGCGTATTTGACAAGTTCTACCGCGTTCTCGATGGGAAACAGACTACTGGTCATCCGACCGGCTCAGGGCTGGGCCTTGCCGTATGTAAAGGATTGGTTGAAGCACATGGAGGACGCATCTGGGCTGAGCCACGCGAAGGTGGAGGAGTGGTCTTCTCAGTATCATTGCCTCTAGGTGTGATGGAGGAGGTACCAGCATGAATAAGAGTGGCGCACATATTCTAGTGGTTGATGATGAAATCGAAATTGTTCGCGCATTACGTCGCAGCCTCACTGCACACGGCTACAAAGTATTCACAGCCAGCAGTGGTGAAGAGGCATTCGAGCTAATGTCACGACATCGACCCGATCTCATACTGCTCGATCTAGTATTACCAGGCATGAGTGGCCTGGAAGTATGTCGTAGGATGCGCGCGGAGTCGAATATACCCATCATCGTGCTTTCGGTGAAGGGAACTGAACACGATAAGGTGGAAGCACTCGACCTGGGGGCTGACGACTACGTCTCAAAACCCTTTGGGATAGATGAAGTCTTAGCTCGCGTACGCGTCGCACTGCGGCACGTTGCAAACACACATGTTGGAACGCAACCGAATTTTTGCACAGGTCCTCTCCAGGTGGATTTTGCTTTACGGCGCGTGCAGCTTCATGAGCAAGACGTCCAATTGACACCGACTGAATACGACTTGCTTAAAGTCTTTATCGCGCACCGTGGCAAAATACTGACACGTCAGATGTTGCTGAAAGAGGTCTGGGGGCCTGAGTTGCATGCCAGAACTCATAGTCTCCATGTGTACGTGGCACAATTACGCCGAAAAATTGAACAGTCCCCGGACGATCCCCATATCATCATCACAATTCCTGGAGTTGGATACCGCTTCAACGATGAGGCAGAGTAGTTGTAGTCTGGATTTCAACATCCTGAGCAGATTTTGAGGAATCTTTCAGATTCTCCAGAAAGCATATTTACTTCCTCTGATTTACACTGAGTATGGACATAGGAAAAGATGTGCTGATGTCTGTACTAAGTTGTAGTCAACGTCTCTTAGAAAGGAATCAAGATGAACCCCCGTTGGCTTCTGCCCTTTACACATGGGGTAGACATGCGAGCAATCGATTACCTGGTAAGCCTGGCGAAGAATAATGGGGCAACACTTATTCCTGTAACGCTGGTCTCTGTACCTAACCATTCACGCTCTGGAGGAGCACGTCTTGAGCATATCCAGCAATCGAAGGATTTCCTGGAAGCTGTCAAATACAAATCTGCCAGGTTTCAGGTACCTGTTGAACGCTATGAAGTCTTTACGAGCGACGTCAAGCAAAGTATCACGACACTCGTACATGACTTGCATTGTGACGGGATTGTCATGGTTGCGGTCGAGCATAAAGAAGTCTTGCTGCGTGCATACGAACTGAAACAATTGCTGGTCGAACCTCCTGCGTCTCTTGTGCTTATTCGCTTGCCGGCACATTCGCAAGAAGTTCGGGCTTTTCATCTGGGAACCAGGTTCTTGTCATGGCTGCGCCGACTCTGGCGTTACGGGGTCGATGTAGGACCAGTGCAGAACGTACTGGAGACGGAGCATGTATCCCAGTTCAAGTCAGGAGAATAGCTGTTACATGTCTAACTTCTTACATTTACCTATCATGCAAATTGCGGGTTCTTTGGTGAGTTGGCATGGCGTTGTGATGACTTCGTGAGGTTATAACCGCAGGTAGTGATAATACTGTGATGCCAGGGCGTTAGGTTTCCCATCAAGGGGCTTTAGCACCAATTGGGAGCTACTTCCTGCATAGAGCAACTTGTACATGTGACTTAGTTTAGGAAGGAATCACTGGCATGAGCGGAGCACGAATTTTGCTGGTTGAGGATGACGAGGTTTTGTGTGACCTGGTCAATCGCAATCTCAAAGCACGTGAGCACGAAGTAAGCATTGCTGAAGATGCTCAGACAGCACTCGCGTTTTTGCGTGCTACTACTTACGATCTGATTGTCCTCGATATCAACCTTCCCGATCAGACAGGCTGGGATGTCCTGCGCGCAGCTCTCAGCGAGGGATGTATCAAGCCACTGGTCGTGGAGGGACAGGGCGAGAAGTTGCCGGTGGTGGTACTTTCTGCCGTCCGCGTCGGGCCTGGTCGACTGGCGGAGTTTCACCCGCTGGCGTATTTGCCCAAGCCTTTTCCAATGGATGCCCTGCTGCGCCTGGCTGCGGAGGCCGCACAACGCAGGACTACTTCTGTCAGCAATGAAGAATCTATTGTATCTCAGCAGCCGCAGCTGAACGAGGAGGAACTACATGCTTGATCTGATTATCATTGTGGTGACCATTGTCACGTTTGTGGCGTTCATCGGCTTCACCGAGGGCTGTGAGCGCCTGTAGGAAAGGAGAGTTCGTATGAACACACCCCTGGAGTACATTCTAGTGGGCATTGTGACGCTGGCCGTGCTTGTCTATCTCGTACTCGCCCTGCTCATGCCCGAGAAATTTTAATGTCGTCAACAAGCGAAAAAAGTGAGGTAAGAAATTATGCCTGTAACACTCAATAGTGTCCTGCAGGTGCTGATCTTTCTGGTCATCGTGCTGCTGGTGACCAAGCCGCTCGGCCTCTATATGTACAAAATCTTCAACGGGGAGCGCACCTGGCTCTCGCCGGTCTTTGTCCCCGTCGAGCGCTTTATCTACCGACTCTGTGGCGTGAACCAGGATGAGGAGCAGAAGTGGACGGGCTACATGATCTCTGTGCTGATCTTCAGCGTGGTGGGCATGTTGCTCCTGTATGCGTTCGAGCGCACCCAGCAGTGGCAGGGATCATTCTTCAATCCGCAGGGGTTTCCCAATGTGGAGCCGCAACTGGCTTTCAACACGGCAGCCAGCTTCACGACCAACACCAACTGGCAGAACTATATCGGCGAGCAGGTCATGACCTATCTGACGCAGATGGGCGGGCTGGCCTTTCATCAGTTCGTCTCCGCCGCTGCCGGTATCGCAATGGCCGTGGCACTGGTGCGCGGGCTTGCGCGCCGCAGCGCGCAGCACCTGGGTAATTTCTGGGTTGACCTGACGCGTGCTACGCTCTACCTCCTGCTGCCGATCTCTATTATCGTCGCCTTAGTCTTCGTCTCGCAGGGGATGATCCAGAACTTCAACCCGTATACCGTTGTGCATACCCTGAACGGGCAAACGCAAACCATCGCCCAAGGGCCGGTGGCTTCGATGGAGGCGATCAAGGACCTGGGCACCAACGGTGGGGGCTTCTTCAACGTCAACTCGGCGCAGCCCTTGGAGAACCCCAACGCCCTCACTGCCTTGATCATCATCCTTGAGGAGATCAGCATTGGTGCTGGCCTGTTCTACATGTTCGGCAAGTGGGTGGGCGACACACGCCAGGGTTGGGTGCTGTGGGTTGTTTCGGCCATCCTGTTTGTGATCGGTCTGGCGGTCGTCATCCCCGCCGAGCAGACAGGCAATCCCATCCTGACAAGCGTCGGAGCGAACCAGCAGGTCAGCGCGACGCAGGCGGGCGGCAACATGGAGGGGAAGGAGGTGAGGTATGGCATCACTATCTCGGCGCTCCAAGAAGTAACCACGACAGCCACTTCGACGGGTACCGTCATGAGCTTCCACGATAGCTATACGCCGCTGGGAGGGATGGTGCTCATCGCCAACATCGCACTTGGTGAGATCATCTTTGGAGGGGTCGGTGCAGGGCTGTACTGCATGATCATGTTTGCCGTCATTGCAGTCTTCATCGCTGGGCTGATGGTGGGGAGGACACCTGAGTATCTGGGCAAGAAGATCGAACGCAAGGAGATCATGATGGCAGTGCTGGGCTTACTGGTCTCACCCCTGGTGATCCTGGGCTTTTCCGCTGTGGCTGTAGTACTCCCGGCGGGCATAGCTGGGCTCACGACGGGAGCCGGCAACCTGGGGCCACATGGGCTCACAGATATCCTGTACGGCTTCACTTCTACTAATGGTAACAATGGATCGGCCTTCGCCGGACTCAACGGCAATAACCCTTTCTACAACTGGACGCTGGGCTTTGCCATGTTGATTGGCCGCTTTGCCGAGGTTATCCCCTTGCTGGCTTTAGGAGGAGCACTCGTCAAGAAGAGGGTCGTTCCTGCCAGCCTGGGTACCTTCCCCACAACAGGGCCGCTCTGGATTGCTCTCTTGATTGGCGTGATTCTCATAGTGGGCGCGCTCACCTTTTTCCCGGCGTACGCCCTGGGGCCGATTGTCGAACAGTTGTTGATGCATGCAGGGAAGGTGTTCTAAGATGCAAACCGATATGAAAACCGATGAGTTAGAAGTCAAACAGTGGAAGACGCGCCGCAAGGGAGAAATCTCGATCTGGGACCCAAAGATCATCCGCGCCGCCATTCCGGAGTCGTTCAAGAAACTCGACCCTCGCGTGCAGGTCAAGAACCCGGTGATGTTCGTCGTGGAGGTCGGCAGCGTGATCACGACGCTTGAGTTCGTGCGCCTCCTGTTCACCCAACCAAGCGGGACCTTCACGCGTGACGTGTTAACCTACGAGACGATCTTCGTGCTGGCGGTGACCATCTGGTTGTGGTTCACCGTGGTCTTTGCCAACTTCGCCGAGGCCATGGCCGAGGGACGTGGCAAGGCGCAGGCCGACACCCTGCGGCGCGCACGCACAACCACCATGGCCAAGCGTCTGGCAAGCGCCGACCGCACTGGGCAGGTGCAAGAGGTAGCAGCGCCGGATCTGCGCAAAGGCGACCTGGTGCTGGTCGAGGCAGGGGACGTGATCCCCGGAGATGGAGACGTGGTGGAGGGTGTGGCCTCGGTGGACGAATCGGCCATCACGGGCGAGTCGGCACCTGTCATTCGCGAGAGCGGCGGCGACCGCAGCGCCGTGACGGGCGGCACGCGTGTACTTTCCGATTGGGTCGTGGTGCAGATCAGCGCCAATCCAGGCGAAACCTTCCTGGATCGCATGATCGCGCTCGTGGAGGGCGCGAAGCGCCAGAAGACGCCCAACGAGATCGCACTGAATATCCTGATCGCCGCCTTGACGATCATCTTCGTGCTGGTGGTGGTCTCCCTCGAGCCGTTTGCCATCTACTCGGGCCAGCCGGTCTCGGTCACGACGCTGATCGCCCTGCTGGTGTGCCTGATCCCGACCACCATCGGCGGATTACTTTCGGCCATCGGAATCGCAGGCATGGATCGCATGGTACAGCGCAATGTGCTGGCCATGAGCGGGCGTGCGGTCGAGGCTGCGGGTGACGTGGATGTTTTGCTCTTAGACAAGACTGGCACCATCACGTTGGGCAATCGTCAGGCGACACGCTTTGTGCCACTACACAACGTGGAGGAGCGGGACCTGGCTGAGGCGGCTATGCTCTCGAGCCTGGCGGATGAGACCCCGGAGGGACGCTCGATTGTCGCCCTGGCGAAGGAGAAGTACGGTTTTACTGATGAACTCGACCCCTCCACAGTGTTTATTCCATTCTCTGCTATGACGCGCATGAGTGGCGTTGACATGAATGGAGCGCATAATGGAGGTGGGCAGGAGGCAGTACACTCAATTCGCAAGGGTGCTGGGGACTCCGTGGCTGCGTATGTGGCCGAACATGGGGGGACGAGCAGTGACGAGTTGAAAACGATCGTCAACGGCATCGCCAGCGCGGGCAGCACGCCGCTCGTTGTGGCAGAGGTAGAATCGGCAGCGAGTGGATCAGATGGGCACGCGCGCGTGCTCGGGGTCATCGAACTCAAAGATATCGTGAAAGGTGGCATGCGCGCACGCTTCGATGAGATGCGTAAGATGGGTATCCGCACCATCATGATCACCGGCGACAATCCGTTGACCGCTGCCGCCATCGCCAAGGAAGCGGGCGTGGACGACTTCCTGGCGCAGGCCACGCCTGAGACCAAGATGAAGCTGATCAAAGAGCAACAGACAGGCGGACGTATGGTGGCCATGACGGGTGATGGCACAAATGATGCACCTGCCCTGGCACAGGCCGATGTGGGCGTGGCGATGAACACCGGCACGCAGGCGGCCAAAGAGGCGGCCAACATGGTCGACCTCGACTCCAACCCGACCAAGCTGATCGAGGTGGTGGAGGTGGGCAAGCAACTCTTGATAACGCGCGGGGCGCTGACCACGTTCAGCATCGCGAACGACGTGGCCAAGTACTTTGCCATCATCCCGGCGGCGTTTGCCGTGACCTATCCGCAGCTCGAGGCCTTGAACGTCATGGGACTGGCGACGCCGCACAGTGCGGTGCTTTCGGCGGTGATCTTCAACGCGCTGATCATTGTGGCGTTAATCCCGTTGGCCCTGCGAGGCGTCAAGTACCGCCCAATTGGGGCAGGTGCCCTCTTGCGCCGCAATCTCTTGATTTACGGCGTCGGCGGCATCATTGCTCCGTTCATTGGCATTAAGCTCATCGACCTGGTGCTGGTCGCGCTGCACCTGACGCTCTAAGGAAGTGGAAGAAAGAGAGAACGGGTGCGCGTTACCCAGCACGTGGTGACGCCACCCTGGTTGTAGAAGGAAGAATGAGATGAACACATTTTTGACGAAGTACCTGCGTCCGGCGGTGGTGTTACTTGTGATCCTGACCATCGTGACCGGCTTCCTCTATCCCGGCGTGGTGACGGTCCTGGCCCAGGTCTTCTTTAACCATGCGGCCAACGGCAGCATGGTGTGCAATGCCCAGGGGCAGGTCATCGGCTCTGAGCAGATCGGGCAGTATTGGACAGACCTGAAGTACTTCCACGGGCGACCCTCGGTGACCGTCAACCCGTCGACCGGGACGCCCGAGCCCTATGCAGCTGACAACTCAACGGCCTCGAACCTGGGTCCGACCAACGCGACGCTCAAGCAAGATGTGCAGCAGCGCGTCGCGGCCTGGCAAGCGGAATTCAAGAAAGAGAATCTGCCGGTACCTTCCGGTTCTGTGCCTGTAGATCTTGTGACCGCCTCTGGCTCTGGACTGGACCCGGACATCACGATTGCCGGGGCGATGTACCAGGTGCCGATCGTGGCGGCGGCACGCGGGATGAGCCAGCAGGAGGTCACCAACCTGGTCACCTCCAATGAATCAGGGCGCTTTCTGGGTATCTTCGGCGAGCCCTATATTAACGTTCTCGCTCTGAACCTGGCGCTGGATGGCCCCAGTCAGAACGTGCATCAGTGCTAATCCTGTGCATAGCGCTGGAGGTGCGGTATGGTCCCATACCGTACCTCCAGGACCATACAAAGCATTGTTGGAGTGCGTAGTGATAAGATAGAGAAATGATGTCTGAGCAATCACCTGATGAACAGCAGCAGCAACGCGAAGAGGGACGTCCCGATCCGGAGGAAATTCTGCGTCGATATAGCTTGAGAGATAGCGACCTGGAAGTTCCTATCTCGTCTGTACACTTGACACCCCGGACAGGAGATGGAACATCTACTCAATCCGAGGGTTATCCACACAGGCGCGGCCGCTTGCGTGTCTACCTGGGGTCGGTAGCAGGCTCGGGGAAAACCTATACCATGCTCAACGAGGGACATCGTCGTGAGGGCCGGGGTACAGACGTCGTGATTGGGTACGTCGAAACGCATGGGCGTCCGCAGACACAGGCGCAAATAGGGGACTTAGAGATTATCCCGCGCAAGAAGGTGACCTATCGCGGAGTGACACTTGAGGAGATGGATACAGAGGCCGTCATCGCTCGTCATCCCAAAGTAGCCCTTGTAGACGAACTGGCCCATACCAATGTACCAGGCTCAAAGCATGTAAAACGTTACCAGGATGTCGAGGAGATCCTGGATGCTGGTATTGACGTAGTCACCACGCTCAACATCCAACACCTGGAGAGTCTTAATGACCTTGTAGCAAGCATCACGGGCGTGCGCGTGCGCGAAACGCTGCCGGACTGGATCCTTGACCAGGCCGAAGAAGTGGAGCTGATCGATATCTCGCCATACGCCCTGCGGCAGCGCATGAGACACGGCAATATCTACCCACCTGAGCGTATTGATGCTGCGCTCAACAACTTCTTCCGTGAGGGCAATCTGACTGCATTGCGTGAGATAGCCCTACGGCGCACCGCAGAGAAGACCGAAGCTCAATTGCAGGAGTACATGGCTCAGCATGGAATCACTGAAATGAGGTCTGCTGGCGAACGGGTAATGGTGGGCTTCGATCACCGCCCACATACACGCGAGGTCATCCGTGATGCCTGGCGCCTGTCCCATGGCCTGCATGCCGAACTGCTCGCCATCTCGATCCAACCGGAGGGCTATCTCGCCTTCAGGAGTAAACTTATTCGGCTGCTCAAATACCGTGGAGAGGCGAAGCAGCATTGGGAGGAAGCGCAGCGCCGGCTAGAAGAGCATGCAATACTCGCGGAGGATCTTGGCGCAGAGGTTATCCGAACGAGCAGTCATGATATCGCCAAAACGTTGGTAGAGATAGCCCACGAGCGCCAGGTGACCCAACTGGTGCTTGGTCAGCCTGCTCGCAGCCATTGGGAAGAGCTGCTACGTGGCTCCATCATCAATCGCTTACTGCGGCTGAGTACCGATATGGACATTCATCTCGTACCTCGCAGTGGAGATGAGTAGGAGGGATGGTGAAGAGGAAATGCTACATTCCAACGAGCATGAGCTTTCACAAGAACCCGGGCAGGCGTCTGAAAGACAACTACTCGTGGGGGTTGATACGCCTATCTCACCTGCAACGCAATACATGTTGCGCACAGTCGGCACCTTGTTTGATCCCTACTCGGCGCATCTGCGACTGCTTGTGCTCACTGTTATACCCACCCCATATCCAGCAGGTCGCTCTGTAGCACCGTATCCTCTGTCACCAACGCGCGAGCAGCGGACGCAAGCGGAAGAGACGCTGCAGGAAGTGCAAACCACTCTGCAACATGACGGGATGAGTTCATCGCAGATCGAGATGCTTGTTCGCGTGGGAAGCCCTGCCGATGAACTGGCCGCTGTGGCAAGCAAGCGACATATCGATTGTATCGTCATTGGAAGCCGGGGAAACTCGCCTGGACAGCGGTTCAGGCGCTGGCTTATTGGCAGTACTTCGCGCCGCGTCGGCAAACTTGCACTTTGTCCTGTTCTGGTAGTGACTCTGCCACGATCCCGAGACCGGAGGGATCTGGTCGCCTGGTATGAAGCTGCAATTATACAATCACTGCATGATCAGTCTGCTACTCTCAGCATCTTCACCGCGCAAGAGGTGGCCGGGCGCTTTCTTCCGCATCAGACGCATACCGTGGGGCGAAAAGAGAGGATAGCAGCGACGCACGCTTTAAAGCACCTGGCAGATACAGGTGTCCTCTGCCGGCGGGAAGTGCACGGAGAGGTATGGTATCTCAATGATTAATGTCATTTGAACTTGCAAAATAGCGCAATGCAGTGCTTGATTTGTTTGAACAGGGAGAACCGATAGAGGGCTGTGAACGCATACTAGAAGGCTGAGGCTCTACGTGGATACTACCGGAGAAGAGGGAGAGGAGAGACATCATGTCGCTATACGTCCGTGAAGAGGGACCACAGGATGCCCCCACCGTGCTTTTTTTACATGGCCTGGGGCTGAGTCACACCATGTGGAATCCACAGTTTGAGGGTCTATCAGACTATTATCATTGCCTGGCTCCTGATCTGCCTGAATGTGGTAACAGTACTGATACAGGCCCGTTCACACTGAAAGATGCCAGCCGATATGTTATTGATTTGATCCGCGAGCGAGTACCTGGAGGGTCTGCTCACGTTGTGGGGCTGTCGATGGGTGGTGCGGTTGCCATACAGATACTGCGCGACGAACCACACGTGCTTGATCATCTTATGATTAGTGGGACATCACTCTACTTGCCTCCGTATCTTAGTACCTTGAAGAGGCTCGATGAGCAGTCCTTGCGCCTACTCAACCATGATCGATTGGCTGAGTATCTTCTGCAACCGTATCGCATCCCACAGACCTATCGTAATCTCCTCCTAACTGCCCTGCGCAAGGTTGAGCCAGAAGCGATGAGACACTTTATCCAGGAAATGACAAAGATAAAACTACCGCGGGAGGAACGGGTTCCCACGCTTATTGCGGTGGGACAACAGGAGGCCTTTGATATCAAGCATGCTGCCTACGAGATGAGAAGAACCATTCCTTGTTCAAGAGGTGTGCTGGTTCCAGGTGTTGATCATTTTTGGAACTTAGAGGCTCCTGATTTGTTTACGATGACGTTGCGCGCCTGGATACAGAATAAGCCATTACCTGCCAACCTCGTACGATTAGGAACAGGCTCGTATTGAAAGATGGCATATTAAGAAGTAAAGCATGATAGAACACAATACACAACATTCTGGCACCAATTCTGCGCATGTGAAGAGCAATACGCCTGAAGAGGGAAGTGAGCTTGTTGAAGAAGCTGACCAACGAAGTCAAGACACTCACGTGCGGCATTTACTGCGAAACGAAAGAATCAGATTGGTCATCATTTGTATTGGACTGCTCGCTATCATCTTGAGCGCAGTCCTTTTCCTGTTCATGGGAACTATTGTTATACTGTTTGTAACGATAGTAATAGTACCCTTGTTCTATAGGAGCGTTGATGTATATCTCGGCAAATCGGAGGTTGATGTACGCTGACAAAGCCAAGATAGGTGCGAAGGGATCAATGCCCCCGATTGCACCCCGCGTAAAGTGAGCAGTAAAAGAATATGGAGGATGTATGCCAACACTCTATACGACGGGTAAGAGAATTGATCACTACCAGATCATGCGTCCCCTTGGGCGAGGAGGCGCTAGCCATGTCTACCTTGCCCAGGACTGGAATGCATTGCAAGAAGTCGTGCTCAAGTTTCCCGATGACGCTTTGATCGGTGGTGCGGCTGTCTTCGAGCGATACAAAAGAGAAGCGGAGATTGGAAGACGCCTGAATCACAAGTGCATCCGACGACACCTGAACCAGGATGAGCAGCGGAGCGCAGAGTACCTGGTCCTTGAATACATGCGTGGAAGGACGTTGCGGATGGTAGTGGAGAAGGGTGCGCCAGAACTTCTCCAAACAGGAGAAGTGCTGCGCATGCTGATTCAGGTATGTAGTGCTCTGGCCTATGCACACGAGCACGGGGTGATCCATCGCGACATCAAACCAGAAAATATTATGCTTCTGGAGAACGGTGAGATCAAAATTTTCGACTTTGGCATCGCACTACTAGAAGGGGAACGCAACAGATCCTGGCGAGGCTTTTCGTCGCCCATCGGTACTCCAGACTATATGGCACCAGAGCGGTTGCTGGGTGGGTCTGGTGATGTGCGCTCAGATATTTACGGCGTCGGGGTGGTACTGTATGAGCTGCTTTGCGGGCGGACCCCCTTTGAGGAAGAAGACGGATTTGCACTCATTACCACACACATTTCACATGACCCGCCCTGCATTTTGCAGTTCAATCCAATACTTTCCCCCACTCTGGTGACGGTCGTGATGCGTGCCATCCGGCGTGATCCGGAGAAGCGTTATACTTGTATGCAGGATATGCTCTACGACCTACAGCATCTGGATACTGTAACTGTGGTAGACTATATTCCTGATCCACCAAGGATCGGTGGACGCTATCGACAAGCTATCCGCCTGGCTCTCATCGTGTTGATCGTTTGTCTTTGCATCGTAGCATTCGGTGTGCTCGCACAATACGCGCATCATCACTTGCGGTAGAACTAGTGACTGGCTCAGTCATTTCAGGTCCGGTTGAAAGGAGTTCCCATGAATGCAATTGAGCAGATTCCACAGCTACCCTTGCCTGAGGAGAAGCATTGGCAACGCTATCTCATAGATAGTCTCATGGCAGTGGGTGGCGTATTGATTGTGACCGGGATCATTTACGCGTACCATCTGTACCCGACCATTCCCAACATTTCACTTGTCTACCTGCTGCTTATTCTACTCCTGGCAACCACGCGCGGGCGCTATGCGGCGATAGTGGCAGCAGTCGTTGCCTTTCTCGCTTTCGATTTTTTCCTGGTTCCACCCCTCTTTACGTTTGTCATCTCTCGCTGGGAGGAATGGATTGCCCTGTTTGTCTTCCTCGTCACGGCTTTGATCACGAGTCAGCTCACAACACAGACACGGCAAAGTGTCGAGCAGGCCAGATTAAGAGAGCGTGAGGCACGGATTCTGTATGAAGCGGGACGCGTCATCAACATGACAGATAGTCTCGATGAACAACTGGACAGTATTGCATTGGCTTTTGTCAGAGTGTTTTCCCCATGGGGAGTGCGCGAGTGCGCTCTGCTACTCCCTGAAAAAGATGGAACACTCACCATTCGAGCAGATGCTCCTATCAGGGTCGAGAGTTTCTCTCTGTCGCCGGAGGAAATGGTGCTAGCGAGAGAAGTCTTTGTTCTAGGGAAAATCAAGGAGATGATCACGGCTTCTCAATCTGCTTCCACTGAACACAACTCCATTTTGCGATTGGTCCCTTTGAAAGCTGAGAACGAGGTACTGGGCTTGCTCTGTTTACGCATTGAACATGGAGTGTCGTGGTTTGCGAGCAATCAACGCATGCAGGAGGAACTAGAGCAACCCACCGATCAAGCCATCTTTTTTGGACTTTTCTTGATCAGGCGGTTCGTGTCAATTGAGCAGGCGCAACTGCGTGCTCGAACTACGTTAAATAACGAGTGAGATTAAAGGAAGTTAAAAGGAGAACGACGTTGTTCAAAAGGATGCATGTCCAAATGGATGGATCACATCAGGCTAGTCGGCCCAGTGCGCGATTTTTTAGGAGGTTGATATGCAGGATACTATAGATAGTACGAATGTAGAGCGTATTCCCTCGCTTGAGCAGAGGAATATATTTAGCTGGCCACGCTTTTTATTAGAGAGTGTTTTAGCCATTGGTGGTGCTTTGGTGGTTACGGGGCTGATTAGCCTCTTCCACCTCTACCCACAAATTCCCAACATTTCACTTGTCTACCTGTTGTTGATTCTCTTACTGGCGAGTACCTTTGGACGTTATGCTGCCGTACTTGCGTCAGTTACCTCCTTTCTCGCCTTTGATTACTTCCTCGTGCCACCTCTGTACACCTTTACGATTGCACGTTGGGAGGAATGGATTGCCCTGTTCGTCTTCCTGGTGACGGCTCTTTTGACAAGTCAGCTTACAGCAGTCATGCGCCAGCGCACGGCGCAAGCACGGCGTCAGGAACGCGAGACGAGGATTCTCTATGAGTTGCTACGATATGCCAATACACATGAGCAATTGGAAGAACTGCTCAGCGTGGTAGCGTTCTCAACAGTGCGTGTCTTCGAGCCCTGGGGTGTCGGTGCGTGTGCCATACTCTTGCCCGATGAGCAGGGAACTTTATCTATGGTGGCTGATACATTGCAGTCGCACGAACCATTCACTTTATCCTCAGACGAGCTTGCTCTTGTAAATACTACAATGACACAGGGCCGCATACAGGAGAAGCGTTCCGCTCCACCTCCCGATATACGAGACTCCGAGCATCACGTGAACTACTATGCTACCATTGGGCCGGTCACTATTCTGCGTCTCATTCCTTTACAGACAGATCAGCATGTATTTGGCGTATTGTGCCTGCGTATCCAACACCCGGTATCCTGGTTTGCAGATGTGGAGCATATGGAGAAAGATCGATCTCGACCAGGGTCCCGCGTTGGCTTCTTCTGGACGTACCTTGAGCAAGTGACTTCTCTGATTGAGCGAGCGCTGCTACGATCAGCAGCTGTATGAGTTGCTGCTGCAAGCCGAGTTTCTTTTCTAACAAGGTGATCTGTTCATTTTAACTCGTCTAATGAATTTGTGTGGGTCGTTTTGTAAAATGTCGGTCTCCTTGCAGCTTCTTTCTTAAAGAGATATGCTTCAATGAGTGAAAACTTTGGATTTTAGGAGAAGCTACATATCATGGAAGATCGGAAATATCTTGATTCTGCTCAACAACCAACTGCAACAGGAGATATGGATCCAGAATCATTTCGTATGTATGGACACCAAGTTGTGGACTGGATGGCGGATTATTTAGGACACGTTAATGAGTATCCTGTACTAGCTCAAACTGCTCCGGGTGAAATTCGACACGCGTTACCTGATAAGCCACCGGTTGAACCTGAAGCGATGGAGACGATTCTTACTGATTTTGAACGAATTTTAATGCCAGGAATTACTCATTGGAATTCACCTGGTTTTCTGGCATATTTTGGAATAACTGGATCTGGCCCTGGTATTCTGGGCGAAATGCTTTCTGGAGCGCTTAATGTCAATGCAATGTTGTGGCGTACGTCTCCCGCAGCTACAGAACTCGAGCAGGTGACGCTCGATTGGCTACGCCAGATGCTTGGTTTACCTGACCCGTTATTTGGCGTCATTAACGATACAGCATCTTCTGGTGTATTGTATGCTCTGGCGGCAGCTCGTGAATCTCTACCTTTTCATATTCGCCAACAAGGGATTGCTGGCAGGACTGACGTCCCACGTTTACGCTATTATGCTTCACAGGAGGCTCATTCCTCAGTAGAAAAGGCGGGTATTGTGCTTGGGATTGGTCAGGAGGGGTTGCGTAAGATAGGGGTTGATAGCGAATTTCGTATGGATGTCGAGCAACTTGAGCACGCAATTCAAGAGGATATCGCGGCTGGCTGGCTACCTTTTGCTGTCGTTGCTACCGTTGGCACAACTTCCACAACAAGCGTAGATCCTGTTCCACAGATTGCAGAAGTCTGTGAACGATATAATCTATGGTTGCATGTTGATGGAGCATATGGCGGCTCTGCCGCTGTTGATCCTGCAATGCGCTGGGTGATAGCAGGCTGGGAACGAGCAGATACAATCATAATCAATCCTCACAAATGGCTATTTACCCCGATCGATTGCAGCGTATTTTATACCCGGAAACCAGAAGTAGTTAAGGCGGCGTTCAGCCTGGTGCCAGAATACTTACGTAACACTGAAAGCGGTAATGAAGATGTGCCTAATTTAATGGATTATGGCACTTCACTTGGACGACGCTTCCGTTCACTGAAGCTCTGGATGATTATGCGTTACTTTGGACAAGAGGGGCTTGCTGCAAGGATACGAGAACATATTCGCCTTGCGCAACTTTTTGCTGTGTGGGTTGACGAAGCACCATCATTTGAGCGATTAGCACCTACTCCGTTTAGTACGATCTGTTTTCGTGTTCATCCTGTTGGGTTGAATGATGAATCGAAGCTGGATGCCTTGAACGAAGAAATTATGAACTTTATTAATGAGCAGGGAAGGTTCTTTCTTTCACATACCAAACTCAATGGTATATTTACTCTGCGTGTTGCTATAGGTAATTTACGTACCACAGAAGCCCATATTAGAGATTTGTGGAATATATTACAGACATGTCTGAAAGACATGTCTGTAATATATTCTTAGAATATTGCTTGATTCAAAAATCTGGAAAATTACTCGTTTGTTAACAGGAGTTTCTTCCTCAGGAAAGGAATGTAATATTGAAAACCCATCCTGGGCTTGAGCAAGGTCCTATTTATCTCGATTACAATGCGACCACACCAGTCGATCCTGTGGTTGTCGGAACAATGTTACCGTATGTATCAGTGCATTTTGGGAATCCGTCGAGTTCACATAGTTATGGGTATGATGCGCATCTGGCTGTTGAGTCGGCGAGAGAACAGGTAGCGCAGTTGCTTGGGTGCGGTGCGAAGGAGATTACTTTTACAGGTGGTGGATCCGAGAGCGATAACCTGGCAATTCGTGGTATTGCACTGGCGAATCAAAATAAAGGTAATCATATCATCACACAGGCAACGGAACATCCGGCAGTGCTAAAAACGTGCCACGCGCTTGAACGGTTACATGGGTTTCGTGTGACATATCTACCAGTTGATAGAAGCGGTCGTGTAAGTACTGTGGATGTGGAAGCGGCAATTGACGAGAAGACAGTACTAATTACGATTATGCACGCGAACAACGAGACTGGAACACTGCAACCAATTGCGGAGATTGCGAAGGTTGCTCGAAAGTATGGGGTATTAGTCCATACTGATGCTGCGCAGTCTGCAGGCAAAATTCCTGTGCTGATCAAGGAGTTGGGTGTTGATCTATTGACAATTGCTGGACACAAACTTTATGCTCCCAAAGGAATAGGAGTCTTGTATAGTCGGCACGATTTGAATTTAGAGCCTGGCATTTATGGTGGTGGCCAAGAAGCGGGTCGCAGGGCTGGTACGGAAAGTGTTGCGCAGATAGTAGCGTTAGGTACCGCCTGTTTCCTGGCTCAGGAGCAGCTTTCAGATAGCCAGATACGGCTACGCTCAATGCGTGATAGGCTTCAGGGTCTGATAGAGGAATTCATACACGACGATATTCAACTAAATGGACATGATACTGAACGCTTGCCAAATACTCTAAATATCAGCGTGGGGGGAGTTGTTGGCGAGGAAGTATTAGCTGTTACGCCGGAAATTGCAAGTTCCGCGGGATCAGCGTGTCATGAAGGTAGTACTGATCCATCACCTGTCTTAATGGCAATGGGTTTATCAAGAGAACGCGCACTTGGAGCGATGCGATTAACACTCGGGAGATGGTCGACTGAAGAAGAGATCGAGAGAGCCGCGAGACTACTTGCTAAAAGTATAGATTCTCTACGAAGAAAACAGTAAAATAGAAAAGGAAAATTGGTATATATATGTTTGGAGGATAAGTTCTATGCTATGCCCAAATTGCCGTGCAGGATGTATGACAGATGATATCTACTGTCATCGCTGCGGAACAGATTTGACATTGACTACAAAAAGCCTTGTTCCGACTCAAACCCATATTCCAACACTGTTTCAAAATTCGCAATTGCCTCGTGTGGCAGCAAGTGTTGGCGCTATAGCTCTTGGCGTCGGATTAGAGTTGCTACGGCGCCGTTTCATAGCGCGTATACCGCGTACTGCGTCAAATTATGTTTCTGTGCCGACAGTTAGTACAATGCGGGACATTTTCACAAATCAAGGGAACCAGCAGTTGAAATTGCCTAAGGGCTATGAAGTACACGAAACAGCAGTGTACTTCAAGAGAGTAATACGTCGAGAAGCTTAAAGCGGAGAAGTAGAAAGATGACCTTATTACTACGTGAAAGTGATGTACTTTCACTATTAGACATACATGGCAACATTATGGTGCTAGAACAAGCCTTTGGTGCCTGGGCACAGGGAAACGCAGTAAATCTTTCAAGGTCTCGCATTGTGCAAGAGAATGGCGTAATGCATTTACTAGCCGCTGCTGTGCCATCGCTAGGTATCGTAGGCTTCAAAACTTACACAGTCTTTAGGCCAGGCATGCGATCTGCTGTAATGTTGTTCAGCACACTTGATGGGCGATTACTCTCGATAATCGAGGCAGATTTGCTTGGCAGAATGAGAACCGGAGCAACAAGTGGGCTGGCTACCAAGTACCTTGCACGCCCAGATGCATCAGTTGTAGGACTCATTGGAGCAGGTAAACAGGCATATACCCAAGTTTTAGGAGTATGCGCTGTACGCCAGGTGAGAGCAATTTATGTTTATAGCCGTCGTTTACCCGAATGCGAGAAATTTTGTGATGAATTAATGCATAGACTCTCTATTGAGGTGAGACCTGCACCAAGTCCAAGGCAAGCCATAGAGGATGCAGATATTGTTATAACAGCAACGACGTCACCTGAGCCTGTGATTCCTGGTGATTGGTTAAAGAGTGGAAGTCATATCAACGCGATTGGTTCTAACTGGGCAAATAGACGAGAACTGGATTTACCGACGTTGCAACGTAGTAGAGTAATTGTCACTGATTCGCAGGAACAAGCACGATTAGAAGCTGGTGATTTTGTAATTCCAGCAAACGAAGGGCTATTTAATTGGGACAAAGTGTCTGATCTAGCGGATGTAGTTGCAGGAAGAGGGGCAAAACGTGAATTCGAGGATGATATTACTCTCTATAAAGGAGTAGGTATTGCGCTTGAAGATGTTGCTACTGCGGCCCATGTATACACTTTAGCGCGAGAACGAAGTGTAGGTGAAGAAATTAGTTTGTTGCAGTAGATTATTATAACTCTTAAAGGTTGCATATGAATACGTGGGGTGTAGGCGGTCGTTTCAACCGCATTGCTATGATGTTACTTTTTCTGGTAGTAGTGATATGCCTTACATCATGCGCGTCTACTGTAGGTGTCTTTGCAGGAGGTAAATGGCAAGCAGGTGGATTACAACATCAGCAGCTTCTTTCACTCACTGTAGATCCGAATAATCCACAGATTATTTATGCAGGTGACATTCAAGATGGGGTGTTTGCGAGCACTAATTCTGGAACAACCTGGAGCCAGCAAAGTGTTGGATTACCTTTACCAATTACTATCTTTGCACTCGTATTCGATGATCCAGGAAAAAAGCTCTATGCTGCGACGAATTTAGGTATTTTTGTTAGCGCTAATGCAACAATAAAGTGGGTCCACTTAAGTGGACTGCCCGTAGATAGTTATTCCTCTGTGGCGTTTGATTTAAATGCATCTCATGTCATCTATGTAGCGTCCGAGTCTCATGGTGTTTATGTGAGCAGGGATGACGGTTCATCCTGGACTGCTGTAAATAAAGGTCTACCATCAGGAGTTATTATTCATAGTTTAACATTTGATTCTGTTGAGCATCATTTGTGGGCGGCTACGAACCTGGGAGCTTATCGCTCTGACAATGATGGTGGGTTATGGCAGGTTTTGAATAATGGTCTGCCTACAGGTATTGTTATGAATACGATACTTCCTGCTGTTAGCAGTGGTGGCGAAAAGGGGCTAGTATTTGCAGGCACAAATCATGGCTTTTTTCTTTCACATAATGATGGATCTCAATGGTCTCAAAGCCAAGTATTACTCACAGGCACAAGCGTCAATGCAATATTAATTGACTACCATACAGTTACTACAGTTTATGCAGGTACCGGAATAGGTGTATTGCGTAGCGATGATAATGGTCAAAACTGGGGAGGAATTGCCAGTGGATTGCCCAGAGATCAGGCAGTACAGGCACTAGCCATTGGTGCTAACGGCTATAACCAACTCTTTGCTGCCACAAACGGTATCTATCTCTTTCCTGGAAATAGTAATGCATTTGACCCATCTCAGATTTTTCCCATATTGTTGATTCTGGCCTTCTTTTTTGTCCTGTATCAGTTTTCTACACGAGGGCGCAGGCGTTCACAATCGATGCTTATAAATGAGAGAAAAGCTGAATCTCAACAGACTTTACCACGTGATATCCCACGAACAGAGAAGGTGGAAACATCACAGATTGACGGCTTGTCCGAAGCGCAGGGGCACGAAAAAATAATTGAAACTGATCAAGCAGAAGGCAATGACAATAAAATTTAAGACTCATTGATCATTAGCCAATGCATGATTACCTGGCAGTTATTTTCGTGTGCCTGTGTATAAAAGGTCCGATCAATATTCCCATTTGTTTCACCGATGACGTCATCGAATGAGTAATTGATAAGTTCGGAGACAGGACCCGACTCTATCTGGTTCAGGGTATCCTTTTTGAAGCACCAATTTACAACGACTTTCGATCTCGCGAATGTATGCAAGATTTAGCTTTACCTGGTCAGGGCTGGTGGTCTTCCCATGCGAACAAAGAACGCGACGAGGTTGCAGAGCGATGAGCTGTTCAAGCGTAGCAAACATATGTGGAACGCAACGAGGACTTTCAATTAACGGTAAAGGGTTTTCAACTGCATCAAATGCCAGCAGAAGACTGAGTTCTGGTATCCAGGCCACAATCTGGTCGAGATGATGCCCTGGGGCATGAAGTAATTCGATGGTCATATGACCGTCGTGGATGGTGAAACGTTGATTGAAAGTGATAGTTGGAGGTAAAAGGAAAACATTTTTAAAAGTTGAACTACGTTGTTGAAATTCAAGCAACTCGTTCTGTGCTTCTGTTGAGTTTAGTCGTTCAAAACAATGGTCATGCGCGATGATAAGGGCACTCTTTTCTCCAGTGAAGTAACAATTGCCCCAGGAATGATCCCAGTCAGCGTGACTATCGATACAGAGCAAAGTACGACTGCGAAGTTCGTTGTTGACTGATTGAAGCATGACAGAGACATCTTCTGGACAAAGAAGCGTATCGAGGACAATGACATGGTTATCTGTAATTACGACGTAAGCATCAACTTCCATGCCCTCAAATTCTTTTAGTCCATGAAAGGTCCGTCGAAATACGCGCACCCGTTCATCCAGGCTCATCTCAGGGTTAAGAGTAATTTCATCTGGCGAAGGCATTAAGAACCTTTCTAAACTATCTATTAGTGATGTGATCCTATAAAAGCAACGATAAGGTAAAGCACATAAAGCATAGCACAGATGAGAATGAAGGAACCATAACAGGTAAGTGTCCATGCACGTCGGGTATTCAAGGCCTGGCGTAGTTGCTCAGACATATCAGGAGGGTCGAGTTGAAGATCAGGGTTGAGTTCGATGATGTGCGGTAGCATCTTGCGAAAGTCTCGGGCATTCGACATACCTTCGGCAAGAATGATAGTAGTATCATCGTCTAAATCTGCCATCAAGATAAGTTTAGATGGGTTAGGATCACCTGGCATCAAAGTCAATCGCTTGATTGCCTGGAGTTGGATATGCAGTTCTTTGTCTTCTTCAGATCCAGTAGCAACTATCTCGTCGTTATACAGACGAAGTTCTTTTCCTATTCCGAAACGTACTGTGCTTATAGGATCTTGCATAGAATCTGGGTTGTCATTCATTCGTCTTCTCAATGTTCAGTAAAGCATGCTGGTTTTGCATGTATCTGATTGTACAGCAATTGTGCCTCTACGTCGAGAGATAGCACCTCATAAAAGTGACCTTGACAGGATATCGAAATAAACCTTACAATTCAGAAAATGACGTTGGAAAATGCGAATGGAAAGAGTAGTATATCTGTATGGCTTGTATTGGCTTGCTCGAGGATAATTCTCGTATAGCAAAACTTTGTGTCACTATGTTGAATTTTGCTGGTCATGAAGTCATACATTATGAAAATGCCAAAGAATGTCTGAATGCTCTTTTTGCAGTACCAACAGCGTATAGACATAATGGTGCTTTTTACTCAGAGCCAATAAAAACATCACAGCCACATTTACCAATTGAAGTATTGGTACTTGATTTGCACTTACCAGACATGAACGGTTTTGAGCTATTGCATCACTTAGAAACACACCCCAAAACTCGTGCGTTACCTTTGATCTTTTGTACCGCAGCTACAGAAAGCGAAGTGAGCCAAGCTCTTCGAATAGCGCCTGGTGCATGGGTAGTGGAGAAACCATTTAAGCTACAAGCTCTTATCACTGCTATAAATGAAGCATTACAAACTTCAAAAGCATAAGGTCGATACCTTTTTAAGAAAGGAAATAGTTATGGTAACGGCCAATTGGACCTCGCTAGACTCACCTACAGGCTGGAGCACTCAAACAGACCTTGAGGTTGGAAAGAATGCCAATGGATTCTTAGAGATTTTCACTGTCGCTTCAGATAAAGCTCTCTGGCATCGCAAGGAAGCAACCCTTGGGGTTGATTGGGGTGATTGGGCTTCGCTAGGCCAGCCCTTACTCGGCCTGAACGGTTATACTGCAGTAATAGCAAATGAAGATGGACGTTTAGAAGTATTTTGCACAAGTATAGATGGCGCGCTCTGGCATATCTGGCAGGTTGCACCGAATGGGAACTGGAGTATATGGACCTCATTGGGCAAACCGACTGGAGTGGATTTAGTCCTTAGTATTGAATTGCATCAGAACTCTGATGGACGTTTAGAAGTGTTCATGGCGGGTTCTGACAATGCATTGTGGAATATCTGGCAAATCGAACCCGGTGGAAAGTGGAGTACCTGGGGCTTCTTAGGAACGCCACCAGGATCGAACTCAATTAGTTATCCAGCTGTAGGCGAGAATGCTGATGGACGGATCGAGGCTTTTGTTATAGGATCTGATAATGCACTCTGGCACAGGTGGCAAACGAAGCCAGGAGGAGCCTGGGGCGGTTGGTTCTCATTGGGCAAACCTTCAAGTGGAAACGCCTTTTTTGTACCATTCGCAAGGAAGAATGATGACGGGCGTCTCGAGGTTTTTACAGTTGGGACAGATGGTGCGCTCTGGCATTTGTGGCAAGCAACTCCAAATGGATCCTGGAGTGATTGGGCCTCATTAGGCAATCCACCTACTCTGAATGTTCAATCTGCCCCCTCTGTTCGAAAGAATAAGGATGGACGGTTGGAAGCTTTCGGTATTTGCTCTGATGGTGCGCTCTGGCATATTTGGCAAATGACACCAGGAGGTGCGTGGGGGATTTGGGACTCACTTGGAACGCCATCTAACTCTGTTATCCTATCCTCAGGCCCTCAAGTGGTGGAGAATGTCGATGGACGACTCGAGGCATTCGCTGGAGGCTCTGATAACGCACTATGGCATGCATGGCAAGTGTCACCAGGAGGAAATTGGAGTAGTTAATCAATTGATCTACTCTTCTATTGGAGAAGGTTCTCTAGAGTAGCACTGTTAATGCATGTCGCATGTGGTAGAATAGAGATCAAGCTCATTGAGTAATCGCCTTGCACGCTTATGATATCGGATGGGTTCCATAAGAAAGCACTATCCCATAAATGAGTACAAATGAAAAAGACGCGCAAGCGTTGGATGCTTATTCGAACGCTGTAACTGGCTCGGCTGAACGCGTTGGCCCTGCTGTAGTTCGTATAGATATAGAACGTGAAGGTGGGCGCCTTGCCAGGACGGTGTTTGGCGGTGGTTTAGGTTCAGGTTTCATTTTTGCCTCGGACGGTCAAATCCTCACTAATGCGCATGTTGTTGCCAATGCTCGCCGTATAAAAGTGACGCTAGCAGATGGACGCACGTTCGATGCAGGCCTTGTTGGTAGAGATTCTGAAGTAGATGTTGCTGTATTGCGTATCGGTGCAGATCGCTTGCCTGTAGTAGAACTGGGACGAGTTCCATTACGAGTAGGACAGTTGGTAATTGCTGTTGGGAATCCGTATGGTTTGAACTGGACGGTAACCGCTGGAGTTATTAGCGCCCTGGGGCGAACTCTGGAAGCTCCTGGTATACGCAAAATGACCAATTTAATCCAGACAGATACATCGATTAATCCTGGAAATTCAGGTGGGCCACTTGTTGACAGTATGGGCCGCGTGATTGGAATTACAACTGCAATGATGCCTCTTGCCCAGGGACTTGGCTTTTCCATTCCACTTGATGCAGTAAAGTCAGCTATTGCGCGTATTAATAAGAAGCATGAAGCGACCTCTGCGGGAGTTTCGATGGGCGTCGGAGGAATGCGTATACGTATTGATGCAAAGTTGCGACAAACGCTCAAGCTTACGCAGCAATATGGTATGGAACTCCTGGAGATCCGTCGTGGAGGGCCAGCTGATCGCGCTCAACTCAAGCGGTTAGATGTGATTATCTCCGCAGCAGATGAATCAATAACAGAGCCAAGAGATTTGCAGCGAATTGTGCGTAGACATAAAGCTGGCGAAAAAGTTTTAGTTAGCTTCTTAAGGGAGGGCAGGCAGCGCAAAGTGACACTTGTACTCTAGCTTTGATTAAATTCATGAACCAAATTCATTAATTGACTTTGGTGGTTTGGAACCGATTTTAAGTTTCCCTGGGTTGGTACGTCTTATGATGGTAGAGGGAAGTATCGCAAACTGAGCCAATAAGCTCAACAGGGAAAAAGCTATGGAAACAATTCTCGTCGCTCTTGTGTATGTTGGTATGCTAGCGGTATTAATACTTGTAGGTATGCTAGGTACATTGTACTTTTATATACATGGCGCACTTGGATTTAGTCGCTTTAGAGAAGTAAAAGGATTACGCGCAATAACTGCGAGATCTGTGCCATATCAAGTTTCGGTTGGCGCTGAACAGTCAGAATTCGAACTTGGATATTCAACCGATCCAGGTACTCGATATGCTCGTATAAGTATGCTGATTACAGCGCTAGTTTTGCTGCTATTAATTATTGCTGTAGTTTCGGCAATGAACGCATCGATACATATGTAAGCTAAGAGAAACGAGATGCCCTGACGCTGAAAGTGTTGACAGATCGATCTGGTTAAGGTGAGCAAAAGTTACCAGCCAGATCGATCTCTTTTTAAAGAAAAGTGAGGAGGTTGTACTTTGAGTTCTTTGTTACCAGAACGTATCCATACGCGATTTACTAAACTTGTGAATGTTCGATATCCCGTAATACAAGGAGGTTTATCGCATCTATCTTATGCTGAACTCGCGGCTGCTGTCTCTAACGCTGGAGGTTTAGGTCAAATAGGTTGCGCATGCTTTTCTACGCCGGAAGAGCTACAGGCAGATATACAGAGAGCGAAGAGTCTCACGAAGCTGCCTTTGGGGATAAATTTTCCGATCGGGCATATTCCCCTTGAAGCTTTTGTAGATGCGGCCTTAGCCGAGGAACCAGCAGTAATTACTATTACAGGCGGAAATCCTAAATCACTAATGCGGCGAATTCAGCAAAGTGGGGTAGACGTACGTACAATGGTACTTGTTGCCGGTGTAAGGGCTGCTCGCAAAGCTGAATCTTTGGGTGCAGATGCAGTAATTGCAGTTGGTTACGAAGGTGGTGGACATCTAGGTCGAGATGATATAGGGTCGATGGTTATAACACCACGCATAGTGGAGTCGGTGAAAATACCTGTACTGGCAAGTGGGGGCATTGCCGATGGTCGTGGCATGGCCGCAGCATTGGCGTTAGGGGCTGAAGGCATCGAATTGGGAACACGATTCGTAGCAGTGAAAGAAAGCAATGCGCATCATAATTACAAGCAGGCTTTAGTTGATGCTAAGGAGACCGATACTGTCGTGGTTGAGCGTAGTATCGGCAGACCGGCACGGGTACTGAAGGGTCATGTGTCTGAACAGATTTTGGAATTGGAGGAAACGCTTCTTAAGGAAAGAGCGAACGCGGATGAAAGATTACAGAGATTGTTGCCACTTATTTCGGGTAAGGTGAATACAATAGCCGCACTCGAAGGAATGCTAGGTGAAGGTTATGTTTGGGCTGGCCAAGTGGTGGGATTAATTAATGATGTGCCTTCAGTGCAGGAACTAATAGAGAGATTAGTTCGAGAGACCTGGGAGATTACAAGGAAAATGCAGAGTCTATTTGAGAAAAGTGAGTGAAATGAAACTGCGGGTTAAGCAAAACGAGAGACAAGCTTTACTCTGTGGTCAACCAATATACGATGAGTCTGAGATTGATCTATTCTTGTTAATTTTGTGCTAAAAATATACCGATTTCACTCAATGCAGCCATAGCCCGGCATGTAATCTCGATAGACTCATAAAATGGAATACCTTCTTCGCGTAATATTTGTAAAGCAGGAATTTCATGTCTAGCATAGACAGTCTGCACTAGAACGGGTTTTTTATACAGCCTCACGAGTTTACCCAGTTCATGAGCAGCAGCCTCCTCTCTAGGACCGAAATCCTCTGAAAGTAACCAGCGATAACCTCCAAACAAGCCAGTTATGATGACACCATCTACTTCAGGATCTTTAAGACAGACTTCGGCCAGCCAGGCAAACGAGTGAGGATCTTCATCTGCTGCGCCAGCTACATCAATTGGGTTAGTTGCTGTTGCGCGATCTGGCATAAGCTGGCGAAGGCCCTCTTGAGTTTTGTTGCCAAGAATCGGCACTTCTAATCCAGCCCGAATTGCAGCATCGCCAGTGGCAACGACACTGCCACCTCCGTCACCGATGATTGCGATACGACGCCTACCCATTGGAGTAGGTGGTTGCATCGCCAGTGCCTGCGCTACCGGGAAGAGTTCATCTGAGCGCACAACTCGAACTACACCGCTGCCGATAAGACTTGTATCGTGATCTGGGCGTATTGACGAAATTGTTCCAGTATGAGCTAAAGATGCGCGTACACCTACTTCAGTAGCACCGCTCAGCAGAATGACAACGGGCTTATAGCATCCTTTCACACGCATGCTGTGAGTGACCTGGCGTAGTGTTTCTTCCTGTACAGCCTCGACGTACCCTGCAATTACACTTGTTTCCGGATCATTAGCGAGATACTGCATACACTCTGGAAAAGTGACATCAATAGCGTTACCTACACTTATAAAAGTGGTAAAACCAAGACTATCCAGATTAGCCTGTGAGTAAAAGTACATGCCAAGGTTGCCACTTTGCGATACCAGACCTATAGGTCCAGCCGGGAGAGGGAAAACCATACCAAGAGCATTGAGCTGCGAGCGGCGGATATAAATTCCCATGCAATTGCTACCAATGATACGAATTCCATGTTCGCGACAACGTATTTTCAACATTTGCTCTAGTATCCGACCTTCCGGTCCAGTTTCACTGAATCCGGCAGTGATGATTACGATACCTTTGACACCATGAGCAATACAATCTTCCACAGATTGTTGAACCTGACTAAATGAGGTAGCGACAATTGCAAGATCAACTTTTGTAGGAACATCAAGTAAACTGTTATAAGTGGCTCTGCCAAGCACTTCAGGGATGGTTGGGTTAATCAGGTAAATATCACCAGGAAACCCTCCCTCAATAAGTTGTTTAGCAGCAACGTGACCCCATTTGTACGATGAGCGTGATACTCCAAGGATAGCTACAGAACGAGGGCAGAGGATTTCTTCAAGCGTATAGGGTTCCTGGCTCATTCATCTTCCTCGTCGAAATCGGATCTTTGTTGATTGTTCTCGCGTTCCTTACGAAGCAATTCTTCAACACTGCGAATCAGGGAGTCTGCGCTGGGTAGGGGACCTGTGCCGATGGGTCTATCGGGGTTAATGATCACCTCATCTTCATCCTCATCGTGTTCGCCTTCTTCGTCCAATATTGCACCAGCTTGTTCTTCTAATTTACGGACATATGCGCTTGCCTCGGGATCACGCTCAACCAACATAGTAATTTGCTCTTCGAAGCGTTGAGCATCTGCCTGGATATCGCTCAAATCGAGGTCAAAGGAGAGTAATGTATTCAAATGTGTAAGCAAGGCAGCAGTGACCTTAATGTTAGGTGTAGCAGCGAGGTAATGAGGCGCAGCAGCCCATAGGCTTGAAACAGGAATGTTTGCACGGCGCAAAGAATCTTGCAATACTCCAACCATACCGGTAGGGCCTTCATAACGAGAACTCTGTACATCGAGTTTAATGAGACGATTTAATGTCTGTGTATTTGATGAAAATCCAGAGATTGGAACATCCATGGAGTGGGGTATATTAGCAAGAAATGCACCAAGGAGCAGGGCTTCCGAAACGTTAAAGCGTTTGCACACATCCAGGTAGCTGGAACTAAAGGTCTTCCATTTGAGTTGTGGCTCAACACCTAAATAAAGGATGATATCTCGTTCGAATTGTGGAGTAATCAGAGATAAGAAGTGATTTGAGGGCCATGAGATGGCCCGCAATACCCCTTTTTTCGCGGAGATTGTAGGTCGAGTTTCAGTAAAAACGTAAAATTCTTCTGCCTCAATTTCTGCAAACTTTACAGGCTTCCATCGATCGATCAAAAATTTAACGGCTGTCGTAGCTGCGTCGGCAGCATCGTTCCAGCCAGCAAAAGCAGCTACTAGCACAGGGTTGCGCAGTTCTGGTTTTTTTAGATAATGTACGAAAGCCATCGTACCTCCTCTACACATACCTGACAATAAAATATATTAAGATGAATTGAACTGTTTATTATTGTGACTATTGTATCATGCTTGAAAAGAGGGAATTGCTTTCAAATGTTAAGTTGCTTTTCCTGTACGTGCTAGCGTACAGGAAAAGCAACTCTTGCGAGCCTTTATGATTCGAATAGTATAGTTTTTGGATGAGGATTGAAGAAGATTGTGGGAAACTATAGCTGAGTGAGGCGCTGACTTGAGAAAGAGAATTAGCATTTCATATAGCCTATGTCTATTGACCACAATCTGATTGATCACTATACTTCTAGCTATGGAACAGAGGAGAGTACCAGTAATTTATCAGGACCACCACATGCTTATTGTCAATAAGCCAGCGGGTCTGGTAATACATCCAACATATAAACATGCTGATGGGACGATGTGGGATGCCATTTTAGAATATCTTGAAAAACAGGGTGGAGATGATTGGCATCCAACTGACCTGCCGGATAAACCTGAATGGGCTGGCGCTCCGGAGCAAGTGCGAGTAATGTTGCGTAAACAGCGTCTTGAGCGATTGGTGAAAGAGGAGGGTTTGTTACCTAAACCATGTTTGTTACACCGTTTAGATAAGGATACTTCGGGAATCGTGGCGCTGGCACGCACTGAGCGTTCTCGACGTCACCTCGTACGCCAGTTTCATGAACATAGTATTGTTAAACGATATCTGGCTGTTGTGCATAGGGGTACACCTGATTGGGCCAAACCTCGTGCAGCATTTAAAATCACGATGCAACAAAACGAAAATACTACAACGCAGTTTGACTTGTTGAAAGTTGATGAATTAAGTGGGAATCAGGTACTGATACTGGATGGCGTGCTGCAACGCGATCCGAGTGACCGCCGACGTTGCATTGTCGGACCTGAGGGACAGGAGGCTCAAACTGTTATCAAAGTAATGGCATCCGAGGGCGAATTCGTGATTTTAGAGGCACAGCCAATAACTGGCCGTACGCATCAGATACGCGCTCACCTGGCTGCGTTAGGATATGCGATTGTTGGAGATGCGGTCTATTCGTTAACTGCCAAGGGAGGTACGCCAGCTTCAGCTATGAAACGTCAATTTTTGCACGCCTCTCGACTTGAATTCAGGGACTATCCTGATAATCAATTGCGCTCATTTGTTGCTCCACTAGCGGAAGATTTAAGAGTGTGGTTGGAAAAATATTTCCTAGTTGGATTGGACGTTTTACATGCAAGCCAAATATTACCCGCCTAATACTGGGCCATTTGCGAATTTAGATGACAAAAAGAAGAATAATCGTTTAGACGCTATGGTTAGTTTATGGCAAAAAGATACGGAGCGACGTATTGAACGTGAAGGATACCGTGCATTTATTACAGCGGCAGGCCTTCATGAGTACCGCTATGCAGTTTGGATGCGTTTTCCTGAATGGGAACGCTCTGTAGTAGTAGGGCAGGTTGTGACGCTTCAACCTTCACAGAATGGCGCACCAGAAGATCCAATGCTTTTCTGTATATGGCGACGAGATTCACTATTGAAGACGATGCCTGATTGGAAAGAGAAACTGCCCAACGAGAATGTATTTAATCTCATGGTGCGGATCACCCCTGGAGGGTTAGGTGAGGGTGTGAAATGGGTGATAGTCATGCCAAGGGAGATGATCCCTCGATACAAAGCCGGATGGCCTACACAACAAGAATGGGTGAACTGGACACGCTCCTTTGATTGGCTGTCTATTGCAGTTCCTTTCATCAGAGCGATGTTAGATGCTATATCAGACAATGAGGCTTATAATAAGATTGCAAAAGATATTCAACCAGATATGCCTTTCTGTACGTCTTTTATGATCTCGTAAGACTCTTCGGCGTCTGCCAAAATAGCGGTATCTATTTGTTGATAAAACATTTCTTCTTTATTATGGTTCAATGACTTGAGTACACCTTTGAAGGGAATGGTGATCTGGGAATGGCCAATAAGCGTCTCAAGGTGTTCGTCAACAGCTCCTTTCCCAGCCGCATTTGCATAGACAAGAACAATCTCATTTTCGAATGCTCTTGTCGTACATAAGGCATTCACGAGTTTTACTTCAGAATCCGGATCATGTAACAGGCCCTTTCCCGCATCTTCATAGCACCAATAGCTGGGGCATATGACGATTTCTACCTTTTGCTTAAGCATGGATCTGAATATTTCAGGGAACATTAGATCCCAGCAAATAATCAAGCCTACTCTTCCAAACCTTGTATCAAATACTGAAACATTGCTGCCAGGGGTGATATAGCTTCGTTCAGGAAGCCACAAATTTACTTTGCGGTATGTGCCTCTGATTTCACCACTACGATCGATATAATAGGTTGTATTGAAAAGACCTCTTGAATTGCCCTCGATAATGGAGCCTGGCACGACATCGATACGATATTTTGAAGCCAGCTTCTGGAAAAGCGAAAGATACTGCCCATCATAATCTGCATACTCGCTTTTACCACTGAGTGGTCCTAGTATGAAATCTTCTGGAAAGACAATCAAATCGTTTGCCGTTGATGCTTCCGCAATGAATTGTTCTGCCCTGGCGAGATTATGCTGAGGGCTAAACTGATCGATTGAAAATTGTACGACAGCTATTTTTACGAGCATTTCTTCTCCTCAAATCCCTTTTTGTATTAAGTTGAAGCTGCGTTGAGCTTCATCAACAATCATCCTGGCAAGTACTAACGAGGAAGTTGCTGCCGGGGAAGGGGCATTGACGACATGTACGATGTTCTCCCCGTGGTGGATCAAGAAATCATCCAAGAGCCGACCATCTTTTGCTAATGCCTGGGCACGTACTCCACTCGGACCAGGCATGATATCATTAGATTGTAGATCTGGAATGTATCGTTGCAATTCTTTGACGTAAGCTGCCTTCACATAGTCACGATACATCTCCGCTAATCCCATTTTCCAATATTGAGCTGCCAACTTCCAGAATCCGCTGAAACTCAAAATCTCCAGCAAGTCTTTCGGGTTGATTTTCCAGCGCTGATAACCTTCGCGCGCGAACGCCATTACCGCATTTGGACCTACCCAGACCTCTCCATTTATTCTGCGTGTAAAATGGACTCCTAAGAATGGAAAACGTGGATCAGGCACAGGGTAGATCAAAGCTCTCACCCTATGACGTTTCTCTGGACGCAGCACATAATAGTCTCCACGGAACGGTAGCATGTGGATTTCAGACTTCTGGCCGTTCATCTGGCTAAGTTTATCGGATTGAAGTCCTCCGCAGGTGATAACATACGTGGCTTCTATTTCGAAGCTCCCGTCCCGATTAATGGGATGAGGCTGAATGCAATGAAGAAAAATTTGCTTGCCTTTCGTGGCGACGGATTTGACTTTGCAATTCGTAATTATTTCACCATCGTTCTGCTGAATCGCTTGAGCATATGCATACGCTACTTTGACATAATCTGTAATGCCTGTCTGTGGTGAGTAAATTGCTTTGATGCCGGTGACAGATGGCTCAAGTTCGTGCAGTCTTTCAGGTCCAATCAACTCCAGACCATGGACTCCATTAACCAAACCACGACGAAATAAATCTTCAAGTCGGGGAAGTTCAGTTTCATCGAGTGCAACTATGACCTTTCCACAAAGTTCAAAGGGTATGCCCTGATCCTGGCAAAATTCCAGCATGGCTCGATGTCCTGCTACGCATGCTCTGGCCTTCAGTGAAAGTGGGGGATAGTATATACCTGAATGAATGACTCCACTGTTGTGACCAGATTGATGACTGGCAAGAGTTGGCTCTTTTTCGAGTACAACTACACGTAACCAGGGTTGACGAAACAATAACTCACGTGCAGTTGCGAGACCAACCAGACCTGCCCCAACTATAGCTACATCGTATTGACGCAAGGATGGATTACTTCGGTTAGCTTCGTGATGTTCCATTTCATAGAATTCTTTGGGCTATAACCTGTAACCAGATGTTGAAGTAATTGTTTGATATAAAAGAAGCCCAGCAAAAATCTGGACTTCCTTGCTTACTTTTTCTCCCAATCGTTGAGTAGCGCTTTTGCTGCATTGTGACCAGGAGCTCCCATAACACCACCGCCTGGGTGAACTCCTGAACCGCACAGATAGAGATTTTCAACAGGGGTGCGATAACGCGCGCATTCTGGTGTTGGGCGCAATGAAAAGAGCTGATCAGGAGTGATTTCACCGTGGAAGATATTTCCATTTGGCATACCATAACGTTGCTCGATATCGATTGGACTGAGCACCTGGCGGTGAACAACAGAGTCAGCGAAATTAGGAGCAAATTCGGTCAAGGTAGCGATGATCCGATCAGCCATCTCATTCTTAACTTCTTCTGACCATTCGCGACCTTTAAGATGATAGGGAGCATACTGGCAGAACATCGAAATAGTATGATAACCAGAAGGGGCAACTGTTGGGTCCGTAGCTGATTGCATATAAGCCTCAATGTAAGGCTTTTGGGATAATTCGCCTCTTGCGGCATCTTCGTAAGCGTCTTGCACCCAATCTGGTGTTGGAGAGATATCAAGTGATCCTGCATGTTGTAAGCCAGGCGTAGTACCTGGAAGGCACTTAAAACTGGGCAACTCCTTGAGCGCGATATTGAGCTTGATGACGGCACTGTCAGTCTTGAAATGTGAGATACGCTTAAGGAAGTCTTTATCCAAATCTGAATCAGCGCAAAATTGTAAGAAAGTCCGCTTCGGGTCTGCATTCGAGAGAACAGCTTTGGCGCGTAATTCTTCCCCGTTTTCAAGCCGCACTCCTTCTGCACGTCCATTGTGGACAAGGATTTTAGATACAGGTGTATCTGTACGTATTATTGCTCCATGAGCCTCTGCGGATGAAGCGAGAGCAAAGCTAATACGACCCATACCACCTCGAACATAGCCCCACATACCTAATTCTCCGTTCACCTCACCAAACATGTGATGCCACATTACATAAACGGAACCGGGTGTCTTAGGCCCGATGAATGTACCGATTACACCCTGACCCGCAAAAGCTGCTCGAAGGTAATCAGATTCAAAATAGTCAGCCAACATATCATAAAGATTGCCGAACATCAAATAGCGATAAATTTCCTCATCTTCACCACGAAAGCGTGCCGCGAGGTCAGCCACACTGGGGGGTTCTTCAAGCAAAATAGGGTTGAGTATCTCCGAGGCACGATCAAAAAATTGCAGGAATTTGGGATAAGCCTCGGCATCATGTGGTGAGAGTTTGCGAATATTTTCGATAGTTTTTTCAGTACTGGCACGAAAAAAGAGATAGTTACCATCCTGATACGGAACGAACATCTGGGGGTCTTTTACATAGGCATCAAAGCCGTAGCGATGAAGTTCCAGGTCACGGATTATTTCAGGCCGCAAAAGGCTGACGACGTATGCACAGGGTGACATAGTAAAGCCGGGAAAAGGCTCTTCGAGGGTACATGCACCTCCTACGCGATCTCGTTTCTCAAGTACAGCGACTTTTTTTCCTGCGCGAGCAAGATAACCTGCTGCAACAAGTCCGTTGTGACCTGCTCCAATAATAATCGCATCAAATTGCTCGGTTTGATTTGCCATAGTGGTTGTCCTTTCAGGGAATATGAC
Organism: uncultured Chloroflexia bacterium; assembly: GCA_963702765.1. Classification (GTDB taxonomy): domain Bacteria; phylum Chloroflexota; class Ktedonobacteria; order Ktedonobacterales; family Ktedonobacteraceae; genus DATMNR01. The sequence goes on from CAVPEB010000030.1 coordinate 58,475, forward strand.
AATTTGCCTGAGTTTAGTATATCATATAGGCCTTGTAGAGCTTAGAGAAATGTATTAGAAGTTGTTTTTGAAAATAGTGGCAACTATCAGCAAATATAGGCATTTCTTGCATCTCTGGGATCGATGTGTTATGCTTGATGAATGAAACTGTCTACCTATGCGAAGCAGTTAGGAATAAGCTATAGCACCGCCTGGCGGATGTGGAAGCGAGGCGAGATCGCTGGCTATCAGCTGGTCAGTGGGACGGTGATTGTCAATCAACCTGAGCAAGAGAGCCATGTCAGCAGAAAAGTGGCAATCTACGCCCGCGTTTCCAACAGCGAGAATAAGCAAAACCTGGACGCTCAGGCGGAACGGCTCGTTGCCTGGTGTACGATGCAGGGATGGACAGGTGTGCAGGTAGTGAAGGAATACGGGAGCGGGGTAAATGACCACCGTCCCCGGTTTCTCGCATTGCTGGCTGATCCATCCATCACGCATATCGTCGTGGAACACAAAGATCGAGCAAGCAGGTTTGGTGTGGCATACATCCAAACACTCTTAGCGGTACAACGGAGAGAACTGGTGGTGGTCAATACAGCACAAACGGCTGAAGAAGAGCTGATGAGCGACCTGGTGAGCATTATCACCTCATTTGTCTCGCGACTGTATGGTCGTAGACGAGCCAAACGGAAAACCGAGCAAGTACTCGCTATTTTGCAGGAACATGGATCACATGGTCAAGAAGATCCCCCAACCACAATATGACGAAGAGAAGAAAAAGCGCACACGCAAGCAGAAGTCAAAGCAGACCATTACCTGTGCTGTGCCGCATATCCGTCTGAGTGAGGCTAACCCTGGAAAGCTGGATGCGTTGGATCAGCTCGTGGTGGTTTATCAGGCGCTTTGTCAGCAGTATGTGACGCTGTGGTGTACGACCGACGACATGCCTGATGGCTATGCGCCCCCGGTATTTGCAAGCAAGTTATCTGATCGCTGGCAACGGGTCGCGATGCAACAAGCAGCAGGGATCGCCACATCCTGGCGCACCAACCGGCAAGCTGCCTTTGATGCCTATCTGGAAGATCTGGCGGATTACGCCCAGGCCATCGCCAAAGCAGAAGAAAACGGCATCCCCCATGGCCCGAAGAGAAAAGAACCCGTCTGGCATGAATGGAATGTTCCCGAACTGCGCGTTCCTTGCATCCTGGCCACTGCCAACGTCGTGGTCCTTGAGCCGTCGGAGAACTCGACCTTCGAGTATTGGCTCCGCATTTCAACACTGGACAAAGGCCATCCCCTGCGGATTCCAGTCAAGTTCGCCGCATATCACACACAAGCACTCACAGGGAAAAAACTCAACACATCAACCACGCTGTGCAAACAGAACGGCTGCTGGTGGCTGACCCTCTCATTTGATGAGGTCGTTGCTCTTCAGACTGAGAAAGACGCTCCTTGCGTTGGGGTCGATGTCGGCATTGCCAACTTTCTGACGACCTCCACCGGCAAGCAGTATGGGACTTTTCATGGCACACTCGCCCGGCGCCACAAGCGTGATCGGGAGAAACGCCGACATAAGGCTAAATTGCGCGCTTGTCTCAAGAAGAAGGGCGTGGCGAAACTCCCTTCGACGAGCAGTGTGACCGGTCAACGTTTGTCCCGTCACGTGAGGCAGGAGATCAATCGAGCCGTCGCTTTGATGATCAAGGATCATCCTGCAGCCCGTATCGTGTACGAGGAACTCTCAGTTGCTAGCATGCGCTTTAAGGCTCGCTCCATGAACGCGTATCTCTACGCCTCCAACCTGGCGCACATGCCGGAGCAGATCAAATGGGCCACTGCCAAACGAGGTATGGCCGCCAACACTGTCAAAGCCGCCTATTCCTCTCAGGAATGCTCGCGTTGCCATTATGTGAATTGAGCGAATCGCGTGAGCCAGCAGACGTTCTGCTGTGTGTACTGTGGCTATCAGGATCACGCCGATCACAATGCTTCGCTGAATTTGGCTTCGCGCTGGGGAGATCAGGAACTGGCTGCCTGTCGAAATAAGGGCCAGATCAAAGCATTGCTGCTAAGACGGCATGAAGCGTGTAAGCAGAAGTATGGGTTGGCCATAGTCCAACCTGCCGTCCAGTTGGGTTTGTGGGATGACACACCGACTTCAACGGACGTAGCTTAATGTTGAGCTCCCAGGCCAAATGCAACATTTGGGTATGGGCTTGGCAACTATTAGAGTATGGGAGTGTGAATATATTCCGGATGTGCCATGGTACAATTCAATTGAATAGCTGGAGCTTTTCGCTCTATTTAAGATACTTTTAAATAATCATTGTAGGAGAAAATTGTCATGAGTAGTCAGTATCGAATCTGTCAGAATTGTGGAGCAACATTGGCTCCTGGTGAAACACATTGCCCACGCTGCGGAGTTCCATATGTTGATCAGGTGATTCAAAAGCCAGGTGAGTTTGAGCCATTTCCGCCTGATCAAGCAAATGCTTCTGGGCAGACGGAACCTTATGAAGTTCAGCCACAACAACCTGTCATTTTGCCTCCCCCACAACAACAAGCGCCTTATCCTCCCCAAGGCCAGGGGTATGTTCAGCCACCTCAACAAGCACAATATGGTGCAGGTGGATATGACCAGCAAACGCCAGGTCAGGTTGGAGTACCACCTCAAACCCCTGAGTCAGATACCAGGCAGGGGTTAAGTATTAGCCTGATAATTGGGCTTGTAGTTGCTGTCGTATTATTACTAATACTGGTCGGTGGTTTATTTTTTGTTTTGGGACAAAGAAACAATAATTCAACTGCGACCACGCCAACGCCAGGAGTTACCCCGACATCTACACCCACAGCAACGCCTGGCACAACTCCGACCCCGACACCAACATCGGTACCATTTCAGGTAACAACTATTAATATGGCGGTCGATCCTCTTTCGATTTCAGGAAAGTCTTGTGGTACGCAACTCACAGTTACTTATACAGCTACATTTAATGTTTTACCTAAAGGGCCGGGAGGCGCAGTACAATTTACATATACGACAGATGGTGGACGCACTACTAAGACAGGAGTTGTACAATTCAGCCCAGGAGAAACAAGTATGCAGTATAAATTTCCCGCTTCCGGAACTTTGGAATTGAACGGAGCTTTTCCAGGCGCTGGACAGGTAACATCCACAAGTCCCAATACAATCTCTTCGCAAGCAGTTACACCTTCAGGGGCATGTACACCAGTGACTCCAACCCCAACGCCGTAGAAGATTTCGCAGGACTAACACGTAAAAAATCGAGTTATTCAGAGGTAAACAGGAATGCATATCAGGCCCTATGGTGATACAGTTAACGATGGGATAGTGCAAGTGTCTTTCACACTTCCCCTCGCATTGAACGCTCGTACGCGCGAAGTTGCACGACGCTATGCCATGCTCATGGGTATGAGCAATCCCTTGGTAGCACATGCAGAAAGCATCGATAAGGAGTTTACATTCTTTGTTATCTATGGGGCTTGTGTGCATACAATTGATCCAGAACACATTCTTGTGGATGATCTTGCCCATGACGAGTTAGATTTCCATGAAATCAATGAGTTAATTGAGAAACACCTAGGTCGGCAAGTAGTTGTAATAGGAGCAGCCATCGAAAGTGATGCACATACTGTAGGTATCGATGCCATATTCAACGCAAAAGGATTTGCAGGAAACTATGGTCTTGAACGTTTTCCAACATTTCGTGCATTGAATTTAGGAGCGCAAGTTTCCTGCGAAGCTTTATTAAGACGCGCCGAACAAGAAAGAGCGGAGGCTATACTCGTTTCACAAGTAGTGACGCAGAAAAATGTGCATATCCATAATTTGACCAAGTTAATTGAATTGGCCGAGGCTGAAGGTGTGCGGCAACGCTATCTTTTTATCGTGGGTGGGCCACGCATCTCGAATACTTTTGCGAAAGAACTTGGCTATGACGCCGGATTTGGGCCTGGTTCGACAGCATCCTCAGTTGCGAGCTATATCGCACAAGAGTTAATAGCTCGTAAACAGTAAATTGTTTAAGCATCCCAATCACCATTTTAATGACTTTATTCCATCGTCAGCAAGTTAAACATTACTACTCTACCAAAGAGCGAGAGTATCCAAGTTGCCGTGCTTTACGTGTAAAAGAGTAAGGTAGTTTGTTGTCTCAGCGCGTGATAAGGAGTCTTTCTATGTTAGACAGTGAAGGCGAATTGATTGAAGAACAGCCAGAAGTAAATGTGCAGGCTGATCCAGAAGAGCTTATGAAAAGAGAGATGGTTGAGCATCCAGAAATTTTGGAGGCAGCAACGGAACGAAAAATGCGCAAATTTGCTCCTAGTGGTTTGATAGTTATGCTTGTTGGTGTTGTGCTCATTGGAACAGGTCTTTTCATCCACTCTGGTGAATATACTATCGGGGGTTTCATTGTGGGGGTAGGGGTAATAGTAGTAATTATTGGGATGTGCAGATTGTTAATTGGTTTGATCAAGCCAATTGTTCCTAGCCAGTTATGATGAATGTGGCACTAAATCATCAACTAATTGCTGTATCGTAACAAATCTGAAGCCACGACTTTTTAAAGCATTAATGATAATGGGTAATGCTGCTACTGTTTCCGCACGATTTCCACCTCCATCGTGTAAAAGAAGAATGGCGCCATTTCGAGCATAATAGAGAGTTTTGCTAACAATGACATTCACTCCTGGTAAGTTCCAGTCTTCGGCAGATCCATCCCACATAACAGTTGTATAGTGAAGATTTCTGGCTTGAGCTAAGACAGTGTTGTTTATTGCTCCATAAGGTGGACGAAAAAAGGATGGTCTGACTCCTATTGTAGCTTGAATAATATTGGTAGTGGAAGTTAGTTGTGACTTTATCCCCTGTGCTGAAAAATAGGTTAGTACTGGATGTGACCAACTATGGTTAGCTACTATATTACCCTGATGGTACTCCTGACGGACTATATTAGGGTAATCTGCAACCAGGTATCCAACATCGAAAAACGTTGCCTTCACTCCAAATTGTTGTAGAACAGCAAGAACTTGAGGTGTATAGTATGGATTGGGTCCGTCGTCAAAGGTTAGGGCGATTTCTCGAATATGAGTATTCCCGTTGAAAAGAGGGTAGTTTAACATTGGAGCATGCACTATTATTTGCGAGGGGATTGGGGTCGGTGTATGCGTAGGTACTCTTTTAACGCTCTGTAAAGCTACATTCGTTTTTGGATGTAATGGAGCTGTAGACTTTCCCCAATATGACAGGCTTGTGAGCGGAATCGAGCCGAACAAAATCAGAATAGCACTCAGCATTAACACGAGTACAAGACGTTTGTTGATTTTCCTAGATCGTTGATCATTACCTAATTCACCAGGTAAGTGGGATGCACTCATTCTAAGAATACTCTTTTCTACTAAAAGTTTATTTGAGACTTACCCGTGGGTTAGATTTACGCTAAGATCATCTGAAAAATACTGGAAGCAACGGGAGATCCGAATGAAAGTAATGAGAATGATCCATTGGATGTGGTTCATTTTCACATCGCTGATGAGTATAGCATATTTCGAGTTGAGATCACAAAGAGTGTGAGATGAACAGACAGAACCTGGAGAAACTAGCCGAAAACGTAATCTACGTTACTCGTATAGCTTTCTGACGTTCTTTTTTAGGAGAAACCTTTACTCGTTTATGTGAAATTGACAATATGAATGCTTACATTGCTAGGAGACTTTAGCATGCTAAAGCCGAACAGGTATTTGATTTGGCGAAGCAAATTCACAATTGGCAAACCAAATCAAGCCGTTTTGATGCTTGTGCTATGTTATGTGTTGCTCTTTTTCTCAAGTTGTGCAAATCCATTAAGCGTATTTGACGCTCCACCCGTTAATCATCCAACATCGACGCTTCCCAAAGCTTTAATTACTGCGTCTCCGTCTGGTATAAGGACGGATAACAATATTGAAAGCCCACTCAAGGTTCAACTTGCAAAAGTTCAACAGATGATGGCTGGAATGACGCTTGATCAGAAACTAGGCCAGCTTCTTATTGTGGAGTATCTTGGGAATAGTTATACCGGTACAGAACTTCAATATATGATAGCAAAGCAATATGTTGGTGGTTTTTTGTATCAGGAGAGCAATCATAATTTTGATCCGCCTTATAACAATATTAGTAACGTTGCGAGTTTTTCACAACAATCAATGAGCGATGCTCATATTCCTTTGCTGATTGGCACTGATCAGGAAGGTGGTCTGGTGAACAGGCTGTATGTGTTCCATGGCTATTTACCTTCGGCAGCCGAAATGGCTGCATCGGGAAATCCAAAGTATGCTTATAGCCAGGGTGCACAGGCTGCTCAGTGGATGCAACAATTAGGAATAAATACTGATCTTGCGCCAGTTGTCGATGTGCATACTGTTAATCCACCTGTTCTAGAATCACGTATGTTTGGGAGCGACCCTAACACAGTCGCAACATATGCAGGAGCATATTTAAATGGATTGCAGCAGAATAACATCATAGGCTGTCTAAAACATTTCCCCGGGCTGGGAGCTGTAACATCCGATCCACATGCTGGATTACCAATAGTCAATAGGAGCCTGGCTGATTTGGAGAAAATAGATCTTGCTCCTTATAAATTGATGATTCAGAAATATCATCCAGCGATGATTATGTCTACAGATGTACTGATACCAGCAATTGATCCGACACTGCCATCCGAACTTTCTCAAAAGACTATCAGCGACCTCCTTCGCAATCAATTAGGATACGATGGTGTTGTCATCACTGATGGTCTCTATATGCAAGGTATAAGCGATAGATGGTCGTTGAGTCAGGCAGCAGTACTTTCCATAATTGCAGGTGATGACCTGGTTGAGGGTCCGTATAGTGCTAGTCAGGTTGCAGATGTAGTGGCAGCCCTAAAGCGGGCTATCCAGCAGGGTAAGTTGACCATAGATCGTATTAATCAGTCTGTGCAGCGAATCTTGCTCATGAAAGTCCAATACGGTATCATCAAGTATTGATGTTGAAACCATAGCAACTAAGAGGTGATTCGTGAGTTTGCACGAGCAAGAGGGATACGTGCCAGTAGATAGATTTAGAGTCTGGTATAAAAGTATCGGTGGTGGGAGTGACCAGGAAAGGATTCCTTTACTCATTTTGCATGGTGGTCCTGGCGCTCCCCACGACTATTTAGAAAATTTGGAGGCCCTGGCTTCTCAGACACAAAAGGTAATATTTTATGACCAATTGGGCTGCGGTCGCTCTGACCAGCCAGATGATCCTTCACTGTACCAGGTCTCACGATTTGCAGATGAAGTAGGAATCATTCGTCAGGAGCTAGGGCTTGAACGCGTGCATATCCTTGGCCAGTCCTGGGGAGGTATGCTGGCTATTGAGTATGCTTTGAGACAACCATCGGGTCTAATTAGCCTGATACTTTCTAATACTACATCCAGCATACCAATGTGGGTAGCTGAGGCGAATCGTTTGAGGGCAGAGCTACCACCTGAGGTCAATGCTACCCTTTTGCGACATGAAATGGAAGGAACAACTGCTGATCTGGAATATAGTCAGGCCATGGAAGTGTTTTATCTCAGACATGTCTGTCGAGTCAGTCCAATGCCCGAATTCGTCCAGCGCACATTTGATAATATGGGATTTGTTTACAATTACATGAATGGTCCTAGCGAGTTTCATGTGATTGGTGTAATTAAAGATTGGGATCGCACTGATCGGCTGTCTGAGATACACATTCCCACTTTGATCCTTTCGGGTAGATACGATGAGTCAACACCGATGATCAATGAAGTATTACATAGAGGCATTGCCGATTCTGAATGGGTTATTTTCGAGAATAGCTCTCATTTGTCACATGTAGAAGAACCTGAATTGTACATGCAAACAGTGCGAGCATTTTTGAATCCTGTCGAAGATCATTGAAGTCTATTGGTCGGTGGTTTGAATTGACCAATTGCATGCTATAAAAGTGCTCGTAAGGGTGATAGAATCTTTTCGCTCAAATTGGCATACCAGGGGCGTTTTAGCCATTGTGCAAGGGCCAATTCAAATGAATTAGATTTGTCACATTCAAAAAGCTCTTCCATTTGATTGGCAAGTTTTTTGCTGTAGACTTCTACATTTATCTCGTAATTACCAACAGAACTAAGCCGATCAAGGTTGGCGGTTCCTATGGTTGACCATTCCCCATCAATTGTGCAAGTTTTAGCATGCAGCATATTGTGATAGCCAAATACCCGAATGCCAGCTTTGAGGCATTCTGAGAAATGGCCTCGTGTTAACCAATCAACGACAACATGATTTGAAATCCATGGCACGAGTATCTCAACATTCACGCCACGCTTTGCAGCAGCTTTAAGAGCGCCTAATAAAACCCGATCAGGAACGAAGTAAGCATTAGTGAGTAGAATAGAGTGTTCTGCTTTATCAATGGCTTCGATGTACATATCGCGGATTGGAAATGTCAAGCGTAATGCACTTGTGCCACGGAGATTGATGAGAGGATCGAAACTCCTGGGGTAGTGCAGTGAAATATGATCCTGATCAGGAGTATGTTGATTCCAAAAGTCGATGAATGATTGAGCAAGATGGGCAGTAGCTGGACCATTCATGCGAAGATGTGTATCTCTCCAGCTTGTTTCGTAGAGGCTTCCCAGATTAAAACCACCTATAAAGCCAATTGAATCATCAACAACAAGTAACTTCCGGTGATCTAAAGCGTAGCGACGAGGATCGAAAATATACCATGGTCGATTAAAAGACTGGTATTTAAGCACATGAATATTTTCAGGAAAGACCTTAAATTTATGGGGTACTACCGTATTGGCAAAACTATCAAAAGTCACATAAACCTCCACACCCTGGTTAGCTTTGCATATGAGTTTCTGCTTAAACTGCTGGCCTATCTGGTCATCTTTCCATATATAGGTTTCAAGATAAATATTCTTTTGCGCAGCATCAATGGCTTGTAGCATTGATGCGTACAAATCATGTCCATAATCATAAATTTGAACAGTATTCTTCCCAATTACCACTTCTTCCGGAAATAGATGTGGAAATGGTCCTTGATGCCTGTTTTGCCTGCGTAACAAGGATATGACTTCCAGGATGATAACTACTATAGCCTGTAGCGTAATCGCAAAACCAACTATCTCCAAAAGGGCCCGCCTTATGGAAAATCTGCGAGGTCGTATTACGTCTAATACTTTCCTCCAAATGTTCTTACTTTTTTGCATGTCAACATTTCCAATTGCAATAGTTATAGTATTTTGTTTGGACGAGAGAGAATGATCACATTCTTAACTTTGATACCTTGTGCGAGAATTATTCTTCCCGCATTGATTGTGTCATCGAGCTTCACGGAGTATCTCACGATAAACTCAAGCATAAGAAATAGCCACTAGCGTCGTCAAATCATGCGGCCTACAGCCAAAAGTATAAAATCCTCAAAACATAAAGTCAATGACTTTCATTGTAAAGGATGTTCACTTTCTCGGTAGAAAAGGCAGTTCAGTTTGATAACATGAAAACAAATGTATGAAGTCTATCACTGCAATTTTATGATCTACGTGACTGCATCATACCTCTTTTTGATGTATACCTGAGCTAGGGATGAATAACTCAATGAAATAAAAATATAAAAACAAATGTCTAAAAGCAGAATGAAAGGAACCAAACCAAATGTTCAATCCTTACCTTTATGATAAGCTGGCCCAATCTCATCATCAAGAGCTTTTACAGGAGGCAGAACAGCAGCGAATGCTCTCTCGGTTGCCTCGACGTCATCCACAACTTATGCAGAAAGTTACCAGGAGACTTGCTGGCGTTGTATTGAATATTACAATCTCCGTAAAAAAGGTAAAGCTATCAACGAGATCAGCTACCGGTCAACTCTAAGACCCTGAAGCGTTCATAAACGCCACTTTCGTAAAGAGCAAATCGCGCTGTGGATGCCCACAGGATACCTGGCAAAGTACATAATGTTCTGCGACTTTTGGATAGTACGTTAGTTGTGCCTCGCTTTGAGCCAACTCTGAGAAGGTATTATTGACTGACTTGTTAGGATTCAAGCTTCTCCAAAATGTAGTCCACAAGCCCGCGAATGTGTTGTTCTAGAGATGTATATATGCCACCGTGTTCAAAAGCACGGGAAGCCATGCTTTTTTGGGTCATCTCACATACTTCCCAATCTTGTAAGTTGACGAGATGGAGTACTTCGACGACATCCATTGGATCAAAATCTGGCTTACTCATTTCTTCAGGATCGAATAACCAGTCACAAGTAACACGAGTAAGCTCTGGCCCCAGTGGGAAGAAGGTGTCGATGACAGCGTGGTCGCTCAATAAATTTAAGAACACATTGGGCATGAGTAAGATTCCGTAGTAGCGGCGTAGGTCTTCGGGAAGGAGGTCTGGAAGAGGTGGACGACTGGCTTTGCCTGTAATTGTGAATGCTTCAATATTCTCGGCTAATTCGGTGCCTTCGCCATTGAAATCAATCCATGAGGCACGGAATGCTGGAAGGAGATCACAAAGTTCCGGGTGCATTGGGCCACAATGATAACATTCAAGGGTGTTCTCAAGCACTAATTTCCAGTTGGCATGAACATCGTAAGAAATTGATTTACCAACTTTGAGTTGACCTAAATTGTAGCGTTCAAATGGTGCCGTACCAGCAAAGCCTTGCACAGCAGGATCATTGATCTGGTCGTCAAAGGATGGAAGGTCTTCAGAAAGATTGAGCCAGATAAGCCCCTCCCAGACCTTCAAAGCGACAGGTATGAGGCCAAAAGCATTGCGGTCAAACTCTGATTCACGAAGAATATTAGGCGCTCCAATGAGTTGACCATCCAGTCCATACGTCCATGCGTGGTAGTGACATTGGATTGAGCCTTTCAGTTGCCCTGACTGCTGATTACATAAACGAGCTCCCCTATGACGGCAGACATTTAGAAAAGCCTGTAATCCGCTATTCTTATCGCGAACAATAATGATGCTTTCGTCTGCAAGTGTGACTACTTGATAAGAGCCTGGTGCATTCAGTTTATCAGCACGGCAAGCATAGACCCACATTTTGCTAAAGATGCGTTCTTGTTCTTGAGCGTATGTGGAGGGGTCATAATAGTAGCGGCCTGGTAGTGTGGATGCAAAAGGCGATTTGGTGTGAAACGCTGTGTTCATATATGAGACCTCTTATTTAGGCTCTCTAATCCGAAAGGGCACATTATCTCATCTGTTCTTCGTAAAGTATAACCTGAAATTTAAATGATACACAAGAGGAGTCTTGAGTGATGATAGAGTGGATATTGGCCGAGTAAAAAGGGTCCCATACTAGATTAAATAGTAAGCAAAAAGGGCTTGTAAAAGGTAACGACAAGTCCTTTTTGCGAGTGAATAGTTATTGCCATATGACTGAAAGCTCCTGTTTTTGAGCCATATTTTTGTCACTCTGAGCGTTCTGAAAGCCAGGAGTCAATATGCGGCCAGGTAAATTTCAGCGCCCCACTTCCTGCCATCATACCAATGTGTCCTCCCTTTACCTTCAATAGGAGCTGATCCTCGCTGCTGACCTTTGTCATAATGCTCTCTGATTGGCATGGCGGCGAAATATGATCACCCAGTGCGATCACATTAAGCAGGTTGGCGCGTATACGGCTGAGGTCTACTCGTTCACCACGAATGACCATCTTGCCTTGAATTAGTCGGTTCTCCTGGTAAAGTTCCTTGATAAGCTGCAGGTAGGTTGCACCAGCCATTGGTATGAGATCGGTGACCCAGGTATTCATGGCGTGCCATGATTTAACAATACGAGGGTTATCCAAGTTGTCCCACAGTGTTAAGTAGGAACCAATATAGTTTTCGACCGGCTTAAGTGCCTTAGCACCATAGTCAATCATCTCGCCTGGTACATTACCGAAAGCGGTAACAATTTTACCGGGATCAAAACTTTTATCGTTGACCCAGCGTACAAAGCCTCCAGCCTTCTTATCCGTGAAATCCAGAGGTGCTGTCAGAAGCAGGAGGTTTTTGAGACCATCATCTGGTCGAAGGGAGGCATAGATCGTCGAAAGGATCGCGCCAATGCACCAGCCCAACATGCTGAACTCCTGGCTTCCCGAGACGGCTTTCACTTTGCGAACGACGCGTGTGAGGTAATCCAACACATAATCATCGAATTTCAGATCTTTGTCCTCAAGACCAGGTATTCCCCAGTCGAGCAGGTAGACATCATAGCCTTGCTTGACCATGTACTCGATAAAACTATAGCCTGGCCGCAGATCGAGTATATATGGTTTGTTCATGAGTGCAAAGACGAGCAATAAGGGAACCTTGTGCCGCTGCTCGGCAGGTACAACGGGAATGTAGCGGTACAGCCTGGCTTTGTTCAGTGTCCAGATTACCTGTTTCGGTGTCTGGGCAACCAAGGCTCGGCTGGTCGTGACCTTCAATAAGGTTCGGTAGTTCTCCTCTATCTGTTGCAGTTCGCTCTGTAGATCTTCTGGTGTTGAGGGTAAGTGTGATGAAGCCATTAATGTTCCCCTTTTGCTTTGTGTTGCGCCGTATCTGCTTGCGAAGTGCTAGATACGCCAGCGTTTTTGCCTTTCATTTTGGCTGCACGCGTTTCACCAGAAGCGTGAGCGCCATTACCGCCATTATTAGGACGGGTGTGAGTCGTTGCTGGTATGTCAGCAGCATGGTTTGAAGCAGAGAGAGCCTGCATGGTGTGTAGGATGTCATCGAGTTTGGCATCCTGATCGTCCATACGCATCTCAATGTTAGTCAAGCGCTCAGCCAAACTTGTCACATCAGAGCGCATCGGCATATTTAATCCAGTCAGTACCTGGGTCATAGTCATGTCGATAATTCGCTTCATTGGCTGTGACATGGTCAGATAGCTATCTAACCATTGCCCTGTTGCCTGACTGTACTCGTCTGAATTGACCATGTCAATCATCATCTTGGACCAACTCTCCATGCTGGTATCCCGCATCGATTTCCAGTTTTTCAAGTTGGCTTCCCACATAGTATTCATAGTTTCAAATGGATCAAGTGGATTGGTGGATTCTGGTTCATTGCTCATTGTATATAGTGGTTCCTTTCCTTCAAATTAGCTTTTCTTTCAAGAGTGACAATGGTCGAAGCAGGTTGGACCGCATTTGAATGATCTCGATAACCGACAGTGCAACGAAGTATCCCCACATGTATTGAATGACCATTAAGTATATCTCTGATGATCATCCGCTACACCAATATCAATCACAGTAGACGGCATTCTTGTTGTACCACTGGATACCAATTTTATTAGCGTTAATTGGCATCCAGTGTGGAAGAGTCGCATTTGTGCTTACAAGGCTTCAAAGATGGCAGCGATGCCCTGACCTCCTCCGATACACATGGTGACAAGTGCGTACCTGCCCTTAGATGCGCCGGAGTTCGTACAAAGCCTTCACCGTTAAGATGCACCCAGTCGCACTAATAGGATGACCAAGCGAGATGCCACTGCCGTTCGGGTTTGTGCGATCGGGCGGCAAGTCCAAATCTCGCATGACTGCCAGCGCTTGAGCTGCAAAGGCTTCATTGAGTTCAATCACATCCATGTCTTTGATGGCCAGATTGGCTCGTTCGAGCACCTTGCGCACGGCTGGGACTGGTCCGATGCCCATGTATTTCGGATCGACACCGGAATGTGCGTAGGCTACCAGGCGCCCTAATGGATGCAATCCACGTTGCTGTGCTTCATTGGCTTCCATCAACACAACTGCTGCTGCGGCGTCGTTGATACCTGAGGCATTGCCTGCGGTCACAGTTCCGTCACCTTTGAATGCCGGGCGCAATTTCGCCAGCTTCTCCAAGGACGTATCTGCCTTGACATGCTCGTCAGTGTCGAAGACCACTGTCTGGCCTTTGACCTTGCTTTCAATCGGCAAGATTTGCTCCTTGAAATACCCCGCGGCGATAGCTGCTGCCGCACGCTGGTGACTCTGGAGTGCTAACTCATCCTGTGCCTGGCGGGTGATGCCCCATTTCTCTGCGACGTTTTCAGCGGTGACGCCCATGTGGCAATCATCAAAAGGATCACTAAGACCTCCAAGCATTGAGTCAATCAACTTCCCATCACCCATGCGCTGTCCCCAGCGTGCTCCCGGGAGCCAATATTGGCTGCGGCTCATCACTTCCGCTCCGCCACCGATAGCCACTGTAGTATCCCCCATATAAATGGTCTGGGCTGCTGAAACAATGGCTTGCAAGCCACTCCCACAAAGACGGTTGAGTGTTAAAGCGGGTGTCTCGACGGGAATGCCGCCGTTCACAGCGGCCACTCGAGCAAGATACATGTCATGAACGTCGGTGTGAATCACATTTCCGAAAACCACATGCTCCACGTCTGCTGGGGCAATTCCCGCCCGCTTTATTGACTCACGGACGACTGCAGCTCCCAATTCGGTAGGAGGTTTGTCCTTTAAACCTCCGCCAAAGTCTCCAATGGCGGTGCGCACGCCGCTCAAGACGACGACTTCAGGTTGTGCCATGTTCTTTTTTCTCCTTCTGCTCTGCTTCTTTTGCGTTCCGCCTGACTGCGAAGCAGCACATGCCTCACCGTTGTTGGCGGGACGGATTGGTGCTACTCAGAACGATTACTGCATATAAGCTCCACCATTCATATTGAGGGTTTCGCCGGTATAATAATCACCATCGACGATGAGGTAGTGTACAGCACGGGCTACCTCTTGAGGTGTGCCGGCCCGACCGAGGGGTATCCGAGCCAGGATCGCCTCCTTTGCCTTGGCTGGAATCGCCTCGTACATCTCTGTTGCTACGTACCCGGGACAAATAGCGTTGACTGTTACGTTGTAGCGAGCCAGTTCAATGGCTGCCGTTTTCGTGAAACCAATGATGCCAGCTTTGGCGGCAGAATAATTGGCCTGGCCGAAGCTGCCCAATTCGGCATTCATGGAGCTAATGTTAATGATTTTGCCGCTCTTCTGCTGCATGAAGTGAGGGATCGTTGCTCTCACTGTGTAGAAGTAACTGCTCAAGTCAGCCTTAATGACCGTATCCCAGTCATCTGTGGAAAGATTTTTCATCGTGCGGTCAATGTTGATAGCAGCATTATTGACCAGCACGTCTATCCTACCAAACCTCTGTAAGGTCTCATCGATGAGCCTGACGGCCTGCGCTGGATCTGATACATCGGCCTGAATCGCGACCGACTCTGAACCACTTTGCTTTAAATGGGCTACCACATCTTCGGCAGCCTCCCTACTTTGGTGATAGTTCACTATCACTTTGGCTCCAGATTGACCAAGTTCTTCCGCAATAGCACGACCAATGCCCCTGGATGATCCTGTGATTACAACAACTGCTCCATCCAATGATCCCATTTGTAACTCCTTTCCATTTGTAGTAGCGCAATCCCTTGTGATCGATAACTAGTACACAAAAAACTACGAAATAACACCTACACTTCGGAAGAAGGATACTCTTGTCTTATCACAAAGGCATCACAGAGAACCAAATGAGCATCACTAAAGAATCACAATAAAAATTGTAACTACTCGCACCTAATCTCAACTAAATAGTAACTCACAGTAAGGGAGGTCGGGGCTGATGCTCCGACCTCCCTTGCTGGCAAGATCGTTGGATACAACTTTACTTAGTAGCTGTATGGACTGCCTGCCTTTCATGATGGGTAGCCTTTTCGGCTGTTCCCATACCCTGACGAGCCATCTTATGAGAGGTATCTACTCCCTGAGCAACTATTGACTCGACAGTTTCCATTGCGCTCTCGTAATAGCGGAACGGGGAGGGGAAGAAGCCCCTATAGGCATCCCACGTCCCACGTGCGAGCACAGAGAACGCCTCCCGCTGCTTGTGAGATTGCTCGGTCAGGGTGTGCATCAGTGTGCGCGTGCCCTCTACGTGACTTCTGAGCACCTCGGTTCCATTCTCGAGAACGCCCTGGACAAACTGGACATTGCGCTCTTGAGCCGCTACCATACTCTCAGTCACTGACTGGAAGAGCGGCTGGCCCTTTTCAGACGCTCCCATGAGCGTCTCCATCACGGTGCGAGTGCCCTCTGCATGGCTCTTGAACAGCTCTACCTCATCTTCAAAGATGCTCTGAGCAAATTTCCAATTTCGCTCTTGAGCCGCAACAGCGCTCTCGGCAATCACCCGGTTCGCTTCGCGTACTGACTCGCTCAGTTCCTCTGTTGCCTCGCTGACTGTATCCTCATACTTCACCATGATCTTATCTCCCTTTCATGCGTGCAGTTGCCTGCACAACTCTCTTACAATCAGTTCTCATCATTCCCGACCTGATCAACAAGCCAGGACTCGCCAGCCTGGATCTGGTTCACAACGCTTCAGATGCTTATTCCTCCCTGGTTACACCTGATCCTTTTTCACCCTCGGAGTGTTTTTCCCTCGGAGTGGGTTGACCAGTATAGATCCGGAAGAACGTATCCATCATCCTCTGATATTGATTCAGAGACTGTGCCCAGTAGTTTAGATAAGCTTCACCAGCATCCGTGATGGAGTACACACGGCGGGCTGGCCCGCCCTCAGAGGTATCCCAACTGGAACGCACCATCCCATCTTTTTCCATCTGCCGTAACGTGCGGTAGAATGTGCCAGGGTTCATGGCAGCTAATCCAAAGTGTGACATCTTCTCCATTAATTCATAGCCGTAGGAACTCCATTGCCTCAGCATCAAGAGAAGGACAGGCACTAACCAGTTCTTCGACCAGGCTTCATTCGCCGAGTTGTATCTTCCGTTGTCTCTGTTTTCCTCTGTCATATCGCACCCATCAGATTAATGATTTAGCATCTATATGCATTTTACACTTATATGCTGAATGTGTCAAGGGGTATTGAACAATATCTGCTCACAATTGTATCACAGTCAATGTGATTGAGGCTTTAGGGAAATATTCAGCGCGTGAAATTCATAATTAAGTGCTTCATTTGAGGGAAGTAAAAACCGTATGAGACCATACAAAACCAAGTCTTATCTGGTTTTGTATGGTCTCATACGAATGCGTTCAGGCATATCCTCCTAGCTATGCGCCTGGCGCATTACCTTCTTATCTAGCTTTCCAACGCTGGTCTTCTCCAGTTTGTCCACGAATTGGACCTCGAGGCACGGCCCATTTTGAGATAACACCCTGCTCTGCCCAAACTTTGACATGAGCTTGAATGTGTTCCTCTGTAACTTTATTTTTGCTCTCCTCCTTCAACACGATCAACGCCAGTGGGCGCTCACCCCATTTGGGGTCTGGTATTGCAATGACCGCTACCTCGCTTACTCCTGGGTGCTGAGAGATGATGTCTTCGATCGCAAGAGAAGAAATCCATTCGCCCCCACTCTTGATAACGTCTTTGATACGATCAGTAATGAGCAGATAGCCTTCAGGATCGATAGTCCCGATATCTTTGGTGTGCATATAGCCGCCGCGCCAAAGATCTTCTGAATTGGTTGGGTCATACAGGTAGCCTTGTGTGAGCCATGGAGCGCGGACAACTACTTCACCGCTTGTCTTGCCATCGTGGGGAACATCTTGCATGTGCTCATCCACTATATGCAAGTCTACTAGCTGGATCGGCATACCTGCCTTGGTCAGGTATTCTAGTTGTATGTCTGCGTCCAGTTCGGTCAAGCTGGGTTTCAGTTGGGCAATCGACAAGACCGGGCAAGTCTCTGACAGACCGTAGCCCCCGAAGATGTCGATTCCCTTGTCCAGAGCCATCTTCGCCAGGCCCTTTGGCAAGGCTGAACCGCCGATGACTACCTTCCACCCAGACCAATCAATATCGCTGGCCCCTGGACTCGTCAGGAGCATGTGCAGAATGGTTGGTACACAATGGGAGAAGGTGACTTTTTCCTGTTTAATCAAGGACAACAACGTATCGGGCATGTAGCGGCCTGGATAGACCTGCTTGGTGCCCATGGCTGTTGCCACATAGGGAAAGCCCCAGGCATGCACGTGAAACATTGGGGTAATTGGCATGTAGACATCGCCTCGATGGAAGCACTGACGCTCAGCAGGGCTTGCTATCGATCCTAGCGTAGCTAGTGTATGTAATACAAGTTGCCGATGACTAAAGTAGACCCCTTTCGGATCCCCTGTCGTAGCTGTTGTATAAAATGTCGTTGCGCGAGTGTTCTCGTCAAAGTCGGGAAAATCGAAGTCTTCCGAACTTCGTGCCAGTAGTTCCTCGTATTCAGCGGCGAACTTGATTGATGGCGACGGACCCTGGGCATCAATGCCCCCATCGCTGAGCACGACAAAGAATTTTACCGTTTCCAGGCGATCCTTGATTGAGTCGAGAATCGGCAAAAAATCGGTGTGACAGAGGATGACATCGGCCCTGGCATGATTGAGCGTGTAGAGAATCTGTGCCGGGGAGAGGCGGATATTCACGGTTTGTAAGACAGCTCCCATCATTGGAATGGCGAAGTAGCACTCCAAATAGCGATAGCTGTCCCAATCCATCACTGCTACCGTATCGCCCGGTTTGACTCCTAGTCCAGCTAGACCACTTGCCAACCTGCTAATACGTTGGCGCAGTGTTCGGTAGGTATAGCGACATATATCTCGGTATACAATTTCCTGGTCTGGAGCCGTCGCTAGCGGAGTGTGAAGCAGGTGCTTTATGAGTAACGGGTAGTCATATGCGGAAGGTGTATGTTCAATCAGCGATGCTGACATGGTAGTTCCCCTTTCTTTTCTATCGAATTGCATGGTGTTTCATTGATAAATGTGTCTACGCAACATTACTTCAGTTGAGACCATGCAACTAAGTATGATCTCATGCATGTGCTTTCTGCCTCTCGTGGCGTGCTGGTGCCAGCACGCCAGGCAGTTGTTGCGCCGACACCCGATGAACTGTGCTACGAGAGACGCTCGATGATGGTTGCCAGACCCTGACCACCACCGATACACAGGGTGGCTATGCCCAGTGTCTTGTTCTCTGTTTGCAATTCATTGAGCAGCGTCGCAATGATGCGCGCGCCACTACAGCCAAGCGGATGACCCAGAGCCAGCGCACCGCCGTTAGGATTGAGCTTCTCGATATCGATGCCCATGACCTGGACCACCGAGAGCGTCTGGGCCGCGAACGCCTCGTTGACCTCGATGATATCGATATCACTCAACTGCAACCCTGCTCGCTTGAGCGCCTTGCGCATGGCGGGCACAGGACCAATGCCCATGAGATCGGGTCGCACACCGGCAACCGCCATCGAGACGACGCGAGCCAAGGGCTTGATCCCCAGGTCACGCGCCTTCTCGGCAGACATCAAGACGGCCGCCGCCGCCGCATCATTGAGTGGGCTGGAGTTGCCAGCCGTGACCGTGCCGTTGTGCTTGGAGAAGGCGGGTTCCAGCGTCGCCAGTTTCTCTAAGGAGGTCTCACGGCGTGGTCCCTCGTCGATCTCCATCACACGGCCATCGGGTAATGTCACCGGCACGATCTCGCGTTGGAAATGGCCGCTATCGGAGGCCGCGACCGCTTTCTGATGGCTGCGCAAGGCAAAGGCATCCTGCGCCTGGCGGCTGATCTGATACTGGCGCGCCAGGTTTTCCGCGGTGACGCCCATCGGGATATAGCTAGAGAGCGCATACTCCTGTTCGGCAGGAGGATAGGGAGAGGTATACTCGTCACCCTCCTTGTGCTTCATGAGGCGTGGGTTGAGGCTGGGACTAAAGCCCATCATGGGAACGCGTGACATGCTCTCGACCCCGCCTGCGACGAAGGCGTCGCCATAGCCCAGCATAATGCTCTGCGCCGCCATGTTGACGGCTTGCAAACTGGAGGCGCAGAAGCGATTGACAGTGACGCCTCCCACCGTTTCGGGCAGGCCTGCCAGAGCGCCCACCAGGCGAGCCAGGTTCATGCCCTGCTCGCCTTCGGGGAAGGCACAGCCCAGAATAAGATCCTCAATCAGTGAACGATCGAGCTGTGGGACGCGCTCGAGGGCTGCGGTGACGGCAAAAGCCGCCAGGTCATCGGCACGCACATCTTTGAGTGCGCCCTTGTTGGCACGTCCGATGGGGGTGCGGACGGCGCTGACAATGACTGCTTCGTGCATAGTAAATTCTCCTTCTTTCAGTGTGACTATCTTGACGACGATATCTCTCTGCGGGACACATAAGAGGAGCAGCGGTGCATGCCTGAACAAGTTGGGAAGATGATCCCGCAGTATAAGTAGGCTGAAAAGCTCCTCTCGTTGTCCCACATTACCGTTCTCTTCCCCAGATGGGAAGAATGGTGCTCATTGACTTATCTTCTTCTCCTAAGAAGGTAACACCGCGAAATCACAATACCGTCACTTAGTCAGGAAAGAAGATCACATAACAATCTCAATTCTGAGTTGAACTATAGCGCCCTACTCTTTCAGCCATTGTGATGGATTTGTGTCGATGTAGTATCTGGGTGTGATGGCATTGTGAGGTCAGCATTTTATACTGCATAGTGAAAGTACATGAATTATTGTTGAGGCCGTTCATCCCTCGGTGGGCATGGTATAACGGCGATCTTCGAAGCCATGTAGATACAATTCCGTTCTTCCTCAAGGGCGTCAATGCCGCTTGAGAGCATTGACGTCGAGTGGTAGAGAAGTAGATCGATGATCGGGCTTTCAGATGTGCCTGACATACATGTCTCAGGAGAGGAAGAAGACCGAGTGAATCTCTTCTTGTCATCCTCAAGCATGTGTGGCTGCTTAGTTTCACTGCATGCTCTCACTCTTGTGTGATGGCTCATTACCGTGCTGTCACGAAGCAACAGCTTGACCAGATCGTTGTGTCAACAATTATATGATCAATTCGAGGAGAAATGACGAGGAATATCTATCACATAGAGCCGGGAGTTGCTCATCCACTCGGGGCAGTGCCAGATGAACATGGGGTGAACTTCTCGCTCTTTTCAGAGCATGCGACGTCTGTTGAACTCCTGCTATTTGCCCAGCACGACGCTCCGGAACCTTTCCAGGTCATTTTGATGGATCCGATACAGCATCGGACCTTTCATTTCTGGCATGTCTACGTGCGTGGGTTGAGACCAGGTATACAGTATGCTTATCGACTTGGTGGCCCACACGTGGATGTGCATCGAACAGGAGATCGCTTTCAGAGGAACAAGGTGGTTCTCGATCCCTATACGAGAGGAATCAGCACGTCGCTCTGGAATCGCGCAGACGCTTCTGGGTCAAGTGACAATGTGCGCACCTGTATGCGTGGGATGGTTGTCGATCTCTCAGAGTTTGAGTGGGAGGGTGATCGTCCTCTCAACAGGCCGATGAGCGAGACCATCATTTATGAGCTGCATGTGGGCGGATTTACCAGGTCGCCTTCCTCTGGCTGCCACTCTCCGGGGACCTTTGCTGGCATTGTCGAGAAGATCCCCTATCTCCAGGAATTGGGAATCACCGCAGTTGAACTGCTGCCGGTCTTTGCTTTTGATGAGCAGGGTACCCCTTTTCTGAATCCGGTCGATGGCAAGCCGCTCAAGAATGTCTGGGGATACGACCCGGTCGCTCACTTTGCTCCACACCCTGCATACTGTCTTGCTCCTGAAAAAGGGAGTCAGGTGCGGGACTTTCGGGAGATGGTGAAGGCGCTCCATCAAGCTGGGATCGAAGTGATTTTGGATGTGGTCTTTAACCATACCGGTGAGGGCGATCATCTCGGTCCTACGATCAGTTTCAAGGGTATCGACAATAGCATCTATTATGTGCTCGACCCTACAAATAAAGAACGGTATGTGAATTATTCTGGCTGTGGGAACACCTTCAAGTGCAACCATCCGCTGGTGGTCAAGCTGATTACAGACTGCCTGGAGTTTTGGGCAAAGGAAATGCATGTGGATGGCTTCCGCCTCGATGAGGGATCGATCCTGGCCCGTGGTGGTGATGGCAAAATCCTGCCCTACCCGCCGGTCCTATGGTATATCGAGTTAGATGAAGTGCTGGCTGATGCAAAACTGATTGCTGAGGCCTGGGATGCCGCAGGTCTCTATCAGGTTGGCAGCTTCCCTGGCTATCGCTGGGCCGAATGGAACGGGCGATATCGTGACGATATCCGCCGCTTTGTCAGAGGCGAGCCAGGGATAGTAGGCGTGGTAGCTTCCCGCATTGCGGGCAGCGCGGATCTCTACCAGACAACAGGGCATATGCCGATGAACAGTATCAATTTCATTACCTGTCATGATGGCTTCACCCTGAATGATCTGGTGTCCTACGAGCATAAGCACAATGAGGCCAACGGTGAAGACAACCGGGATGGCACTGCTGCGAATGTGAGTTGGAATTGTGGCATTGAAGGGGAGACGAATGATGCAGCAATTGGGGCCCTGCGCGAGCGTCAGATCAAGAATTGTGTGGCTATACTCATGCTTTCGCAAGGCGTTCCAATGATCCTAGCCGGTGATGAAGTCAGACGAACGCAACATGGCAATAACAATGCCTATTGCCAGGATAATGAGCTCAGTTGGTTTGATTGGAAGTTGGTAGAGAAGCACACGGGTATGTTCAGGTTCTTCAAAATGATGATCGCGTTCCGTAAGAGTCATCCAAACGTGCGGCGCGAACGTTTCTTGACAGATGGACCAAACGCGCATGGGGTGAGGGAAATCGACTGGCATGGTCGCCAACTGTTCACCCCAGATTGGCATGATCCCAATGGCCGTATACTTGCCTTTACCATCTGGGGCCTGTCACATGACGATGATTTGCACGTGATGCTCAATATGGAACAGATGGCACATGATTTTGAGATACCTTCTCTGCAAGAGAAGCGGTGGCTCAAGGTCATAGATACCGCTTTGCCTTCTCCCTTGGATATGAACGAACCTGGGAAAGAAAGGGTGATTCCCGGTGACGTCTGTCGTGTGAAGGAACACAGTGTTGTGGTCCTCATCTCGGGATGACAATCGTAATGAGCGAGAATGCAGGGATTGGAAGAAGAGGTCACGTAATGGCCTTCGTCACATGCCGCAGTTTGATTGACAGTGTTTGTGAACATTGGCAAGGTAGAGTCCAGTGCGCTGCAGCAGTACCAAGAGGCAAGCCGTAAGCGGCGAGGAGATCGAGGTAGGTATGAAAAAGGTTTCTCACTTCGCGCAGTACTTCGGCAGGAGTGGTATCTGGCGGACCAGGTTCCACTCCCTTTATACTGAGACCAGATTGTGAGCGTAAGACAGTCTTTCGTGAAACAAGTGTGATACACCTGCGGTATATTTGTGGGAAAGTAGAAAAAAAGTACCATTCCAATCTCCTCGCCGCCTGTAGCAGTGCACCCAAAGCAACAAACATACCTGCGAACTGGCGCATGCAGAGAGGAAGGACCAATCAAACAAGGAGAACAACATTGCAGCATCTAACGAAAGAGAAAGTCTATCGAACGGAACTGACACCCGTGAGTTTTCTCGAGCGGAGTGCCTCCATTTTTCCCAACAAAATTGCCATCGTCACTGGTGACCGGCAGTATACCTACCGCGAATTTGTCGAGCGGGTGTACCGCCTGGCTTCCCACCTGCGTGCTATCGGCCTACAGAAGCATGATCGAGTCGCCTTCTTGTGTCCTAATACGTCTGCTCTGCTCGAGGCACACTTTGCTGTCCCTGCGGCGGGTGGTATCCTGGTAGCAGTCAACTCCAGATTGAATGCGCAGGAGATCGACTACATTCTGAAGCACTCAGGAGCCAGGTTCTTCTTCGTCGACTCCGAACTCTCTCCCCAGGTCGAGTCTCTCACGTTGGACGGTATGCAGGTGATCCGTATTGACGACACGGGTGCGCCCGAGGATCCCTACGAAGTGTTCCTGGCGGAAGGAGAGCCAGAACCAGTCGTGAGTTGGCTGGAGGATGAAGAAGAGCCTCTCTCGATCAACTACACCTCAGGCACAACAGGACGGCCCAAAGGAGGCGTCTATACGTATCGTGGGGCTTATCTCAATGCGATGGCTCAAGTCATTGAGCTCGGGTTAAACGCACACAGCGTCTATCTCTGGACGCTGCCGATGTTCCACTGTAATGGATGGTGCTTCACCTGGGCCGTGACCGCCGTGGGGGGTACCCATGTCTGCCTGCGCAAAATCGATCCAGAGCTGATCTGGGACCTCTTCGAGTCCGAAGGCATCACCCACTACAACGGAGCCCCCACTGTCCAAATTCTCCTGGTCAATCACCCCAAAGCGCACCGCCTCGACCAGCAGATCACGGTCACCATTGGTGGAGCACCTCCCTCTCCGACGCTGCTTGACCGGATCAAGGAGCTGAACTTCCGCCCGATCCATGCGTACGGACTGACTGAAACATACGGTCCCTACACGGTCTGCGAATGGCACGCGGAGTGGGATGATCTCCCCATTGCGGAACAGGCCCGCCTGCTCGCCCGGCAGGGCCAGGGAAACATTGCTGCTGGCGGTTTGCGTGTGGTCGATGAGCAGATGAACGATGTGCCTCGGGATGGCAGTACGATGGGAGAAGTCGTGATGCAGGGAAACGTTGTGATGAAAGGGTACTTTGAAGATCCAGGAGCGACCGCTGTGGCGTTTGAGGGTGGCTGGTTCCACTCTGGTGATCTTGCAGTCTGCCACAACGACGGGTACATTGAGCTACGTGATCGCAAAAAGGACATCATCATTTCTGGCGGCGAGAATATCTCAACGATCGAGGTGGAACAGGTTGTGGCCCAATATCCTGCGGTGTTGGAGTGTGCCGTTGTCGCGATCCCCGATGAGAAGTGGGGAGAGCGTCCCAAGGCATTTGTCACCTTGAAACCAGATCAGAGAGCGAGCGAAGCTGAGATCATTGCCTTCTGCCGTGAGCACCTGGCGCATTTCAAGTGCCCTACTTCCGTCGAGTTCGGTGGCTTGCCCAAGAACTCGACTGGCAAAGTGCAGAAGTTCGTGCTGCGTAACAAAGAAAGGGTGGAGCAGGCATAGCATATGCCTTCACCAAGTTTCGCTTGGAAGGTGCTTGGCGTCCTTTGCCTGCTCAGCACCACGGGAATCTCCTGGGTACAGGGTTCCAATGGAGCTGGGCATCACCTACGCCATCGTGTTCAGAGGGCGGCCAATGATTCACCTTCTGTAGTGAACAACTGCTGTCGTCTTCCTCGCCGGTCAGAAAAGAGGCCAGATATGAAGCGTCACAAGCTCCTTTCTGCGGATGCAGCAGCATGCTTGATTCAGGATAATGATACGGTGGCCATTTCTGGTTTCGTGGGCGTTGGAGTTCCCGAGGAACTCCTTCTTGCGCTGGAGAAGCGCTTTCTGGCCAGTGGATCTCCTTGCGACCTGACGCTAGTTTACGCCGCTGGTCAGGGTGATGGTCGCACAAAGGGGTTGAATCACCTTGCCAGAGAGGGCCTGGTCAAACGAGCCATTGGCGGTCACTGGGGACGGGTCCCCGCGCTCGCAGCACTCGCACTCCAGAACAAGATCGAGGCGTACTGCTTGCCTCAGGGGGTTATGTGCCACCTCTTCCGTGACATCGCGTCTGGCAAGCCAGGCACGATTACGGCAGTCGGGTTAGAGACCTTTGTCGATCCTCGCGTGAGGGGAGGCCGGATGAACGACGTGACCAGGGAGGAGCTCGTTGAGGTAGTCCGCTTACGTGGAGAGGAGTACCTCTTCTATCACGCGTTTCCCATCACCGTTGGCTTGTTGCGTGGAACCACCGCTGACGAGGAAGGCAACGTGACCATGGAGAAAGAAGCGCTCACTCTGGATGTGCTCTCGATTGCCCAGGCAGTGAAAAACTCGGGAGGCATCGTCATCGTGCAGGTAGAGCGCGTCACCACGGAACGCATGTTGAACCCCACGGCCGTGCGTATTCCTGGTATCCTTGTCGATGGCGTCGTGGTTGCCAGCCCCGAACACCACATGCAGACCTTCCTGGAGAGCTACAATGCTGCCTACACGGGAGAGATCAAAATCTCGACTGATAGCATCGATTCCCTGCCTCTGACCATGCGCAAGGTTATAGCCAGGCGGGCAGCGATGTTTCTAAAAAGCAATGCGATTGTGAACCTGGGTATCGGTATACCTGAGGGAGTGGCCTCGGTGGCCAGTGAAGAGAACATCCTTGATCTGATCACGCTGACAGTTGAGCCAGGAGGCATCGGCGGAATCCCCGCTGGGGGTCTGAGCTTTGGTGCGGTCTCTAACGCCCAAGCGATTATCGACCAGCCCTATCAGTTCGACTTTTATGACGGAGGTGGCCTCGACCAGGCCTTCCTCGGTCTGGCTGAGGTCGACGAAGAGGGCAATGTGAACGTGAGCCGCTTTGGGACTACATTTGCGGGGGCAGGTGGGTTCATCAACATCAGTCAGAACGCGAAGGCAGTCTACTTCATGGGAACCTTCACCACGGGAGGGAAGACGACTATTGAGGAAGGACGACTGCGCCCCGTAGACAGCGGCAAGGGAAAGAAGTTTGTTCGCAAGGTGCAGCATATTACCTTCAGCAGCGTCAATGCCCGCCGCCAGGGGAAAACCGTCTACTACATCACCGAGCGGGCCGTCTTCAGGTTGACCGGTGACGGCTTGGAGCTTGTTGAAATCGCTCCCGGCGTAGATCTCGAACGGGATATCCTGGCACAGATGGAGTTTACGCCGAAGGTGGCACAGAACCTGAGCCAGATGGACCCGTTGATATTCCGAGAGGCATTGATGGGACTCCAACACCATACGCCCCTGAGCCTTGAGGAGCGATTGCAATACCACGAAGCAGACAATGTGCTCTACGTGAACTTCGAAGGATTGACCATTGAAACAGAGGAAGATGTCAGGGTATTGGCAGATTACCTGGATCGGCACTATGCCAGCTTCGACAAACGGTTCAATGTGATTATCAACTACGACAACTTCCAGCTGAACCCGAGCGCTTCAGAAGCGTTCTTTGCCATAGTAAAGCAGAACCAGGAGCAGTATGTTCTGTCTTCTACATGCTATTGCACCAGCGCTCTTTACCGTCGCCAACTTGGTCAGCAGTTCACTGAGGCGAAACGTGAACAACGGATGTACGGCAGTTTCGACGAGGCCAAGGTACATCTCTAGTCCTCTTTCATGACATACTCTGGTTTTTCGTCAACCCTTCTGCAGAGTGTGTGATACACTCTATGAAATTGAATTGTTTTCAAGAGGCTGATTGACATGAAGCAGCCAAGCAAACAGTGGGAGAAATAAGGATGAGCTATGAAAGCAGATAGAGCCTTGACAAAACATATTAAGTGCTGCCTATAAATAGAGAGACAAAAACTGGGTAGAATGACATCCATAGAGGTGAACGATGGCGAAAGCAAACAAGAACAACGAACAAAGTGCAGAGTCCCTGGAGCAATACCGCAAGACCTGGGCGGAGTCCTTGGAACAATTCCAAAGGGTTATGGAAGCAGGACAACCCTATTTGAGGACCTGGACAGAGCCTCTTGAGCTCTTCCAGCAGACGATAGCTGCAAGTGCGTCCTATTTAAAGACCTGGGCGGAGACCCTAGAACAATTTCAAAAGGTCATGGAAGCAAGCGCACCTTACTTGAAGACCTGGACGGAGGCTCTGGAGCAGTACCAGAAGTTCATGGAGACAAGCGCACCTTACCTGAAGACCTGGGCAGAGTCCCTGGAGTTCTTCCAGAAGTTGGTGGCGACAAACCAATCCTATCTCCAACCGTGGACAGATTTCATGGAGCAATATCAGAAGATGATCGATACCTCTTTTCGGCCGCACTCTGAACGCCCGTCCAATGAGTGAAAGCGGCAATGATCTTGACCCGCTTCAGACAAAAATAGAGTTATCACATCAAAAATCGGGTATCGTTGTACTTGGACTCACATTCCGCACGAGATTATTGAAATACTGATGCTGGAGCCGCCAGGCATGGGTACCGAGGTACCTTTTGGCACTTTCACTGAATATGATATAGATGAGCTGAATCGACTTGTACCCGGTGCTCGGCCATATGGATGTTTCAAGAAGATAGTACCGTTACAGGTCAAGTTCGCCTTCCACGAGCTGTTCCGCAGCTACATACTGGAGGTGGAAGCCGAGTTTCTTACATACCGCTTGCATTCCCCGGTTCTCCACAAGCATACTGCCAGTGAGGCGCTGGAGGTGTTCATCGCGCCCGAACTGGATCAACTGTCGCAACAACTCGGTTCCCAATCCATGGCGCTGGAATTGGTCTGCGACGAGCAAGGCGATCTCAGCGCTCTTAGCGCTATGAGATTTGATGAGTTGGCCCACGCCAATAATCTCCTCCTGCTGGGTCTGAGGATCCTGGTATGCAGCGACGAGCGCCATCTCCCGGTCGTAGTCAATGAAGCACATGCGGATCAACTCCGTGTGGGCAGTTCGTCGGCTCAGGTTCAGCATGTGGAACCAGCGGAAATAGACGCTGCGTTCCGAGAGTGTTTCATGGAACGTGACCATAAGTGGCTCATCCTCCGGTTGGATAGGGCGAAGCGTGACCGATGCACCAGTAGGGTATGTCCAGGATCGTATGTACTGGCTGGGATACGGGCGAATGGCGAGATTAGGAAAGCTCTCTTCCTTGATCTCAGATCCATGCAGGACCACACGCGCATCCAGGACGAGCAATTGCTCCGGAGAGGCCAGCAGCGGGTTGATGTCGATCTCTTTGATCCAGCGCTGCTCTATCACCAGGTAACTGAAGCGAACCAGGAGTTCCTCAATCGCATCAAGATCAACAGGTGGGCGCCCACGCATCCCCTGGAGGGCATGAAAGACGCGGGTCTGTTCCATCATGCGCCTCGCCAGCGTCGTGGTGAGCGGTGGCAGTCCCAGGGCGCGGTCGTGATAGACCTCCACGAGATGCCCGCCCGAGCCGAAGAGCAGCACCGGGCCGAATTGTGGGTCGATGCTGCTGCCCAGGATGAGTTCGTAGCCCTTGCGGGAGATCATAGGCTGGATAATCACCCCCTGGAAGTGCTCTGCTCCCACTCGCTCACCAACCGATGCTTCGATAGACTTGTAGGCCTGTCGCACCGCGTTCGCTCCAGTCAGGTTTAACTGCACGCCATTCACATCGGCTTTGTGGGTGATTGTTTCTGAAAGGAGCTTGAGGACGACCGGGTATCCAATGTCCTCTGCACGCGCGACGGCCTCGGTCTCGCTGGTGGCAATCAGCGTCTGGACTGTTGGGATGCCATAGGCAGCCAGCAATTGCAATGATTCATCTGCGGAGAGGAGAGTTCTCTCCGACTGGCATGCAGTTTCGAGGAGCTTCGCTGCAAGGGTGCGGTCGGGCCTGTCCTTGTTGAACTCAAGGGCCGGATGTGGGGTTTCGTAGATGCTTTGCAGGTTGGAGGTGTAGCGCCACATATACTCAAAGATCTGGGCAGCGGTGTCCGGATAGAGGAATGTAGGAATACCTGCCCGGTTCAAAATCGTGATGCCGCTGGCCACTTCCGCCCCACCCATCCAACTGGCCAGAATCGGTTTTCCAGTCGTTCTAGCGAAACGCTTCACCTGCTCAGCAGTCAACGTCGGGTCGCTCAAAGGTTGGGGGGTCAGAATGACGAGCATCCCATCGCTGTGTGGGTCTTGTGCGACACTCTCAAGGGCCTTGGCGTACCGCTCGGGGCCGGCGTCGTCCAGTATGTCCACCGGGTTGCTGTGGCTCCAGTGCGCAGGAAGCACCTGATTGAGCGCTGCAACAGTTTGGGGCGCCAATTCGGTCAACGTCCCTCCAGCGTTAAGTAACGCGTCGGTGGCCAGGATAGCTGGCCCGCCTGCGTTCGTCAAGATGGTCAGGCGCGGTCCTTGAGGTCGTGGCTGTTTGGCAAGCACCTCAGCCAGAAAGAATAACTCGTCGATGCGGTTGACGGAGAGTACCCCACTGCGGCGGCAGGCTGCCTCGAAGACTTCGTGGCTGTCAGACAACGTGCCGGTATGCGAGGTGACCGCCTGTGTCGCTGCCTGCGAATGACCGGCCTTGAGCACGATAATCGGCTTGGTCAAGGCGACTTCCCGGGCGGCCGAGAGGAACGAGCGGGCATCTCCCATGGTCTCCATATATATGACGATGCACGAGGTCTGTGGGTCCTCACCGAGGTAATCGATCAAGTCGCCCCAGCCAACGTCCAGCATCGAGCCAACGGAGATGAAGGCGCTGAACCCAACGTTCTCGCCCAGACTCCAATCCAGCACAGCGGAGCAAAGGGCGCCGCTCTGGCTGATGAAGCCGACGGAGCCGGGTCTGGCCATGGTGCTGGCGAAGGAAGCGTTGAGGCCGATCAGCGGGCTCATTACCCCGAGGCAGTTAGGCCCAATGATGCGCAGCTTCCCTCGAAGCGCTTGCTCCAGGATATGGTGCTCCAACTCAGCTCCTGCTGCGCCGTTTTCCTTGAAGCCAGCCGACAGGATAATCGCCCCTTTGACTCCAGCCTCGACGCACTCAGCAATAATCCCTGGTACCGTTGGTGCCGGGGTAGCAATGAGAGCGAGATCGACC
The DNA here is from genome assembly GCA_963702765.1 of uncultured Chloroflexia bacterium. GTDB lineage: Bacteria > Chloroflexota > Ktedonobacteria > Ktedonobacterales > Ktedonobacteraceae > DATMNR01. Next base: position 88,966 of record CAVPEB010000030.1, read on the forward strand.
TGTTCAGGGAGAGCAGCCAGGTTGGGATAGGCTTTGATGCCCAGGACGCTGGCACGTCGAGGATTGATGGGAAAGACTGTTCCCCCAAACGGATGACTGACCACGTTCCAGAGGAGCTTGCGCCCAACACTGCCAACTTTTTCTGTAGCCCCAATGACCGCGATACTTCTGGGTGCGAAGATGGCATCAAGTGGGTTGCTCCACCTGTAGTGAAAAACGGTCGTGGGTAAGATGCTACCCGAAATACGTTCAGCGGGTGGTTCACTTTCTGTGGTCTCCATAAGCCTTCAGGTCCTTTCATTTCACTCCTGCTACGTTAAGCGATTCGACGAGAACGGAAAGAGGTGATACGGCACTAATCTACAATCGTATCCCAGCATCGCTCCTCTTCGCTCTTGCAGTCGATCAAGCAACTCACGTTCTGCCCCGCGTACTGTACATATGGCGGCTCTTCCCATCAGCACTGAGATGATGGTTCACCGCTGTTCCTCTATTCTCTTTCTCCATATAAGAGAGGTAAAGTGGACAGCGAGAAGCGAGACGCCTCACAAAGAGTATACTCATTCGAGTAGCTTTTACAGCGTGTCCTCGAGGGCGAAGCCGATTTCAATGGTTACCTGATACTCAATGCCTTGAGCGGTGATCCGACCTCGCTGCTCCTTCACCTCAAACCAGCGAACGTGGCGCAATGTCTTTTGTGCACGTTCGAGTGCTTGTTTCACACCGTCGTCAAACCCGACGCTTGAGGTGCCTACCAACTCCGTTTTCCGGTAGACCGTTCCATCTTGATCTGGCATTTGCTTTTCTCCTTGTGCTTGCTACTTTCATCCTGCACATGCGACCTGTGCAGGACATGAAAAAAGTCGCCTCATCGTCTTTCGATCGCCTGAGGATTTTCCACTCTGCTTCGCTGTGCGGGTAGCTCTATCATAGCTGAAGCCTTCTCCATCGCCTAAGTCAATCGGTTGATACCAATTAGCGCAAGGCTTCGCGGGCAATGACCAGCCTTTGGATCTGATTGGTCCCCTCATAGATCGGTGTGATGCGCACATCACGATACATCCGCTCCAAGGGATATTCAGTCATATATCCATACCCACCCAATAACTGCAGCGCTCTATCCACGACACGGACGGCTACCTCCGAGGCAAACATCTTTGCCATCGCCGATTCTTTTGAGAAACGCAGCTCTGGTTCAGTCCGTGAGCGGTCGATCAACATGGCTGCTCGGTACACCAGAAGCCGCGCTGCTTCTAACTCAGTCGCCATCTCAGCCACCATGAATTGGATGCCCTGCTGCTCAGCAATCGGTTTGCCAAATTGCGTTCCGCGTCTTGACATACTCGAGTGCATACTCCAAAGCCCCTTGCGCAATCCCCAGCGCCTGGGCAGCAACACAGGGTCGGGTGCGGTCAAGCGTCGCCATGGCAATCTTAAAGCCCTCCCCTTCGCGACCGAGCAAACTCTGCGCCGGAACTTCACAGTCGGTGAAGACCAGTTCCGTTGTCTGCGATCCGCGGATGCCCATTTTATGTTCCACTTTGCCCACTGAGAATCCCGGGCTGTCCTTCTCGACCAGAAAAGCGCTCATCCCTTTCGTCCCAGCCTGTGGATCGGTTCGCGCAAAGACGACCGTCACCTGTGCCAGGCCACCATTAGTGATGAAGTGTTTCGATCCATTGAGGACATAGCTCTCGCCTTTCCTTACGGCGCTAGTGCGCATACTCCCGGCATCAGAACCAGCCTCAGGTTCAGTTAAGGCATAGGCAGCAAGCCATTCGCCTTTCGCCAACCGAGGGAGGTAGAACTGCTTTTGCTGCTCGTTGCCAAAAAGCATAAGCGGTGTTCCTGCGAGCGTTTGGGCAGCCAGGATCAGTGAGGTCGAAGCGCACTTTCGAGCAAGCTCTTCAATCGCCATCACCACCAGCAGGTCACTTGCTCCAATCCCACCATAGGTCGGTGGAAAGGGCAGAGCCAAAATATCGAGTTCGGCCATCTGCTCCAACACATCTCGAGGGAATTGTGCTGTTTGATCGATCTCAGCTGCGCGGGGAGCCACGTACTGCTCCGCAAACTCGCTCACAACGTTGATCATCTCTTGCTCTTCTTCGTCTAGTCCATACGATGCTTTCATTGCATTCATCTCTTTCTTTTTAGATTTACATCTTAAAATAGTCTCTACAAACACGTATGATAAGTTGCAGGCTCTACATGGCTCTACTGTATTCGAGTCCATGTGCAGTAGAGCCATGTAGTCATTGCTTCCCCAACATCTCAGGTCTTTAGTTGTTGTCTATATCCCTCTTGCTCATGCAGTCCGAATGGATGCAGCACTCTGCAAGCCCAATTCCTCGGTGGACTGCTGGCGCATAAGGAATTTCTGGATCTTGCCCGTGATCGTCATCGGGAAAGAATCCACTACTTTGAGATGACGTGGAATCTTGTTGTGGGCGATCTTTCCCTTGCAGAATTCCTTCAACTCCTCATCTGTAAGTTGCTCACCGGGCTTGAGCTTGACCCATGCCATGATCTCTTCACCATATTTGGGGTCGGGCACTCCGATCACCTGCACATCGCTTATCTTGGGATGCGTATAGAGAAATTCCTCGATTTCACGGGGATAAACGTTTTCACCACCGCGAATGATCATATCCTTGATACGGCCTACGATATTGATATATCCCTCAGCATCCAAGGTTGCAAGGTCACCAGTATGCATCCAACGTGCCGAGTCAATTGCCTCGGAGGTCGCTTCAGAATTGTTCCAGTAACCTAACATTACGCTATAGCCTCGTGTGCAAAGCTCACCAGGCGCGCCAAGTGGAACAACTTTTCCTGTCTCCGGGTCTACGATCTTAATTTCCAGGTGCGGGTGAATAGTGCCTACCGTACTGACTCGCTTCTCTACAGATGCATCCAGGCGAGTCTGCGTTGAGACAGGACTGGTCTCGGTCATTCCATAACAAATCTCAACCTCGCGCATGTTCATTAGTTTGATGACTCTCTTCATCACCTCAACTGGACATGGCGAGCCAGCCATGACGCCTGTACGCAGGCTAGACAGGTCGAACTTACTGAAATCAGGGTGATCCAGTTCGCCAATAAACATTGTAGGCACACCGTATAGCGCAGTACACCGCTCTTCCTGCACAGCCTGCAAGACTGCAAGGGGTTCAAATCCTTCAGATGGATAGACCATTGTGGCTCCATGAGTCACGCAGCCAAGATTAGCCATCACCATGCCGAAACAGTGGTAAAGAGGTACGGGAATGCAGAGCTTATCCTCATGGGTAAAGTTTTGCAAACGGGCCACAAAGTAGCCGTTGTTCAAAATATTGTGATGGCTTAAAGTAGCGCCCTTTGGGAAGCCAGTTGTACCGCTAGTGTACTGAATGTTGATCGGGTCATCAAACTGTTGTTCGCTTTGCCTTGTGCGAAATTGGTCATCGCTCACTGAATTGCTCATTGACATTACTTCATCCCAGGAAAACATGCCAGGAATCTTCTCTGAACCAAGGCAAATGACCGTCGTAAGTTCGGGTAGGAGAGCTGCGTTGAGCTTTCCTGGTGCGCTGAGACTCAGTTCTGGTGCCAGCGAACGTACTAGCTCGACGTAATTGGTGGTCTTAAATTGAGGGGCGATAATGAGAGCGGTACACTCAGATTGTTTCAGGGCATATTCTAGTTCATTTAGGCGGTATGCTGGATTGATGTTGACCAGAATAGCGCCAATTTTGCTTGTGGCAAATTGTGTGATGCACCACTCGCTCCGGTTGGGCGACCAGATACCAATGCGCTGTCCCTTCTGCAAACCCAGCCTCATGAGACCCTTTGCACACTGATTTACCTGAGCTTGTAATTCTTGATACGTCAGCCGAATGTTCTGTTGGCGTGCTATGAGTGCAGGATTATCGGGATACTGCTCAACGGTACGATCAAACAGGTCGCCAATAGTCAGACCTAATAATGGAATATCACTGATACCACTAGTGTAACTCCAATCATAGCCAATTTGGACGATTGGCTCGCTTAACTTGGATTGCTCGTTCATCATCATCTCTCTTTCTCCTTGGCCTACTCCTTATGTGAGTAGATGCTTCCTAAGGAATCAATCTACAGACTGCTCCGCTACTGAGATGAATATCCACAGTTGTATCAAGGCAACTCATCGTTTTACGGCAAGCTGCTCAGCGAAGACCTTATATTCTATCTCATTTATCATCCACGCGTACTACAACGGCTGCAGCTGTATCACCTGCGGCACATCCAGTAAAAAGTCCAAACCCGCCTCCATTCAGTACGAGCTCTTCGATTAGTTCAATGACAAGTCGCATGCCGGTAGGTCCCTGAGGATGCCCAAAGATGAGTGATGAGCCATAATGGTTGAATGTATCCAGAGCAATACCCATCTCACGTGCTAGATAGATATCGTTCACGGCGAATGGATTATGCGTCTTGATGCTCTTGACGTCAGAGATACTGATGCCTGCAGCATTCAATGCAGAGCGTGCGGCAGGGACGGTAGCCTGAGCCATATAACCTTTTTTCGCTCGTGCCTGACCAAAGGCGCAAATTTGTACGATGACTCCGCTGTTCCGACTGAGCTCTTGCGCTCGTTCACGAGAGGTTATAACCATACCGCTGTTACCGTCTGCCGGATGGGTTTGTGTACCGAAGCTAACGGTACCACCTTCTTTGACCGGACGCAGCCTGGATAAACCGGCGCTTGTCGATGCATAAATCCCCTCATCGTCGGTTACTGTTGCCACCACTTTTCGTCCTGCTGGATCTTTGACTTCGAGAGGAGTGACCATATAGCGGCGGTGGAATGCAGCATCGTCTTGCAGCGCTTCCTGATACTGCTGGTAGCGCAGTAATGTTACCTCATTCTGCTCCTCCCAGGTAATGTTAGCCTCTCGGGCCACATTTTCTGCCGTCTCAATCATGGCATTACGGGCATAGGGATCGAAGTTGAAGTTATCCATTACCCAATCTTCTGCTGTACCTGTGCCGCCTGGCCCTGATGGGTTCGGGTAGTACAGGTGGGGTCCGTTGCTGGTTCGATCGCATGTAACGGCCAGGATACAGCGTTCTTTATCGGTCTCGACCTCGTAAGAACAATCACCTATCACTCTTGCTGAAGTAGCGCACGCCTGATTGACGGTTGGCCCAGAGAGAGCGGGTGCATCAATCAGACCTGCTAGCCAGGGCGCTCCATAAAAGGAGTGTTCGGCTGGTATTGTCATGCCCAGAAAGAGCGCATCGAAAGCCTGGGGTGTGATATCTCGCTCTCGCAGGAAGCGTTTGGCGACATCCGCGGCAAACAGCATGGGATGTTGCTGAGCGAAGTTGCCCTGCCAGCGCGTGAACGGTGTCGACCAATAGAAACCATACGGAATGAAAACATGGTTAAATTGCATAGTATGCTCCTTTACCCTCTCGATGTTGAGATTACTGAATGGCTTTACGGGACTAAATAGGAGTAGAAGTCTTGTTTGCAACGGTAAGGCAGGAACCACGTCCTATGTTACGAATATGGTGGGAACGCTTTTCCTGCTGCCCCAACTAGCTATCATCTATCTGAGATATTCACTCTGTAGCCAGATGGCTCATCTCCTTCTTCTTGCCATTGAGCGTATCATTGTGGTATCACAAAACCCTCTCTGGGCAAGTTCGTAAGATCACGAAGAGATCACAAAAGTGTATAGGAACCAAAGATTGCCTGTGAATAGATACTCCAAGTAGATCGTGACTGGTTTGTGTGAGTGAAGCCACACTTTGTGATGACATGGTGAGGTCTATGCTCTACTCTCATACCAGGAACGTTGTCCGAGCCAGATAGATGAGAGAACGAGTTGTCTCGGGCACGAGGAGAAAGAAAGAACATACTCAGCTTTACAAGAATGGGATAAGTATCTCATTCGTAGGTCTAACCGAATTTGTATGAGAATGTCTCCAAAATAAGAATTGCTTGTACAAACAACACGTGTTTCTACATCAAACTGAAAAGAGGTGTGTCTGATGGTAACTATCCCTGATATCGTCCTATCGGACAGGTTGAACGTCGCAACTGTTTTCCTGGATCACAACCTGGAGGCGGGGCGCGGCGCAAAAACTGCCATTTATTATGAAGGTACATCGTATACTTATGCTCAAGTAGCTGAACTCGCTAACCGTATGGGCAATGCTCTGATCGACCTGGGTGTTGACTTAGAACAGCGTGTGGCGATGCTGCTGCTCAATTCGCCACAGTTTGCTGCAACATTCTTCGGAGCTATAAAGATAGGGGCTGTACCCACTCCGCTGAACACGAATCTGCGTCCCAACGATTATGTCCCCATCTTGAATGATAGCCGGGCGCGTGTCCTGGTTATCCACGCATCTGTATGGAAGCAAATCGTGTCAATTTTGCCCCAGATCAAGCTATTACGGCATGTTGTGGTGGTTGGATTAGAACAGGAAGGCTGGCTGGAATCTGTCGATCCTGCATGACTTTGAAAAGTTGCTCATGAAAGCTTCGGTAAATCTGGAGGCGGCGGAGACGACCAGAGATGATAGCGCTTTCTGGCTATATAGCTCAGGGAGTACAGGTTTCCCCAAGGGTTGTGTCCACTTGCAGCATGATATGGCCTATTCCACAGAGTATTATGCCAGGTCTATCCTGGGTATCCGCGAGGATGATATCACGTTCTCTGCCTCGAAACTCTTCTTTGCATACGGACTGGGCAATAACCTGTACTTCCCCTTTGCGGTTGGAGCGAGCGCAGTGCATTATCCTGGGCGGCCGATGCCAGAAGATATGTTCAAGGTGGTAGAGCAGTACAGGCCGACCATTTTCTTTGGCGCTCCTACGCTGTATGTGGGGATGCTTGCAGTACCTGATGCTGAAACACGCTTCGATTTCTCATCGGTGCGTGTGTGTGTCTCAGCCGGTGAAGCACTCCCAGCCGATGTTCTGTTGCGATGGAAAGAGAAATTCAACGTAGATATTCTGGATGGCATTGGGAGCACCGAAATCCTGCATATATTCATTAGTAACCGGGCAGGTGACATTAAGCCAGGCAGCTCGGGCAAAATTGTGCCGGGCTATGAGGCAATGATAGTCGATGAAAGCGATCATCCAGTCAATCAAGGCGATATTGGCAATCTCATGATTCGTGGAGATAGTACAATCGCGTACTATTGGAATCAGCACGAAAAGACAAAGGATATCATTCATGGACACTGGATTCATACCGGCGATAAGTATTACCAGGATGCTGATGGCTACTTCTGGTATTGCGGTCGTGCTGATGATATGTTGAAAGTGAGTGGTCAGTGGGTCTCGCCGGTTGAGGTAGAGGCGACACTCATCTCGCATCCAGCAGTATTAGAAGCAGCTGTGGTGGGCGACATGGACGCCGATGAATTGGTCAAGCCTAAAGCCTTTGTGGTCCTCAATTCGGGGTATGAGCCTTCAGATGAACTGGCAAACGAACTCAAATCCTATGTCAAAGCGCGACTCGTTCCTTTTAAGTATCCTCGTTGGATTGAGTTCGTTCCTGATCTCCCCAAAACGGCCACACAAAAGATTCAACGTTTCAAGCTAAGGGGAAGAACCATGTTAAATATTGAGGAGAAGGTGTAATGCTAACTTTCTCAGCTGTTCCCTACGAGCTTGTTGAGAGCTCTTGAAGAAATTTACCGAATTCGTAGCCAGAGTGCTGTTTGACCATACTCGTATGTGATTGTGTCTCTTTTGTGATTGACAAACGATGAAATGTGATGATTTTGTAAGGTCATGATGTTACTCTTTTTATAGAAAAGTACTCCATGTTTCACTCGGTGATCCGTTGAAGAGTTAAGACTATTACAGCAAGGCTACACTGTGGGAGTCTGATTCGAGAGGCGCATTAGGCCTGGGACCTTTGCTTGAAAGGAGCAAGCTATGTATATTGTGATACGTAAGTACGACCTCATTCCAGGAACGGTTGAGGAATTTATCCAGGACGTGCAAAAAAGTCTTGTTCCCATCATGAAGGGTGTACCAGGCTTGAGAGATTTCTCTGTTGTAGAAGTAGCAGACAATGAAGTAGTCGCCGTCAGCGTCTTTGATTCGCTTGCTGATGCGAAAGTTTCCGCACGACAGACAACAGCCTGGGTTGCCGAGCATACCGAGTTGTTCTTTCAAGGATTCTCAAAGGCAATGGCAGGTTCAGTGAGGGTCCAAAGTGGGCCTACTTGCCTGCCACAGGTTAATCATGAGGAACTGCTCCGAGGCGTTTTCTAATCCAACTAACTGTCTCCTCGGATTCATTGCACTCCCACTGCTAACACACATCAAAAAACTGACAGGGAATCGGTGCGCACCGATTCCCTGTCAGTTTCACTTATTGGTAATCGTAAAAGCCTTTCCCGCTTTTTTTGCCATACATGCCAGACTGTACCATGCGCCTTAAAAGAGGCGGAGGTGCATAAAATGGGTCTTTGTATTCTTCATAGATTGCCTCGGCTGCCCACAATGTGGTATCAAGACCAACATAGTCAAGAAGCGTAAATGGACCCATTGGATAGCCACATCCAAGCTTCATACCTGTATCAATGTCATCGCGTGAAGCCATACCGTTCTCTAGCATACGAATCGCAGCAATCAAATACGGTATGAGCAATAAGTTAACAATAAAACCTGCTGTATCCTTTGCCAGCACCGGCGTTTTGCCGAGGGACAGAGCAAATTGCTCGACGGTTTCAATGGTTGCATCTGAACTCGAGATGGTTTTTACAATCTCAGCTAATTTCATCACAGGCACTGGATTGAAGAAATGCAGCCCACAGACCTTATCAGGGCGTTTGGTCACTGCCCCCATTTGCGTAGCACTGAGCGATGAAGTGTTCGTCAGCAATAGTCCATCAGGCTTGACGATGCGATCCAGGACGGGGAAGAGGCGTAGTTTCTCCTCCATGTTCTCAATGATCGCTTCGCTCACCAGATCACAGTCAGCAAAGTCTTCAAGGTTCAGTGTTCCATGCAACCGCGTACGATATTCATCAACCTGTCCTTGCGAAAGCTTCCCTTTGCTTATCAGCGTGTCCCAGGCGCTATAAATTCGTGCCATCCCTTTGTCAAGCAGTTGCTGGTTCACCTCGCTGATGACTGTTTCGTATCCCGATTGCACACAGGTTTGCGCAATACCGCTACCCATCAGGCCGCATCCGACAACTCCAACTTTTCGAATCGCCATTGTTCATCCTCCTTTGATACATCTTCATAATGAAAATCCAATACTTTATGTGCTTTCTGCCTCTCGTGGCGTGCTGGTGCCAGCACGCCAGGCAGTTGTTGCGCCGACACCCGATGAACTGTGCTACGAGAGACGCTCGATGATGGTTGCCAGACCCTGACCACCGCCGATACACAGGGTGGCTATGCCCAGTGTCTTGTTCTCTGTTTGCAATTCATTGAGCAGCGTCGCAATGATGCGCGCGCCACTACAGCCAAGCGGATGACCCAGAGCCAGCGCACCGCCGTTAGGATTGAGCTTCTCGATATCGATGCCCATGACCTGGACCACCGAGAGCGTCTGGGCCGCGAACGCCTCGTTGACCTCGATGATATCGATATCGCTCAACTGCAGCCCTGCTCGCTTGAGCGCCTTGCGCATGGCGGGCACAGGACCAATGCCCATGAGATCGGGTCGCACACCGGCAACCGCCATCGAGACGACGCGAGCCAAGGGCTTGATCCCCAGGTCACGCGCCTTCTCGGCAGACATCAAGACGGCCGCAGCCGCCGCATCATTGAGTGGGCTGGAGTTGCCAGCCGTGACCGTGCCGTTGTGCTTGGAGAAGGCGGGTTCCAGCGTCGCCAGTTTCTCTAAGGAGGTCTCACGGCGTGGTCCCTCGTCGATCTCCATCACACGGCCATCGGGTAATGTCACCGGCACGATCTCGCGTTGGAAATGGCCGCTATCGGAGGCCGCGACCGCTTTCTGGTGGCTGCGCAAGGCAAAGGCATCCTGCGCCTGGCGGCTGATCTGATACTGGCGCGCCAGGTTTTCCGCGGTGACGCCCATCGGGATATAGCTAGAGAGCGCATACTCCTGTTCGGCAGGAGGATAGGGAGAGGTATACTCGTCACCCTCCTTGTGCTTCATGAGGCGTGGGTTGAGGCTGGGACTAAAGCCCATCATGGGAACGCGTGACATGCTCTCGACCCCGCCTGCGACGAAGGCGTCGCCATAGCCCAGCATAATGCTCTGCGCCGCCATGTTGACGGCTTGCAAACTGGAGGCGCAGAAGCGATTGACGGTGACGCCTCCCACCGTTTCGGGCAGGCCTGCCAGAGCGCCCACCAGGCGAGCCAGGTTCATGCCCTGCTCGCCTTCGGGGAAGGCACAGCCCAGAATAAGATCCTCAATCAGTGAACGATCGAGCTGTGGGACGCGCTCGAGGGCTGCGGTGACGGCAAAAGCCGCCAGGTCATCGGCACGCACATCTTTGAGTGCGCCCTTGTTGGCACGTCCGATGGGGGTGCGGACGGCGCTGACAATGACTGCTTCGTGCATAGTAAATTCTCTCTTTCTTTCAGTGTGGTTTCTAAGTAATCAGGTCACATGACAATGCTCTCCCTCATCGGGGTGCACGGGAGGAGCAGTTAAACATATTTGAACAAGACGGGAAGCGGGACCCGTAGCGTGTGGGAACTGGAAACGTTTGTCTGGGTGTCCTGTCTCACTCGCTCATGTCCTTGCCTACTGGACACACGGATATCCACTGATGCACCTCCTTCTCCTCCTAAGGAGGATAGCACGGAGACATCACAATGACCTCACTAAGTGGGGGAAGAAGATCACAAAGCAATCTCACTCTGACAGATATGTGCCTCTTCGTCTAATCTCAACATATTTGACGAAAATGAAAGGTACGTCATTCTGATTTCTCAGTCTTAGTGATTTTGTTGTGATGTAGCTGCAAATAAATGGAATAAGATTGTGATATTTGGCCTATGTGATTGATTTGTGTGGATTTAGTATCTGGATGTGACGATATTGTGAGGTAAGCATTATATGCTGCCATATAGAAAATATATGTGTATTTGTGTAGATCGGTTATCTTTGCAACGCTACATGACTTATCAGGTGAATGTATAACTTACGTTGTACATGACGTGTGAGGATGCTTGTAGCAGGGGTTTCTGACATTTAACAATGTCTAATGAAGGAGTTATCAACATGAAAGAAGTGCCAACTAAAGAAGAGCGTCCTTTAGAGTCATGGACTAAGCTCATTGAGAAGACGATGAGTGGGTATCCGCTTACGCAAGCGATTACTAGTGCAACACAGAATGGCAGGGAAGATCCCTGGACCACCGTGATTAATCGACTCTGGGAGGTCAATCCGATGCCAATTGATCCTTCTGAGTTGTTCACTACGTTCCAGCAAGTGTGGCTTGATGCCTTTACCAATCCAACCCGCCTCTGGACTCTCTATAATGAATTCGTGCAAAACTATACGCAGCTGATGACGACAGAAACGCTTCGGATGTGGGGACTTGGTCAGGAGAGCAAACCGCTCATTGAGCCAGAGCATGGCGATAAACGCTTCGTTGCTCCGGACTGGCAGCAGAATCCTGTCTTCGATGCACTCAAGCAGAGCTATCTACTGGCTGCCACTACCCTGCTCAAAACGGTGTCCGGGATCGAGGGTCTGGATGAGAAACACAAGCGTCAGTTGACCTTCTTCCTGCGCCAATACCTGGACGCAATTAGTCCAACCAACTTTGCCTTCACCAATCCGCAGGTGATACACGAGACCATTGCTAGCGGCGGTCAAAACCTGGTGAAAGGTATGCAGAATCTCATACGCGATATCAACGCCGGAGAGATCAAGATCACCGACACCAGTGCCTTCGAGGTTGGAAAAAATCTGGCGATAACGCCTGGTCAGGTTGTCTACCGGAACGAGTTGATCGAATTGATCCAGTACGCGCCAACGACCGAACAGGTTCACGAGATCCCCCTGCTCTTTGTTCCGCCCTGGGTAAACAAATACTACATTCTGGATTTGCAACCCCAGAACAGCTTCATCAAATTCATGGTAGAGCAAGGCTTCACCGCCTTTGTGATTAGCTGGAAGAACCCCGATTCCTCGATGGAGCATATCAGTTTCGAAGATTATGTGAGCCTGGGTCCGGTGGCCGCACTCGAAGTCATCAAAGAGATCACCGGTTCGCCGAAAGTCAATACTGCTGGCTACTGCATCGCAGGTGGAATGCTCGCGATGGTGCCACCGTACCTTGCTGCAAAAGGCGATGAGACGATCAATTCAGTCAGCCTGATTGTCACTGCGCTGGACCTGCAGGCAGAAGTGAATGATTTTACAGCGTTCATGGGAGAACCAGCGGTGAGGCTTGCGAAACAGCAGATGGATGTGCATGGCTATCTGGATAGTCACTCGATGATGGCGGTGTTCGAGATCATGCGTGCCAATGATTTGATCTGGAGCAACGTTGTGAACAATTACTTACTGGGGAAAGAGTCACCGGCTTTCGACTTGCTGTATTGGAATAATGATGGGACGCGCATGACAAGAGATGCGCATATGTTCTTCCTACGCGAGATCTGTTTGGAGAACGGGCTTTCTAAGCCCAACAAAATCGTCATGAAGGGTGTCCCCATTAACCTCCACAAAATCCACCAGGATGTGTATGCATTTGGTGCTGCGCAGGATCATATCGTTCCCTGGAAGGCAGCATGGCGTACCACGCAGCTGACAGGTGGTTCGGTGCGCTTCGTCCTAGGCAAGAGCGGTCATATCGCCGGTGCAGCTTCTCCTCCTGGCAAGTCCCATGGATATTGGACAAACGAGAAGCATACGAAAAGTGCCGATAAGTGGCTTGAGGGGGCTGAGTTCCATCAAGGAGGTTGGTGGTCGGATTGGGTAGAGTGGATAGAGCCGCGCTCAGGCGGGTTAGTTGTACCTCCATCGGTAGGTAGCCAGGCACATCCACCAATCGTCCCAGCACCAGGTACGTACGTACTGGAGAAATGACAGTTAGCCTATACATTGCGCACACGCAGCTCATGGATTACTCCACACTGCTGGCCAACCGCAAGGAGCATCACCATTGATGCTCCTTGCGGTTGGCCAGTGCCTCTTTGGATTCGTCAACTCACCCATCAATCATGGGATGATCCTTGAAGAATGTATACATTGCCAGGCTCGCACTCGGGCCTTCGAGATCTGTAAAATTGTATAGACCGCCTCCTGACCAGGCGTGTCCCATTCCGTTGATGAGCCAGTACTCTTCGACTTCGTTTCCATTCGTGGCATTCCATTTATATACCGTGTAGGAATGGCCACCAGTAACCGAGCCTATCATGGTACTGCTGGGATGATTAAAATCTGCATGGTAGGTACCATGTGACGCGAGTGAGTCTGTTTCCATCCATTGCTGCACGACCTGTTTCCCATTAATTGGCCAGGATACCGGGTCTACTGTACCGTGAAAAACGATAGTGGGAACGACACGCGCGAAACCACCCATGGCGGCAAAGGCTGCATGACCTTGTTGTATTGGATCTGGCCCACCCTGGAGGAAAGCTAACCCACCGCTCAAAGGAGAAGTTATGGCGCCATATTCTGCACCTGAGTGGACACCTATAGCGGCAAAGATATCTGGATAGGTAGCGCCAAGAATAACAGCCATTGCGGCACCAGCAGAGAGGCCTGTAACATAGATACGATGTCGATCAATGGTCCATTGGGATGTATTGTTCTCGATTTCCTGTACAATTCCAGCGATAATAGCGGATTCCCCACCTCCACGAACCTGATTACTGGGATTAAACCAATTCCAACATAGAGCTGGATTATAGATACTCAGTTGTTGTGGATAAGCGACGATGAAATGATATCTTTCAGCTAGCTGGTTCATTTGTGTACCAGTTGCAAAGTCTAATGCGGTTTGAGTACACCCATGCAGCATGACGATTAGCGGTACTGTTGTTCCAACCTGATAGCTTTCTGGAGTGTAGACAAAATAAGGTCGGCTACCATTAGGACCGTTGTAGACGAATTGTTGCCAACTCATGTTACTCGCATGCGCACTGCGCAAGGATGGTACCTGTGTAGTCGCAATTGTCAAGATAACTAACAAGGAGAGCGTGAAGAGGAGAGCTCTTGAGGATACTTTCCCCTGTATCAGGAATTTTCTTCCAACATTAAACAATCGTTGTTCTCCATTCATACAAAATACACATTTCCGATTTCAGAGAAACTGGATAACAGATTTATCTCTCTACTTTAAAGAAACGGCTAAAAAATAAAAAATCGTATGCTTGCTTTACCAGGTGAATTGTGAGCAGATTGAGATTATGCAGATGGTAAATGGTGATCATCTTGTGATGTTTAGCGAGTATAGTATCTATGCACGATAAACTGGACGGAATGGATTGCCTATGCTGGTATAATGCACTATTTGTATTCCATAACCGTTCCGTAGTTACACTCAGGACGTACCCGACATGCACATGTGTGCAACAAAAGAAGGATGTACAGGAGCCATGGAAAACGTACCTAACAAACCTGCCGGAAAAGCCATGATCAATCAGCATAAAGATGTTTCCCCTCAAGGAACTACTCTCGTTACTTACCACGGTCACTCCAAAGGGAGTGGCGTATTAGCGGTAGCCTGGTCCCCCGATGGCAAGTATATTGCGTCAGCAGGGGGTGATGAGACTGTGCAGATATGGGATGCAGCAACGGGAGAAGTGGTCATCACCTATCGCGGCCATTCCTATGGCGTATTAGCGGTAGCCTGGTCCCCCGATGGCAAGTATATTGCGTCAGCAGGGGGTGATAAGACTGTGCAGATATGGGATGCAGCAACGGGAGAAGTAATCCTCACCTATCGCGGCCATGTTAGTTGGGTAAATGCGGTGGCCTGGTCGCCTAATGGCTTACGCATCGCCTCTGCTGGCTGGGATGATTCTGTGAGGGTATGGGATGCATTCACTGGGAACAATTCCTTCGTCTATTATAACCATCGGACACACCTCACCCCGGCCTGGCTAGACATGCGAGGGGATTGGGCGCTATCTGTAAATACGGTGGCCTGGTCCCCCGATGGCTTACGCATCGCTTCTGGGGCTGATGACGAAAGAGTGCAGATCTGGAATGCTTCAACCGGCAATACCCTTGTCATCTATCGTGGCCATATCGAGGAGTTAAATACGGTGGCCTGGTCGCCTGATGGTTCACGCATCGCTTCTGGCGGTGCTGATGAAAGTATACAGTTATGGGATGCAACTAGTGGCAATACTTACTTCACGTATCGTGGTCATACAAGTAATGTGAAAGCCGGAGCCTGGTCGCCAAATGGTCATTACATCGCCTCAGCTGGTAAGGATAAGACTGTGCAGATATGGGATGCTACCTCTTGTGAAACTCTGTTTACTTATCGTGGACACACCAAAGGAGTGGAAGCAATTGCCTGGTCCCCCGATGGCAAGCGTATCGCTTCTGGGGCTGATGACGATACTGTGCATGTGTGGCAGGCGATATAGCTAGATCAGGTATTTGTAGCTTTGTGATGGAAATGTGTGAATATATCCACAGTATGTGAGATGACTGTGAGGTCGACATTCTACACTCACTAGGAGAGTTACCCTTGTTCGGTTAGTTGGCTGACTGAGAAGTAAGCAGTCAAACATATATGTCAAGATACTAGAAAGAAAGGATAGGTAGCTAATGAGAAACCTGGAAAATGCGGTTGTTGTCGTCACAGGTGCGTCGAGAGGTATCGGGCGTGCGATCGCGGAAGAATTAGGCAGTGGCGGAGCGAAAGTGGTTGTTAATTACTTCCATCATAAGGAAGAAGCTGATGAAGTGGTTGAAAACCTCCTCAAACATGGATCACCAGCTGCAGTAGCTATGCAGGCAGATGTCTCACATGCGGACCAGGCGGCTCGACTGATTGAAGACACGATCAAACAGTTTGACCGGATAGACGTGCTCGTCAATAACGAGGGGATCAATGTCGATCGCGCACTGAAAGCCATGACAGTTGAAGATTGGGATAGAGTCATTCAGACAGACTTGAACAGCTACTTCTACACCCTTAAAGCAGCACTGCCATATTTTCATGCAGCAGAAGAGTGGAACGATCCTCAACATCAGTTCCCTCACAGGCCAGATGGGCAACTATGGCCAAGCCAATTACGGCGCTGCGAAAGCTGGTATTATCGGGTTTACAAAAACAGCGGCTCTGGAACTGGCTCGCTACAACGTGACAGTCAACGCTCTAAGCCTTGGTGCCATAGATACCCCCCACATGTGGAGCCAGGTTGCGCAGGAGATCAAGGACGGCATAGCGAAGAGAATCCCTCTCGGCCGGTTCGGCACCCCTCAAGAGGTAGCCCTTGCCGCCCGTTTCCTGATTGTGGATGCATCATATTGCACAGGCACAACCATCCAAATCAATGGTGGAATGTACATGCTGTAGTGGTTACTCTCATCGGTGGTAATGTCGTTGGCTAGAACACCACCGATGAGAGCAATTGAGTTGCCTCAACCAGAAAGGATTTGGGTATGCCTGGCACCATGTTTACCCCTGAATTGTTTCGTCCCGAAGTGGATTATCCTGTAATCCCTTATGACTATCTCCTGCGCATGGCTGCAGAACGCGATCCCGACCGGCCAGCGATCGTGTACCATGATCTCACGCTGGTCTATCGCGAAGTTGTCTCGATGGTCAATAGTGTGGCCAATAGCCTGCTCGAACTGGGCATACGCAAGGGAGACCGCATCTGCCTGTGTACAGGCAATCGTCCCGAGTCTACCATTACACTCAACGCAGCGTCCACGATCGGCGCGGTGATTACCCCCATGAACCCTTTGTACAAAGAGCGCGAGATGGCCTATCAGCTGGAGAACTCCGGAGCCAGGGCCATCCTGATCAGGCCGGAGATGCTGCCACTGCTCCAGAGGGTCGTGAGCCAGGAATCGTTGCCCAATCTCAAGCATATCATTGTGTTGGGACAGCAGATTCCTGAACGTATGCCAGATGCTCTTCCGTTTGCAACATTGCTCAAAGGGGGATCGCCCCAACGTCCCAAGCCGGTCGAGATCCATGGGGATGACATGTTTGTCTTGACGTATTCCTCTGGCACCACGGGGCTGCCGAAGGGAACGATGTTGAGCCATCATAACCTGGCGACCAACCATCGTCAGTTCTTGACGGCATCGGGGATCAATTCCTCTGATGCAACACTGATCTTTGTGCCGTTTTATCACATCTATGGCGTCTTGTTAACAGGCAGTTTCCTGGCGGCCGGTGCCAAGCAGGTCATCGTGGATCGTTTTGAACTGGAACCAGTGTTGGACCTGTGCGAAAAGCATGGCCCGACCTGGCTGTTTGCCGTCCCTGCCATGGTCCAGGCTCTAGCAAACTACCCGGGTGAACTCCACCAAATGAACACCGTCACGTATCTGATGTCTGCGGCTGCTCCCTTGCCACCTGCACCTGCTCGCAAACTGCAGGAGAGGACTGGTATCAGGGTCATCCAGGCTTATGGAATGACCGAAACGTGCCCTATCACGCACCTTTCACCGCTTGAACCCGAGCTCATTCGCATGGATAGTGCAGGCTTGCCCATGCATAATACCGAGCAGAAGATTGTGGATATTGAGACAGGGGAGCGCGAGTTGCCTGTGGGAGAGGATGGGGAGATCATCATTCGTGGTCCGCAGGTGATGTTAGGGTATTGGAATGCTCCCGAAGAAACAGCCATTACTCTACGCAAGGGATGGATCCACACAGGGGATATTGGGCACCTGGATACGGAGGGATACCTCTATATCGTGGATCGTAAGAAAGATATGATAAAGTATAAAGGCTTTAGCATTGCCCCGGCCGAACTGGAAGCGGTGCTCGTGGAGCATCCTGCTGTCCTGGAATCTGCCGTCGTCGGTGTGCCCGACGAGGAAGCTGGTGAGATACCCAAGGCCTTTGTTATCCTTTATGGTGGCACGAGCTCTAGCGTCACCGAAGAAGAGCTCATCACGTTTGTGAATGGCAAGCTCACAGGCTACAAGAAGCTGCACGAGGTGGAGTTCGTCGAGACACTTCCCAAGCTTCCGTCTGGCAAAATCCTACGCCGTGAGCTCAAAGAGCTTGAAAGGGCACGACATGCGGAGAAGTAAGTCATTTTCAGCAGCTAAAGATGAATTTGACTAGAAACTCTTTTCCTTGACCATGCTCTGGACTAAGGGGTATGAGATTTTGGGAATACTCAGAAGCTTCTACCCCTGATGCTCTCCATTTCAGCAGATAGAAATTCTTCGATGAGGGCTGTCAGTTCAGTGGCATGCGTCAAAAGCCCTAAATGCCCGCCATTGTAGATATGTAGCTTTGAATATGGGATCAAATGATGCATGATTTTCGCGTTGATTGCTGGGACAATCGGGTCGTCATCGCCGGCCAGGATCAGGGTAGGCTGCCGTAACAATTTGAGCCACGGGAGACTCGTCCAACCAACGGCAGCCATCATTTGATAGAAATAGCTCAGCGGCTCATTGGAGTGCGTGGCGTGGGCCATATGGCGCACGAACTCAGGATTTGACTGCAAATCTCCACCATAGATGTCTGGTGCAATCTCTGCCATGTACGTGGGGTCTTGATAGCGCCGTGGTGTCGCCATTTTGGCAAGGACTGATGGTCGACCGGGAACCATAAGTGTGCCAGTTGCGGTGCTCACCAGGATCAAACGCCGACAGCGTTGCCTGTATTGAAAGGCAAATTGCTGGGCTAGACCACCACCCCACGAGATACCAAGCACATCTACCTGTTTGTGGCCAAGCTGATCGAGCATCTGTGTTATCAAATAAGATAGCGACGAAAAACGGAATGGCAAAAACGATCTCGGTGATCCACCGGTGCCTGGCACATCAAAACGTATGACTTCAATGCCCGGATCGAGTTCGTCAATGAACGGCTGGAATACTTCGAGACTGACGCCAATACCATTCATCAGCAACAGCGGTACTCGTGTGCCATTTCCCGGCCGAATGGCGACGCGCAGACGTTGGCCCTTGACGTCGATAGAGTGTATTTCATCTGGCCGTCGTGCTGCTCCCGCTTGTGCGTCCATGTTGTTCAAATCCCTTCCGCGTTGAGATAGTGCGCCATTCTTTTATTAGCTCTGCTTCAGACACCCTCAGTGCCGCGCAATAGCGAAACTCACTTCTGTTTTCACCAGAGCTAAGAAAGAAACGCACACGATCAACGCCATAGTTGACCGCGTGGGGTGCGTCCAAGGGTATGATTTCGCCCCTATAAAATCCAGATAAGCTCCCGTCCACTGAGGGAACTATCATACCCAATTATAACATATAACCACATCTCTTGTGATGTTGTTGCCAAGCAAAAGTGCCATTCTTGACAATCAACACCTTTATGTGCGTTAATAAGATAGATGCAAATAACATATAGTTAAAATGCGTAATACCTACTTGTTATGCGTCCATAGATAATAAAGGATTACATTGATATGGAATGGCTTCTCAATCAAACAACTGCTATGAGTCGTGCTCTAGATGATACTCGAGCAGTCTTCTCGGTCAAAGATGGTCTTTCACATCCGCTCGCGTTTACTGCGCGCCTGAGTGATTTGGTGCGTTCAACGAGTTTTCTCTTAATGGAAGCACATTCCAAGACATTGGAATACTACAGCCGTATTATTCATGTGGGTCAGGAAGGATCAAGGGAGTTAGCCCTTGGAACCCTTACGGCAGATCTTTTAAGCGGCTATACCTTTCTCAATCAAAGAGAACGATGGCACTATCTGGTTCAACCTCAAGACTGGAATGTGATGCACTTGCGCGGAGCGAATCGCATACTCGATACATCGGCCGCACTCGGAGGAACATTGATCAAGGCGTGTCAGTTTGCCTCAACACGCCCGGATATTCTTCCGACTCCCTATGTTGAGTCTCTCACAAAGCTGCAGGACCGTGTCCCACCACATCAATGGTCTGAAATCGCAGATGTAATCAGGCAAGAACTAGGCCGCGAGCCAAATGAGATATTCGAGTGGATCGAGACAGAACCGGTTGCGGCCGCTTCGATTGCTCAAGTCCATCGTGCACGACTCTCTGATGGGCGTGAGGTGGCAATTAAAGTCCAATATCCGGGTATCGAGAACATTATCGACACAGACCTGACGGTACTACAGCGGATCGTTGCGCTGGTTGCCCGCCTGTATCCCACTATCCAGCTCCAACCTATCCTCGACTACTTGAAAGAAACGCTCCCATTGGAACTCGATTTCCGACGTGAGGCGAAAGCGATGGCAGAGTTACGCGTGGCATTGCTTCACCGAACGGATGTCGTCATTCCCGAATCGATCCAAGAGTTGAGCACTGAACGTGTACTCGTAATGGAGTTTATCAACGGGATCAAGATCACCGATCGCACAGCCCTTTTGGATGCAGGTATTTCTCCCAGTGCAGTCGCCCGCTTACTCAACGAAGTTTATGCTGAACAAATTTTTCGTCTCGGCATGCTACACGCAGACCCACATCCTGGCAACTTGTTTGTGCAATCAGGGCCAAGGCTGGTGCTCCTGGATCATGGTCTCACTGTTCCTTTAAAGCCTTCACTCGTACAGGCTCTTGGTGAGATGGTTCGTGCGCTCTTAGTTGCTGATTTCGATCGGCTAACGAAAGCGCTGACTCAGGCTGGGATGCAGTTTGATAAACAAGTAGATATCAGCACACTGTTACAGTTAGTTGGAGTGCTGCTTGGTGGAGAACAAGACAAAACTAGTATGGATACTCTAGATGTCGGACAACAACTTGGTAAGAGCATTGGTCGAATACCGGTAGAACTGATCTTGATGGGACGTGCACTAGGACTCTTGGATGGCATCACAAAGCAACTTGATCCAGACATAAATGCACTGGAGATTGTAGCTGACTATGTTTCGGAGATGTCTACAAGCCATGTGTAATATGTACTGTCAAATCCAGTAGTTGAAATATTGACTTTATAGCAGTTTCTTGTTGAAACCGATGTCATACAAGGTTTGAACAAGAAAAGCTGGCATTGATAGTTATGTTGTTATTTCAGTCACTACTCGAATTCAGGGAAGGAGACACACAGTGTTAAATCTTGCTATGCTCCTCGAAGATAGTACCCGTGAAGTACCAAAACGAGCTGCTGTTATCTTTGAGGACACAGAACTATCGTATGAGGAGCTCAATACAACTGCCAACCAGGTTGCTAATGCTCTTGTCCAATTGGGCATCCGTAGGGGAGATACAGTTGCCATAAGCTGCCAGAATATCCCGAACTTCCCAATTGTGTACTATGGCATCCTTAAAGCAGGAGCCGTGGTTGTACCCCTCAATGTATTGCTCAAGCCACGTGAGATTGCGTATCATCTACAAGATGCAGGCGTGAAAGCTTATTTTTGTCAAGAGGGTACTCCCGAACTCCCGATAGGTGAAATGGGTTTCACCGCATTCCAGGAAGTCGATAGTTGTACACATTTCTTCCTGATGACAAACGACCACAGTGCCACCTCGCAAATCAAAGGTACGAAGAGTCTGGGCGAGCTACTGCAGAATCAGCCAGGTACTTTCGAGACAATCATCACGAACCCGGATGATACAGCTGTCATCCTCTACACCAGCGGTACGACGGGTCAACCAAAGGGAGCCGAGCTCAGTCATAGTAATATGTTGATGAACGCCCGTCTCTCGGACAACATGTATCCAAGGGTCGATCACGATGTGCATTTGATTACCCTACCACTGTTTCACTCCTTCGGACAAACTGTGCAGATGAACGCAGGCATCTACAACCGTGCCACCATTGTGTTGCTTCCACGCTTTAACCCTGACGCGGCATTGTGCTTGATGGAGCAGAAGAACATTACCATCTTCGCGGGTGTGCCAACAATGTACTGGGCCATTCTTAACTATCCAGGTGCTCAAAAGTACAACTTGCAGAAAATTGCCAGCACTTTACGCTTGTGTATCTCAGGTGGAGCGCCTATGCCTGCAGAAGTCATGAGGGCATTTGAAGAAAAATTTAGAGTTAGAATCCTTGAGGGATACGGTCTGTCAGAAACGAGCCCCATTGCCACTTTTAATCGCCTGGATCGCCCAAGTAAACCTGGCTCGGTTGGTTTGCCGATGTGGGGGGTCTGGGTGCGAATTGTAGATCGGAACGAAAAGGACGTAGGAACAGACGAACAGGGTGAAATCCTCATCCGTGGCCATAATGTGATGAAAGGCTACTACAAACGATCTGAAGCGACCGCTGAAGTGATGAGAAATGGCTGGTTCCACACTGGCGACATCGGTCGTCGAGATGGAGATAGTTATCTCTACATCACTGATCGTGTGAAGGATATGATCATTCGTGGTGGATTCAATGTCTATCCACGAGAGATCGAGGAAGTGTTGATGACCCATCCCGCAGTGAGTCTCGCAGCAGTCATCGGTGTGCCGGACCAGCGACATGGGGAAGAAGTCAAGGCTTATGTCATTCTGAAAGAAGGAACAAAGACCTCGGAAGCTGAGTTAGTGACCTGGTCGAAAGAGAATATGGCAGACTACAAGTATCCTCGCTTCATCGAATTCCGCCAGACTTTGCCCACAACGGCAACTGGCAAGATTTTAAAGAGCGAACTTCGTTAGGTCTGTTGCTTCTCTGAAGAATACACCTCTATCAGTTTAATGATACCAAATTTTCTGCAAAAGTGGGCTTTGGACATGGGAAATCTATACGAGACTATAATAGATTGATATAGCGTAAAGAAGACTCAAGATTGCGCTTCAATCTTTATATGGGAGAGAAAAAGAATGCCACGAGCAGTTGATTTTCATGTCCATTTACCCACAACAGAGTTCATGCAGGTTACTCTTGGCCCTTATGCTGAAGCTGCTGAACGATATTTTCGCACCGAGGTTAAGTTGAAGGATATTGAGCAGATTGCAACTGACTATGCGGAGCTTGATATGATTGGCGTACTGCTCGCCTGGGATGCTGAAACAGCTACAGGGCTGCCTCCGCTGGGCAATGACTACGTTGCTGAAATAGTCCGGCGTTTTCCACAGCAATTTATTGGTTTCGCTAGTGTTGATCCGCACAAAGGGAAGAGTGCCGTCCGGGAAATCGAGCGTGCTATAACAGAACTTGGGTTGGCGGGTGCGAAATTTCATCCTGGTGTCCAGGCATTCTATCCAAATGATCCAAATTTTTATCCCTTAATGAAAAAAATTCAAGAGTTGGGTGTTCCTGCTCTTTTCCATACGGGTACAAATGGTCTGGGAGCGGGTACTCCTGGTGGTATGGGTATCAAGTTAGACTACACACGCCCAATCTACCTGGACTCCTTGGCTGCTGATTTTCCAGGCTTAACTATAATTGGTGCACACCCATCCTGGCCCTGGCACGAGGAAATGATAGCTGCTATGCAGCACAAAACCAATATTTATAATGACCTTTCTGGCTGGTCACCTAAATACATACCTGAAGCGCTCTTGCGTGAGGCTGCAACACGTTTGCAGGATAGGTTCCTCTTCGGTTCAGACTATCCATTTATCACTCCCCAAAGATGGATGAAAGATTTCGAAGCACTCGATTACTTTAAACCTGAAGTGCGTGAGAAGTTGCTTTGGAAGAACGCACAAAGGTTGCTGCAACAAACTTCAATTGGACAAATGAGCTTTTCGTCTTAACATCGCTCATGCCGTTGGTGTTGTTAAAAGGATTGTAGAGCCTAAGCAAACCAATACGTAATTTGTTCCTCACTATTGTGGCTTATTAACATTGCAGAAAAATTAGTCTTGACAAATAGATGGCTCATACATATACTTTCTGATAAGACATCAGATGTCTGACATCTGTTATCTTATCAGGTTAGGCCTTTTTGGAGAGATTATGGCAGGAATGACGATCGCAAGACAATCGATGGTTCAACAGGTACGTGATGCTGTCATCGAGCTGTTACGCAAAGAAGAGTATACGGCAGGGCGCTATATTCCATCCGAGCAAGAGTTGGCTGACCTCTTTGAAGCCAGCAGGGCGACCGTGCGCGAAGCTCTCAAAGGTCTAGTGCAAGCAGGTCTGCTTGATTGCAGACATGGCAAAGGTTATTTTGTACTATCGCGCGAATTTGTATTTCATAAGCCAATTACACAACTCCAAGGCGTGACGGACATGATGGCAGACATGGGCTATGCCGTTGAAAATCGGGTGTTGCGTGTAAGCGAGGAGTTGCCAACTCAACAGGTACGCCGCGAACTCCAACTCGACGATTCACAATCCATCCTTCGACTCGAACGTGTACGTTGTTCACTAAATGAGCCATTAATATATTCCATCGACTTCTTCTCGCGAACACTCATTCCGGGGCCATGGCAAGAACAGGATTGGTCCGGTTCACTCATCAACCTGTTTGATGAGCTCTGTCAGGTACATATAGCAAGCAGTCGCACAACGATAAGGGCAAAGATGCTTCCGGTGGAACTTTGTTCTGAAATTGGAGTTGCTGCAAGTACCGCCTGGCTTTGTATGGAACAATTAAATGTCACTAAAACTGGCAAGCCTGTCTTGTTTTCACAGGATTATCACCGAGGCGAGAATTTTGAGTTTTATGTTACGCGGCGGTGGTTTTAACTCCTTCTTCCTGGATAGATGAGATAGCAATGCTCATGTGTTTAGAAATATAAGTTCTTGGGAATCTCTCAGGTCACATTCGAATTGAAGGAGTTACATGCTTCAAGAAAATACCAAGCAAACTATCTCTGCTCCATCCATTCCCGCTGAAGATGTGAAGCGCCAATACCTTCTGATAAAAGATGAGATACACCAGGCGATCGACCGTGTCTTACCGACTGGTCGTTATGTTCTTGGCCCTGAACTTACCGCATTTGAGCAGGAATTTGCAGCATTTTGTGACACACGTTATGCTATTGGCGTTAGCAATGGCACGGATGCTTTGCAACTTGCATTACTTGCCTGTGGAATTGGCCCTGGTGACGAAGTAATTACTGTCCCCAATACTTATATTGCCACAGTCTTTGCCATTACATATGTTGGAGCTATACCTGTCTTTGTTGATGTAGACCCTGACACATACAATATGAATCCCGATCTTCTCGAAGCCGCTATTACTGGACGTACGCGTGCAGTTATTCCTGTCCATCTTTACGGCCAGCCATGTGAAATGGAACCAATCCTTGCCATAGCAAGTAAATATGGATTGAAGGTTATTGAAGATGCAGCCCACGCACATGGCGCTTACTATCATGATGCCCCAACAGGTTCATACGGAGATATTGGCTGCTTTTCTTTCTATCCTACCAAGGCCTTTGGTGCATTTGGAGACGCCGGAGCCATCGTTACAAGCGATCCAGAAATAAACACACTTCTACGACAACTGCGCTACATGGGGCAGAAAATCAAACATGATCACGAAATCATCGGATACCAAAAACGAATGGACGAGTTACAAGCCGCCATCTTGCGTGTAAAACTTCCATATCTGAGCACCTGGATTGAGCGTCGTCAGGCTATCGCAGTACGATACTGTGAAATGCTTGCTAGAACACCGCTAGTATTACCGTATGTTGCTCCAAATCGTACGCATGCTTACTATCTTTTCACTGTTCTTGCACCTAGACGCGACGAATTGCGGAATTACTTGTTAGAGAGAGGAATAGGTACCCAAATAATATACCCTAAACTCGTTCCTGACCAAGCTGCATATAAAGATAAGCCAATACGTTGTGAATCTATTCCTGTTGCTCGCTTGCTGGTAGATAAATTATTATGCCTGCCTATGTTTCCAGAATTGCGTGATGACGAAGTCGATCGTGTCGCAGCAACTATCCAGAATTTTTTTGGTGGGTCGAATTAGATCAACCGTAATGCTGTCTGGAGGTCAATATGTCACTGATTACGTTGGCTGTCCTGGGTGGAAGTGGCGTTGGGACACCTGAACTGTTCAATGCTTTACTCCGCTGGCCCGCTGGCAATGATGCGAGGCCAGAGTTACGTGTTGTATTGTTGGGGCGTTCAGCTCACAAATTAGAACGAATTAGAGCTATTTGCGAACAGATTGTTCATGAGGTTTATCCAACTATCCATGTTGAAGTCTATACTGATTGGTCTGCTGGGCTGGAAGGGGCGGATTATATATTGAATCAGATACGTGTAGGTGGATTAGAGGCGCGTGCTTATGATGAGATGTTTCCACAGAAATTAGGTATATTGGGAGAGGAAACCATCGGACCTGGAGGTTTCGCAAATGCTTTGCGCACAATACCCACCGTCCTTGAAACATGCAATCTGATTTGCAAGGTTGCTCCAAATGCAATAGTTCTCAATCTGACCAACCCTGCTGGAATGATCCAACACGCAGTTATGCGGTATACAAACATACATATTATTAGTCTTTGCGATTCACCGATAACTCTTGGTAATGATGTCGCGAGGCTGCTAAAAGTGCCTCGTGCAGAATTAGAAATTGATTATTTAGGTATGAATCATCTGGGTTGGATTATCGGCCTGCGCTGTGCAGACGAAGACCTAATGGATCGTGCGTTAGATCAAATTGATCAACTTATTTCACTGGGTGTTGATAGCAGATATATACGTACGACGCGAGCAATTCCTATTCCTTATGTTCGCTATTATCTTCATCCCGAACACATCCTTAGACTGCAAGAAGGCAAGGTACCCCGCGCTCGCCAGCTCCAGGCGCTTGAGCAAGAGTTACTGGCAGACTATGAGCAATGTTTGGAGCACAATGAAGGTGATCCGTCCACAAAAGTCGCTCGACGAGGCGCTGTCTGGTATAGCACGATCGTTGTACCTGTCCTTGATGCAATGATCAATGATCGAAGTTCAGCGTGGGTAGTGAATGTTGCTAATAAGCTGAACATCTCCTGGCTCTCTTCAGAAACAGTGATCGAAGTGCCATCAAAGATTAATCAAAAGGGAGCACTTCCCCTCCCAGTTGCTTCACATCTCCTAGCTGAAGATTTGCGCGCTTTGTTATTTTCCCTGGCAGCGTATGAGTCACAAGCGGTTCCCGCAATCGTCGAGCGTAACCGAGAGCAGGCATTACAGGCGCTCGTCGCGCATCCTTTAGTACGGTCGATTGATCGAGCAGAAAGTGTACTTGGAGCAGTATGGCCAACGGGAGGTGTGAGCAATGAGCACCTCTAAACTCGTCGGTGTGGTTGATATAGGCGGAACAAAAATTCTTGCCGGATTGGTTGATCAGTCAGGAGAACTGCTTGCGAGCCGACGTATCAGCACATTCGCTGGAAATGGTGCAGAAGATGTCATTGCTCGTACTGTTAGTATCCTGCGTGAGTTATTGCACGAGATAGGTGTTCCAGAAGAAGCGATTGAAGCAGTTGGATGTAGCATTCCTGGTCCCCTAGATTGTAAAAGTGGTGTAGTGTATTTCTCACCTAATCTCGGGTGGCGAGATGTGCCATTTGTAGATCTGATGCAACATTTGCTGAACGTACCTATAGTAATCGATGATGATGCTCATTGTGCAGCCTTAGGAGAGGCTCGAATGGGCGCAGCGAGAGGAATGGATATTGCGGTATATGTAACTATTAGCACAGGGATTGGGGCGGGCATCATTATTGGCGGAAATATCTATCGTGGGGCGCATGGCTCTGCCGGTGAAGTCGGTCATATAACTATTGAGGCGGCTGGACCTCAATGTTCTTGTGGTAACTTTGGCTGTTTTGAGGCCATGGCATCAGGATCTGCTATCGCAGCTTTCGCGAAACAGGCTGTAATGGATGGTGATGATACTATGCTCTCTGAATTTAACGACGATCCCTCAAAGTTATCAGCCGAGCATGTGGTAAATGCAGCCGAGGCAGGAGATACTGTAGCATTACGCATCATTGAATGTGCAGGTACTTATGCTGGTATCGGGTTATCAGCAGTTGCTAGCGCTTTTGATCCACAGGTAATTGTTGTAGGAGGCGGTGTGATGAGTTCAGGCGGCATCATGCTCCAACGCGCTCGAAAAGTGTTTTTAGAACGTACTATTTCTCCTGTAGGTTCGCTGATTCCTATTGTGCCAGCTGCGTTAGGTGAGAAAAGTAGCCTCTGGGGAGCTGCTGCATTAGTTTCTTCAACGAGGAGGTAACTAGTGTTCAAACTTGTTCCTACAGAATTGCTACATCGAGCGATGCATCCCAAGGTTTCGTACGGAAGACACATTCTTGCTGATACACTTCACCAGGTTCAATCCACGTATGATGTTCAAAGGGTTACTATACTTACACAGCAAGAGCCATGGTTGCTAGCCAAGGAGCAGTTTTCACATAAAGACCAAGAACAAGTAATTTATCTGCGTTCGATGGAGCAGAACGAACTGGTCAACATGGAGCAAGATCTTCCTCCGACCGATATAGTATTAGGCCTTGGTGGTGGACAGGCAATTGATGCTGCAAAGTATGTGGCCTGGTGTCGGAACATTCCTCTTATTCTTGCTCCAACAATTGTGTCTGTTGATGCAGCCGTCACAAATTCTATCGCTGTACGCGAGGGACAGCGTGTTCGCTATATTGGCTTTGTTGTAGCTGATGCAATTCCTGTTGATCTGGTAGTAATCGCTAAGGCCCCCAAGGATCTTAATCGGGCAGGTATTGGCGACTTACTCTCCATTCACACCGCGCTTTGGGATTGGCAGTTTGTGGGTGATGATTTTGATACTGCAATAGCTAAAGAAGTCAGAGCCATCCTCGATGGGCTTGAGGTAAGGGCTGAGGCAATAGCTGAGTGTAGTGATGAAGCACTGAACTATATTATGGAAAGTTATGTACGCGAAAACACTTTCTGCCTACAAGTTGGTAATAGTCGACCGGAAGAGGGATCCGAACATTTTCTTGGGTACAACATCGAATATATCACTGGCCAAGGTTATGTACACGGACAGCTCATCTGCCTCTGCACATATGTTATGGCTCGCTTACAGGATAATAATCCAGAATGGGTATACTCACTGAGTGAGCGTACAAGATGCCCCTGGAGGTTGAATGATCTGGGTATTAGTAGAGAAGCATTTATCAAGGCTTTACTTACGCTCAAGGAATACGCGCAGGCTGAAAGATTTCCTGCCAGTGTCATTTCGCTGCGTCAAATTACCACAGCATTTGCAGAACAGGTTGCTCGTGAATGCGAAAGGAGGTGAATAAATCTTATAAAAGAAAGCTGTCCCTAGATCTACAACACTTTATCCGTATATTCATTTCAGAATTCGGAGGTATTATGGCTGAATTTGTCGAAGGCGCCAAAACACCAGCATCGGCGTCGATCTTTGTTCGCCAGGCCACGGGCCTGGTTCGTGAACTATCCTGGTTCGATACCTTTATCATGGTTTTTGCCATTCTAAATGTGCCGCTTGGCCTCACAGAAGTGGCTGCTTTTGCAACAGGAAGCAACGCATTCCCCTCAGCAAATATGCCGCTGGCGTTCATCTTTTCTGCGCCCGCCATGCTCACCATAGGAATGGTTTACGCACTCTTTACTGCTGCGATGCCACGTTCCGGAGGGGATTATGTATGGGCCAGTCGCATATTGCATCCATCGATTGGCTTTGGAGTGAACTTCTTCGTAACGTTCATACTGCTTTCAAGCGCTGGATTAAACAGTTTGTTGATGGCAACATGGTTCTTGCCTCCTGTCTTTCATATTATGGGATGGGATGCCGCGGCCCAATTTAGCTCTGATACGGCTGGTTATGGCGCTATCTTAGTTGGCACTGTCGTGACCTTGTTATTGCTTGGAGTATTTTTACTTGGATTGCGGAGAGTACGCCAGATTATGTTTGGCCTGTTCGTTTTCATTATGGCAGGCACGATACTATGGATGGCGCTACTCTTCATTTTGCCACATAGCGATTTCGTTACACAGTTCAATGCTAACCAGGGAAATGGAGCTTACCTATCGGTTCTAGCGACAGCAAATAAAGCAGGTTTTCAAATATTGCCGACTGCGGTATTTTTGAATACCTTCTCTGCAATAATCTATGCCTTTCAGAGCTACAACGGGTTCCAGAACTCGGGGTACTTCAGTGGCGAGATTAAGCAAGCACCCTCATCAGCTATGCGTGCTATGATTGCTGCGCTCATCTTTGGGGCAATTGGCTTCAGCCTTGGCATGCTAGCGATCTATCACTACTATGGGCAAGATTTCATCGGTGCACTTGCTACTAATGGTCTGGTTTTCCCGAATTCTACGGCGTTGCCATTTCCAGCTGTCATGCCCTCGTTAGGTTTGTTTGTGACAGATAACCCGATTATTCACCTGATTATTGCACTGACGTTTCTGGCAGCAATTTTCTGGATCCAACCACCTGCTGTCTTAATCGGGACACGTAACCTCTTTGCGTGGTCATTCGATCGCCTGTTGCCAGGCAGAATTGCAGATGTGAATGATCGACTCCATTCACCTGTGGTTGCAACAGTCATTGTTGCAATTGTGATTGAGCTTTTCACGTGGATCACAATCAAGACCAGTTACTTTGGAAACCTGCTGGGTCTTGCTGGATTCAGCGCATTGGTAGGGGTAATCGTGTCGTTTGCAGCCGTCATTTTCCCTTACCGGAGGCCAGAAATCTTCGAGAAAGCTCCAGCAATAGTTCGAGCAAGATTTCTGGGGTTACCCGCGATTACAATTTGGGGCGCACTCTCGATGATTGTGAACGGGGTTTTGTGCTACATTGCCTTCACTTCGCCGGTCTTTGGCGGCAACCCGAATGTATTCGATCCCACGTTCTTAAAAGGTGTCCTCTTAAGTGCGCTGGGTATTATTATCCCTGCACTACTTTACTTTGTGTCGCGGGCCATAACAAGGAATACTCGACACCTGGATATTGCACAAGCTTATAAGGATATCCCGCCGGAGTAGTCAACCTATCCACATTTTGACAGGGCATGGGCACCAGCCGACTTGCCCTGTCAAAAGGAGATTTCCTCAATGAACGGAATGCGTCTTTATTTCACGACAGATATTCATGGTTCGGATATCTGCTTTCGGAAGTTTATTAACTCAGCGAAATTCTATAAAGCCGAAGTTCTTATACTTGGCGGTGATATCACAGGTAAACTGATCATGCCTATGATCGCTGCTGGCTCAGATAATTACACTTTTACCTGGCATGGCGAAGAACATCGTGTTAGTGGAACTGAACTTTCCAATGCCATGAAACAACTCCGCGATGCGGGATATTATCCGGCTATCCTCACTCCGGAAGAGGTTAAGCTTCTTCAGACCGACCAGTCGCATGTCGAGGAACTTTTTGTTAAACTGGCGTGTGAGTCCATCAATCGGTGGATGGATCTTGCTGAAGAAAGACTGCAGGGAACAGGCATAGAATGCTACATTTCTCCAGGTAACGATGATCCTTTGGCTATCGATGCAATCCTCAATCGGGGTGGGTTGGTCGTCAACCCAGAAGAACGTATAGTTACGTTACGTGGCGAGTGGGAGATGATCTCGATGGGTACAACTAACATAACGCCATGGAAAAGCCCGCGTGAACTGCCCGAAGATCAGTTGGAATCCCGGCTGGATGTACTTGCAAGGCAGGTCAAGAATCAAGCCAAAGCTATTTATAATATCCATGTCCCGCCCTACAATACTTCGATTGATAAGGCACCCAAACTCGATAGCAACTTGAAACCCTATGTAATACCAGGTGGAGTACAGATGGCACCAGTTGGCAGCACAGCGGTCACTAACGTTATTAAACGCTACCAACCAATGCTGGCTTTGCATGGACACGTGCATGAATCGCGTGGCAACGTGAAGCTAGGGCGGACACTCTGCATTAATCCCGGAAGCGAATATGGTGAAGGAGTACTGCGTGGAGCATTGGTGCAAATCGGTAAGAAAGGCGTCGAAGATTTTCTTTTGACATCCGGATAAAGGCTTTTGGAGAAGGAGTTCAACACCATGTCGACATTTAAGGCAGGAGCTGCTCGTGTGGTTATCACACCGCCAATTGGCGTGCCATTGTCAGGATATTTTGCTGCTGAGGGGCGCAAAGAAACTGCACGTGATGTGCATGACGATTTATATGCCCGCGCATTGGTTCTGAATGATGGAAAATGTACCATTGCCATCGTCACTACCGACCTGATTGGCCTTGGTGACGAAGAGTTGGCAGCAGTACGCGGGATGGTCCAGCGAGATGCTGGCATTGCACCAGAGCACCTGGTACTTGCCTGTACTCATACCCACTCTGGACCGATTGTCCATCCATTCCCGCATTCTGATCTTGTGCCTGGACAGGCCGATGAGCATTATTTTCACCTGCTACCTCGACTTATTGGCGGCGCAGTAACGATGGCTGGACGCCGACAGCGTCCAGCGCGTGTTGGCGCTGCGAGCGGGAACTCTTACATCAATATCAATCGTCGGGAGATATTACCCGATGGTTCGTTACGCGGGCTGCCGTTCCTCGGAAGGAATCCCAATGGGATTACCGATCGAGAGGTAGGCGTGCTGCGAGTAGATGATGCAGAAAATGGTAAAACTATAGCTGTTCTGCTAAATTATGCCTGTCACCCTGTTGTACTCGGCCCAAATCTCGAGATCTCCGCAGATTATGTTGGTTATGCGGTGAACTTTATCGAACGAACTCTGGGCGCAGGGACAGTTGCACTTTTTGCGAATGGTGCGCAGGGTGATATGAACTCGATTGTACACCCTGGAACATTTGCTGATGCGGAACGATTGGGAGTCACTTTAGGATCTGAAGTGATCAAAGTCGCTTTGGGTACAGAGACACACGCAAACGTACGGATCAAAACTGCAACCAATCGTACTGAATTGCCTCTCAATCTGGCTTCGACCCCTGAACGGCAACGTGAATATATTCGTTTTCTTGAGCAAGAGTACCAACGCTTTACGGCTGAAGGAGATACTGAGCGTGCCTGGGATATTGAGATGCGCCTGGCTGTGGCTGGTTATCGTCTATATAATCGAGAACAGATGACACAGCCTTATATGCCTGCTGAGGTGACTGCTTTTGGTTTGATAGGTGATAGTGTCAGTGTGGGTCTTGTATCGGAGCCTGCCGAATTATTTTGCGAATACGGTATGCGAGCACGTAAAGAGTCACCGTTCACTACCACACTGGTTTTGGGTTTAGCGAATGGTTTCATTGGCTATGTGCCTACACCCAATGTCTATACAGAGGGTGGTTACGAATGCGAAGCAACAAATGTCGCACCTGGTGCGGGAGACCAGCTTTGCCAGACCATGATCGATACATTGAATGCTGTAGCATAATGTCATATTCAGGCGATAAGAGAGCCTGATACAAACGTGAATTTAGGAGATACACCATGTCTATACTGGAACGACTACCACATGCCAATGTTCAGCACATGGAATTTGGACGAGGTATTATTGATAATCTTGGCGGCCAGTGGGGACGATACGTGGTGACTACCATGCCTATTCCGTGGAATTTGGTCAAGACAAGATTAGGTTCGCAGCCGTTGCAGGTTATAGATGTGCAAGATATGGATCTGGAGCGGGCCATTGCAATCGAAAGAGCCGCACCTTCATGCGATGCAGTCGTGGCTGTAGGAGGTGGGCAAGCTATGGATATGGGAAAGTATATTGCCTGGAAGCGTGGATGTCGCCTGATCAATGTACCAACCATTGTCTCGACAAATGCATATGTTACGCAGGCTGTCGGAGTACGTAATGCTGGAAAAGTTGAGTATATTGGCGAAGTAACGCCAGAGCTGGTTATTGTCGATTATGATCTGATTCGTACAGCTCCGAATGAATTGAATATTGCGGGATGTGGCGATATTCTTTCGATTCATACTGCCTCGTTTGACTGGGAACTAGCGCACAAAGCAGGTAAAGATGAACATGCCTATGTTCCTGAAGCAGCCGAACGCGCAAAGGGGCTTGTGCAGCGGTTGTACAACGCTGCTGACGATATTCGTATGCAGACTGATGAAGGCATTCGGACAATTGTGGAATGTTACCTGGAGATCAACGACATTTGTATTCCGCTTGGACATTACCGAGCAGAGGAGGGACCAGAACATTTCTTTGCTTATAATGTAGAATATCTGACAGGCCGCACTTTTGTGCATGGATGGCTTGTAGGATTGGGTATCCAGTTAATGAGCCAGTTACAAGAGAACGATTTTGTTGGAATAGTGTCGATCATGGATCGTCTAGGTTTACCACATTCTCCACGTGTTAATCAACTTTCGCGCTCAGATATCAAGCATGCATTGGAGACATTGCGTGATCGCACGCTTGCAGATGATCGTTGGTATGGAATCATACACCAACGAGATATTACTACTACTTTTATCGAGCACGCCACAAATTCATTGGACTATGCATAAGGTAACTACAATGAGATTGCATAAGGTCTGATTACATGCTGATAGAATCACACATATATGCATGATTTTGAATAGATGTGGCAGTAATTTTGTATATATAACACTAGCCAACTTGTACAAGGATTCGTGGTTGAATTGACTTGCTTTATACTTGTCTTTATACTGATGTACATACGGTAGTTACAAGTGCGAGAGCAAGGAGATTTTCCGATGTCATTCACCGAAGATGAACTTCAATCCTTCAATACCATTCTCGAACAAAGACTGCAGACTCAGCAGCGAGATATGGAGCGCGCTTTGGATCAACGTATGAATGAGTATCGTCGCGAGCTTGATCAGCGTCTTGCAACTGTACATACCGATATACAACGTGGTGTTTCGCAGAAACTTTCCGATTTCAAGGTTCGACTTGAAACAATGTTGAGTGAAAAGTTGAACACTCAGCCAGCACAACTTATGCAGGCTTTGAACCGTGAGATCGAACAAAAACAACAACAATTTGAAGGCAATATAGATCGTATGCTCGCTGCTCAATTACTTGGCATTGAACAACTCATTTCTCACTATTCATTACTAAGCGACTCAGAATCAGGCGATACCACTATTTCAGGTGATGTTTCGGAGCAATTTGACACGATTGAAGTTCAAACAGAATTATCCTGGGAGGATTTGATGGACATCATTGGAAAGGCTCTCGATGATCGTCTATCAGTGCTTAATGATACCGTTCAAAGGTCTCTAAAAAATCTGGAACACTATCTATCTGTAGGGATTTATAGCCTGCGTGATGAGTTTGTACGCAATAAAAGTCAGGGACAAGGACATGAGTCAATCTTTGGAGGGGATCCAACAAATATTCAGGAAATATTGCATGGTGTTGAAGAACTTGAGCAAGTTGTGGAGTCTATGCAAGTTGTAATGACATCCAATTATGCTTTGCTGTCAAATAGAATATACCGTCACCAGCAGCTACCCTATGATCGTGCTCACCATACAAATGATCTTACCAGACAGTTCTCAAATGGAATGAATAAACAGTTTACAATTTCAGAGGAACATATGACTAATGGTGTGGATTCTGAGGAAACTACGGCACAATCTCAGTTGGAAGAGTTATGAGGACACGATAACGCTTTGTATGCCAGTAAATGAAAGAGGGAAGCTTCAAATGAAGCTTCCCTCTTTCATTTACTGGTAATCGTAGAAGCCTCTGCCACTTTTTTTGCCATAGATGCCTGATTGAACCATGCGGCGAAGAAGAGGTGGTGGAGCATATAGAGGATCTTTATATTCCTCGTAAA
This sequence comes from uncultured Chloroflexia bacterium, assembly GCA_963702765.1. GTDB lineage: Bacteria > Chloroflexota > Ktedonobacteria > Ktedonobacterales > Ktedonobacteraceae > DATMNR01. Next base: position 124,685 of record CAVPEB010000030.1, read on the forward strand.
TAGCATCGGCCGCCCATAATGTGGTATCAAGCCCAACATAATCTAACAATGTAAATAGGCCCATTGGATAGCCGCATCCAAGCTTCATAGCGTTATCAATATCATCTCGCGAAGCCTGTCCATTTTCAAGCATCCGTATTGCTGCTATCAAATATGGGATGAGCAGGAAATTGACAATGAACCCAGCAGTATCTTTTGCAAGTACAGGGGTTTTCCCAAGAGAAATAGCGAATTGTTTTACGGTCTCAATAGTCTCTTCTGAGGTTGATATTGTTTGAACAACCTCAACAAGTTTCATTACAGGTGCGGGATTAAAAAAGTGTAATCCGCCGACCTTTTGCGATCTTTTGGTTACGGCCCCCATTTGAGTGACATTGAGTGATGAAGTATTCGACAACAGTATACCTTCAGGATTGAGAATACGATCGAGAGT
>CAVPEB010000031.1:0-45684 GCA_963702765.1 uncultured Chloroflexia bacterium
TCCAAAAGTACCTGTTATTTCTTTGTATGAGATCAAGTAGCGTAAAATAAATAGCAGTGCAGTGGACTCAACCTTTTGCCGGGGTGTGTGGTATCCATTCTTCTTCTACTCACTCTCAATGCCGCGGTAGGTGGCGTGTAAATGCATAAAAACCAGCATACTATGGGAGACACAACTTGGGTAAACGCCTTGGAATCATTATAGGCATCAACAATTATCAAGATACAGCCTTTCAACCTTTAAAGTTCGCGGAAAATGACGCTAGAGCGCTTGCTCAATGGCTGGTTAATAGTCGTGGTGGCAATTGGAACCCTTCAAATGTGCAGCTCTTGCTGGGAGATCAGGCTACCTCCAAACTTGCAAGATCCTTGATCGCCCAATCAAGTTTGAATATGGTAGACCATGATGATCTTATTTTTATTTACTTCGCTGGACAGGCCTTTGTAGACGAAACAAATGAAGAAGGGTATCTAGCTTTTGTAGATACCTTTATGTCACAACCGGCGAAAACTCAATCTCTACATTCACTCTTCAACCAAACTATTCTACCCAGTAGTGCGGCTCAAATTGTGCTTGTAGTTGACTCCTTTCAAACAGGTTCAGTCTGGAATAAAAGGAAGACTTCACAATTTGATTTCAAGCCATTACTAGGCGCAACGCTACAAAACTCTTTAAATCAAGCTCAAGGCCGTTTGCTTTATTGCTCGTGCCGTGGAAATGAGCATGCTTCCGAAGTGGGCGAAAAAAGCATCGGGAAATTGCTCTATCACATGATTGTAGGTCTTAGCAACCAGGCAGATTCTGTTTCAGGCCAGGTTACCCTACAAAATTTGCATGCTTTTCTCTTGAGTTCGCTGAATGAGCAGCATCAGCCACAAGTGTTCGGACAAGAGCATAGACCTATTGTGCTTGTAGGTGAAATGCCTGCTTTTGGATATAGGCAAGAAAGTATTTCTGTCCCACCCCTTTCTTCATCAGTACAATATTCTAACCTGGCTTCTCCGCTAATGAGCAACAAAGGCACTGAGCATTATTCAGAATCCTCCATAAGCATTGCAAATGCACAGAAATCCACGGCCACATTGGGCCAAAGTTCAATTGAGACCTTAGAACAGAATCGCAGAAATCAATGTGTAAAGATGCTAAATCAGGCACAGCAGCAAGTTCAAATGCAAAACATCTCTGCAGCTCTCAACATTATCGAGAATATTCTGCAAATTGCTCCAGACTTCGTCGATGCGCTTATTTTAAAAGCACAGCTTCTGGGAACTAATGGTCACTTTCAAGACGCCCTAGCTGCTGCAAACCAGATTTTACAGGTGGATCCAGGTAATGCCCTTGGTTGGAGTATCTACGCTACACTATTGGCAAATTTGGGCCAGCTACATGAAGCTTCTTCCGCTATTGATCGTTCGCTTGCTCTCAATCCAAATAATCCTGAAGCTTTAGCATTGAGAGATGCGATTCTTTCAAACCTGGCAAGAAGCTCATTCCCGGAACAAGATCTTAGATTAGAATCTACATCTACCTCTGCTTCTAAGCAAGGTGGACTAAAATCTTTCTTCGTCTCAGCCATTATTCAGATCTCTGCATTGTTGGTGGGTATGATCGGTGCTTCAATTCTTATTATTAGGCCACAGTTGCCTATCATCATTGCATTCTTCTTGGAGAGTATAGCGTTAGCTATATTGTGTGTGAATGCTGCTATTGGAACCTATGTCTATGGCATAAAACGTTTCCTGCTCATATTGGCTATCAGCCTTATTACCCTGGGTATATTAGGAGCATTATATAGATTTGGATATCACTGGCTAATAAATAGAGTAATCGCGCTTCCTCCCCTTATCGTACCTGTCCTTTTTCTTGGCTTCTGGTTAGCTACAGCTGCTATATTACCCTTATTATTGGCCTTTGGAGGTCTGCTCAGTGGAGTCATCATAGGCACTCGACGAAAACGCAAGTAACGTTTGAGGGAATATTTATGGTGATTAAAACAAAAACCAGCAACCAGGTCGAAGCAACCACTGCTCCCCAAATACAAAGATGGAACTGAATCAGGAGAGGACGATTTGTCGCGCCTGCCACCCGAACTTCATCGCCCTTCGGTGGATGTTCTGATGTCCGCATCCACAGTCTTAGCGAGTTCTTCCCACTCTAAAAGCAACTCCTCCACTCTAGCACTGGCCTGTTCGTAATCGGCAGAAAGTTGTGTCAATTGCATAGCATCAGCATTGCGAGCAGCTTCTGCCAGTTCTTCTTCTATTGTGCTTACATGTGCTTCAGCTTTCTCAATGTCGCGTTCTACATCTTCAATCGCGCGAACTTTATTTTTTGCGTTTTTCTTACCTTCCGATCTGAAGGAAGAACCGGCAGATCGAGATATTTTTGATTCACGCGAATCCCTGCCTATAATAGGAGGAGAAGGAATCTCAATCACGATTGGTCGTTTGCGAGTTCGATAATCGGAATAGTTACCTAGATAAGGGATGAGCACTCCATCTTCAATAACCCATACTTTGGTTGCCAGGCTATCGACGAAGTAGCGATCATGTGAGACAAAGAGTAATGTACCCTCAAATTCATTCAGAATCTCTTCGAGAAACTGACGTGATTGTAAGTCGAGGTGATTCGTTGGTTCATCCAGGACTAAAAAGTTCGACCCTTGTAGCGTCAACTTTGCCAGCGCCACGCGACTTCGCTCACCACCACTGAGTGCGTGAATTGGCTTAAAAACATCATCGCCTGTAAAAAGAAAACGAGCTAGAAAACTACGTGCAGCATCTTCGCTTAAGGCGCTCATCTGGCGTATCTCATCAACTATAGTTCTATCTGGATTCAATCCGCTATGGGTTTGTGAGTAATATCCAATGCGTACATTGTGTCCGGGAGTAACCTGTCCGCTTATTGGTGCTATCTTACCTATAATCGTGCGTATTAGCGTAGTTTTACCAGCACCATTTGGCCCTAGCAAACCTACCCGATCCCCACGCATAAGTTCCAGATCAGCAACTCGAACAAGCACAGTCTGTTCATGTTGATGTTCTGTAGAACGATAACCAATAACTAACTTTTGCGTTGAAATTACAACGTGACCACTCTCGATAACAGCATTAAATTCGAATTGCATTTCAGGATAATCTAATGGGCGTTCAACGCGCTCCAATCGATCTAAAAGCTTTTGGCGGCCCCGTGCCTCACGGCTCCGCTGACCTGCCTTGTAACGACGAATGAACTCTTCGGTATGAGCAATATGAGCCTGTTGTGCCTCAAACTCTCGCGTGCGACGCTCCATGCGCTCCTCTCGCAAGTGGAGATATTTTGTGTAGTTCCCTGGGTACTCCTCAATACGTCCAAAGGCCAGTTCAATGATTCGTGCTGCTACTTTGTCCAGAAAGTAACGGTCATGCGCTACTATAACCATCGCACCTTTCCAGCCTAGCAGATACGTTTCAAGCCATTCAAGTGATGCCAGATCAAGGTGATTCGTAGGTTCATCAAGAAGCAACAAATCGGGCTCTTGTAAGAGTAACTTGGCTAAAGAAGCCCTGGTTTGTTGCCCGCCGCTCAAAAACATAACTGGCGCTTCTTGTTGTTCGCGTGTGAAACCAAGTCCATCTAATACCTGGTCAATTCTATTCTCATAGGTATATCCACCCACGTGCTCTAAGCTAGTCTGTAATTCATCATACCTGTTTAACAATCGTTCATGTAGAACAGTATCGTTTTGAGCTTCCGGAGCAGCAAGTTCAAGTGCAAGCTCGCCTAGTTCTTGTTCCCAGTCACGGACTTGGGAAAAAACGGTGAGCATCTCTTCTCGTAGTGAATTATCTGGTTGAAAATCTGTGATCTGAGTCAAGTAACCAATACGCGTATTGCGTGCAACTGCTATTGTTCCCTCATCTGGTTCTTCTCGGCCAGCTAGGATATTGAGGAGAGTTGACTTTCCAGCGCCATTAGGACCTATAAGGCCAACTCGATCCTGTTCGTTTATTTGAAAGCTCACACCCGCGAAGATGCGCTCGGCGCCAAAAGACTTTCCAACCTGCATGACACTAACTATCGGCATATATATTCACCCGGCTATTTGCAATATATTTCTTTACAGCATTATTCGCGCAATAGCGTATCATACGAAGTCTGCCGATGCAAGTTTGAATGAAAGGTCATCAATAAATGTTTCATGACTCCGCAAGGTATGATATACTGAGAAAGCACATAGCCTTATCAAAAAGAGAAAGGATGCTGAGAGGTGGCGAAAGAGCAGACTCTGGATAATTTGTGGTTGGCGCAAACGCTGTTCGATCTTGGCGGAGTGCAATTCGGAAATTTCACTGTCAGCGAATCAGCAGTTAGCTCCCCCGTATTTGTTAATCCCAAGGTTCTTATCAGTAACCCAACTGCCTTACGAGTTGCAAGCAAACTTATGCAACAGGAAATCAATCTCGCTCAATCATTACGTCGCGCGCGTGCTCATCCCTTTGCTGTTGTCGCAGGGGTACCCGTTGGAGGTTTACTCTTGGCAACTGCCTTTTCATTAGAAACGAATATCCCGATGATTTATGCGCGTGTTCGACCTGAGGGTACAGGCAAACGTGGAATCGAAGGTCGCTTTAATATGGGGGATACTGCCCTGATTATTGATGACCTGATCACCAGAGGCAGTAGCGTTCTCGAGACAGCCGAGTTACTTGAAGAGAATCGGCTCCAGGTCAAGGATGTAATTGTTCTTGTCGATCGTGAACACGGCGCAACTGAACGCCTGAGACGAAAAGGATTTAATTTGATTAGCATTTTAAAACTCGATGTAATGCTAAATCACTACATGTCCGGCGGCTTGATTTCAGAAGAAACGTATAATATCTGTGCTGAATATTTACATAGCAAGCAGGGAGTTACGGATTAAAATTACGCATGCAGAAATGGCTGTGTCGGAATTCATCTGACACAGCCATTTCTGCATTATACATTTCACAAAATAACCTGGACTTCAGTAGGGGCCGATGTATCGCGCCCACCGCCGATTTATCGGCCCTCGGTGGCTTTCACTATACGCCTCTTTATTTTGTGAAACTGCATTTCTCCGAATACGTCTATTCTGTTTTAGGCGGTTGAGTGGAAACCGGTATCTCGTATCCATTGGTTGAAGGAGCAGATCCCTCTTCATACCCATTAACCGAGCTGGCACCTGCATAATGCCTCATAATTCCCAACAAAGGCTCGACGAGATCAATAGGCAGTGGGAAGATGATAGTTGAGTTTTTCTCAACTGCAATCTCCGTCAGCGTTTGCAGGTAACGCAGTTGTAACGTAGCGGGTTGTGAGCCAATCACCTGAGCAGCCTTTGCCAGTTGGGCAGACGCCTGCCACTCACCCTCAGCATGAATGATCTTCGCGCGTTTTTCTCGCTCTGCCTCAGCTTGTTTCGCCATGGCGCGCTGCATTGTAGACGGCAATTCAACATCTTTGATTTCTACAGCAGTCACCTTGACTCCCCAACGCTCTGTATGCTCATCTATGATGGTCTGCAACTCACGATTGATTTTGTTGCGTTGGGATAACAATTCATCCAATTCCGATTGACCAAGTACATTACGTAGGGTTGTCTGGCCAATCTGCGTAGTCGCCTGCATGTAATTCACCACATTCACAACAGCCGCAACCGGATCTACTACATAGAAGTAGACTACAGCGGTAACTTTTATTGTCACATTATCGCGCGAAATCACTTCTTGCGGTGGAACTGTCAATGTAACGACACGTAGATCAACCTTGATCATGCGTGTGACAAATGGTGGTACCAGGAATATTCCAGGCCCTTTAGCGCCTGTTAATTTTCCCAGAACAAAAATCACCCCTCGCTCGTATTGCTGCACGACTCGAATAGCCGAGAATACAAGCATCAATATTATTATTACTACGAGTACTACGATAGTAAGTGCTACAATGGCTCCCATTTAACTTCTCCTTTATGGCTCCTCAATGTATCTGAGAGCCGAATCTGAGAGTTTGTCAATAAGTGGTTGTACGTGTACGAGCAAACCTTCAACAGCAACAATCCGCACTTCAGTGCCTGGATCGACAGAGGTTGATGGATCGTCAAGTACCGCCGTCCAGTTTTCACCTTTGTAATCTACACGCCCGGTGGGTTGAAGTGGAGTCGACGCAATAACAGTAGCGCCAATCATACTATCCGTTCCTGATTTGACAGATCGCCGCTGGATTCGCACTATTAAAGTGACAATATAAAGACCAACTAAGCCGACTAGCCCTCCCATTGCAAACACAAGGATGGGATTGAGCTGTGGTCCATGGGAAGCCTGGCCACTATTGAAAAAGAGGAAAGACCCCGCGATAAGAGAGACGACAGCGGCCAGAGTCAGAACACCGTGTGCTGGTAATTTGACATCGAGAATGAGTAATACGAAGGCTAAAGCCATGAATATCAGTCCAACCCAATTTGGAGAATAAAACCACGCTCCAAAGAGAAAGAGTATCAAAGCTATACTTCCAACAATACCCGGAATGATCGCTCCTGGATGTGATGCCTCAACGAATATACCAATGAGAGCAACAATAAACAACAGGAAGATTACATTTGGATCGAGCAGTAGTGATAATAAGGTACCTGATGGGCTATTCATACTCATTTCTCAACATGAGTTTATTAATTCTGATCTACATATTAATAGCTAATTGCTATAATAAATATAGCATACTGTTATTCTGATGTCAAGAGAAAATACTTTGAAATCCACTCATTATTTGTGCGCTAACTAAAGTGGAATTGTTAAGGGTAAATGAGCTTAATCTGTGGTTTGGAGTTGTTTCCCAACTTACTCCTCAAATACAAGCTGTTAGCCAGTACAAGTAATGAGTGGATTTCAGAAAAACTGGCATCAAATCATATTATCGATGCCAGTAAAATAGTTCCAAGTTGTAGAAGAAATGTAGTTTCGAGGCACTACATCAAGCCAATTTTTGTAATATCTCAAACAGTTTACCATTTTCAGGTAAATCGCCTGGGCTTTCCAGGACTTCAATATATTGTATAACGCCATCTTTATCGAGAACAAAAACTGCTCGATCAGGAAAACCTCCGCGATTACGAACGCCGTAAAGATCTACAACCTGTCCCTGCGGATAAAAATCTGAGAGCAACGGGAATGTTACATTGATTGATTTAGACCAGGCATTCAAAGAATAGGCACTATCCATACTTATACTTACCACTTCTGTATTAAAGTCGCGAAAGCGAGCAAGTTCTGCCTCGTAGGATGGCAATTGTGTAGAACATACGCTGCTAAAAGCATAAGGAACGAAAGCCAAAACAACATTTTTCTTTCCTCGAAAGTCTGCTAAATGCCATTCATCCCTTTTTGCAGTCTTCAGTGCAAAGTCAGGTGCAGCGTCTCCTACTTTAAGCGTCTTCAATTCATTATTACTCTTATTTGCCAATGAAAATATCCTTCCGAAATAAATCTTCATGTGTATACACTACTTGGAAATACGCTTGAGCGTTACTTGCCTCTCTGTCTACTCGTATAGCAAGTGAAGGCCACAAACAAAAAATGCGCAAGTTGCGCAACCAGCTCACTATGACTGATTCTAGCATTGGCTAAATGAGTGTGTCAACTTTGAAACAGGAGACAACCACGAAGACCCTTGAAATAAAAAAGCAATGGACAACGTTCAGGAATGCTTTGTTGGCACGCCAGGGAGTCATTGCTTATTTACCAATTATCGCTATTAACCTGCTCATGTTCTATTTTACTTCCTGGCAATTTTTGTGGTTAAATACCGACCCGGCACGCTATCAATGCTATGCTCTAACCTTTTGGATAGGGAGTAATGGAGTACAATTACTCCCAACCACACAATGTTCATTTTTGCATATCTCTACAACAATTCAGCCACCTTTTCACATGCTTCCGCTCGAATATCCTCCTTTATCTCTGGCAATTTTCTCACTGCCTCTCTTCGCTCCACTATCCTACTACCAACTGTTTTTTGCTGTATCCATGGCTTTAGTATCTACATGTATCTACTGGCTACTTCTTCGTTATGGCCCTCGTGGCTCAGCACTGGCTTTTGTATTTTATATGTTCGTAGGAGTCCTGGCTCTTGTTCAAGAACGCTTCGATCTCGTGCCAGCAGCATGTACACTCCTGTGTCTCATCGCGGCCGAACGCAAACATTGGACAATCGCTTATATTGCACTGACCTTTGGCTTCTTAATCAAAATATATCCAATTCTTTTTCTGCCAGCGCTTTTCATTGCAGAGCAACAAGATCGACAGTGCCTCTCTATCCCAGAACAATCATTCTCAAGTACATCTCTATCAGCAGAGCTTTGGAATACTTTCAAGGGTATTAGGTACTGGCATTGGAAAAATACCGCGCTCTTTTTTGGCCTTTTCTTAGGAATTACGGGCTTTTTCGCTATATTCAACTTAAATGGAGCTATAGTAAGCCAGATAAGCTACTTTGCGAATCGTCCATTACAGGTCGAAGCAATTGGTAGTACAATTCTCTGGATAGGTACCCTGATTGGTTTCCCCGTACACATCGTGTACTCTTTTGGATCTGTCAACATGGTTAGCTCACTTGGAGGAGTAGTTTCTAACCTTTCTGAAATTCTTTTTGTCGTTGGTTATATCTATGCTATCTACCTTCAATGGCGTGGAAAGTTAGACGTAGTACAGGTTTGTATTGCGCTCTTGTTTATTTTTATTGCTACAGGTAAGGTATTCAGTCCACAATATCTAATCTGGATCATACCTTTACTTGCATATAGTGGTGCTTTTAATAGAATTTGGTTAGTTGCCTGGGGAAGTCTCTCGCTACTAACCACCATTATTTACCCATACTTATATACACGTGTCTTCGATGCTGAAAAAATACCCTTCGTACCCGGCTTCATCCCTATTGTTGCAGCACGTAACACCCTATTTGTCTTGGTGGCACTGGCATACCTCTTCAATTGGTTTCAGATGAGAAGACGTCGTCCACTTCCCTCTAAAGAAATGATACTGGTCCAACAGAAGGAGCTACAGTTTGATTATAGGGAAAAGTGAGGCAGAGAATCAATCTCCGACCCCACTGATTTCCTCTCAGTGTAGACGCAAGTAGAATAAGTCTGCATTTCTTACTACCCAATTCATCATGCTGCTTTGCAGATGATAGATATCGTGTACGTCACTATATTCCCGTGGACAGAAGCGCACAATCTCTCTGGGTTTTAAGCCGCAATGATAACGCAAGTACGCCAGCCTTTGTTCATGGACATTGGGAATTACCCTTTGAAAGGTATCCCAAACATCTCTACTCTCAAAGTTGTCTTCAATTTGCAATCCTTCTGATTGAACGGGAATTGCTTGTGATTGTAAGTATGCCCTTCGTGCATCTAATATAACCCCGTTTAGACAGGCCTGCAAGAAATGTAACACAACAGCTAATGAGTTGAATTCAATTGGCTGTCTGAATCCCTTACTCTGCCAGAAGCGTTCGAATGTCTTGTCTACAAAATGCGCTTCTTGTTCAGGCTCACAAATTCCCTCACTTTTTGGATGAAGACGCAACCAGTGTAAAACGAGATTACAAAAACACTGCTTCATATATGCCCGGGCTTCTTTATCTCCATGCATAGTGGCGCGATGTAATAGTTCCAGGCTATACTTTTCGCTGCCTGGATTTCCCAGGCAAAATTTTTTGATCTCTCCCTCACATCGAGTAGCGAGTTCTGCATTGTTCAACCCACTACTTGATTGGTTCAATGTGAGGGATTGATTCTTCTCATACTGCAAATCCTGGTGACTCTCAACTACCAGGTCTTTATAGATCCGTCTATTCGGATTCATAACCTTGCTCCTTTGCTTATATCCCTCAATCTAAAGCACGTTGCCTCTCATTTATGTAGAAGAAGAAAGATTCCTCCACGTTTAGAGTGTATGTGAAGCTATATAATAGTTCATCTGTAGAACAACGTATTTTTAGGAGCAAAATACTGGTAAGTTGTGCTTGTCTACGTAAATTTACCTACTCAAACCAGGTCTTTATGACTTAATCTGAACGATTTCCCGTTCCTTTTCTTCCTTCAGGATACCTCTACTAGATTGTAAATACCAGTCAACACCCTCATTCACCCCGCGTATTATGTCATATTCAGGATGATACCCAAGATCACGTCGAGCTTTTTCAATCGAGAATTCTTGATTTCCTCCCAGCAACGTTACCCCGTAGGTAGTAACAGGTGGAGGTGCAGCATTGCGACGACCCATCGCTCTCCATGTTAATTCTGCGCTACGACCAGCAGCTACTAGCGGTAAATACGGAATCTTTCGCGATACAGGTGGCACTCCCAGAAAGTCTGCAATAGTATTTAAATATTCGGATTGGGTTACTCGTCTATCATCGGCAATTGTATAAGCTTTACCAATTGCTTCATCGCTCGCATCCCCAGCCTTAATCAAGCCTTGTGCTACATCACGCACATATACAACTGGGATGATATTGTTGCCTGAGCCAATTAAAAAACCCTTTCCTGACTCTACCATAGCCACGAATCTTCCAAAGCTCGCCTTATCCCTTGGTCCATAAATCCATGCAGGTCTCACAATGACTACAGGCGCCCCTCGTTCTTTGACAAAGTCAGCAATCAACTTCTCGCCAGCAATCTTGGTACGGCTATAGGGATTGTCCTCCGCATGAAAAGGATGCTCCTCGGTCACAATACCTTTTAGATGATGCCCATACACTGTAATCGAACTCGTGTGTACTATTCGCCGAACTCCTGCATCCATTGAAGCTGTCATCAGATCTGCAACACCCCACACATTCACTGCGTTATAATCTTTTTCCAAACCCCATGGGCCTGTCTTCGCCGCAACATTATATACCCTTTGCACCCCATCAACTGCTCGTTTTAGTGATTCGCGATCTACCAGATCTCCTATTACTACTTCAACTCCATCAAGCTTGCGCAATCGAGTAGCATCTTCTACGGGACGTACCATAGCCCTTACTTCATCACCTCGTTCCAATAGCATATCGACGAGGTGGCCACCCAAAAAACCAGCAGCTCCAGTTACTAGGACTTTCAAAATCAATTCTCCTTATGTATGTTACGTAAATTTTAATTTTCCATCGTAGGAAGTATCACGAGTATAACAAGCAGGTTAAAACCTTGCAAGTTGCTATGACGCTTGGGTTAACGTTTCTTGATTTTTCGCGCAGCATAGGCATAAAGCAAAAGTACTGGCGAGAGTAGTGCTCCAGATGCCAGGAGTGCAACCCGAATAGAAAATATATCACCTATATAACCAACTGGTGGCCCACCAACGATTTGTCCAAAAGCATCTACCTGACCGCGCATTGAGATAACCGTTGCCCTTACCTTCGCATCAATATTTTGTGTGAGCCATGTAGTATAAATAGGATCGTTCAATGTCCGAAAGACCTTAAATAGCAATATCGCTATTATAGCAACAAAGAAGTTTCCGACCAGTGCAAAGACAAAAATACATACGATACCAATGGCATTAATAATGAATAAAGCACGTATCAATAGGTGCTGTTGAGCGATATTAACCCAGCGCCTGACAATTTCGGTTGCGCCTAGTGTAAGCACCATACCTATAACTGAGATGATGCCAAACCAGACAATCGGTTTGAGATGACCTAACGGAGGGAAAGTAAAATTGGTAAGAAAATATGCAGTCCAGAGACGGTCATATCCCTCACTATACAGCCCATAGCACAGCGCAATCAGAAGGATAGTAATCAAGAAAGAACTACCTCGCACTACTCGCAACCCATTGTGGAAAGTATTTCCCATGTCTCTCCATGTTTTGCGTTCAGCTTGCGAAATTGGGTGAAAATTGTTCTCTGGCATGAAAAGAAGCAAAAAGCCTGCAACTCCAATACATATTGCCCCACCAATCACAATCGGTAGGTTGATACGTATACCCGCAAGTCCAACACTTATGGCAGCTCCCAATATTCCGGCAAGTAATCCTACTTGCGTACTGCGTAGAAAAACATGACCTATTCGCGCTTCCCCTACTTCATCCGCAATCCAGGCCTGTTCTGCCCCATCTGACAGCGTGGCCCCTATTCCAAACAAGATTTGCGATGCTAAGATGACGTCAAATCGAGGAAATGAACCTTCAATCACAAATGCCAAACCAAACAATAGAATGCCGAGAATGACTGCTGAACGACGACTGTAAATGTCAGCAAGCACACCTGTCGGTACCTGGCTGACAAATGCAATCATTTCCAATACTGTACCTACCAGGACAAGTTGGAACGGATTCAGCCGCGCAGCCTCTACTTGATAGACCAGATTGACCGTAAAGATAAGGGAAAAGGAAAACGATGTGATACCTGAATATATCAGGTACACAGTATACGCACTGAGTTTAGAAGTATGAACTAACATAAATTATCCTCACACCGAAACAGTAGGGAATAAGTTTACCACTAAAAATTCCTTTCCTCTCCGTAAACATAATGAAAGATTCACCAGAAGTTCCTCTAATTGGAGCACTATCATGACTAACCACATAGCAAAGCAATTTGGAAATTATCGATTGGTACGCCATCTTGGACGTGGTGCTTTTTCCGATGTGTATCTTGGAATTCATGTTCATCTGAAAACCCCAGCGGCAATTAAATTACTACATACAGAATTAACAAGTAGCGATGTGGAGAAGTTCCGCAACGAGGCACGTACGATCGCGCGTCTGGAACATCCACATATTGTGCGCGTGCTTGACTTCGGCATTGAAGATCATACTCCTTTTTTTGTCATGGTCTATGCTCCTAATGGTACTTTACGCCAACGCCACGCTAAAGGATCGATTTTATCGCTTGCAACCATTGTTTCCTATGTTACACAGATAGCTGGCGCATTACAGTTTGCGCACAATCAAAAATTTATTCACCGTGATATCAAGCCAGAGAATATGTTACTTGGAGGCCACAACGAGGTACTGCTTAGCGACTTTGGATTTGTGCAAATTGCTCAAAGTTCCATTTCTCAAAGCACAAAAGAAATGGCTGGTACTATTCCATACATGGCGCCTGAGCAATTCCATGGTAAACCGCGCTTTGCAAGTGACCAGTATTCACTCGGCATTGTAGTATATGAGTGGCTAACCGGGGATCGCCCTTTTCAAGGTTCTGTTCTCGAAATAGCTACCCAACATATGATAAACCCACCTCCTCCAGTGCGAGTAAAAAATCCTGCTGTGCCACCAGAAGTCGAAGAGGTATTACTTACAACTCTTGCAAAAGAACCACAACAGCGATTTGCAACGGTGCAAGCTTTTGCTAATGCACTTCAGCAAGCTAGCAATATAGTGTATCCTATTGCTTCTGCTTCAACTCTCTCTTTTGAAGAAGTATCAGAGCTTCCATCCATAGGCACACAACCAATTTCCATCGGGACGACACCCCCAGTGCTTATCAACAATAATCCACCTGCTTTTCAAACCGATACTATCGAAGATAGTTATACAAATATTAGTTCATCCAATCACCAGAAACTGACAGATGAACCTGTGGTATCCACTTCTCATTCCCCGCATCATCTCTCACGACGAGCAATATTATTCGGGTTAGCAGGCTTGGCTGTGGGAAGCGTTGTGAGCAATGGCATCTGGATAGCAAAATCTGCTGGATTAATACATGAAAGTGCAATAACCCCTTCTCGTTCTCCAGTCCCTGCTCTCTCTATATATTCAGGACATACAGGGCCAGTGCTAACTGCAGCATGGTCTCCCAATGGATACCGCATCGCATCAGGCGGCTATGACACGACTGTTCGCGTCTGGGGTGCCTTTGAGGGATGGCCATCCTTTACATACTCACTACACAAGGGTTATGTTTGGTCTGTCGCATGGTCTCCAGACGGGAAATACATTGCCTCAGCTGGTGACTCCTATGATAGAACTGTTCGCATTTGGGATTCTACAAATCAAAACCCAATTTTCACTTTCGATGATTACACCGATGGAGTGAACTCAGTCGCATGGTCCCCTGATGGAAAATTCATCGCTATAGGTGGCTATAATCAATTAGTGCAAATCAGAGATCCATTTTTCCAGATACCTACAATCATATTGTCAGGTCACACCGATACAGTAAAATCTGTCGCATGGTCCCCTGATGGAAAATTTATCGCTTCTGCCAGCTTTGATCAAACTGTAAAAATTTGGGATGCTTCAAATGGAAATCTCATCCATACCTTACCTCACAAAAATTATGTAAAGTCAGTCGCATGGTCTCATGACAACAAATTTCTAGCTTCAGCTACTGGTGATCTGGGTAGCGGAGGTAGCGGCGAACACCTTGTCTTTGTATGGGATGCCACAACCTACAAACTGATTAATACATATTATGGGCATAATGATGGAGTATCAACAGTAGCATGGTCACCCAACAGCAATCTGATTGCCTCTGGTAGTGGGAACATCAAAACAGGATACGGCGATACATCCGTACAGGTTTGGAATGCTTTCAGCGGCAATAAAATTGTAAATTATTCTGGGCATAGTAGAATGGTGAACTCCGTAGCCTGGTCGCCAACGGGATTACACATTGCTTCTGCTTCCTGGGATAGAACCGTTCAGGTTTGGAAGGCAGAGTAACTGGCCTTTGCCTTCTATGTTAACATAATCGTACTACCAGAATCCAAATTCACCAGTTGTAAGCCGTTTCTTCTGATAAAGAGAAAACTGTTTTCAGGAGAAGCTTTGCATGTTCCGAATTATCCAGCACCGAAGGCTAACAATTACTGGCATCATCATAACGCCCTCGTTGCTACTCCTTTTACTTATCACAGCACATCTAATCCCTCTCGCTTCAAAAGGAAGTCCGATAATCTTTGGTACTCCAACTAACACCAATATTGGAAAGTTATCTTTGCAACTGAGCAGTGATCCATATACAAATAGCAATAGCCAGCACCAAACCGAACTAGAACCATCTTCATTTTCTTTCGGTTCTACCATCGTTACAGCTTTTCAGGCCGGCCGCTTCGTCGATGCAGCAAGTTCTAATATCGGTTGGGCTACTTCCCTGGACAACGGTGCCACATGGAGAAACGGCTTTTTACCAGGCACAACACTTGTTGTCGATGGTCCCTTTACTCGTGTTAGCGATCCATCTGTCGCTTATGATGCCGCGCGTAACATCTGGATTATCTCTTCCGTTGCTGTTTTTGGGAATGGGAGTACACTTGCCAGCCCTACGATAATTGTCAATATTTCAACCAATGGTGGCCTCACATGGAGCAAACCAATTCGCGTCGTCAATGGCGGCAGTACTTACTACGACAAAGATTGGATTGTATGTGATAATACCTCGACAAGTATGTTCTACGGACATTGCTATATCGAGTGGGATGACGACGATAAAGGTGGCCTGATCTTAATGAGCGCATCTACCGACGGCGGCCTTTCCTGGGGAATAGCCCAAACGACGCTCGATAAAGCGCATGGCTTAGGAGGCCAACCTCTTGTTCAGCCTGATGGTACAGTAATTGTACCCATCAGCGGCTATGCAACTTCACGCATGCTTTCCTTCACATCTACGAATGGTGGCCTCAGTTGGAATAGCACAATCCAGGTTGCTAAGATAACGGGTAGCGTTCTACCTTCTGCGGGTATCGATGCTGCTGGCAAGGTATATCTGGTCTGGGTTGACTGTCAATTTGAAAAAGGTTGCAGCGGCAAAGGTGGTGAAGATTTAATACAATACAATGTAAGTCAAGGCGAAGATGATCTTGTTATGTCCACTTCTGATGATGGTATCCATTGGTCACCAGTGCAACTTATTCCAATTGACCCTCTAGGTAGCGGCATAGACCACATTGTACCAGGCTTGGGAGTCGATAAACATACCTCAGGCAAAAATACACATCTCGCATTGACATACTATTATCACACAACAAACTGTGTCACCAATTGTCAATATTACACAGGCTTCGTTTCATCGACCGATGCAGGCACTCATTGGACACATTCGATTCAACTTGCTGGCCCGATGTCTCTATCGTGGCTTTCGCAAGGTAGAAACAAAGTCGGTGATTATATTTCTACTTCCTTCTGCCATGGACTTGCTTTCCCCATTTTTTCAATTGCTTCTGCTCCCGAAGGTGGATACCTCAAAGAGGCAATATATACCATTTCAGGTGGCTTACTTGTATAACTCATGAAAATGCGGATGTTAGCAAGCTGTGCATTATGAAGTTCTCGTATGTGCCCAAAAATCGAGAAGATCGCTTTTTGTCACAATTCCTTCCAATACATCTCCATTCATCACAGCAACTGCATATTGTCCAGAACTGAAAAGCGTATAAGCCTCGTGGGCGGGAATATTAGCATCCAGTTCCACGAAAGGCGGACCTTGAACATCACGTACAACCATCGTTTCTAATGGCTCTCCACCTGCTAGGTGTCGTAAAAGAAGGTTCTCTGTGAGGCTTCCAACGATTTTCCCATTCTCAATCACAGGGGTCTGACTTATTCCATAACGTCTTAATAACTCAACGGCATCGGCAATTGAATCCTCCGGCGCAACACTGACGACTAGAGGCATAGTGCGCGAGTGCGTTCGGCGATGGGTCAGCACATCGTATAGGGTGGGTTCATCCGTTTCTGCCTGCACTATCATATTATTCTCACGCATCCAGGTATCATTGAACTGTTTGCTGAGATAACCACGACCTGTATCTGGTAAAAGCACGACAACGACATCTTTCGAGGTCAGGCGACGAGCATAGGCAAGAGCCGCACCTAGTGCAGTGCCTGCTGAGCCTCCCACGAGAATGCCTTCTTCTTGCGCCAGTCTGCGTGCCCAGTAAAATGATGTGCGATCATCAATGCGTATGACTTCATCCACAACCGAAGGATCATAATTGTGTGGCAAAAGCTCCATACCAATTCCTTCAACTTTGTACGGCTTCGGAGTATCACCCGAATAAACCGATCCGGGAGGGTCAGCGCCAATCACCTTTATATTTAAATTCTGTTCTTTAAGGTATCTGGCAGTGCCTGAGATTGTTCCCCCAGTACCAATTCCAGCCACAAAAGCGCTTATACGACCTGCCGTGTCTCTCCAGATTTCCGGACCAGTTGAAACATAATGTGCAGCCGGGTTAGCTGGGTTTGAGTATTGATCTGGGCAGCAGGCTCCCGGTATTTCATCTGCAAGCCTATGGGCAACATTTTTATAATGTTCTGGCGAATCATGCATAACACTGCTGGGACAAATGACCACCTCAGCGCCATAGGCACGTAAAAGACTACGTTTTTCTTCGCTTACCTTATCGGTCATAACAAAAATACAGTGATACCCCTTAATTGCCGCAGCGATGGCTAGTCCATGGCCAGTATTGCCACTCGTAGGCTCCACAATTGTCCCACCCGGTCTCAATAAGCCTTGCTTTTCGCAATATTCGATCATAGCTGGCCCAATCCGATCCTTGACACTTCCACCTGGATTAAACATTTCCATTTTCGCCAGGATCAGTGGTTCTACCTCGCTCGCTACCCGATTAAGACGCATGAGAGGTGTATTGCCGATTGCATCAATCATTGTGTTAAAATAACGCATCTTACCTTGAGTTACTTCTGTTTTTATACTCATTACAAAAATTCCCCTTGAACATTCCTGGTATTGCTTATCGCCTTGCTTTTATACTCTTTAACGGCATCAGTATAGCACAAGATATTGAAGCATTCCTTAACCATCCTCAAGTATAATCCTGATTTGATCAATGGAAGTAGGTAAATGATCAGCACCAAAGGGAAGTCGTATTTGTACACTGTTTACCCCAGTTTGTGTATCGAGATATGTTTTGGCAAGTATGGGTGTAGCGCCCTTTATGGATTGCTGCCACTGTCCAATTTGTTGCGATGAAAAAGTATGTATCCAAATTCCTTGAACTGAAACACTCAAATAAATTGTCCCCATTTGTCCTTGCTGGATGACATCAGGATTGCCAATCGTTAGCACATCTTTTAACTGATATTGACTACCTAATTGTAATGCAGCTTGATTGTGCAACAACTGAGCTGCTACCAGGCGTGCGATGGTCTGATTATAGACAAATGCCGTTGCCGTCACACTTACCTGCACGTTTACTTCATCTACCTGTGTTCCTGGTGTGTTATCTGATATGACCCTGGTAATATATGTTGGCTGTCCTGCCTCAACCTCGTTTGTACTAAACTGCTTCTGGAGTTGCGAAAATGCCTGAGCCTGAAGTTGCGTAAGCACTACGTTTCTCACATCATCTATGTCGGCCTGAGTAACAATATGTACGACATGCGTATCCATTCCTCCACTAAAAGGTTGAGGATTACTGATCGTCAGTTGATTATTGCAACATGTCGTGTTTAGAGCGTTTGCAGGGATATTTCCCGTTTCACCAGGAAAGACAGCCACTGCAGAAACAGAAATTGTGCCATCTTGTTCTCCCTTACGCGGCGGTACAACAATCGGTTGTGCTAATGTAACCTCAACACCTGCATCTGTTGTAAAAACCATGTTTGCCGATACAGAATACGCAGTTCGTCCGCTATTAACTAAAAGAACAATCCCACCTGCTTGCACTCCTGCAATTGATTTGATGCCAGAGGAAGCAACAGTACGACTAGCTGTTGCAACGCTATTAACCGATCTGTCTGGAATCATTCTAGTTGTGAGGATCGGTTTGTTAATCTGTGGAGAAGCTGTCAAAAGATAGGTATCTTGCACCATTTTACTTTGAGCAACCACTGTAATAGTCGCATAAGGCGCAGTTCCAAAGAGAGGAAATCCCGCTGGAAAGAGACTGAAGTTAAATATTCTAGGCATGATCAACAAAATCAAAAGTGTAAGCGAAACCAAAGTGGTTACGACAAGCGATAGTGTCAAATGCTTATGACTGTTGTTGATGTCTTTATTGCTTGATTGGTTCAACTTGGGTTGCAAGAACTCTTTAGGTACAGAATTCCTTGTTTCTATAGGTGATAATGGCACAGAGGCTGAACCTTTGAGTGAAGCTATCGCTACAAATTCATCGTTTTCTGAAAGCTCCCTCTCATTCTCGATCGCCGCTACAAATGCCTGCCGCATTTCTGCTACACTGCCAAATCGATCTTCAGCACGTTTTGCCATCGCCTTCCGCACCACATTCCCAAGATCGCTTGGAATAGACACATCACGATCACAAGGTGACGGGACAGGCGCATACAGGTGCATTTTTACGACCTTTACATCATCGGGATCATCATAAGGTAGTTCTCCAACTAGCATTTGATAGAGCAATACTCCAAGTGCATAAATATCGGTCGCCTTGGTTATGATACCTCGCGTCTGTTCCGGGGCCATGTAGTGAGGTGTTCCAGGTATTTGATCGAGGGGAATTGGCCTTCCCAGTTGCTCCTTACCAACCTGTTCGGAATAGCGCACCAATCCAAAATCCGCAAGATAAATATAAGGGGGACCGTCTCGACGAGCCTCTAATAGCACATTTGAGGATTTAATATCGCGATAAATCAAGCCCTGATCGTGTGCATACTCAACTGCATCAAGAAGTTGTATGAAGATTGTTGCTACATCATGTAAATCAGGTTGAGCGCGTCGAAGGTAACCCGTGAGCGTTCCACCTTCAATAAAAGGCATGACCAGATATAAAATTCCCTGCTCATCTCCA
The DNA here is from genome assembly GCA_963702765.1 of uncultured Chloroflexia bacterium. GTDB lineage: Bacteria > Chloroflexota > Ktedonobacteria > Ktedonobacterales > Ktedonobacteraceae > DATMNR01. The sequence continues at coordinate 19,706 of CAVPEB010000031.1, forward strand.
AACTCGATTAAAGGCAAGATATGCGGGTGATGCAACTCTGCAATTGTTCGTGCCTCCATTGCAAAGCGACGGCGCATATCGCGATCAGCTGCATAGCTTCCAAGAATTACCTTGATCGCTACACGCCGTCCAAAGGCTGAGCGCTGCCTCCCCTCGTAGACAGCTCCCATTCCTCCAACACGAATGCGACGGACAACATCATAATTTCCGAGTTGCATACCCTCGAGAGTCAGCATCGTTGGCGTCTATCCAATCTAGCTACCTCCCAGCCCCTGTGTAGTAGTAGGCGTGGGTTTCACTGGCGGAGTCGCAGCTCCACTTGGAACCGCAGTTGGGCCACCTGGCGTGGTCGTTGCTGTCCCTGTTCCAGGCGTTGGTGAACCTGAACCCGGTGTGGGAGAACCCGTTACTCCAGGTATTGGTTCTATCACAATTTTAATATGCGCGGCATCTGGCAAAGTACTGCCATTGGGATTATCAATCTTGACTACCTTAACCCCAGGCTGACTCATAAGATAATTTGTGGCATCCTGATTACTCATATTTGCTATGTGATTTGTAAAACCTTGCAACACACTATCGCTAAACTGGTATACCCAGACGCCCTCAGCTCTTACCAAAATAGCTAGTGTTCCTTTCGTATCTACCACTGTCACTCTTGTTACCTCTGCTACGATATTTCCTGTCAGAGCATAATTTGGCCCAAGATCAGTGCTGGCCTGTTTTGCCAGTAAGTTTGCTGCCATTGTCAACGCCGCTGTTTGATCATAAACCTCTTCTTTACATGTGACCGACACGATTACTGTCACATTCGACGCGTGAGCTCCAGCAACATGATTAGCGGAGACAGCAGATGTGCATTTCAATGTATTGGGAACAACCTGCTCACCCGCGTGTACCTGTTTCTGCAATGCAGCTTGCGTACTTGGGGTAAGTGATACAGTAAGCGCGCTCGCTGCCCCATTGATATCACTCTGTTGAACCACAGAATTCGGCTGCGGATTTTGTCCACCACCAAATGCTCCATTTTTCACCGTGATGCCTGATGCGCAACATGAACCAGTAATATCAAGTGCAGCTATATTCCCTGAAGAGCCAACATTGACCGCGAAACCTGTTATTGTAAGGAAACCTGGGATAGCATCAACAGTAACCGGACCATTGAACGTCACAGGCACCCCAGATGCTCCATGAAGAATAACACTACCAAAGGATATATTAGAAGCAGTGGTGTTCAAAAATGTTAATGCTCCTGACGCACGTGTACCTGGAATTGAACCTGTGGATTGCACGGTCTTCGATTGTGAAGGAGATGTCGCGCTAATTATTCGTGCAGACACTTCACGCATGCTAGGATTGGGAGTGCCTGTAACACCAATAATCTGGAAAATATTTGTCTCATCCTTACTATCAGGTGTAATCGTCACTGTAGCGGTTGAGGTCGTGCCGGGAATTACATGTGGAAGATTATTAAAGCCACCGGGCAGAGCCGCAACTGTGATTCCACCGATAAGTAATACAGTGAGTACGCCTAATAATATCGCAAGTAATATTCGTGTTCCTCTCGAAGTGCCGCCAACACCGCCACCTCCTGGCCCCCCTGGAGCACTACCACTGGGAGGTTGCCCCCCGCTTCCACTTGCCGCACCACCAGCTTTCGTTGCGGCTAAACTAACAGCAGCGACGCCTGTCCCAGCAGCAACTATTTGCCCTGTATTGCTTTTCTTGTTTGTTGAGGCTTCGGCCGATCCATTTCGCTGCGAAGAAAGTTCCGACACTACAACAGGAGCCGCAACGACTTCCGTGGGAGGTACCGGGATTTTACGGGTAATCTTAGAACGCGGAGTTGTTGCAGAAAAAGTTATAATTGCTGGACCCGCATCATCCTGCTTCTGCGGTCCATTAGATTCGGCTAGCGTTGATTCCGTAATTCCATTTTCTGATCTAGTATTTGAAGACAGACCCTCCTCAACTCGTGGCTGAGCGTCTATTCCAGATTGATCAGATGTAACATCTTCAACCGTCATATGCCTGTCTTCACCGTCAGCTAGAGCTACGACAGGTGCGGCTGCAGCCAGACTGGCCATGCCCAACGCGCTTGCATGCTTTCCATTGATATCATTATTCTCACTTGCCCCATTTTCTTCTTGGTCTAAATTGGGAGTGTAAGAATACGGGGATGAGTTGAGAGTATCGTTCATAGGAAGTGTGGAGATGCTTTTGTCTAGAGCTTCGCTGCTGGACACGGAAGCAACGGCAACACCAGCAGCAATTTCTTGTTTGCGACCTAATCCAAATAGTCCTCTTTTACCAATTGTATGGGAATTTCCCGCGGCAACTGTCTCTAACCTGATGGATTGCGAAAAGGCTTCTAAAGAAGTATAAACGGGAAAGCGTCGTTGACGTGCATACTCGGCCGGGCCAGGGCCGCTTGGCGCGATAAAGACAATCTCGGCCTTGAGACCACGTCGCATGTTTTTAAGCCCTTCAAAATCAATTGGCCTTTGAAAAGCTTTGTTTTGATCGGGTAATACGACAATTACCTGTTTAAAACCAAGTTTATCTTGAGTCAAAATAGCTGTTAAGACGCTTTGTCTGTCATCGTTAGGAGCTACATATATCACCCCGATACTTGCGCTGCGTGGGTCACTAGGGCCCAGCAAATCTGTGCCGTCACCCTGTCTCATCGCTCTAATCCCTCTTTACACCTTATTTTGCAAATATTGCTAATAGTGACATTTTACACTATATGAAAGAAATCGCAAGTATATATATTAAACGCAAGATTATGATCCATTTTTGAGAAGAGAAGAGGAAAGAGTAGTAATAAAAGGGGATACAATCAGTAAGTATGTAAGAAGTTCCGAACTCAGGTGACCTTGAACAATCACCTGAGTTCGGGTCGCAAACTATCTATCTAGGTCCAGCTTTAAGAACTTCATCACTGGGCAGTGAAAACTGTGTGAAATTCTTTTTGAAGCGCTCGGCAAGATCAGCTGCCTGGCGATCATAAGCTTCTTTGTCCGCCCACGTATTTCGAGGAATAAGCACCTCACTGGGGACATCTGGACAATATGTTGGCGAACTTAGACCAAATACTGGATCCGTAAACATCTCTACCTTGTCAAGTTCACCACTAATTGCCGCCCCGACCATTGCGCGCGTAAAGTTAATATTAATGCGTTCACCTACTCCATAGGGGCCACCACTCCATCCAGTGTTAATCAGGTAGCAGCGAACATTATGCTTTTCAATTCGCTCGCGCAGCAAATCGGCATACTCACCTGGACGCAGCGGCAAAAAGGCAGCGCCAAAACATGAACTAAACGTCGCCTCTGGGCTGGTAACACCCTTTTCCGTACCGGCAAGTTTACTTGTATAGCCAGACAAAAAATAGTACATTGCCTGTTCTGTAGAGAGCCTCGAGATCGGTGGTAATACTCCAAATGAATCAGCCGACAAGAAAATTATTGCACTGGGATGCCCTCCCCTTCCAGATTCGACCACATTATCGATAAAATCAACTGGATAGGCTGCCCGTGTATTCTCAGTAAGTGAGTCATTGCTATAATCTGGTTCACGTGTCACAGGATCCACCACGACGTTTTCATACACTGATCCAAAACGAATGGCATTCCAGATTTGCGGCTCATATTTCTTCGAGAGGTTAATGCACTTCGCATAGCAGCCTCCCTCAAAGTTGAAGATTCCATTTTCACCCCAACCATGCTCATCATCTCCAATCAGGTGCCGGCTCGTATCAGCCGATAGGCTTGTCTTGCCAGTTCCAGAAAGGCCAAAGAAGAGTGCTACATCACCATTGCTTCCAACATTGGCCGAACAGTGCATAGGTAACACTCCCTCAGCAGGTAGCAGGAAGTTGAGTACAGTAAAAATGGATTTTTTCATTTCGCCAGCATATTGGGTGCCAGCGATCAGAGCGAGTCGCTCTTCGAAGTCTAAAATAATTGCCGTTTGTGAGCGTGTGCTATCTATACGTGGGTCTGTTTGAAAATTTGGGACGCAGAGAATCGTAAATCCTGGACGCTTCGAATTCAAATCACTTTTATCCGTACGTAAGAATAATTGGCGAGCAAAGAGGTTATGCCAGGCAAATTCGGTAATTACCTGCAACGGCATGCGATATTCAGGATCTGCCCCTGCTGCTGCATCCAGAACATAGACATCTCGTCCCTGTAAATATGCTGCCAGGCTGCGCCTTACACCCTCAAATGTCTCCGGAGACATTGGATGGTTATACTCTCCCCACCAGATCTTTACTGCGGACTCTTCATTCGCAACTATAAATTTATCCTTAGGAGAGCGTCCCGTATGTGAACCGGTTGTAGCAGCAAAGGCACCGTTCGTTGCTAAAATACCTTCATTACGTGCCAGGGCATGCTCTACTAAGACTGCAGGTGAAAGATTCCAGTTAATATTACCTAAGTTGACAAGCCCATACTCTTCCAGGGCTTTTCTGCTCATCATAATCGCCATAGTTTTACTCCTAATTAGCCAGGGTACATCATCAACTACAATGTCAACATTGTACGCTTCTCAAGGTACAATTACGCTCTTTGTATCCCTATTAATCTAAGTCTATCAAACATATTACGGCTACGCAAGGTAAAAAGTGGCCTTTCATTTTCTATATATGCTTGTCACTTTCTTGAGCAAAGCGATACAATCAAGCAGAACCATTTGGGGAAGCAACTATGTTCCAGGAAAGTCAAAATCATATACCGGGAACATGGGCAGACTGGTCAACCATTTCACCAAACATGAACCTTCATGCGATGCATCTCATTTCATGCCTCGAACAACAGCGCTATGAGGCTCCTCTTTGGGAAAATGTCGATTCCGATGATGAAGAAATAGCTAATATCAAGTCTCGTTTGCAAACAATGGGGTATTTAGATTAGCTCTCCTAATCAATGTTTGGTTATTACCTTGAGAGGTTACAAAATATTTATGTTGTCGATGGACGACACAATTTCCTCGAGCCTGCGCACATAAGCTACGAATTTGTCGCCCCGGTCAAATTCATTGAGGAACATTCCAAAACTCGTGAATCCTGGCGAAAAAAGTAAGACATCGCCCTCGCGGCTAAGGTCTACTGCCATATCCATCGCATTCGTAAAGTCGTTAAAGACCCCACGCACAGGATCCTCAATCCCGAATTTTTGTGCTACTCCCTTGATTGCTGGCAACAATTCATGAGTGCCTGTCCCCTCAAGCAATACCACGTCACGACATTTCTTCACAATCGTTTCGGGCCAATCCTCCAAGGGCAAATATTTTGTATTGCCGCCCGCTACCAGAACTATTGGAGCGTCAAAGGCGTTCAAAGCGACACGACCCGCCACAGGTGTGGTACTTGTTGTATCGTTAATGTAACGGACGCCCTTCACTACCGCGATTTCTTCCAATCGCTGAGCCACACCATGAAAATTTCGTACAGTGTTTCCAATAATCTCATCCGGAACACCAAGCAATTTCGCCGTGGTTGTAGCCAGCAGGATATTCTCCAGATTATGTTTCCCAATCATGGGCGTTTCAGAAAATAGAAATGGAAACACCTGCGTTGAATGACGTTCAAAGCTACCCTGGCGTTCGAGACTTGTATACCAGGTTTCTGCCTTTGCTTCCTCCCCAAAACGTCGAGTCCAGAGATTATCATAATTAAAAATTGCCAGGTCAGTTTCACGCTGACATCGAAAAATATTGGCTTTTGCCTCCGCATACTCGCTCATGCCATTATACGTATCCAGATGATCGGGATACACATTGGTCATAACAGAAACAGATGGACTTATCTCATGTGGAGCAAGGCTTTCAAGTTGCCAACTGGATAATTCAAGCACAACCAATGTCTCAGATGATATTGCTGGAAGAAGTGAAAGAGTTTCAACACCCGAAACATTGCCTCCAATTACAGCTGGCATACCATTGTCTCGCAATATGTGATAAATGAGCGTAGTCGTCGTAGTTTTTCCACGTGTTCCCGTTACACCTATTATTTTCCCAGGGCACGTCTCAAAGAATATCGCTATCTCCTGTTCAATTCGAGCGCCATTTTCGCGTGCAAACTGTAAGTAAGGTGAGTTTCGGCGAACGCCGGGAACATGGATGACGACTTCAGCCCACAGAAAATCTTCATTCCGATGTTCTCCCAGGACATATTCGATTGGCAGACCTGCAAGTGCAGCTATGCTCGGCGCTAATATCTCTTCTGACCTCAGATCAGTCACACGCACCTTAGCTCCTTGCTGACTCGCGTATCTTGCAGAAGCAATGCCTGATCCATGCAATCCTAATCCCATGATCAAAACACGTTTACCACTCAAATCCATTTTCTTGCTTCCTTCATGCACTGTCTTCTCAAATGATGCTGATGTATGATATCAGAATAGCTCCCATGATACAAACAGTTATCTCAGGCAAACAAATGTACGGTAATTTCAAAATCGACCGTTTCCACACTGCAAAAAGCGTTATAATATATCCATAGAGAATTTTTTCACGAATTTTGATTGTCCTTTACCTCCGAGTTGTATTTTTGACTCGAAATTGGTACCTGGAAACTATATATTTATGAATTCAATACAGCCCGCGCTACTCGAACACATCCTGGAGCGTATTTCGGTTGGAGTCGTCATCCTCGACTGTGTCAGCCTTCGTATTCTATATGTGAATACATATCTACAGACATTGCTTCCTTCATCATGGCAGGCCCAAAGCCTTATCGGATATAGCTTGAAAGACATATTGCCAGATGAAGAGTTCAAAATAGTCGAGCCAATCTTGCAGGAGGTTTGCTTAACAGGTCGAGAGACTACGTTCTCTGATGTACCATATGAAGGATTCCTGGAAGCACGAGGCCGTACGTACTGGCATATATCGATTGAACATCCTCAAAGCACTCTATCAATCAAAGCATCTGTAGAAGGAGATGCTAGTGATCTTCAGAATACTACCCATAAATTATTCATTACCATTAAAGATGTGACGAATCAAGTGCGTTCAAGCTTGCATCTGAACGCTATTCACCAGATTTCTTCTGCCATTTTAGAAAGATTTTCCCTTCCACAAGTTCTGGATAGCATTCTGCAAGCAGTACAAGATCTAGTAGGTTCCACGCGTTGCGCTATTGTGCTACTTGAGCATACCTTAGCAATTAGCAATCAAGAGAGAAATGACCTTTTAGAGAAGAGAACACAAACAGCCGTGGTTACTGCCCAAAAAGGACTGCATCTAAGTTCGCAGGATTGGCATCAACTCGTAAACGAACAATTACTACTCAGCCAGGTTCTAGACGGCCATCAGTCTTTAGTTATACCTGATACAGATACTTGGCCCGGCATCAAGTTTCCTCTTCTTGATGATAATGGCATACCTCGCAGGCCCGGTTCTGTACTTTGCGTACCTATTTTCGAACCTGATTCCCGTACTCGTTTAGCAAATAATCCCGCTCCACATGAAAACCACACTTCAGATAGCAATTTACTAGAGAAAACAATTTTGGGGACAATAGAGGTCTACCATAGACGAGCACGTGGACTTCCTATCGAAGAAGTGGAATTATTGGAACAATTTGCTCAACAGGCAGGTCTTGCTATTCAAAACGCTCGTTTATTCCTTAATGTCGACCACCTGGCACAGGTTGCGAGAGAACAAGCTCATCAGCGTGAAAATGTCATGCAGGCTATCCCCGATGGTGTTATTATCTATGATTCTCGCTGGCATATTGTTGAAACCAATAACGCCATTCGAAATCTATTGGGTTGGTCGGAAGACGTGAAAGGGTTGCATATAACTGAAGCTTTGCACCGTAGCACCGCCATTTTTCCATCGAGTTCTCCCTCGATTTCTGATCTTGTAGAAGAACTTGAACGATTTCCCCATGAGAAACGGGTTGACGAATTCAAAATGATTGGGGCAGATCGAAAGCAATACAGCATTCGTCGCTCAAAAGCTCCTATACAAGACGATTTTGGCAATATCTTCGCTTATGCTATTGTCTATCATGATGTTACTGAACAGGCAACTGCAAGAGAACAGATCGAAGCTCAGGTTATTGCTCGCACAAGTGAATTGGCACAACAAAATCAAGCCCTGCAGGCTGCTCAAGCTGCTCAAGAATTAGAGAGTGCTCGCTTACGGCTTCTCATGAAACGCCTGCCATCTGGCGTTTTGCTCGTTTCGGCTGCTGACAAAAGCATTTCTGTCATCAATCATCAAGCGGTAGAATTATTGCAACGTATTGGAGTTCCTTTAAGCACGTATGATGATCCCGACCAGTTTGCTGAAGTCGCAGTCGGCCTGAATATTGAAGAAGCCTTTCGTGCTCTCACGCTTTATGGCACCTCAGGATCACTCATTCCATATGAAAACCAGCCTTTATTCCGTGCTTTGCAAAATGGTGAAGTGAGCGAAGTCGAACTCCGTATAACAGAACCCGACGCGCAAATTCTTTTTTTACTTATTAGTGCAGCACCTCTACACAATCAAGAAGGTAAGATTACCGATGCTGTCTTAGTTTTGCAAGATTTCACCAAATTGAAGACACTTGAAAGAGCGCGTGAGGACTTCTTTACTACCATGGCGCATGAGCTGAAAACACCTCTTGCAAATATCCGCGCTCATTTAAGTGCCCTCCAGGCCGATGATTTTAAATGGTCGCCCGAAGCTCAGCACAACTTTCTTGAAACCGCTGATGAACAGGTAGAACGTCTGGTTGGCATGATCAACCATTTCCTTGACGCCTCACGCGTAGAAGCTGGGGCACTGCGCCTCGAAATCGAACCAATTTTGCTTACCGAGATGTTTGAAGACCTGCAAGAGCGATTAGAAGCTTTGATTTCATCATCTCAACGCCGCTTCGAACTACACATTCAATCTGACCTGCCCGCTGTACAAGCAGACTACGAACTCATTATGAGCGTACTCACCAATCTTCTTAGTAATGCTTTTCGTTACGCTCCCGAAGGCGATACCGTTCGCCTTGAGGCCGAATCTATATCTAGTTCCTCTACTGATCATCCAGTGGAGGTTGAGATTCGAGTCATAGATCGAGGTCCAGGCATTACCGATGAAAGACAGGCTGAACTCTTCACACGCTTTAGCACGTTCGCAGCATTAAGGCGACCAACAGCAGAACGTCCAGGACAACCAATTTCAAAAGCCCCACGCGGTAATTTTCGCTGGAGCCCTGCAACCGGACTTGGCCTGTATATCAGTCGCGGTATCATCGAAGCCCATGGGAGTGAACTTCGTCTGAAGAGCAACCTGGGAGAAGGCGCTACGTTTGCATTTACCTTGCCAGTTGCAACATCTATGAACAGCGAGGTTTGACGAGGTGACTTTGATGCCTGTTACAGATAAAAAGGTTCGTGTCATGTGTGTTGAGGACGATCCACAACTACGCACATTTCTACTTGCTCAGCTAAAAGTCAGGGGGTTCCAGGTTCAAGCTGTAAGTGATGGCGCCCAGGCGATTGATCTGGCAGCTATCTTTCAACCCCAATTAATCTTGCTCGATCTATCTCTTCCTTCTTTGGACGGACTGGAATTTCTACGACGTTTACGCGAGTGGAGTAGAGCGCCTGTTATTGTGCTATCAGCTCGTGATGAGGAATTGGTGAAGATTAAAGCTCTCGATGAAGGAGCCGATGATTATCTGACCAAACCTTTTAGCTTGAATGAATTGCTTGCCCGTGTGCGTGTAGCCCTTCGTCGAGCCGATGAAACCGAGCGACTCCGCAGCGGTTCTACAGGCACTGATCAACAACGCCCTGTATATAAATGTGGTGGAGAGAATGGGCTTGTGGCTGATTTCGCTCGTCGTGTGGTTCGCACTAATGGGAATGAAGTTCATCTCACTCCCACAGAGTATGACTTGCTCTGTGAACTTTGTCGTAATGCAGGAAAAGTGTTGACACACCGCGAGCTATTGCAGCGTGTCTGGGGACCTGATTATAGCGGTGAAAATACTTATCTTCGCACTTTCATTCGCCATCTACGCAAGAAGTTAGAACCTGATCCCGCACAACCTCGTTTCTTACTCAATGAGTTGGGCGTCGGGTATTTTGTTCCACCACCTGATTTGCCCGAATTATAGGCCATAATCGAATCCTAAATCTTCACATCATTTTCACAACAATGCCTACTATTTCACATCATTGTCACTAATTGTCGGGTACACTCCTACCTAAGAGAGTGTGATTCTCTCAAAACCGCACCGGCGGTCTACCGCAATATTCTTCTCAACCTTTGCGGGAGAATAAAGTAAGGCATGCAAAATAATGACGCTGCATCCACACTGCCGGATGGCGGTGATATGAGTATTTGGAACAATTCAATAAACTATGGAGATCCAGAATTAACGGACACCAGGCAACAGCAAGCTCGCGAACATGGATCATCCTACCACATACTTCTTGTTGAGGATGACTTGTCGCTGGCTAATCTAGAAGCCGGTATTCTAAAGGCTCATGGTTATGTAGTGGCTATTGCCAGTAATGGAGAAATAGCCATCACAATCCTTGAGCGTAATCTACCAGACTTGGTTTTACTTGATTTGGACCTTTCTGGCACAATCAATGGTTGGGACGTATTGCAAATGTTACGCACCTATTCCAGAACACCTGTATTGCTTACAAGCGCTGAGTCATCAGTGAATAGACAAATTCGTTTTCTCGGCGAAACTAGGTCGACTCTGGACCTTTTGCCCAAACCATTTCTTATGCAGACACTTCTTAAGCGTATCGAACGCATGTTAACAATAGCACCTTACTAGCTGTTTTCAGTGAAAAGGAGGTTCACATGGACCGCAAGGAAGAGCGAGACATTGTTCGGAGAGGAAGTTTGTCAGAGGGAGAAGTGAAACGATTAAGTCACCTTCGTAGAGTTCACCGTGAAAGAATAAAACTCATGGAACTGGAACATCATCGTCGTCTAGAATTTGTTCGCTGGCTGGTTGATACTGGTAAATTATCAGAACAGATCGCTTCCTAGCACAATCTATACAAGTGATCTTCCGATGAGTAAGAAGTAGCAATGGAGTACATTTGAACTCCAGATCCTAAGTTGTGTGCTTATAGACTATAACCCTGAAAGGTTTGGCGAACTGAGCATGCGGTTGTAAAAACGGCTCACTACTTCTTGATCTACACGATTCCCAATACGTGCCAGCAAGACATTTGCAGGCTCCATCCTTACATTTGGTTCGGTCGTTGGATATTCGACAAAACCCTGTGTTGAGAATAAACGTGAAATCAATTCTCGATAACGGTAGACATTCAGTCCCAGGTCCTCAGTATCCCAATGCCAGGACAAGCCGATTGCGAACAAAATCATGTCTTCTAGCGCATCGAGTTCGAGCGCAAAAGCTAACAGGTCGCGTGCAACACCCATCTGCCTCCAATTTGAGCTAACTTCGATAGCCACTTCGTACACATTATCCAATCCTTCCCACCATTCGTCACCAGGAGCAATTGTCACTTCACCAACAATCTCACCCGTAGGGGTATGTGCCAGTGCTAACGCACAATCTGGGCGCTTTGCAATATTGAGAAAAAGTTGATGCTCACGATCAGGCAGGCGGGCAAAAGCATGTAAACCTGCATCAGCCGTCAACCGCTCAACCATTGATGGAGGGCAGAAATCGCGCAAAAGTAAAGGTCCCTTGGGTGTTTCGAGCGTTTTGATACGCGATGGGGTAGCTGTTCCATGTAAATGTAAAAGATCAAAAAGACCAGTCAATGCTGAATGACGCCGGGCAGTGGGAAATGCCTGTCGTATTGAGGGAGAAAGTACTAGATGACGTATCAGCGCTACCGTCCGGCGATTTGTGCTGCTAATAGCCCATCTGCGAGGCTGGGCAGGAAAGTCCTCAGCTACATCCTCAAAAAGTAATGGGAAATGTGCTGAACCAGGAACTCTCCCCATTACCTGCTGCTCTTCTGCCTCTTGCTCCTCTACTCTACTCCACACAGGTCTCCAGCGTTTGACCCACCCATCCGGCAATTCCTTTGGGAGAGTTTGTTCTGACATTTCTGCCCACACCATACTCCATGCACGTGGAACAACGCGATAGAGATCATACCCTCCTCCACCCAATGCGACCCAACGACCCTGACAATAGGTATGAGCCAATTGGTGAGCTAGTTTAATTTGCTCCCGAATTCCTCGCATCGTCAGGCTTAGATGTGTTAATGGATCCCATGTATGTGTATCGCAACCGTGCTGAGTCACGATAACATCAGGAGCGAATGAGAGAACCAGGGGAGATAACAGTAAATCAATCGCCTCACAATATGAATCGTCCTCGGTAAAAGGTTCCAAAGGAACATTGACTGAATAACCTCGCCCTAAGCCATTCCCCATTTCAAGTACATCACCTGTGCCCGGGAACAGATACCGTCCAGTTTCATGTATTGAAACTGTCATCACACGTGGCTCATCATAAAAGGATCGCTGTACACCATCGCCATGATGCGCATCAAAGTCAATATAAAGAATCTTCGCTTCACTGGCTCGTAGAACATTGGCTATCGCCACTGATATATCATTATAAATACAGAATCCCGAAGCTCGTTCAGCCCAGGCATGATGCAATCCTCCTGCTGGATGAAAGACATGCAAAGGGCGTTCCACCTCCGGAACGATCGTGCCATCATCAGAAATCCCCATCACAGCGTTCAATGCCGCTAGCGAACCACCTGCAATCCTTGCACTTACCTCATGCATGTGCGGAAGTACAGGAGTATCCCCTTCAGCAAAGCCGTACTTTATTGCAAGTTGCATATGTTCGCTATCAAGCGTTTCCACATTACCTAAATGGCCAAGTGTTTGAACTGCGCTAATATAATCACTTGTATGAACCAGGCTCAGTTCTTCTGTTGTGGCGACTTGTAAAGGCAAAGAACTGGATGCATCTGTGCTTTGCCAGAGTCCACAAATTGCAAGCAAATCCATCAAAGCAGCGATACGCCCTGGCTGAAGTGGATGTTCAGGCCCAAAGTCATAGTCTAATTCTTTTGGATCAAAGATAAGTCTCGCACTGGTATCGGATTCAACTTCAGGCATGTTGATCTTCTCCACTTAGCAAATCTGCAAAATTATATTGAATATGTTCCTCTTGCAGTTTGGCAAGCAAAGGTGCTGGATGAATGGTCCCCAGGCGCAAAGTTGCTTCAAGAGGTATGTTCGTTTGAAGGGGTGCAGCCATCACACTGCGTATATGTATGTGTAATTCTTCAGCAAGTGTTAGTGTTCGCGCCAAGGGAGCCAAATCACCATTTGGAAGAGGTATTATCAACTGCATTCCTGGCTCAAAAGCTCCCAATGATCGTGCCAGTGCCATCAGTAAGTCACTGCGTGTGAGCAAACCTACCAGCACAGCCTGAGTTTCTTCCTCGTTCGTTTGCCCCTCCGATGATTGCCCAACATATTCATATTCAACAACAGGCAAACAATTCAACCCACGTTCAACCAGAATTTGTGCCGCAGCTGCAACGCTTGTATTAGGAGACACACGAATTGAAGCTCGGTGCATCATTTCAACCACACGACGTTCTTGCCATGGGTGTTGTAAAAGCTCACTTGAACTCCATTTACCCGCCGATGCAGCTAGTTCGATATCCTGCGAAGTAAGCAAACCCTCGAGCAATAAAGTTTTATGAACTGATTGATTTAGCTCATTCGAGCTTACCGCTTTAGAAACCTTCACGACAGGTAAGTGGTGAAATTGGTACTGCCGAAATAAATTTGCAGCATGACTCAGCGTATCATCAGGAGCAACGGTAACAAGTTTAGTTGTCATTACTTCACTAACTATCATAAGACCTACCCCAAAGTCCATTCATTCAGGCCGCAAAGCGTAGAACGCAGTTCAATAGCTTCATCTTTGTTTATAATAGCACAAATCTCAACTTCAATTAAACAAACGCAGCCCGATCACTAACCGTTTCAACAGCACATTTTTGGCCTTGTTTTCAACAACCATATCTGCTATACTCAACCAGTCCCATTCATGGTACACCATAAATAACAAGTAGATTATCGATCATGCATACACATCAAATCAACAAATTCAATCAAATCCAGCAGGTAAACCAGGCCGAACAGAGGTTTGGTTTATATTGCATGCACACTACTAGGTAAGTACAAGCAGAAGCAATCAGTCGCCAGACCTCCCGAAGGCCTGGCGACTTTTTTATTGCTAAACATCTTGCTTATCAAAGGAGAAAAAATGGATACCAGCTTCTTTATCCGAGGCCTTCTTATTGGACTCTCCATCGCTGCTACCGTTGGCCCCATGAGTGTATTATGCATCCAACGCACGCTGAATAAAGGCCAATTGTATGGCTTAGTATCTGGTTTAGGAATTGCCACAGCAGACGGAATCTATGGAAGTATCGCAGCTTTTGGACTCACCTTGATAACGAATTTTCTCATCATGGAACAAATCTGGATTCGCCTGATTGGTGGGATCTTTCTCATATACCTGGGCATCAAAACTATGCTCTCCAAACCACCCGAGAGAGCAGCAACGCTCACTATGCATTCAACTGGCTATCCCGGAGCATATGTCTCCACATTCTTGCTGACACTTACGAACCCACTTACAATTCTCTCTTTTGCAGCCATCTTCGCCGGAATAGGAGTAGGGAGCGCAAGCAAAAGCTTCCTATCTGCAGCCGTAGTCGTGCTTGGAGTCTTCTGTGGTTCGGCGTTGTGGTGGATTATCTTGACAAGCATAATCAGCTTGTTACGAAAAAAAATGGATGCACAATGGCGCCTTTGGATTAATAAAATCTCAGGCACCATTATTACACTATTCGGAATTGGTGCATTGCTCTCCTTATTGAGTATCACATAACAATTTGCAACCTCAATCAATACATAACGTAATTGTGATGAGTAATGTATACTTTGTTCAAAAAGCACTTGTGATTCAGGTTAATTCTCGATTGGAGTCGTATATGATTGAAAAAGAAGATATGGCAACTACACCTCGTCCCATCCCTCAAGATACTATTACTACATCATCAGATACAATTCAGGTTCTGGCTACGCAAGAAGCAACCATACCCCATGCAAATCCCTCAATCGATGTTGACGATTTACTAACCCTGAAGATAGTCAGCGACCCACAAATTTCATCTGATGGTGCTTTCATTGCCTACACTGTTCAATCCAACGAAAATTCTAATACTACCAGCAGCGCGATCTGGCTTATACATAGTCAGGATAGTAAAACGCAAACTCCCAGGCAATTAACCAGTACAGGCACCCAAAAATACCACGACTCCGCTCCTCGTTGGTCTCCTGATGGTCAATTTCTTGCTTTTCTAAGCGATCGAAGCGGTACAGCTCAGATACATCTATTACCCTTAGCTGGCGGAGAAACTCAGCAAGTAAGTAACCTCAAGCAGAATATAACTGAATATAGCTGGCGACCTGATGGAAAAGCCCTCCTGGCCCATAGTGCTTGGAAAGCAATCGATGACCTTACACAACCTGACACGAGTGCTGTCTCAGTTGAATATACGCGGCTGGATGAACAATTCGATGGCTTGGGGTACAAGCAAGGCAGGCATCAACAACTCTGGTTGATTACATTGGATGGTACTTCTTCCCGCCTCACTTCAGAACAGGTAGATCTCATCCAATCATGCTGGTCTCCTGATGGAAGTGAAATTGCTTTCTGTGCAAATCGCCGCCCTGATCCAGATCTCAGTGTGAGTATGGCATTGTGGGTCTTGTCATTATCGACAGGTCAGATGCGACGTCTCACACCTGAAGAAGGATTGGCATTGATGCCTTGTTGGTCTCCTGATGGCCAAACCATAGCGTATTACTACTCTCAAGACCAGACTGAAACCAGCAATATCTCTCCCTGGATAGTCAATGTACATGACAGTAGCGCCCCACATTTGGCGATAACAAGCGCAGTTAATTTTACCTGTCTCGAAATGATTGTGGATGAACTACACTTCTCAATGATCGGTCGTCCTTCTTGGTTTCCTGATAGCAAATCATTGCTCTGCACAGTGCAAGAACGAGGCCAAATCCATCTCTATCGCCTTGACATCGAACACGATCAGGCTATGAATTTAACCAGTGGCAACGGCTGCTATATTAATCCACAGCTAAGCAAAGATGGTCAAATCATTACCATGGTGCGCACAGACTGGTTTACTCCTGGTGATATCTGGAGAATGGATCACAACGGCGAAAATCGGCACAAGCTTACTGGTGTCAATGACACTTTCCTCCGTAGTCATCAACTGGTTCGCCCTAAGCGCTTGAGATGGCAAAGCTTTGATGGTCTGGAAATTGATGCCTGGCTGTACCTCCCGTCCATGCAACCAGGAGTGAAAGCTCCCTTGATCTTAGAGATTCATGGAGGTCCATCCCTGGCATGGGGCGATAGTTACGTCCACGAGTTCCAGGTACTTGCAGGTAAAGGTTATGCAGTATTAGCAGCCAACCCACGAGGCAGCGCAGGATATGGCGAAGATTTTTGCAAGCGCAATCTCAAAGATTGGGGAGGCAATGATTTCCGAGATCTAATGGCGGGAATTGATCATGTCCTTGCTACAGAATCAGGTTGACGAAACGCGCCTTGGAATAGGTGGCCTCAGCTATGGTGGCTTTATGACCAATTGGGCTATCACACAAACCAACCGCTTCAAAGCAGCAGTGAGCCGTAACGGCATCAGTTCTCTCATTACTGAAAGCTTGTTATCAGATCAGACATTATGGTTCGACTTTGCAATGGGCGGTAGCGCATCAGAGGAAGGTGAAGCCTTATTGAAAAGTCGTTCCGCTCTAACGTTTGCTGACAAGATCACTACTCCGCTTCTACTTCTTCATGCTGACAACGACTTACGCTGCCCATTTAGTGAATCTTACCAACTATTCGTCACGCTGCGAAAGCGCAAACACACAGTAGAACTGGTGCGCTATCCAGGTGTAAGTCATTTAATCGATTTACCCGATTATGGTACACCCGAGCAACGAGTAGATCGGTTGCGTCGTACAATCGACTGGTTTGAACGATTCGTCTAAATCTTGAGTAACGAATCCAAAGAGGATACCAGGCCAAATGTTGTTC
Source organism: uncultured Chloroflexia bacterium (assembly GCA_963702765.1). Taxonomy (GTDB): domain Bacteria; phylum Chloroflexota; class Ktedonobacteria; order Ktedonobacterales; family Ktedonobacteraceae; genus DATMNR01. The sequence goes on from CAVPEB010000031.1 coordinate 36,831, forward strand.
GCTTGGTATCCTCTTTGGATTCGTCAAGATGAGGTACAATGACATATACATTTTATCCACGTAAATCAAATAATTTTCATGTTTTTGGTGTTATAAATAATGAAATGTAAGAAAGTGTAAAAACGGCCATTCTTCCATGTAATTAGCACTAATTTCCTGTTACTTATATGTTCTGTTTTCCGTTTACTCTTGATATACAGTAATCCATTTTTATATGCAATCATCATCTATTCATTTGTGAAAGGGTTGGGATGGAATGAAAACGACTGCTCGCTCGTATCAACCTATCAATTCGTATGGCGTCATTGGCGATTGCCATTCGGTTGTACTAGTTGCCCCTGATGGCTCGGTCGATTGGGGATGTTTACCAGACTTCGACAGTCCCGCCATCTTTTGTCGCTTGCTGGATGCCCAGCACGGCGGCTACTTTCAGATCGCGCCTACCGATAGCTCAATCACAGGCACGCAACGCTACCTTCGCGATAGCAACGTGCTACAAACTCGCTTCTCTAGTGAGGCAGGAGAGCTAATCCTCACCGATTTCATGCCTGTCGAAACTTTGAGTGCCTGGCAATTCCGAGAATTGAACAATAATACTTGGACACGGGAAGATGGTTCATGCCATAGTTTGGTACGCATCGTTGAGTGTACTCATGGCGAGACTTCCAATCACTATGAGACTCAAAGTCAGTCCAGACTATGCTACCGCACCTAGCAACATAACATTGCTTCCTGAGCATAGTGGCGCAGTCATCTCAGGAGGGCAACAACATGTTGGTTTAGGCATCATTGGTGCCTATCGTCTGCCCTCCTTTTCTATAGAAGAATACCAGCAAAATGACGAACTACACCCCTATCTGGAGGTTCAAGTTACGTTACAGGAAGGAGAGCGATTGCTTTTTGCTCTTGGTGTTGGTCGCACCGCCCAGGCGGCTCTTCGACTTGCTGAGAAGGAGCTGCACTTGCGCAACTTCGATTGGGAGTTGGCTCATACCCTACACTGGTGGCGTACATGGCTTGCGGGCTGCTCCTACAAAGGAGTGTATGACGCCTGGGTCAAACGCAGTGCATTGGTGCTCAAAATGCTGACCTATGCACCCACAGGAGCTATTGTGGCAGCCCCAACTACCTCACTACCCGAAGAACTGGGTGGAGTGCGCAATTGGGATTACCGTTACACCTGGCTACGCGATGCCACCTTCACGCTCTATGCCTTAAACGTTCTGGGTTTCACTGAGGAAGCACATGCCTTTACCCACTGGTTACGTCGTCTTTCCTATTCAAACGGGGAAGACCTGCAAATCATGTATGGTATTCGCGGCGAGCGCGAGTTGCTGGAACGTGAATTGCCCCACTTAAGTGGCTATGCGGACTCTCGGCCAGTACGAATTGGCAATGGCGCGGCGAGCCAAAAACAACTGGATGTTTTCGGTGAAGTTCTGGATTGCATTCACCTGTTCCGTCGTCAGGGTGGTTTCGAACGTTATGGAGAAAAACTTGAAGGTCCATTATGGGCAATGCTCCGCTTGCTCATCGAGCATGTATGCGCCCATTGGCAGGAACCTGATAGTGGCATCTGGGAAGTTCGCGGAGGAGTTCGCCATTTTGTCTATTCTAAAGTAATGTGCTGGGTAGCTCTTGATCGTGGCATTCGAGCGGCCGAGCAATTGGACCTTGAAGCTGATATTGAACGCTGGCGAAATATACGGGATCAAATCCGTACAGATATCTTGACACACGGTTACAACGCCCAGATAGGCGCCTTTACACAGTCGTATAACAGCACTGTTATCGACGCCTCGAACTTACTGCTACCGCTGGTCGGCTTTATAGCACCGGATGACCCACGTATGCGATCTACGGTCGATTGCATCAGCGAACGCTTAACTGATGCTAATGGCTTCGTCTATCGCTACCATGCTGATGATGGGCTTCCAGGTAGTGAAGGCACCTTCACTATCTGTAGCTTCTGGCTAGTCGACAACCTGGCCATGCAAGGGCGAGTCAATGAAGCGCGCTCGCTTTTTGAGCGACTGCTCAGTTATGCCGGACAACTTGGCCTGTTTTCTGAAGAAGTTGGCAAAAACGGCACCAAAGCTCTCGGTAATTATCCACAAGCCTTTACCCACATCGCTCTTATTAATAGCGCATACAATCTAAAGAAAGCGGAAATGCGCCAGGCAGAACACCACACCGACCCTGTCGTTGCCGCCATTCACTTACACAAATAAACAATAACAAGTATGCAGCAGGAGGCCGTCATAGCGGCCTCCTGCTGCATACTTGTTATGAATAGTGAGTCTAAGCCTGTGTTGGCAAAAAAAGCAGCACAATACAATATATCGAAGCAGCCAACAACAAAAGACAAAAGCCTCCCGCCAGAATACGAGAAACCTGAAAAGTTCCACCAGCAAATCGAGGACGAAAACTGCGCAAAGACATCCTCAATCCAACCACAAAAATACCAACAAGCAGCAAAAAATCGAAAATCTTGACCCCGAACGAACCATTAAAAAGAGCAAAGGTTATCGCCAATGGCACAAAAACCAGAATACCTCCAGACACAACCACAACTGCATATCCCATAAACATCCACTCATCAAACCTGAATTTCCCTAACCTCGGAGTCATAGTAATAATAATCACTAAACCACAAACATAAGCAACAAGACCTATCAACGTCCAAACAACAGGTTGCATTTAATCTATCCCTATCCAAAATCTTAACTATCAGAAAGCATTTTACCCATCGAAAACAACAAAAGTACCATCTTACACAAATTGAAAAATGTAGCCACCGCTAGTGTACTTAAATGAACCATTTGCGTCAATGATAATGCTATTCTGAATACTTAAATCCCTCTATAACTGGGAGTGCAGAGGACGCCGGAAGATTGAGAGCGCCCCTCTCCTCCCTATTTATCTCATGGGCCTGGACCTTTGAGACAAAGTTATGAATACATGCCAGACGTAATAACATAGGTTCACATATGCTATAGTATGACCAAAACAGAAAACAAACGAGGAACCACCATGGTTGAATTAGTTTGGAAAGGCAAACAAAGAATAGAGCCAGCAAACCTCATAAACACAAAATTTCCTTCACAACACCTTTATACCTTCGAAAGTCACCCGGAGCAATCATCCTCAAATCTTATCAACCTACCCCCAAACTCAACTCCATCATGGCATAACCGTCTGATCCTCGGAGACAAAAACTACATTCTCCCCGCACTCCTTCCAGAATTCGCAGAAAATGTCAATTTAATCTACATAGACCCACCCTTCATGACTGGTCGAGATTTTAAAAACGGGATGCAATTGGCATACAGCGACAAATGGAATAATGATATTGATACATATCTCCAATGGCTATATGAAACATTTACTGTTCTCAAACTACTCCTCTCGCCAAACGGCAGTCTCTATGTGCATCTTGACTGGCGCGTTACTCATTATGCTAAAGTAATCCTGGATGAAGTTTTTGATTCACATCCTCGTACTGGCGAGCATGGCTTCAAAAATGAGATCATCTGGCATTATCAATCAGGTGGACGCTCACAAAAACGCTATGCGCGTAAACACGATACCATTCTCTTCTACACGAACTCGGCTCACTATTGCTTTCATGGTGATCGTGTTGGAGAACGGCGTGGTACTAAAAAACGCAATCACATGAAAAAATGGATCGATAACAATGGGCAGACCCACTGGGCAATCCAATCACACGGGCGGCTTTATACCTATAGCGAAGATTCTCATATGACTCCTTCTGACGTTTGGAGTGATATCAGTCATTTACATCAGAAAGACCCCGAACGGAATGGATATGCTACCCAGAAACCAGAGACCCTACTCGAACGTATTATCCTTGCATCATCTGAAGAGAACGATCTTGTGCTTGACTGTTTCTGCGGAAGCGGCGTAACACCGGTTGTAGCTGAGCGGCTAAATCGGCGCTGGATTGCATGCGATCAGAGTGAACTCGCTCTCACGTTGACCAGCGAACGGATGTTAACATTTGAACAGGTTCGCCCATTTGTCATACAGCGGCTCGAAGATGATGCCAGTTGAAGCAATATCAAACTCGCGAATAAAAAAAATGCATAGAAAGAAACGAACAATCATGCTTGAGCTTTTGGAACAACTCTTTCGTCAAGTGCGAGCCTATATGCAGTCTGAACGCTTCGATCGCTATCTCGTATACTCTCATTCAACCAACCACACAACAATGCAATTTGACCGCGAAGCCGAGGACATCATCATCAGCGGATTAATCGAAAGTGGTCATAGCTTCGAAATAATCACTGAGGAACGTCCAACATTTTCGACATCAAATGAGCCATCCTACCGGATCATCGTTGACCCCGTAGATGGCTCCACCAACGTTGCTCGCGGTATACCAACTGCAGGAGTATCGCTTGCAGTCCTATCAATAGATAAGCCAATTACGCCCGAGAATGTGCAATGGGCCTTAGTTGGAGAACTCTACAGTGGAATTGTCTATCAGGCACAGCGTGACTTGGGTGCATTTTGTAATGGACATCGCTGTCAGGTTAGCGAAACTAGCAAGCTTGAGCAATGCCTGGCTGGAATGAACTTCGACGGTCGCGACCACGAAGTGTTTCGCAAGTTACTCATACAACACCCTCCAATTCAAAACGTCCGCCGCTCAGGCAGTTCCTCCATGGATATCGTATATGTCGCAAATGGTGCCTATGATGCCTACATCGATATCGGAGACGTACTCACAGCAGAATCTTTCCTGGCACCACTGAGCATCATACTCGAAGCAGGAGGTATAGTAACCGACCAATCTGGCAAACCTCTACGACCGATTTCTAACTTGATCGAAGGTTTTTCCCTCGTAGTGGCAGGCACAAAAGAACTACACAACGAACTAGTAACCCGTATTACAACCTAGCCCCATTCGCAACTATGTACTAGCTCACAGCATATTTTGGCATCATATGGTATCATTTGATATATAAAAGGAATCACTAAATAGAGATTCCCAAGAACCAGCAAAGCCTCTAAGAGAAGTGCAGAGGACACTGTCCATTGTCGGGGTGCTCGATGTCCTTTAGGCGCAAACTCAAGGAGTGCAGAGGACATCGTCCTTTGCCGGGGTGCGGGGTGTCTCCGCCCACTTTCCCCCACGCCGCAGGAGGCGGCAAGAATAAATTTAAATAAAACTATCTGGAAAGACCTCTCTATGCAAATGAATATATATCAAAATCAACACAAAAGAAAAACTAAACATCAAATACCAACAATACTCTTAAGTACCCTAACACTATGCCTTATCCTATTAAGTGCATGCGGAAACCACGCAAGCAACACCGCATCGAACTCATCCGTTACTATCCCTACACCAACCATCGATCCCACCACTAAAAACCAGGGCGACACACAACTACTCGCATTTCAACAATGGATAAGCTTAATGCAACAATACAATGGTAATGCAACCATCTACCAACAGCAACTGAACACCGATCAGCAAGCCTTAAACAATGCCAAAACTGAATCTAACTATAAATCTGCACTGGCAAATCTGAATGCGCATGTTGACGCCATCAAAATTCCCACTATGAAAACTGAAATCAAGAGTTTGCTAAATCAACTACAGCAGGGTCAAGCGAGTTGGGGTCAACAACACCAGTACCACGACGACTACAACAACACAAACTACCAACTTGGTTTTGAGTACGGACCAAATGGTATCGGGGGATGGGTTCAACAAGAGTTCGACTCAGCTCAAACTCTAGCCGACTATCAGCAAACAATCGAAGATTTAAACATGTATCTGACCAATTTCCAGGCAATGACAACCAACGCAGCAGATAATACACCCTATAATCAAGTGCATCAGACCGATCTTCAACTTCTGCAACACTACGGATATATGAACAAAAAGGTAGTTGTTGTCTCGCTATATGAACAAGCCATGCGTGTTTACCAGAACGGTAAATTAGTCAAAGCATTCGTGGTCACCACAGGCCGACCGGAAAGACCAAGCCCTCCTGGAACATGGTGGGTTGAAGGAAAACAATCTCCCACCGTGTTTAAGGCCTCGGTCCCAAAGTCTTCACCTTACTGGTACCCGGACACCCCAATTAATTTCGCCATGCAATATCATAGCGACGGTTACTTCCTACATGATAGTTGGTGGCGATCAGACTATGGCCCTGGCACAAACTTCCCTCACCAGGACTCCAGTGGCGATTCATTCTCGTCATTCGGATCTCACGGTTGTGTAAACATACAGGAGAGCAACGCAGCCTGGCTATATAACTTCGTATCTCTCTATACACCAGTTCTCGTATATTAGTTTGTGATTGTTTAGCCAGGGTTCCAGGGAGCCTGGCTAAACAATCACAAACGTTTAAACTTTACTATGCCCCACTTTTCCTAAAAAGAAGCGCAGTTACCACGAAAGTAGCCAGCATCATCACAATCCAACCAGCCTCGAGTATCTGCAAAAGACCATCCTCGCGTTTCTCCACCTCGCGCAATGACCTGCCAGCAACAACAAAACCCGATGTTGATCCTGTAAATTGTGTCACCACAATTGCGCTACGCACACCTGACTGAGGTTGCCAGGTAATACGATCCTCCCCATTTTTTCTGACAGAATCAAAAACCCCCGAGGGAATTGAAGGGGTCTGACCATCTAATTGAGCAGATGAGGCAATAGGGTTACCATTGGCATCGAATACAATCAGGTAAGGTGCCAGGCTTGTGGCAATATCAACCTTCTCTGAGGGCACAACACCTTGAGCCGATTGTCCACCAGCAAGCTTTGCAGCAGCATCTTCAGCCATCTGTATTTGTGGGTCATTCGCACCTTGCCTTATATCCTGCTGTACAACAGCATAGAGAAGACCAATCAATCCAGTTACAACGATAGCCACCAATAACCAATGCTGCAAAATAGCTTTTACATTCCAATTTCTAAAAAACATAGGAAGATTATAGGTTACTCATGCGTCAAATGCAATTCTAAAGCCTTTAGTTCGGTAATAACTCAACACTAAAGTTATCCCACCAGCCCGCAAACTGTGCGCGACTCATAACAGTACGATCAGCAGGCGCAGAATCTACAAGATACACATTATTGCTATCACCGCCCCGAACAACCAGAATATGTCCAGGTACGCCTACTATTACCGGAAATCCCTTATTCGCCACAGCAATCAAATCCTCAATGGTGCGAGGAGGATTGGGAACAGCCTTAAAACCAAAGTAACTTGCTGTTTTAGCTATACCAGCCTCCCCACCTGTCAGGCCATCATACGTATCCCACACACCTAAATTCAATTCTTCTTGTAATACATCAGCAGCAATAAGATGGCGGCCATACGCATCCATCACCTCTTCCATCGAAATACCCGAACACGAAGAATACGACCAGACATCCAACTGGTAATTAGTATAATATTGCCTTGAATCAGCCGAATCGACACGAATTATACGGCTACTGGCTGTCCCATCTAATGGTAGAGTTGGAAGTCGACAAGCCAAAAGCAGAAGTATGCTGGGTGAAATCAAGCAACGAAATTCCCTGCTTCAAACCTCGTAAAGCCCCATCAGCAAGACCACTTTGTGCAAACAATGTAATCGCCATCATCAGCAAAAGACCAAATGAGACTATAATGCGTCTACGCCTGTACCAGGAAGGTGGCAAAGAAATATGGAAAGGGGAATGTGACTTCTCTAAACCTACGATCGATCCATCCTGAAACTGCAATACCGCCGTCACCTGCTGACTGGCTGAATTGAATGGGGTTGGTGCCTTAAACTGGGACGAGTTGCGCTTTTGTTCCTTTTGCGACTGTAAATGACGTTGATGCTCACGCACTGCACCGATCACAAAAGTTGCTACGATCAGTAACATCACCACGAACAACAATGCTGTAATCACAGCAGACAACATACAATACCTCGCTAAAGTCCAAATAAATAACTGACTTGCTGTACAGTATAACGATGAGTTGCTAGCAGATTACAAATAACTCCCAAAAACAACCCAATTGTGCTATCTCTTGATCAGTAATCTCAACCATAGCAACAAAATAACAGTATCGCTATTTAAAAAGAAAAACTACTCAATACTTCAGATTCTGGTAAACAATTTGAATGATGGAAAAAGGTACTACCTTTTGAAAACTCACTAACTGGAATCTATCCACAAACAAAATCACAGATACAGCTTCGTCCTCTGACCGAGGCTCAAATTGTTTCTCTTTACTTCTAAAATCGGAGAAGGGGATGAAGTGTAACGATAAGCTGATACAAGGTAATGTTTTACCAAGGCTATTGCAAGTTTTGGTAGCAGTGGGAGTCCAGAGGACGAAGCCCTGTGCCGGAGCGCGAGGTGTCCTCGCACCCTCCACTTCTCCCAGCCGCCGCAGGCGGCACAAGGGAGAAGTGGAAAGCCCTGGATTGTGACGCGCTTGTGATGGCAATTTCAGCCACAAGACTATATACTAATAGCATAAAGAAAAAACATATTTATAGAGAAAGGAGCACCAAACACTAGATGATAACTCACCCCTTGGGCTGTGACGCATGAGGAAGGACAAACATTTCAAATTGGCAGCATGTTTTTAAACACTGCATATAAGTAATAAAACATTGAGTCCTTCACTTCGATTAAGCGTCACGGCCCAAATCTTTTTGGCGGCTTAAGCAACCAATTATCTGAGCCAAAGACCTCAATGGTCTTATTTATTTTTGGACAAATTTGTACCAACGGAGATGAATGGTAGATGTGACTGGTACAGCTTTTAAGCTCTTTAGACACTATCACTAACTTGCTGAAATGCGTTAGTATATTCAACGAATAGCT
>CAVPEB010000032.1:0-55031 GCA_963702765.1 uncultured Chloroflexia bacterium
ATGACACCTCCGGCATGGACGAAAACCTGCCTCTGCCGCCTCCTCTGGAAGCCTGAAGAAGGTTACATGCTCACGATAGGGATTACGTGCTGGACACGACGGACGACAATATATGCCTGTCGTACGCACCGCTACCACAAATGTTCCATCAGCCAGCGCATTTCTTGTTAAAACTGACTGCCAACACTGCTCTTCATCTAAAAGATCTTGCTCGAGTTCTTCTATTGTATCTCTCATTTCATGAATCCTCCTTTTCTTACTAACAAAAGTATAAAGTGAAAAGGAGTATCAGTGCTATCGGTTTCTTGCGCTTTAAATTCCCCTTGAACCCATCAATCCATACGTGCTATTTTGAACAGTTGACGTATCGAGGGCTTCTGACCATACATGAGAACACCATAGCGATAGATACGCGCTGCGAAGATCGCGCACACAAAGATGGAAACAATCATAATCACGATCGTTAAGAGAATCTCCCACCAGGTCGCGCTGCCAACTCCAATACGCATGAGCATCGTCGTAGGAGTCCAGAAAGGAATGTACGAAACCACCTTCACCCAAGTCGCGTCAGGGTTATAGATGCCAAAAAAGCTAACGAAGTAGCCAATCATAAACAGCCACGTGAGAGGCTGAATTGCGTTATTGACCTCGTCCTGCCGTTTTACCAAAGCACCCATGGCTGCGAAGAGGGTCGCGTAGAGTAAAAAGCCCAGGATAAAGTACACAAGTAGGAGGAGTAGAAGCGTAATTGAACTGCCTGTAATATTCAGATTCAGCGCGCTACTACTGTTCCCTATTAAAGCTTCTTTAATTGGATTTTGTATCAAGAGCGCACTAATGCCAACAATTACAAAAGCAGTCATCTGCGCAAGCCCAGCAGCACCAATGCCAATAATTTTCCCCGTCATCAACTGGAAAGGAGTAGCAGCATTCACCAGAATTTCCATGATGCGGCTGCCTTTCTCTTCGGCAACTCCATTTGCCACCGTTACCCCATAGAGATAGACCGACATAAAGATGAGAATGATACCAGCATACGCCAGGATGTATCCAGCGACTATATCACTGGTAGAGCGGTTATTTTGGGATTGTCCTAAGTTCACTACACTGAACTGCGGCTGTGCAAACAATTTGCTCGTTTGATCGGGAGTCAAACCCAGGCGAGAAGCCCTATCAAGGATACTCAATTGACTTGCAACTCCTTGTACATTGCTAACATTCGTATCACCAATTGGATTGGAATTAGTGTAGTATGTGAATTGCACATCCTGTCCCGGAAGTCGGTTAAGCACCAACAGAACACCTGTAGAGCCATCCTTCACTTGTTTTTGTAAGTTACTGGTAGCATCAGTAGTCACGGTATTAATCGAGTAAGCAGGTTTTGTAGAAGTGCTCTGTCCCGTCGTTGTGCCGTTAAGGGAAGCTTTGAAGTACTGTTGTAATGCAACATTGTTCATACCTGCAATAGTCCCGGCATTATTCACAACCACTACTTTCGTTTGTGAATTTGAGACAGAGCTAATATAAGCAACGATGGTTGGCACAAACGAGCCAATAACGATCAGAATCAGAATGATAGCTGTACTTATCTTGAAGCTACGCTGAGTCACGCGATTCTTAAATTCGCGTTCAACAATCAGTCCTATATTTCGCAGGTTATTTTGATTTCCCGAACGTGCCAAACTTGCTGATACAGTCGTTGTTTCTTGTTCAGTTGTTTGGTTTTCAGAAGGCGCTACAGTATTTTTTGCCATTACTTCATTCCTCCTGCCTGCGTTGCAATTGCTGGTGATGCATCTTGAAGCGTAGCCTTCCCTACACGCTCAATGAAGATGTCGGTTAACGAGGGCTCTCCTAGTTCGAAACGGCTAATAATTGCACCATGGCGTAGAGCTTCCTCGACAATCAGATTAGGGGTCAGGTTAGACTGTATCTGCATCTCAATGTAATCCTGCCTGCGCTTGGTGACCTGGACTCCTTCCAATGCATCAAGCCAGAGCGCTTCAGGATCATTATCCAACTTTAAGCGAACCACGTTGCGCCCTTGCTGGCGTTTGACTTCGCGAACACTTCCTTTAATAATTGTCTGACCTTTATCGATGATCACCACATCTTCGCAGAGTTCCTCAACCTGCTCTAACTGGTGAGTCGAAAAGATCATCGTCTTGCCGCGATGATGCATCTCTAAAAATGCATCTTTTAAGAGATTTGCGTTGACAGGGTCCAATCCACTAAAAGGCTCATCCATAATCAGGATGATTGGATCATGCAAAATTGTAGCTAGAAACTGTATTTTCTGCTGATTACCCTTAGAAAGTTCTTCTACTTTCATTTTGCGATACTGGGGAATTTCGAAGCGTTCCAGCCACTCGTCTAGTTGTGCCAGGGCATCAGTTTTCGATAATCCGTTCAGGCGTGCCAGAAACAGCAACTGTTCCTGGACTTCTACTTTTGGATACAAACCGCGTTCTTCTGGCAGGTAGCCAAGGTTATGACGTGGAATTTCGCGCATATCCTTACCATTCCAGGTGATACTCCCGCAATCAGGACGAAGAATATCAAGAATCATGCGCATGGTTGTGGTTTTTCCCGCACCGTTTGCTCCAAGAAAGCCAAAGATCGAGCCTTCTTTCACTTCCATAGAGAGGTCTTTGATAACGTGCAGTTGACCGAATGACTTATCAATGTGTTCAACTTTCAATCCCATGTTTATAGCACCTCATTGTGAATGGAGTATGAAGATCGCGAATTCTTCAATATGATAGGACGAAATTTTTATTTGAAGACCCAATATCTCGTAGATGGCACCACTTCATATCTTATCCTATCACACACAACAAACACAGCATGTGGCTCCTGATGTTCGCTGCCTATTTGGAAAATTGTGGTTGACTACTTCAGAAAGTATGTATTAACTGCCTTGGCAACTTCTCGTGGGGCCTTTTTGTCGATCCCAAAGTGGTCAAGTCTTGGGAATGCCTTCGTTTCTGATCGTGGCAGGACCGCTGCCAGTTGCTCCATGGCCGGATGGACCCATGGAAGATCACTTTTGCCACCATACATGAGCAGTACGCCTGCAGCTATTTCCCGGTAGTTTTCATAACTACTGTCAAGCCGAGCCACTTCCTGATGCTCGCGCAGATTTTCAGGGAGGAGACCGAGCATCAGCTTCCGTTCGTGGGAGTTGAGGAAGAGCGGAAGCAACAGCTTCATGAGCCAGGGAGGCGTTTTGCGTGCACGCTCAGGGCCGCTGCCAAGTGAGAACTCGACAAAGGCGTCGAGATATTTCTTCTTGGCGAGCTTCTTCTCGTAGCCAGGCATCCAATGCATCGGGATGGACCCATCAATAGAGACTCCAGGTTCGTACACGGCTACTTTCGTGAGCGACGGGTTGTTGCGGGCAACTTCCAAAGCCACGAGTCCCCCGAAACTGTGGCCAACGAGCAAGGATACGCCGATCTTTTGCAACAAGGCGAGCACATCCTCACGCTCTTTGGCAATGCTGTAATCATCGCCTTGTGGACCGCTCTCGCCTCGCCCGCGGCGCTCGATAATGTGGACGGTAAAATGCTCGGCCAGAGCGTTCGCGAAGGCAGCGTAGTCGGCAGCCATGAAGAGCGCGCCGGGAATAACAAGAACCGATGGCCCACTTCCCATGCTAAGATAGCTAATCTTCGTCCCATCTCGGGAGAGCACGGTGTGGGTGGTATCTGTGGTTGTACTCATCTGACGTGTGGTCATCATTTCTCCTTCTTCAATTTGGCAATCAGAGCCTGGTGCAATCGTTCGGTGAGTTCACGGTAATGTTGTGCATCTATGTCGGCGATGAGCATCAACTGATCAAAGTGCGAGTCCAGCAGTTGTCTCCCTTGTGCTACCACCTCATTTCCTTTCGGAGTGATGGTAACGAGACGCTTGCGCCCATGCTCTGGACTAGGTGTTGTCCGGATATAGCCGTCCTTGGCAAGTTCCACAAGCATCGTGCTGACAGCCGGATCGCTATAGCCCAGGGCGACTGCCAGCTCATGTTGGGTGACCGTGCCACTGTGTTGAAGTACGGTCAGGAAGAGGAAACGACTGTACGAGATGCTCACCTGTGTCTGTAGCAGTTGATCTGCTGCACGGTCCATTTCGAACATGAGTTTGCCTATGAGATAGGCAAGAGAGTTGTTCACCACAGTATGAACTCCTTAATATTAGGATGTTAATATTAAGATGTTAACATATGATGAGGAAATGTGCAACCCTATGTTTGGGTACAATGGTTCAGAGGCTTTTTGACAGCTTAGTTTAATGACAAAGCTCATCTTTTCAACACTTTGGTGGAGGAGATTGGGTGCAAACGAGCACGTTGGGGAGATACTTATACTGGTCCATTGCTAATCCCGGGAGGCGAGATTGCACCACCTAGAAGACACGTTGAGTCGCAGTTCGGAGAGTTCAATCAGATGAAAGAGAGGAAGCTCCGCTCATCTGGTCAGAATCTCCATCCTTGGACACTTAGGAAGAACTTTTCTCACTCAGGTGCATACCTCCTAAAGGGAAACGATCCCAGGGGTTCTCGTTGGCTGTGATGCGGTAACCATCGGGGTCAGCAAAGATGAACGTACGTCCAAACGGACCATCGAAAGGTGGCGTGATGATGGTAACGCCAGCCTCCTCCAATTTAGCATATAACTCATTGACTTGATCGCAGTCGATCCAAAGCGTTATGCCCCATCCTGGCTCAGGGGCCTCATTCAAGTTCACCTTTGCTTCACTGAGTGCAAAAGGAATCGAGTTGGTATCGAAGAGGACGAAATCTGGGGTGTTGAAACGATCATCTATCGTCAAACCCAACAACTCTGTGTAGAATGTACGCGATGCAGCCAGGTTACGCACCTGTAAGCTTATGAAATCGGGTCCGAGTAGTTTTGCCATGAATGTTCCTTCCTTTCAAAGCTGAGAAGCTATCCATTCAGCAGAAATTGTTTTCTTTCATACCAATAGTCTACCCGATATGAGTGACAACAGTATGTCAGCAGCGCTCCAGAAATGCATAGAGAGATATGCTGAGGCGAAAGATTACCTCTTGTTGTAGTTCTACTACCGTTGCTGTTGTTAGTGTAAAGCTCGGGAGACGTCTCGATTTATAAGGTCGGACTCCAAGTAGCAGGATCAGCTACTGCTTGCTTTGCAGAGATCATATCCTTGACCTCATGCACGCCACCATCTTCAAAAGGAGGGAACCAGGCATAAGGAATACCCTTACGAGAGGCATACCGCATCTGCTGTGCAATCTTGGTAGGAGTGTGATACATCTCCACGTTCAAGCCGCGTTCACGTAACAGGTTCGCTGTCCGAGCCGCTTCCTCACGGCGCTCAGCACGAGTGAAAATGACCAATACCTGCGTCGGACATTTGGAACCTAATCGCAACCGCTTCTCTGCTACGAGTTTAGCGAAGATACGGGTCAGGCCGAGAGATATTCCCACTCCTGGGAGCTTTCGGTTGATGAAAGTACCTGCCAGATCCTCATAGCGCCCACCCGAACAGATACTCCCAAGAGTCGGAAATTCGAGCAGTTTAGTCTCAAAGACGGTTCCCGTGTAGTAGTCAAAGCCACGAGCAATGGACAAGTCGGCTAGCAACGTCCCTCTCGGTAACATGCGGAGTGCATCCATGACGAACGCTAACTCTTCTAGCCCCTCGTTCAGCAGATCAGACTCTACTCCCAGGGACTGCACATACTCAACAAAGGAAAGATCGAGTGTGCGGATGCTGGCAAGTGCAAGGCAACGCAAGGCCAACTCGCGTGACAAGGTCAACTCTAATTGGAGCGAAGACAACACGCCCGCCTCCCCGATTTTGTCAAGTTTGTCTACCAGGCGAATCGCCGAGGTAGTATCCTCAATACCCAATCCTCTGAAGTACCCTTCGAGGATTTTACGATTGCTGACATGGATCTGGAAATCGCCCACATCCAGGCGAGATAGGATCTCATACATAATGGTGGGTATTTCTGCATCAAAATGCAAGGGGACCTGATCGGGGTTGATGACGTCAATATCACATTGATAGAACTCGCGATACCGTCCCTCTTGTGGTCGTTCACCACGCCATGCTCGTTGCATCTGGTACCGTTTGAACGGGAACACGAGGTCATGATAATGTTCCGCGACGTAGCGCGCCAGGGGAACAGTCAAATCGTAATGGAGGCCCAGACGTGGTTCGCCTGCTCCATCATCCATATGCAGCCGTTTGACCGCGTAGATTTCCTTGTCCGTCTCTCCTTTAGCTAAGAGAGTCTCGATCTCTTCGACTGAAGGTGTTTCAATCGAGCAAAACCCATAGCTTTCAAAGACGCGACGGATGTCATCCATCCACTTGAGTTCAACCATGCGATGTTCGGGCAACCATTCGGGGAACCCACTGACATGTGACACGACAGACTCCTTCCTAATTCCTGGTGCAGGTGTGACAGATGGCTTGAGGGATCTGAGTAGCGGTCGTCGTTCATAGAGTGCAACGAGGACCCGCTGTCGACTTCAGTGGATTGTATCATGGAGCGCGCACGTTGTACAAGGGACAGCGGGTCAAGCCGCATGTTGAACTGATTCTTCGTGGAAGAGGCAATGAGTGACAACTGTATGTCAGTAGCGCAACGATTTATTAATCGAGGGAATAGGAAATCGCCGATGAAGCAATGAACTTTGCAAGCCTCTCAGTCGATAAGATACAATTGCCTTAGAAAATAGTATGCTTTTACAGGTTGAGGTTGCTACATTCATCTCTTCGGTTCCTGTATTTTTAAAGCTGTAAGCCTCCGTCAAAAAGGATGTACCTGATGCATACACCTCGTACCATGATTACCTTCAAATCCGGCGAAATACGTTTCAACTATCGTGTTGGTGGCATACTCATCCATCAAGAGCACGTTCTTTGTCAGACAGCATCTCGTGAGAACTTCTTCTTTTTACCTGGTGGACGTGCCGAGTTGGGTGAATCTGCCTCTATATCACTTCTGCGCGAGATGCAGGAGGAACTGGGCGTTCTTATGAAAATTGAACGATTGCTCTATGTTGTCGAGAACTTTTTTACTGAGCCGAATGATAGCTGGCATGAACTTGGTTTGTATTTTCTGATGACTGCTCTAGCAGACTCATATCTGAATCAAAGCCTGGAACCTATTACAAGGATAGACGAGGTGGGCAATCACTTGCGTTTTGATTGGCTTCCTATCGCGCAGCTTGAAACCTTTCCACTCTACCCGCCTTTTTTTCAAAAAGCCCTGCGGGAAATTCCTGAATGTACATTACATATCGAAGAATATCGTTCTCGCTTTGATAAGATTTAATTTCAACAAAAGGAACATTACATGAACAAACAACACATTTCGTCCGGTTCCCCTTACGAACCACGTCTTGGTATCTCACGAGCCGTTCGCTCAGGTCGAATTATTGCCGTAGCTGGCACTGCTCCTATTGGACCAGATGGCAAGACCGTTGGCACGGGCGATGCGGTAGCCCAGGCACGTAGATGTATCGAGATCATAGCAAATGCTCTCGAACAGGCAGGTGCAAGCCTTTCAGATGTCATTCGCACACGTATACTGCTTACCCGCATTGAAGATTGGGAGCAGGTGGGACTGGTACATGGAGAATTCTTCGCCTCCATTCGACCTGCTAATACAGTAATGCAGGTAACACGTTTCATTGACCCAGAATGGCTGGTGGAAATCGAGGCTGACGCCGTAATCGACGAGTAACTCAATATTGACACAACCATTACAATCGCTCTAAAATGATAACAGGCATCCAATACAACGCCCTCACCCATTTTATTTATGTTGAAGGAAATTTATGCCACGCTGCCAGAATCCGCGCTGCCGCACTGACTACCCACCTGGAACATACAGGTGCACGAATCCGCACTGCCAGTGCTTGTTGCCTGATGCAATCGTGGCGGGACGCTATCGCATTGAAACACTGATAGGCATAGGCGGCATGGGTGCAGTGTACCGCGCAAGCGACACATTCGAAATGCAGCAGGTAGCGCTCAAAATTATTTCAGCATCCTCCAGTAATTCAGATAGCGCTGTTGCAATAGAACGCTTTCGTCGTGAGGCTCGTTATGCCCACCAACTTCGACACAAGAATATTGTGCCTGTATTAAACTTTGGACAGGACGGCACGCTTCTCTATCTTGTGATGCCGCTCATTACTGGTGGTACGTTGAAAGGGTTGTTAAAAGCTGAGCAGCCGCTGCCGTTTCCTTTAGCACAACGGTATTTAAACGAACTCGCCGATGCCATAGATATGATTCACGCTCATCCACAAAACATAGTGCATCGCGATATTAAACCATCAAATCTACTCATTCACCAGGATGATGGGCGTTTAGTCGTTACGGATTTTGGCATCGCTCGTGCTATGCAACAAGAACGTCCATTGACCCAGGAAGGGTGGGCATTAGGCACCGAACACTATACAGCCCCTGAACAAGGGCTGGGCAATGCCGAACCAGCCAGCGACATTTATTCTATGGGTGTAATAGCCTATCAGATGTTTACCGGTCTACTACCTTTCCAGGCAATTGTACGCAGCCGTGGCGCACAGCTTCCCGGACCCAGCGAACTCAATACACTTTTGCCACAGGCAACAGATGCCATCATATTACGAGCAATGGAGAACGACCCGGCAAAACGCTATCGTTCCGCTAGAGCTTTTGCAGATGCACTCAATGAAACGCTAAAATTAGCCTCCTCTTCTGTGACCCCGACAATGTTTGGCACGACCAATAATGCAAATATCATCGTGCGCACCATCATTCCTGAGAATCCCTGTAGCGATTGTGGTCAGGAAAATCGCAGCAGTTCACGTTTCTGTCGTCGGTGTGGTCATAAACTTGATGATACATCTCCACTTGTCACTGAAGTCTGCCAGGTTGGTTATGTCAGTGATACCGGTCGTCGCTTTGTGGCTGAAGACAATGAGGATATGCTTCTGATCGTTCAAGGGTTATGCGCTAATCTTGCGCCACCTCCGCGCCCATTTGGCTTGCTAGCCGTGGCCGATGGCAAGCGAGGGCCGCAAGGTAAATCCGTGGCTGGACACGAAGCCAGCCGGTTGGCTATCGAGACAGTTGCCGATGTCCTGCTGCCATTCCTGGCTACTCCATTGCCATCAAGTTCATATTCAGCTTCAGGTAAAAATCCACAAGTGTCAAAAGCTAACAATCCCGGGATCATTTCCCCATCAATACTTCCACCAGAAAAGATATTTGAACAATGGATGGGAGAAAGCATTCGACGCGCAAATCAGGTTATTTACCATTGCAATGCCGATTACGATACACATATGGCCAGCACCTTGAGCATTGCACTTGTGCATAAACGCCATCTCTACATATCAAGCGTTGGCGATAGCCGTGTCTATCACTACAGTAGCCAGGATAATATCTTGACATGTATTTCTACTGGACAAACTAAAGCCTCAACCTCACTTCCGGCTCAGCAGATAGAGCTTATCGAAACCAGTCCCATAGGCCAGCTTCCTCGTAATTACCTCGGGCAGGATACTCGCATCCCAATCGATTATTTCCATGCTCAGGCAAAATTGAATGACCTGCTTCTGCTATGCACCAATGGCCTGTGGCATATGCTACCCGACGAACATATTAAAGAAATACTTGCGCAGAGTGGAGACCCACAAAAACTGGCACGTATTCTGGTCGACGAGGCAAACCTTGCTGGTGGGGAAGGTAACGTCAGCGTAATTGTAGTTGGAATCCAATAAACAACTTCGCTAAATCAACTTCAATCCAGAAATTGCCAGAACCGTTGCCAGCACGGGACGCATGAAGCGCTCAGGAATAAATTTGCTTGACTTGCTGCCTAAATAGACACCGGGAAGTGAACCGATGAGGAGCATACCGACGATAGGCCAATTGATAGTACCCGCAACGATGTAGGCTATTGCACCTGAGGCCAGGAGCATAAAAGCCTGGAATATGTCTGTGCCGACTAATTCTTTCGATGTCAGCCTGGGGAAAAGAAAGGCGATGGACACGATAATCAGCGTCCCACTTCCCACGGAGGTCAGACCCACGAGGAAACCTACGACCGCACCAACCATCGCGGTAACTACTGGCCTGTACCATTTTTCCCAACGGCTGGATCGTTCTGCGGAGGTTACTTCTCCTGACAACGCTTCTTGTTTCTGTTTCTCTAAGCGCCTTTGATCGAAATAACGCATGATGAATGGTTTTAAGACAAGCAACACAGCCACGAACACGAGGGTAAATCCGAGCGCGTGAAGAATAACGCCATTCACCACTGCGCCATATTGTTTACGGATGTATTGTACGAGGCCAACGCTTAGGAGGGTTGCTGGCACACTACCGCAGGCAAGCCAGAGTGCGACCTTGAAATTCACGTTTTTCTGACGGATATGAATGACTGAGCCGAGAGCTTTTGTAACAGTTGAATACGCAATATCAGTTCCAACAGCCCATACCGGGGGAATGCCAAAAAGAAAATCAGGATAGGAGCGAGCAATGATCCGCCACCCATCCCTGTTAGTCCAACGAGAAAACCTATCAACAGACCGACGAGCGAGATCCGATAATCCACGTCGTACCTCCCTGGGTAAACTAAACAATCTACTCAAAGTACTCTGTTTCCTATGTAACCACCGTAACATATTATTATTATTCTTTCAAGTTATTTATCTCATTCCACAATGTTATCAAATATTGTCATATATGTTTGCAATTATCATACCTATAAGTTATGTGTAATATTCCTCCAGCTTATGAATAATCCATATTAGTAGGAGTTAATTCATTCATCCTGATAATTGATTGCACAATTTCAATGTGGTAATAAAAGTAAAGTTTATTTCTAGTGATAACTATGATTAATCACGTGACATAGCTGGAAAAGGGTCACTTCTTCGCTGACTTATATGTGAGCTTAATACATAAGCGTTGTGAGGCAGGACAGAAGTATACAGTCACGGAGTGGAATGTGAGAATCAGTTTTTCAGAATTGCCAGGGGTTGTGCATCCATCTTTCCAGATTGTACAATGGAGCAGCTAACATAATTCTTGTTCCCATATTTTCGAAAGAGCGACGGGAAGATGTGCCCTGGGAACTGGAAGCTTTCCACTTTACTCATGTCAGACTTTTAGACGAAATCTAGCTGAGTAGTCACAGTAAAGTCCGTCATAGAATGATCGTAGGAGGTACTTTTCTTTGCCTGACATATTTCGTGAAGTCGACAATTGCGTGACAGCTCCCCTGCGGCTTTCGCGCTGGTGTTACAGCAAGCGGCATTAAATCCGATGCAACCATCAACGACCTGGCTATTCTGGTTTCAGATGTACCCTGTGTTGCTGCTGGAACCTTCACAACCAGTAGCACGCGTGCTGCTCCCGTGATTGTTTGTCAGGAACGATTGAAAAGTGGGAGAGCACAGGCAGTCATAGTCAACAGTGGAAACGCCAACTGCGCAACAGGCGAATTAGGCATGCAGAATGCCTATCGTATGACAGAATTTGTCGCAAAGCGCTTCCAACTTAAAGAAGAACTGGTTCTCTGTTCCTCCACCGGTATCATTGGCCGCCAACTGCCAATCGATAAGGTTGAGGCAGGAGTGGCAGCTATTGAGTTAAGTACAGACCAGGGCAATGCCTTTTCGGAAGCAATCTTGACAACTGATACTCGTCCCAAACGCATCGCGCTGGAGTTCCAAATTGAGGGTCATACGATTCGCCTTGGTGGCGTAACTAAAGGCGCTGGTATGATCTATCCAAATATGGCCACGATGCTGAGTTACCTGACAACAGATGCGGCAATTGAGCAGGACTGGATGCGAGTAGAATTAAAGGCTGCGGTTGCTGACTCATTTAACATGATGGCGATGGACGGGGACATGTCCACCAACGATACCTGTATTCTTTTCGCCAACGGCCTGACAGGGAATACTCCCATCAACGCCAATCATCCTGAAGCGGGAACGTTCCGCGAAGCACTGCGCCGTGTGACACAATATTTAGCGAGAGAGATGGCTCGTGACGGTGAAGGCGCTTCGAAGCTCATGACAGTATATGTGCAAGGCGCACAAGACAAAGCCGATGCAATTAAAGCTGCCCGTTCAATCACACTTTCACCACTCTGGCAATGCGCGCTTGCTGGTGGGGACCCCAACTGGGGACGCATTGTGGCTGCTCTGGGCGCCAGCGGATGCAGACTCGATCAAAGCAACTACGATATTTTTATCGGTGATGTTCAGATCATGAAACAGGGACTGGCCGCGCAGTATGACCAGCAAGATGCCCGCGCTGCCATGGCTGGCAATGAAGTCTCTATTGCGATTGATCTTCACCTCGGTGAGGGTAAAGCAACAGCATGGGGCTGCGATCTAACTCACGGCTATATTGACGAAAACACGCTCTATACACGTTAAGAGATTTTTTAGCACGTCGATTTCAAAGGAGAAAACGCGCATGACGACAACTGACACCAACAAACGAGATTGGGTTTCACTTGAACACCAGTATTATCAGAGCACATTCAAACGCCAGCCGGTAACTTTTGTGCGAGGGAAAGGCACGCGTGTCTGGGATAGTGATGGAAAATCTTATCTTGACCTCGTAGCAGGCATAGCCGTGAATGTACTCGGCCACTGTCATCCTGCCATTGTCGAGGCAGTGCAACAACAGGTAACTCAACTCGTTCACGTTTCGAACCTCTATTATAATACTCGCCAGATCGAACTGGCCGAGCAACTTGGCCAGTTGAGCAACGGCATGCGTTCTTTCTTCTCAAATAGCGGTGCAGAAGCTAACGAGGGTGCGATCAAACTCGCCAGGAAATACGGACGTATCCACAAAGAAGGGGCCTACGAAATTATCAGTATGGATCGTAGCTTCCATGGCCGTACTCTCGCAACCACTGCTGCCACAGGACAGGCATTTTATCAAGCAACCTGGGTACCAATACCCGAAGGTTTCAAACAGGTTCCTTATAATGATCTGCAAGCTTTGAAGAAGGCCACAAGCGAAAATACAGTCGCTATTTTACTCGAAGCAGTTCAGGGCGAGGGCGGTATCTGGCCAGGTGATAAAGAATTCATACAGGGAGTACGTGATTGGTGCGACGAACGTAATCTGGTCATGATCTGCGACGAGGTGCAGGCAGGCATGGGTCGCACAGGCAAGTTTTTCAGTTGGGAACACTATGGTATCGTGCCTGATATTGTCACCATGGCCAAAGGTCTGGCAGGTGGTGTTCCCATAGGGGCAATGCTTACAGGACCAAGAAGTGACGTGTTTGTCGCTGGCGATCATGGAACCACCTTTGGTGGAAACCCTATCGCATGTGCCGCCGGAATCGCGACCATCAAAACAATCCTCGATGAGAATCTGCTAGACAACGCTGCCAAGATGGGGGAGTATTGTCATAGCAAGTTTAAACAGTTTTGCGAGAAATATAGCTTCATTGATGGCCCTCGTGGTATTGGTTTGATGCAGGCTGTAAATGTCAAACACGATCTTGCTCCCACCATCGTACAACAGTCGCTTGAGCATGGTTTGCTGTTAAATAATCTAGGCACCAACACTTTGCGTATGGTTCCACCACTCAATATTAGCAAGCATGAAGTTGACGAAGCTACCGATCTATTGGACAAGGCATTATCGGATGTAGCCCAGATGCCGGTTTCCCAGGCATAGTTGTGTCATCCTGAGCGTGAGCGAAGGATCTCGCGCGATGAGCAACGAGATCCTTCGCTCACGCTCAGGATGACACTGGAAAAACCCTCAATGTTGAGAGTTGGCTTCTCAGGCAAGTGCAATTCATTGCATCCCTATGTCCCTTTTTCTGTAACATAATCGAACGCATCTCGTGCAAACTCAAGCCATCTCGAACTGTGTTCAACCGGCACAACCACCCACTCTTTCATTGGCCTTCCTCGTTCAGATGGATCAAATAACCTGGATCCAGAGAGGGCAAGCGCCTCTGCATGACTTGTGCCACTGAGTTTGAAAACCATCGCGCCTTCTGAATAACCCGCGAAGGCCTTGCCACTGCTATTCTTTAGACAAGGCATTCCAAACATTTTTCCGCTCGTCGTTGATGACGTAGCTATCATTTCAGAGACAACAACTTCATATGGTGCCTGTGGTTCTAAAGACATAATAATTTCACCTCGATTTATAGCTTTCAGACCCAATTTATGGTGCTGGATGTTGCGGCACCACTATTGCCAGTACCACAGGTAAAAGCACAACAAGTGCAGTGCATCCCAAAGCTATCAATGCAGCACGAGCCTGAGCCGCCGCTCCCGCTTGCTGCCACGTGGTTACACTCCTCAGTGTTCGTACAATAGCGACAATATATATCACTAGAGCTAATACCATCCCAACAATCAGCACGATTATCGACGCTTGCTGCTGTGCAAAGAATCCCGATGAAGCGAATAACTGGCGAGAAAGAGCTGTTAGCAGCACTGTAATTGCAACGATTAGTAATAGAAGTCCTAGTGGTATGAGCCCAACTAAAACTCCCCGCATTGCACTACCTTTCTGTTGTAACGAAAGACTTTGTGCTCGATCATTAGAAGTGTTATACATCTGTGAAGACATGATTTCCTTCTCCTAATCCACTCTTAAGTGCTGCTTGTATCTGGCCCAAGCGCGGCATCATAAAAGGCGACAACACGATCAACGTACACAGTTCCTTCCTTATTGAACGACTGGGCATGGGTAGCCCCTGGCACTAACCAGGTTTGAATGTGAGCATCAGGCGCAGTTCGAGCCGCAGTAGCGAGAATATTCATATTGTCTGTAGGAACATATGTATCGCTTGTTCCATGTATAAAAAAGATTGGACGTGGGGCTATACTGGCAACTATATCTACAGGTCGCACAGCATAAAAATCCATGCCATACAGAGCACGGGCCGCGAAAAGTCCTCCAGGGGTGAACAATGGGGGTAAATGACCGCCGCTGGGAACCTCGCGTTCAAGAATAGGGATGATATCGGCATAAGCACAATCAGAGACAACTGCACGAATAGCCGGCTCTTTTGCGGTCGCCATCAATAACGTCGCGGCTCCCATCGAGACACCCCAGCCACCTATAATATGTGTACGGCCTAATGCAGGGTAAGGAACTGGTCCAGAACGTAAGAAATCAACTGCGCCAAGCACATCGCGTTGCTCAAAGTAGCCAAGCGAAAGTGGCTCCGGTGGCGATTCACCTGCACCGCGCATATCAAAAGCCAGAATAGCAAAGCCATGACGTGCCAGATCTCCACTAAGATCGAGAAGTCCAGCACCTTTATCAGCACGATTGGTGCGGGTACCATGCACCATGATAATGGTTCGCTGCGATGTCAGATTCCCATTTGGCAATACTCCTGGTATATACCAACCTTTTAACTGCACCTGGTCTATTCGGCTTGGGAACGTGACATACTTGAACTGCAGTCCTAACGAGGCAGGTGTAGCATAAATAGGCGTTTGTGGCACATAGACCAATTTCGTTGCGATGTAGATTGATAATGCAGTATAGGCCGTGGTCACAATTACGGAAACGATAAGCAAAGCCACAACAACCCAACGTAAAAGACGATCTGTCTTTTTTACACCTTCCTGAGGTTGAGTGACAGGTACAACGGATGCGGGCGGATGATATGACATGGTCAGACCTCCTTCTATTTCTCTAGAATACGTTCATATCTTAAGTTTATATCTCAAGCGTATCATATCAGAGTGTCATTTGACCTATATTCTCATCCTTCTAAACTTTCATTCTCTGGAACATTATCCGATGCAACAAGATCAGCTCGTAATGCGCTGCACACCCTGGCCAATCGTTTCCGCTTTGATGATGCGAAAACGTCCCATGTTACCCGTATGCTCCACATGTGGACCGCCACACACCTCCATCGAATAATCGCCAATATTGTATACTTTGACAACATCGCCATAACGATCGCCGAAGAAGGCTAGTGCTCCCTGATCAAGCGCCTGTTGTAAAGGCAATACTTCCATCGTTGTCTGTAAATCACGCGTAATCTGCTGGTTTACGATTTCCTCAACACGCTGGATTTCCTCGCTCGTCAATTTCCTCGGGTGCGAGAAGTCAAAGCGCAGCCGTTCCTGGGTAATATTGCTTCCCACCTGATGCACATGGGATCCCAGCACATCGCGTAACGCTTGTTGCAGCAGATGTGTCGCAGTATGAAGTTGAGTTGTACATTGGCTATGGTCAGCCAGTCCTCCTGCAAATCTTTTCTGGTTAGCCTGGCGCGAGCGATCCTGATGTTGCTTGAAAAGCACGTTGAAGCCATTTAGATCAGCAATCAAACCTCGTTCCTGTCCCAGTTCTGCTGTCAGGCTCGGCGGGAAACCAAATGTGTCGAAAAGTCGAAAGACTATCTCACCTGGCAATATTGTCTCGCCTCGTTGGCGTAGTCTTTCTTCTTGCTTTTGGAATTCACGCAGTCCTCGTGAGAGAGTTTGCCTGAAACGTTCCTCTTCACGTGTCAATTCGCTCAGGATGATTAATCGTCGCTCTTCTAATTCCGGATAGATTGACCCGTAGCGTGTTATCACTGCTTGCGCTACTTCGGCGATGAAGGTTCGGGGTAGATTCAATTCATGTCCGCATCGCACCGCGCGACGGATTAACCTGCGGCATATGTAGCCTTGTTCAACATTGCCAGGAAGTACGCCATCCGCAATAATAAAGGTTGCTGCGCGTATATGATCGGCGATAATACGTATCAATCTCTGCTCTTGCTCAGTCGAAAGAGCCGCATGTTCCTTACTTCTTCTCAACTCTACTTCGCGAGCAGGATGATCAGATGTAGTGCCATCCTGTTTTATGCGTAGTTCACTGATTCGCTGCACAATAGGCATGAATAGATCAGTCGTAAAGACGTCACTCTTTCCCTGATGCACATAGAGCGTTCGTTCCAAACCAATGCCAACATCAATATTGCGTTGTTTCAGTGGCACATATGCACCCTCTTCTGTTTTGTTATATTGCATGAAGACATTATTGCCGATCTCAATATATTTACCGCAAGTACAACCTGGCTGGCAATCAGGACCGTGCATGGGGTGCCCCGTATCGTAGAAGAGCTCGGAGTCTGGACCACAAGGACCCGTTTTGCCTATAGGCGGCCACCAGTTGTCCTTTTTTGGCAGGTAATAGATTCGCTCATGGGGTATACCCAATTCCAACCATATTTGTGCAGCTTCGTCATCTTGCGGTGCATCACTATCACCCGCAAAGACTGTGACAGATATACGATCTTGCTCCAATCCCAGCATGCTTGTAAACCACTCCAATGTCCAACTTAGCGAGTCTTTTTTCCAATAATCACCAAGCGACCAGAAACCGAGCATTTCAAAGAAGGTATTATGGCTGATATCACCCACCTCTTCAATATCGTCGGTCCGCAAACACTTTTGCACATCCACAAGCCGTTGCCCCAGGGGATGTATCTCACCCAGCAAGTAAGGCACAAGTGGCTGCATCCCGGCGCTCGTAAAGAGCGCAGAGGGGTCATTTTCTGGCACGAGCGAGGCCGTTGGAATGATCCTATGTCCTCGCTCCGCAAAGAAGCTCAAGAATGCTTGTCTCAGTTCATCTCCTGTCATGATTCGTTCCTTTCACAAAGTGTAATATCCAAACAAAAAGCCCGCCCCGAACATATGTCGGGGCGGGCTTGAACATTCGAATGCAACCCGTGGTACCACCCTGATTGGACCTGCACCGCGTCAAACAATTACGCGGATAGGTTTCCCACTTACCAGGCACGGAATATACTGTTGAGAGTTCACCAATTCAAATGTTTTGGCAAATCTCTCCAATAGGCGTATATTCGATGCCTTGCCCGTTGATAACGGTGGGCTTCCGGCAAGAATTACTGGCTACTTCAATCGATGTAACGTTCGTCCCGCGTCGAAGTCTGATAAACTCGATGTATCAGACTAGAGGGTGGCTTTTCATGCAATTCCATAAGCCAGGCTTTCACCATCCCCGGCTCGCTAATACTGTTATCAACATGTATTCGTCCCTCGTGACGACATATCATATGCGATGTGTCAAGTATACATACAGATGACAAAATTTGTCAATTGGCACTCTTTTACTATGTCAGATACAATATATAGAGAACATAGATGACTTTACAGTGGGCTAAATTGGCCCATTCTCTAGGTATCGAGCTAAACAGAAATATGAATGTAGAAATATCCAATCCGCTTAAGGGGCAAAAGTCGGCTGAACCAGTGCAATTGCCTTTTACTCTTGACCATAAATTACTAATCAAAACCTTACAGGAAGCAATCAACCGTTCTACACAACAACAACGAACTATTCTTGCCAGCTTCACACAAAAAATTGAGTGGCACGACACAATCCAGGCTTTTAGCGGCGCAAGACTGGCGAGTCTGGGAGAGTGCTTTTTCTGGGAGCAGCCAGCTGAGCAAACAGCGCTTATCGGGATAGGCACTGCAACAACGATTGAAACCAGTGGAACTGCATGTTTTACGGATTCTGCTATAGCGTGGCGTGCCTTGATGAATGATGCTGTTACTTCCTATGCATCAGGAACAGAGCCTATCTCAGGCAGTGGCCCTGTACTCTTCGGCGGTTTCGCCTTTGATACGCAATCACCACGCACGCAACTCTGGTCCAGGTTCCCGGACGGCCTCCTCATTTTACCCCGATATCTGTTGAGCTACAATGCCGATCATGTCTCTTTAACTATCAATAAAATGATGCAGGCAACCAATTCTTGCGAGTTACACGCACAACAGATTGAAGAAGAGTTGGGCAAATTGCATGTCGCCATTCAACAAAGCTCAAACATGCCATTAGATCAACCCACCAGTCATATTTCCATCTATGAGAGTCGACCAGCCTCCGAATGGATGAAAATAGTATCAAATGTCGTCGAAAAAATTCGGCAAGGAACATTTGAGAAAGTCGTGCTCGCGCGCGACACTCAGTTAGTGCTCGACGATCCAACGGAAACGTTTGATATCATTTCCACTCTTCAAAGATTGCGTGAAAACTATCCAGGCGCTTACGTCTTTGCCATACAACGTGGAGATAGCTTCTTCATTGGCGCAACACCTGAACGTCTTGTGCTGGCACAGGATGGCAAGATACACACAATGGCGCTAGCCGGCTCAGTACGACGTGGGGAAACAGAAGATGAAGATACACAGCTTGGCGCAGAGCTATTGCACAGCGACAAAAATATCAATGAACATGTCATCGTCGTATCCATGGTGCAGGAGGCGTTGAAGCAGCATTGTACTAACGTGCAAGTCTCTACGTCACCCCAGCTATTGAAGCTAAAGAATTTGCAGCATCTACAAACTCCCATCACCGGTGATCTGATCCCGGGACGTTGCATTCTCGATGTCATCTCAGAGTTGCATCCCACACCCGCGGTAGGAGGCTTTCCACGCGACACTGCCCTTGAAGAGATCCGCAACACTGAAAAGCTAGATAGAGGCTGGTATGCTGGGCCTCTTGGTTGGATTGGCGCTAGCGGTCATGGTGAGTTTGCAGTTGCTTTGCGGTCAGGCCTGGTAGCAAGCCATAAGGCTACTCTCTTTGCGGGATGCGGCATCGTTTCAAGTTCTGATCCTCAGATTGAGTATGAAGAGTCATGGTGGAAATTTCAAGTGATGGTGCGTGGTCTGGGTGGAAGTAATCAAGGGTATTAAATATGTCAATTGAATCAATCGTGACACAAGACGCTGCAAATCCCGCCTATATCTATGCTGTCGTGTTTGTGGATGAATTGCAAAGAGCTGGTATACGAAATGTCGTCATTTGCCCTGGTTCCCGTTCGACCCCACTGGCTATGGCTTTTGCTTCACAAACAGCTATTCGTACCTGGATGCATGTCGATGAACGCTCAGCTGCTTTCTTCGGGCTGGGAATGGCCAAAAAGTTACGTAAACCCGTTGCCTTACTCTGCACATCGGGAACGGCGGCGGCCAACTTTTTACCTGCGCTTGTCGAAGCTACCTTAAGCCATGTTCCTCTACTTGTACTGACGGCCGATCGCCCTCACGAACTGCGCGACAATGGTGCGCCACAAAGTATCGACCAGAATCGTCTCTATGGTACAAATGCCAAATGGTTTGTTGAGGTTGCTCTTCCTGAAGCAACAGATGCTGCTTTGCGCTATATTCGCACAATTGCAGACCGTGCTGTATCCGTTACTCAAGCTATTCCCTCGGGTCCAGTGCATCTAAATTTCCCATTTCGAGAGCCATTAACGCCTGAACCAATTCACGGGCAATCACTCCCCCCAGTAGAACTGCGTGATCTCATCGCCTGGCAAGGAAGACCAGGCAATACTCCTTATACCCAGATTCACGATACATCGCTGGGAACGACTGATATTTCGACTATAGGAAAAATCCAACACCTGGTAAGCGAGGCGCAACGTGGACTTATCATTGCTGGGCCAAATGACGACCTCACGCTCACTGAACCACTTACGCGACTGGCTCAGTCGCTTGGCTATCCTATTCTGGCCGATCCACTTTCGCAACTGCGATGTGGTGTCTCCCAGCAAAGTATGGTACTCACCAGTTACGATGCTTTCTTGCGTATTGACACCTTTATCGAACGTGCGCAACCAGAACTCATCATTCGTTTTGGCGCTATGCCGACATCCAAGCCGTTACTGCTCTACTGAAGCTACATGCATCCACTCCCCTCGTGGTCATCGATGGCAATAACAGTTGGGAGGAACCAACGCAACTTGCAAGCCAGCTCATTCATGCCAATCCAACCGCACTTTGCAATGATCTCTTACATGCGATAGAACAACACCATACAGATGAAGAAATGCCATCAGTCGCATCTCGCGCATGGTTAAGACTGTGGCAA
Source organism: uncultured Chloroflexia bacterium (assembly GCA_963702765.1). GTDB lineage: Bacteria > Chloroflexota > Ktedonobacteria > Ktedonobacterales > Ktedonobacteraceae > DATMNR01. The sequence continues at coordinate 20,923 of CAVPEB010000032.1, forward strand.
GATACAGACAAAATTACACAACAAGCACTACTCAATACCATCTATGATTTCAGAGAAATCTTTGAAGGAAGAGTTTTTAGTGAACTCGCAAATCTGTTACAAGACGGCACAACACTCTACGTTGGTAACAGCATGCCTGTGAGAGACCTGGATACCTTTTTCTGGTCTGGCGAACAGGATATACGTATCATGGGTAACCGTGGCGCAAACGGCATTGATGGAGTTATTTCCAGTGCCCTGGGTGCAAGCGCTGTAGCCGGGAATGAACCGACAGTGCTGGTTCTTGGCGATCTCTCGTTCTTCCACGATCTCAATGGGCTATTAGCTGCCTGTTTGTATGAACTGAACCTGACTATCATTCTCATCAATAATGACGGAGGAGGTATCTTCTCATTCTTGCCTCAGGCTGCTCATCCAGAGCATTTCGAACAACTTTTTGGCACGCCAACGGGCCTGAATTTCCATCCTGTAGTGGAAATGTATGGTGGGAGATTCCAAAGAGTTGATAATTGGGAGTCTTTTCGCAAAGCAGTCATTCAGGGACTGCATAGCAGCGGTTTAGATGTGATTGAGATACCCACCGAACGAACGGGCAACGTCAAAATGCACAGGCAACTCTGGGAGGTGATCCAGAAAGCGATTGCTGGAACGTCAGTGAGAGATTATGCATATGGGTAGGACATTTGTGTACGTGAATGGTGTAAGGCTTGGAATTGAAGAGCGTGGTGAAACGAGAAACAACCATCAGACGCTCGTTTTGTTACATGGCTTTACAGGCAGTGCGGCTGGATGGGGACATCAAATGGATACATTGGCTGACTATGGTTTACGTATCATTGCGGTGGATATGCTTAGGTCATGGACAATCCGATGCTCCAGAAGATGCAAAACGTTATTCAATTGAGAACTGCCAGAAAGATATCCTGGCTATACTACAAGCACTGGGCGTAAAAAAGAGCCACGCTATCATCCTTGGCTATTCGATGGGCGGTCGTATAGCGCTCTATATGGCATTCTCAGGATATTTTCGCGCGCTAATCCTGGAAAGCTCTTCACCTGGATTGGAAGACGCCGCTGAACGTGAAGAGCGACGTGCAAGCGACGAAGCATTGGCTGCAAGTATAGAGCGTGAAGGAGTTCCAGCATTCGTAGAGCGTTGGGAACGAATACCATTGTTCGCAAGCCAGAAAACGCTTCCATCTGAATGTAGAGAGGCTTTACACCGGCAGCGATTACAAAATAACGCTACTGGTCTGGCTCAAAGTTTGCGTGGTGTAGGTACAGGTATACAGCCATCGTTGTATACACAATTGCCAACCTTGCACATACCAGTTCTGCTGATCGCTGGCGAACTCGATACAAAATTCACAACGATTGCAAAAAGCATGGCGCAGGCGCTACCGCAGTCACAACTGCATATCGTACTTGCTGCTGGTCATACAGTTCACCTGGAACAGCCACAGCTATTCACTTCCCTGGTTAGAGATTTTTGCCTATCACTGGTACATTCTTCATAAAAAGAAAAGGAGCTTTACATGCAAGTAGAATGGGAAAATGTCCGCGACTATTCAGACATAATCTTTGAAAAAGCCGATGGGATGGGAAAAATTACCATCAACCGTCCAGAAGTACGCAACGCTTTTCGGCCAGAAACACTCACAGAACTGATTGATGCCTTTACTCTATGTCGTGAAGACCCTGAGATTGGCGTGGTCATCCTCACTGGCGCAGGTGACAAAGCGTTCTGTTCTGGCGGTGATCAACGCGTTCGAGGACATGGAGGCTATGTTGGTGGCGACGGAGTTCCTCGTTTGAACGCCCTGGACTTACAGAAGGTTATTAAATATCTTCCCAAACCAGTCATCGCTATGGTCGCAGGCTATGCTATTGGAGGTGGGCACGTACTACACCTGCTATGCGACCTGACTATCGCTGCTGACAACGCCAGGTTCGGGCAGACTGGTCCCAAAGTTGGTAGTTTTGATGCTGGTTGGGGAGCAACGTACATGGCACGCGTCGTCGGCCACAAAAAAGCCCGTGAGATCTGGTATTTATGCAGGCAATATACGGCTCAGGAAGCTCTGGATATGGGACTGGTTAACACTGTGGTTCCTTTGGAACGCCTGGAGGAAGAGACCATACAATGGGCACAGGAAATTCTTGAAAAAAGCCCGATTGCCCTGCGCTTCCTCAAAGCTGCATTCAACGCTGATACCGATGGCCTGGCTGGTATTCAAGAACTGGCTGGCGATGCCACCATGCTCTACTACATGACTGAAGAGGGTCAAGAGGGGAAAAACGCCTTCCTTGAGAAGCGCAAGCCCGATTTCTCTAGATTCCCACGTTTGCCATAGTTTTCTGTCTAACTTGATGTGGCATACATATTGAGCCGGGCATCCGCAAGGGATGCCCCTACATTTCACATGTCAATTGAAATTTGACAGACTAATAAGCCCCAACTTTATGAAAATCAGTGATATCCAGTGGCATACGTATCGACTACCATTCCTGCACAACTTTCACACCGCTCATGGCGTTTTGGACACTCGAGAGGGAATGATTGTACAAGTGACCACCAACGAGGGAGTCACAGGTGTTGGAGAGATAGCTCCGCTCCCAACGTTCATTGGGGGCAGCCTCACCGATGCCTACTCGCTTCTTCCGGAACTGAATGGTCATCTGTACCATACAACACTATATGAAGCCTTAGATATGCTGGCAGCAGAGCAGGTATCTACAAAGTCCGCCTCTACACTATGCGGATTGGAAATCGCGCTATTCGATGCACTGGGCAAAACAATTGATCGCAGTGTCTCAACACTGCTTGCACCATCCGAATTCACGCCACGGGCAGCTGTGCCTGTTAATGCAGTTATAAGCGCCAAAGAAACGACAATAGCAGCCACGACTGCACTGAATGCTAAACAGAACGGCTTTTCCTGCGTAAAGCTCAAAGTTGGTCTAGGGTTAAGCATCAGTGAAGAGGTAGAGCGTATAGCAATGGTGCGTGATGCTATCGGACCTACGATGCACCTGCGCCTGGATGCGAATGAAGCCTGGCAATTTGAGGAGGCTATCGCTATTCTCTCTCAAAGCGTGCCATACGACATTCAATATATCGAGCAGCCCCTGAAAGCTCAAGATCTTGTGGGAATGCATACGCTACGTCAGGAAATACTGATTCCGATTGCTGTTGATGAAGCAGTACACGATCTGGAGAGCGTTCATCTCGTTCTCGACCACGAGGTAGCCGACATTCTGATAATTAAACCTCAACTTGCTGGCGGGCTACGTATTGCACAGCAAATGATTCGAGCCGCATCAGAGAGAGGAGTTGGCTGTGTTATTACAAGCACGATCGAAGCAGGTATTGGTCTTGCGGCTGAACTACATCTCGCTGCTGCATCTCCCCGGGTAACGCTTGAATGTGGTTTAGCTACGCTTCCCTCATTGGTGGACGATCTTCTCGTCGAAGAGTTGCTTGTTCGCGATGGTTTCCTGGAAGTTCCAATAGGCCCTGGCCTAGGTGTCGAGCTGGATCAACAAGCATTGCATAAATATATCCAAAGAGGTTTATATTAACCCCCCTTACTATATCGTCAATGTCCAAAGTCCCTTGTTTCACAACGTGTTTATACTATCACATTTCCTGAATATACCGTCTTTATTATCAAGCCGTGTTATCATATGCACAGTAGATTTATACTTTTTCAGCGAACGACGGGAAAGCTGAATACAGTACTATGTTCTCTGTGGATGGTCTTTGAAACCATCTACAAGATTAAAAGGAGTCGAGAATAAGTTTATGAGTAAAAAGTTAGCCGGATCAGTTTGCATCATTACCGGAGCCAGTTCAGGAATCGGCAGAGCATCTGCACTTGCATTAGCGAGTGAAGGAGCCAATCTTGTATTGACAGCCCGTAGGAAGCACCGTCTGGATGAAGTGGTGGAGACAATTCAGGCAGCAGGTGGTCAAGCAATTGCGGTAGTTGGAGATGTCCGTGAAGAAGAAACAGCCACACGAGCCATCGCTGCCGCAAAAGAGCAGTTCGGAAAAGTTGATATCCTCATCAATAATGTTGGCATCGGAATCTATAAGTCACTCGTAGACACCAGTGCCATAGATTACGATGCAATGGTAGATAGCAACGTACGCTCCACGTTTTTGTTTACTCGACATACGGTCCCGGTGATGATTGAGCAGAAATCAGGCACAATTCTTATGATTTCATCCATGGCGGGTATTTACGGCTTTGCCGGCGAAGCGGTATATTGTGCAACAAAATTTGCTCAAGTCGGTTTTGCACAGGCATTAGACAAGGAGTTGCGTCAGTATGGAATTAAGGTAGGCGTAATTTGTCCTGGTGGTGTTAAGACTGAATTCGCGCTGGGCACGGGACGGACTGACGAAAGCGTTGCTCAATCAGGCTGGCTTGACCCTGAGGATGTTGCGAGCGCTGTACTTCTAGCATGTACACAGTCCTCTCATTCGCGCATCATCGAGATACAAATGCGTTCAATGTCTGAGGCACTGGCATAAAATAGAGTAACAGATTTTACATGAAAGGGTGTAGGGTTTTGCCTGGCAAGACTGCCAGGCAAAACCCTACACCCTTTCATGCCTTCTCATTTCTGATCTAACAATGCATTTTCATCGTACAGTTAACAAGAGTAAGAAAAAGTTGCTCAAATTACCAAAAAAATCCAGGAGAGATATATGTACGTATCTATTCGACGAGCAAAAGCCCAGGATTACGCGTCAGACGAAATCGTTCGGCGTGCAAGTGAAGAACTTTTGCCTCAACTCAAAACGATTGCAGGATTCGTTTCGTACGACATTCTGATGCTAGAAGATGAGACCTTGATGACAATCAGTATATTTGACTCAAAAGACGCAGTAGAAGAGTCCAACCAGCTTTTTGTCAACTGGGCTAAAGGCTTTGATCTTGCATCACTCATCTACGGAACACCTGAACTTTCAGTCGGCGAAGTGGTGTTTCAGCAGTCAAGGTAGATATGCCTTCACAAAAAATGAAGCCTGATAGCATACCACTCTCAGACTTTATTTTTTGATCTTCAACTATGAGATCAGTTCTCAAATCACTTGACTCTCAGCGAACGCCCATGACAACGCGATTGCCAAGATGCTGCCAGATAACGCCAACTTCGCGAAAACCCGCGTCTCTTAGTGCTGCTTCGTGCAATTCTACAATCGGATGCGAATCATGGTGCGCTCCGTCAATGATGCGGCGCTGTCGCTCAGCAAAGAGATCATCCATGCCCGGCTCGCGTTTGAGATTCTCCCACCATTCGCTCCACCCTTCTGTGCCACTGTGTATTGCAATGTCTCTGGTCACTCGCTCCGGCACAAACTCGTCTACCTTGCGAAAGTTTGGCATGTGCGGCCCAAACTCAAATTCATCGCCGTTCAGAAAAACTCCGCCTGATCGTACCAGCTTGCCCAATCGGTGATACACTTGCACCAGTGTGCTCGGAGTCAACCAATGGAGAGCTGTCGTGCTTAAAACTGCATCCACATGTTCTTCCCCAAGTTGAGTATGCCACGCGGGATCTCGCAGGTCCACTTCTACCCATCGCAATCGGTCTTGCATGTCACCCAGTTCTTTTTGTCCTAATAACAGTAAGACAGGATCAAAATCCACTGCAACACAACGGGCCTGTGGGAAGCGTTGTAAGAGGCGCTGGCTGATCGACCCGGGTCCACAGGCAAGGTCAAGGGCGACAAATTTTTCGGGTAAAAGAGCTTCTAGCACGTCGAGCATCGCTGTAAAACGTTGCTCTCGATCGGGCAGGTAGCCACTTTGTTGCCTATCCCAGCGTTGTATCCATTCATGCCAGTTCAAGTTTGGAGTTTCACCAGACATTTTCAGATTTCCTTTGTCTATCCAATCATATACAACAAAACCTATTCATTTCTCAGCTTTCAGGATATACCCGACAACTTCATAACCTCTACCCAACCTTTCTTCTTCTGGTAAATCAGTAATCCATTCCCAGTGTCGCGCTTCTATTACTTGGAATCTTTCTTGCACCAACTCATGCAAGGAACGCGGAACGATAGGTAACATCTGGCGATCATGCGCATCATTTTCGGTGCCAGAAACTTCAAACACAAAACCACGCACATCACTTAATAACACGGCAATCCCACCAACATCAAGCAATTCTCGTAAAAGGTGTAAGTGTCCTCGAATGACACGTATGCGAAAGTTTTGTGCTGCATCCTGATAGTGCCGATGGCGTTCCTGCTCATCCAGATACGCTGGTACAATGTGCTGAATATTGTCAAGCATATCCAACAAGGGGTAGCTGAAGAGCTGAGAGAGAACAAGAGAACTTATGACTACCCCAAATTCCCCGCTATACAAACCCTCAATTTCAGGTGGATCAGGTACATCACATTGTTCTAAGCAGTCGGCGGCAGCATCGAAGACACTCTTGGCATTTTGCTGTGCAAGCTTATTCCAGTGCTGCTGTTTGATCAGGCGATTCAGGTGAGCGCTTACTTCACCACTCAAATCACACGGCAAGACGCGCACGCGTTTACGTAATGCAGAAGATGCCAACTCATCTCGACCCTGTTGCATCGATGCGAGATCATAATCAGTGAGTACCATCTCGTCAGATTTACGAGCGAGTTCGGCAAGAGGAATCTCTGTACAGGCACCTGCTCCCAACACGAGTGTGCTGCTTGATACACTTCGTTGACATAATTGAAGTCCCTGAAGCATGAGAGCCGTACATTGTTGCAGGTGTTGAGGACTATGCTGACGCAGCCATACTCGCCTTTGTGCACCCTGAGTATGGATATTATTGTAGGTCAGGGTGTCGATGCGCACCCATCCTACCTCCCTTTATATTCTGGCTTGCGCTTCTGTAAAAAAGCCACTACAGCGTTCTGATGATCTTCCGTCTCAAAAGCCATATCTTGCAGTTCACCTTCGAGGCGCATCGATGTGTGCAAATCAGCTTCATCAGATGTATAGATCAGCTTTTTGATCAGAGCATATGCGCGTGTCGGCCCATTTGCTAACCTCTGCGCAAGTGCCTGGGTCGCATCTTCAAACTCTTCCAGGGGTACACATTTATTGACCAATCCGATACGCTCAGCCTCTGGGCCGCTCACTTCATCGGCCAGCATGGATAACTCCAGAGCCTTTCCAACTCCAACAAGTCGTGGTAAGAAATATCCGCCGCCGCCATCAGGCACAAGACCAATGCGGGCAAAAGCTTCAATGAAACGAGCATCGTCCGAGGCAATCCGTAAATCACATGCCAGCGCTATATTACATGAAATACCCGCCGCGACACCGCGAACAGCAGCTATCACAGGCTTTGGCATCTCACGTATGGCATACACGACCCTGTGGTATTTTTGCAGGTGCCCACTTACTGATCCAACGGAACCACTACTTCGACCTTCAACCAGGCTATGTAAGTCCTGTCCTGAGCCAAAAGCTCGTCCTGCACCCGTAAGCACAACACAACGTACTGCTTCATCTTGCGCCGCTGCCTCTACAACTTCTGTCAATTCCGCAAGCATGACATCATTGAATGCGTTCAGCACCTCAGGTCGGTTCATCGTAATGGTTAGTACTCCACTATCCTGGTTTACCAGCAAGTGTTCGAATTCAGTTCGCATCGATAGCTCCTTATCGTTTTGATCATCTAACCATCGGCAAATCAAGCATCAATACTTCAAGCGCCACACGTGCATTAACATTCTGGTCTAGCGCCTCCATAGTCCCAAGAATTGCGCGCACCATACGTTGGGATTTAGCCGTGCCAACCTTTGCTGCCTGATTTTGTATTATGCCTTGCATATCCACATTGACAATTAAATCAAGACAATTGTTAGCTGCCAATACCATGTCACGCCACCAGAGTAACCACAACTCAAGTATATCATGTAACTTGTCACTATCGGCGCTGAGACGCTGTGCCACATCAAAACGCTGCACCTTACCAGCTGTTGACAGCTTTGCTAGTGTCTCCAACTGTGCCTGGCGTTCTGCAAGCATATCCTCATCTTCTACTGCTTGCACTGCCCAGCCCATTCGACCTGCAGCTAATGCTGCGATCAAGTTGGCTTCATCCGCTTCGACGTGCCAGCGATCCTCAAGGGCGGACTTTATCTGTTTCATAGTCAGTAACTGCATGGGCACTTGCTGCACGCGTGAGAGGATGGTGGGTAAGAGCAAGCCCGGATCAGGAGTAGTAAGCAATAATACTACATCAGGTTCTGGCTCCTCTAGCGTCTTCAACAGGCAGTTAGCCGCCTGTACATTCATCTCATGCATTCCCTGGATAATAAAGATATTGCGTCGCCCTTCCAACGTTTTGCGTGCTGCATCAGCTTGCAACGCTCGTACCTGCTCTATCAGAATGAACTGTTTATCCCGAGGCCTACTTATATAATGTACATCCGGATGATTGCCATGCATAACCTTACGACAAGAAAGACAGGCATTGCATGGATTTTGCGGTGCATTGTTCGCATCTCCTCCGCCTGTACACAACAATGTTTGCGCAAAACGCTGAGCAAGTAATGCTTTACCAATATGCTCTGGGCCAGTAAATAGATAAGCGTGCCGAACTCTCTGAGCTTGAAGCGCGCGACGTAATGTATTTATAGCCAGTTCATGGCCTACAATATTCCAGTCATGCATTGGTATGTTAATTTCTGTACCGCTCATGGGAACATCCTATCAGATACTATAAACAAAGGCAATAATAAACATTCTGTAAAAAAGTTGTAAATTGCTTAGAAAACAACCATTCCAGATGTTATAGTAGTAGTATATGAATGCTCGATACAGCTATCTTAGCCATTTGCAATGCAGCCTGTGCCAACTTTCTTACAACCCTGATCAACTGCACACAACCAGTCCATGTTGCTCCAGGCCTCTGCTTGCTCAATATGATTTAATCGCGTTGGCTCGCGACCTGGCAAAGGACAGGGTCGCGAGCCGCGAGGCTACCATGTGGCGCTATCACGAACTTTTGCCTGTCCGTCAGGAAATTCATGTACTAACGCTGGGAGAAGGCATGACGCCCTTATTATTAGCCTCACACCTGTCTCCGCAAGGGCTTGAAAACAAAGCTCGCCTGCTGGTGAAAGACGAAGGTCAAAACCCTACCGGGAGTTTTAAAGCGCGCGGAATGGCTGCTGCTCTCTCCCGCGCTGTTGAACTGGGAGTACCCGGAGTGGTGACACCTACTGCTGGAAATGCCGGGGCGGCCATGGCTGCATATGCCGCACACGCACGGCTGCCAGCATATGTTGTTGCACCACAAGACGCACCTGATACGTGTATACAACAGGCTCGTCTCTTTGGTGCGGAAGTTGAGCTTATCCCCGGTTTGATTAGCGATGCTGGTCAGGTTGCAACCGAAGTATCGACGCAGCGTGGCTGGTTCAATGTCTCAACGTTGCGGGAGCCATACCGTATCGAAGGCAAAAAAACAATGGGTCTTGAACTCGCAGAACAGCTTGGCTGGCGCCTGCCTGATGCCATTATCTATCCGCTAGGTGGAGGCACAGGTATTGTAGGCATGTGGAAAGCTTTTATAGAACTTCAGCAATTAGGCTGGCTTACATCTAAGCGCCTGCCAAAGATGATTATTGTGCAGGCTGAAGGATGTGCTCCAATGGTTCGTGCCTTTCACGAAGGACGAGAGGAAGCGGAACCATGGCCTGCACACAAAGCTCATACCAAAGCAGCAGGACTTCGCGTGCCCTCGGCTATTGGTGATCGGCTCATACTTCAAGCAGTGCGAGAAAGTGGAGGCACGGCTTTGACAGTCAGTGATGATGAGATGGCAACAAAGGTAAAGTTTACTGCCCGGCAGGAGGGCATGTTCATCTCACTAGAAGCAGCGGCCACAGTTGCTGCATATCACAAGTTGCTCAAAAATCATTTTTTAGCGCCAGGTGATGAAACCGTCCTATTCTTTACAGGCAACGGTCTAATAGGTGTATGATTACCAAAACCTCACCAAAACTGTTAAATGTACTACAGCATTGGCTTCATAAATATGTTATGCTAAACTAGGTAATTATCATATGGCTAAATATAATAAAAACACTATATTGAAAAGATAAGGTCAATGTAACCAATGGACACCTCTATCCGTCTCTACAATTCGAATAGCAGATTGCACTCAATCATAGATGCTAAACAACCAGGCCGTCCAACTACACCCTTATTGCATGAAGCAGATAGCCGAACTGAAACAGCATCCAGTGATGAGGAAGAACGAGCAACCGATAGTATTGCTCAGCAATCTGTACATAGTTTAGATGTTGTACAAGAGCATGCGCAGCGTGTAGATGTGGAAGACTTCGAAGCGATATTTCTTCGCTTTCAAGGACCTATCACAAATTTCATCTACCATATGATTGGCAATCGTGAACAGGCCTGCGATCTTGCGCAGGATGTATTCGTAAAGGCCTATAAAGCCTTGCTTGGAGGAACGGTAGTTCAGCCGGGTGCGTTATCGGCCTGGCTGTATCGTATCGCAGCCAATACGACGACGGACACACTACGCAGGCGTCGTTTAATCTCCTGGTTGCCTATGTCGCTTTTCAATGAAGATCGCGGGATAGGAGCAGGAGTTCTTTCCGACTCTGGAGGCGCTGCTTCCGATGGCTTTAGCTCAAATTCGGATGATGGCTCCGAGGGACGCAGCAATTCCATGAGTTCACTTTTTGAACGTGGAAGCTACGATGGCGGACGATTCGAAAATCGAGTTGCTGATCGTGAAATCGTTCAGCGCATCTTTAAAGAGTTGCCGCCCAAGTATGCTGTCTGTCTCTGGCTATACGAAAATGACGGCCTTTCTTGCGCTCAGATTGCAGAAACTCTAAACATAAGTGCATCAGCCGTGAAAATGCGTTTGATGCGCGCACGAGAACGCTTTATTATCCTGTACAAACAAGAGGTTGGTGATCAGTGAATTGCAGTCAAGCGCGGGCAATGATGGCCGCATATCGTGAATTGGAAAATAGAGTCGTTGAAACTGTTGGGCTGGATATTCATCTCGAAAATTGTGAATCCTGCCGGCAAGAGCTTGCCCGCCAGATGTCTGTTGGCGATCAGCTTCGCGCTTTACCAAAAGTTGAACCTCTTCCAGATATGCACTCAAAACTTATGCATGCTTTGGCTAAAGAGCAAATGGAGTTTATTCGTCGCTCACCTCATGGAACTGTCACTACTCCGAATTTTCTTAAACCTTATCTTCATGAACACGCTCAATCAACTCAAGACTCGAATCTGATTGCCGCATTTTCAACAGCAGAGACTGGTCCACTCCCAATTCTTCATACGAAACGTAAACCCAGGCATCGCTCGCATATAAGCCAGTTTGCGGTTCTGGGCCTGGCAGCAGCGTTTCTGATGATGCTCATGATGGGTGGGGTAACTTCACTGCTTCTCCTGGCACACAACAACCCACAAGAAGCAAAAACTACCAATGCTGCAAGTGCCCTCTTTCAGCCAACTATTGTTGAACAGGCAAGATATACAACTAGTACACCTTATCAACATGTAGCCAGTGCCGTTGCAGATCGCTCCTCAATTTACTATACAGCCTATGGAGACGCGTTAAATCCAACCTGGATGCTTGAGCGAATGGATCGCACGACCAAAATCAGTACTCCATTGCTTTCAACAGCAAGCATTAATCCGCTGATTTTATTAGGAAGCAATCAAAGCTCTTTGGTATGGTTGCAATTTGACGGACTCAAACTAAAACCTCATGCTAATCTCTCGAAATATGGCTTTCATCCCTATGTAAGTCTCTGGAGTCTACATTATCTTAGCTTGCAGCAACAACAGCAAATACTTTCGGGTATTCCTACCGAGTCGGAAATTCTACTTCATGGCACGTTCGATCAAGATACTGCTCCCAGTTGGGTCACTACACCCATACAGGGGATCTGGTTTGTGCAAAACTCGCTGCTTGTTGCAGAAACTGACAGTAAAGGGATTTCACATCTCTTCAGCTATTCTTTAGACACAGTTGGGAAATCTGTCGTGCAAGAAATTGCCACAGCGAACCCCGGACACATCCTGACCTCACCAACAGCTAATGGCGACGGGACACAGATATATTGGTCTGAGGAATGGCTTTCTAATACTGGTGTATTAAATAGCAATATCTGGACTCAGCAGATAGTCGATGCGATACGCCCAACGCATGGCCACTGGGCGCCCCATACCGATACCATAATGCAAGCATTCACAACAGATGACATGTCTTTCCGTCCGCAGGTAGTTAACAATGCTCTGTTTATGCTCAGCACTGCCAGTCAGAATAACTCGACACAGCCAACATCCACACCAACCGGGCTTGCGACACCTGAAGCATCGCCTTCACCAAATACGAACGCCATTGCAAGAACAGTGACAAGCGTATATGCAGCTCCAATTGATGCATCACTACGCGGATCAATTCTCATGTTACCACTCGATGAGGCTTTCGACGCGCAACCCACCGTAATGAACAATACAGGTTTGGCATCTTCCTTACAAGTTGGCACAAACTTTGCTCTCTGGCAGGGAGACAAAGGCTACGAAATGTATGATGTTTCCCAAAAGTCCGATGTGACTGTTGGCACGATATTCGATGGTTCCACTTTCCTTGCCGTTAATGGAAGTAGTGCGGTCTGGATGCTGAACAATGCATCGAGTACCACAACCACTACCACTCCATCAATTACCTTGATGGCATTTAACTGGCCAGGGAAGTAATTTTTTTAGCATCCCAGAAGTTTCGCGATTAGCATTCGCTGCACCTCACTGGTACCCTCACCAATTTCATTGACTTTGACACTGCGCCAGTAGCGTGAAACCGGATACTCATCCATAAATCCATTTCCACCATGGATTTGTACAGCCTGATCTGCTGCACGCTTGGCTGTTTCTGAGGCAAACAGCTTGGCTATCGACGCTTCACGCGTATAGGGCTTATGTTGCATATGCAACCAGGCAGCCTTATAGTACATTAAGCGTGCCAGTTCAATCTCTGTATCCATATCGGCAAGTTTAAACTGTATCGCCTGAAACTTGCTCAAATGCTTCCCAAATTGTTTGCGTTCTTTCGCATAGCTCAGAGCTTCATCCAAACATGCCTGCGCCAGGCCAACAGAGAGAGCAGCAATCGCAACTCGCCCAGCATCAAGAATTTGCATGAACTGCTTAAAACCATCTCCTCGCTTGCCTAGAATATTCCCCTCTGGAACCTGACAATCCTCAAACGTCAATGGGCGCGTATCCGAAGCCTTCCAACCCATTTTTTTATATGCATTACCTATGATATATCCAGGAGTATTCCTGGGAATAATGATATTCGTGATCTCGTTGTGCCCATTGTGCTGCTTGCCTGTTACAGCTGTAATAGTAACTCCGCCTGTCATTTCTGTGCCGGCATTAGTGATGAAGTTCTTTGATCCATTGATGTGCCAGAAGCCATCGCATAGAACCGCACGGGTCTGGGTGCTACCAGAATCCGAACCGGCTTCAGGCTCGGTTAATCCAAAGGCCCATAGCTGCTCGCCACGAGCGAGTGGCACTAAATAGTGTTCTTTCTGCTCCTTACTGCCAAATAGATAGAATGGGCTGGCGCCAAGCGAGGTATGAGCCTCCATCGTGATACCTACTGAGACATCAGCTCGCGAAATCTCTTCGATGGCCATACAGTAAGAAAGGAAATCCGCACCAGCTCCACCATATTCTTCCGAAAATGGTAACCCAAGCAATCCCAGTTCTCCCATCTTCCTGACAACTTCATAGGGAAATTCCCCTGTGCGGTCTATCTCTTCTGCTATAGGTTTAATTTCTTGTTCCGCAAAGTCTCGACATGTATCCCGAATTGCCTGTTGCTCTTCATTGAGCGTAAAGTCCATAGCGCTATGCTCTCTTTCTTTGGCTTATATTAGGTATTTATTGAGTGTCCAAATTATTGACATGCCATATTATACGTGTTTTTGGGACATTGGGTGTAGGGGAAGTTGAAGTTTTCCACAAATGACTCATTTGTAGAAACCAGAAAGTTAGATTATTATGTTGCTGCGCTCTTACTTCTTGTATGCTTGTACGCATGCGCTCTGTCTCGTTCGCCTGCTGCGCACTTAACCTTCCTGTCAGAACACAAGGCCTGAAGTGGGCGGCAGATCTCAAAGCCTTGTTGCTGGAGATGAAAGAGGCGGCAGATGAAGCACGCGAGCACGGTCTTGCTACCTTGCATCCGCTGGAGGTGCAAGACTGGCAAGCCCAGTTCATAGCACTGGTAACACAGGCGGATGCGACGACCCCCACCGCTCAGCCTCCGCCGCGGCACCAAAGGACGTGCAAAACAGAGTGCAGCACGCAACGTGCTTGACCGCTTGATCGGCAATCAGGAAGCCGTGCTGCCTTCTTGCACCGCCTTGTCGTGCCTTTTGACAATAATCTGGCCGAGCGCGATCTTCGGATGTCAAACTCCAGCAAAAGATCTCCGGCTCTTTCCGCAGTGCAGCCGGAGCGACGGCCTTTTGTCCTTCGATTTACTTTGACCGTTTAATCATCAAGGATTCTAGCTATCTTCTTGCTCGAGTACTTGAAACACAACCGTGCTGCGCGTTTTGTGGAGAAAACTTTTCTGGAGTCGTTTTTCCTTTACATTCCTGTTTATTGATCGTTATTACACACACCCTCTGAATGACCGCTTAAATAATCTGCTAAAGGCCGGATCAGTTGGTGAAAGTGTGCGATTCAGAGGAGTCACGACCAGCGCATCAACGCCGGGAGCAGAGTAAAAACGCCCAACCCGATACGTGACATGATGTGTATCAAGATCGTGCAAGAAATTCGGATAATGATCGTTGTGCGCGGCCAGCACAAGTACACTGGCGCGATCTGCATGCATCAGAGCTTCATCATCGGACACAATTCGTCCACCAGTTTTCGTCGCCACAATCGAATCGTTGGTCGCGAACGTGATAGGATCCCCTATCCAACCAGTAGCCCAGACATATTGAATATGGTTGCTTTTCAGGTATTTCACGATAGCATCGATATAGGTTGGATTTCGCGACTCGCAACCGGTGGCCTGGAATGTATAGTTTGGATCAGCCTGTGCATAGGCAATTGCTTGCATTCCGAAATAGAGTGCCAACACTACGAGCATGCCAACCTGGATCAAGGCCAGCAACGATGATCTTCTGGAAGGTGTGAATCTGAACGTAAGCTGCTCACCTGCGCTTTGTTGAACCTGATTCTGTTGCCTCTCTTGTAAGACCAGCCAGGGGAAGATAATGAGCGTGGCAATTAGAAACGGCAGCGCATCCACCAATGGCGCAACAAAGCGTCCCGAGCCATCACTTGGGCCGCAGCTGCGCCCGATTGCAATCGCAGAGTTGAGCGAGATGCAGAAGATGACTGAGACACAGATCATGAAGAGGAGTGACAGCCCGGTGAGCTGTAAGACTCGCACAAATACCGGATGTTGTTGGGCGAGCAAAAGACTTCCAGCCACTAGCGCAAGGCTCACAAAAGCAACGAACAGTCCAAAGGTCACAAGATGCGGATCTGCCGTTGTAACATCCGGCTGCGTCGGCAAAGATCCACCAAAGGCTCGTGGAGCAAGACAGGTTGTATAGAGTCTTGTGACATTCTCGATGGACAGCAGACGCCCAGTCAAGGGTACATTTCCCAGCTGAAAGATGTAAGACACATTCGCCCAATCGTTTTGCGCGCCCCAGATGAGGCCGGGGAGAAAACCAACCAGCAAGGCAGGTACTGCACACAGAACCAGCAAGCCTTCTGTGAATAGCTCCAACCTTGATCGCCAGGGAGCTTCACGACGCGGTTTTACCAGGTGTATGACGAACCACCCGCCAATCCAGATTGTGATGGTCACACCTGCATAGATAGTCAAGGGATCAATCCACAAACCCAGGCCAACCAGCACGCCAATGCCAATCCAGCGCAAGGCAAGCTCATACCAGGGTGCCTGCTGGCTCCAACGCTGTGTCAGACGAAATGCGCACAACAGGAGCCAGAGCATGATGATAAAGGCTTCCATATACCCCCCTTGTACGCGCATCTCCTCGGCCATATCATAGAGAGGAGGAAAGGCAGCAATCAGAGCGGCGATTATCATGAACGTCATTTTCATTCGAGCGGAGAGGTGTGCTGTATCGGCAAGAGCTGCTGCGAAACGCCAGGTGAGATAGACCATGAGCAGGCTCATCGGAATTGTCTCCAATCGCATCGCCCAGATCGTAGGCCCAGTAAACTTAAAAATCAATGCAGCGAGATAGGCTTCCAGGCTCCCCATATAGGGCTGAGCATAATAGTAGACTGGGAGTTCACCACGTAAAATGTGCTCGGCTTGCAGGCCCACCATCGCTTCGTCTCCTGCCATGACGCCAAGCGTATGCACAATGAGCCACACTCGCATCACTATTGCGATGAGAAAGCACAGCCATAAAAACCATAACGGAGAAGAAAGTGACTTCAGCTTCCCAGGCCAGCTTGAGGTGTTTGTTGATAAAGCATGATTTCCTGAGACTACCATCATGATCGTACTCCTCTGCTTCATATTCCTAATACCTGATCAGTTCCCGTTTGGCGTTACTCCTTTGTTGTCGGTCCAATCCCTGGACTAGCGCCCCTTTCAATGTCATTTCGTTACAATTCCTGTCCACTCCCGCAACTCACTGGTTATCTGTCGCTGACGATCTGCGGATACTCTATCCAACGATGCAACTCAATCAGAGTACCCGCGGAATGGAGAGGCTGCACCTTGTTTGCGAGGCAGAGCAGCCTCTCTTCATAGAAATTTTACGTAGTAAGACCGCCATTCAAAGTAAAATTTCATGAGTACTTGAAAGAAGCCAATATTTCCCTCTTGTGCTCAATGCTTGCAATATATGTTCATGTAGGATCATGTACCAGGGAGATGAAACGCGTACAGATTGCCGTTATAAGAACCCACATACACTACACCATTGGCTACTGTTGGTGAGGAATATAAGATAGAACCTCCTGTCTGGTAGGCCCACCTTTCCCTCCCTAATGCGGCATCGAGAGCGTACACGTTGCCGTCGTGAGAGCCGATGTAGACCACACCACCAGCCACCGCTGGCGAAGAGCTGACGCCACCAGCCACATTTATCGAAATAGAGCTTCCTGTCTGAAAAGCCCACTTTTTCGTCCCTGATGCAGCATCAAGGGCGTACACATTGCCATCACCAGAGCCAACGTAGACTATGCCGCCAGTCACTGCTGGCGAAGAATCGATTAAGTTTCCTGTCTGGTAGGTCCACTTTTTCCCTCCTGATGCGGCTTCGAGGGCGTACACCCTACCGTTTTGGGAGCCGATGTAGACCATGCCATTAGCCACTGCTGGCGAGGAATAGATGAATTCTCCAATATAATAAGCCCATTTTTTCGCTCCTGATGCGGTATCGAGAGCGTACACGTTGCCGTTACCAGAGCCGATGTAGACTACGCCCTTAGCCACTGCTGGCGAGGATGTGAGAAAGCCTCCTGTATGATGGGCCCATTTTTTCGTCCCCGATTTGGCATCGAGGGCATATACGTTGCCGTCATCGGAGCCGATGTAGACCACGCCACCAACAATTACCGGCGAGTCTTCTACTAAGCCTCCCGTCTGAAAAGCCCACTTTTTCTTACCTGATGTAGCATCGAGGGCATACACCTTGCCGCCATGGGAACCGATGTAGACTACACCACCTACCACTACTGGCGAGGAAAAGAGAAATTCACCTATATAATAGACCCACTTTTTCGTCCCTGATGCGGCATCGAGAGCGTACACGTTGCCGTTTTCGGAGCTAAAGTAGACTACACCACCTGCCATTACTGGCGAGGAATAGATGACCCTTTCTGTCGAGTAGACCCACTTTTTCGTTAAGCCTCCGACTGTCGTTGGATTGAGTATTTGCTCATAAGGATTGGCATGGGTATGTTGGGCATCAAAGCCAAACATAATGCCGTTGGTCGCTACAAAATTGTCATAGGAATTGGCAGTAACCCTAGCTGTTGGTATTAGCTGAGCGGTCGCAGTAGAAGAGGTTTGCGGTGTACTCGTTGGATGATAAACAGTTGAAGGAGGACGATGCCGAAAGAGCAGCAGATATGCCCCAAGCAGTGCCGTGACCACCAAGACAGCTGCAAGCACATTGAAGAGATGTACGAGTCGCCCACTCTGATCCTGCTTCCCCACTCGTACTTTTAGCTTGCTTGGAGTGGAACCGAGTTCTCTCATTTCGGGCTCAGGCATATCCTCACGTAAAGAGGCTTGAGAGTCAATCTGCATCAGGCGTGCTCTCGCCTGCAAAAGGATATATTCTCGCTCTTGTGGATCGACAAACATGGGATCGAGATTCGCTTTCTGAAGGAGGGTAATCAACTCTTTATACTGTGGGTCTAGCTCTTCTGGTTGCCTCTCATCAATGGGTTTCATCGATTTTTCCCTCCTTCTAGCTGCTGGTAGATCCCCCGTAACTGTTGAAGCGTACGCGAATACAATTGCCGTACGGCCACTTCGGATTTCTCGAACTTACAGGCAATGTCGCAAAAGCGGAGGCTTTTGGTATGGCGCAACCATATTAGCTCTCGCTGAAGAGGTGAGAGTTGCTCGAGTGCATGATAGAGACGTTCATAGTTCTCCTGTTGCTCAGCATATTGCTCTGGTGTTAGATCCCCATCTTCTACTTCGCTGGCCAGTTCTATTGGCACCAGCGTTACGAGAGTACGATGCCGGTTGCGGTCGACCACTTTATTTCTCGTCACACGCTGCAACCACGCCAATTGACGCGCATCTGGAAGGCTAGAGAGTCCTTCGTTTTTAAACGCAGCAAGAAAGACCTCCACCAACAGGTCTTCAGCATCCTGCACATTCGATACGTGTTGACAGATGTATGTGAAAACGGTCAGAGCAAAACGATCATAGAGTGTGCTATAAACCCCATCTTTCGTTTTTTCCTCATACATACGTTGCAGACACACTCCTGTTTGATTTTTTCTCTTTCATCTAATAAGTCGTATCAAGAATTAAAGTGTGACAGAGGTACTCAAGAAACCAACATATAGTCCTACTTATATAAAGTGGTCATTGAAGTATATTTAGCTGAAGGTCTATCTATGCGGTACTGAACTTTTCACTAACTATCTAACGGTGCGTAATGAAAGCATATTTCTTACAATGGGAACCAGTCGTATACCGTTCGATATTCTCGATCTGGAGATTCTTTTGCCAAACGTTGAAGTATAATAGAATATGGAAATCTTCAACAAGAAAGTTCATAACACAAACTGCCACGTGATGTGAACCTACGCGACCTGGGAATTTATCGCCTCAAGGACCTGGGATATCCAACTCACCTCTTCCAACTGGACATAAAGGGTCTTGCCGCTGACTATCCCTCGCTCAGAACGGTGGGCATCCACCTTACCAATTTGCCTAACCAGCCCACCACTTTCATTGGGCGTGAGAAAGAGGTTGCCGCAGTTCAGCAACAACTCCTGCGTCAGGACATACACCTCGTCACACTCACAGGCCCGGGAGGTGTAGGCAAAACGCGTTTGTGCTTGCAAGTAGCTGCTGAAGTGAGCGAGCACTTCGCAGATGGAACCTGGTTCCTGTACCTGGCTCCGATAACGGATCCTGATCTGGTGATCCCGACTATTGCCCACACGCTTGGCGTTCGGGAGGCGACAGATCATTCGCTGCTGGACCAACTCAAAGCGTCTCTTAGGAAGAGGCAGCTGTTGTTAGTGCTAGACAACTTTGAGCAGATCGTGAGCGCAGCCAATCAGGTGGCCGATCTGCTGAGCGCCTGCCCAAAGCTCAAAGTGCTGGTCACCAGTCGAGAGACGCTGAATGTACAGGCAGAGCATGCGTTTCTAGTGCCACAAATGGCAGTGCCGGATCACAAGCACCTTTCTGACCTGACGACACTTGCACAGTACGAGGCGGTAGCACTCTTCATCGAGCGAGCGCGGGCGGTCAAGCCTGATTTCCAGGTGAACAACACTAACGCCCTGGCGATCGCAGCAATCTGCGATCGCGTAGATGGACTCCCACTCGCTATTGAGCTGGCTGTCACGCGCCTCAAGCTCTTTCCTCCTCAGGCACTCCTTGCCCGCTTGGAGCAGCGGTTACCGCTCTTGACCTGCAGTGCGCGAGATGTGCCTGAGCGCCAGCAGACCCTGCGCAAGACGATGCAGTGGAGTTATGACCTGCTTACTGCGCAAGAGCAGCGCCACTTTCGTCAGCTTTCGGTTTTCGAAGGAGGCTGCTCCTGGCAGGCGATCGAAGCCATCACTGCATCCTGGGTTGACGAACCAGAGCCGGTGCTGGACGTGGTGACCTCTCTCGTCGAAAAGAACTTGCTACAGCAAACAGCACAGGAGAGAGAGGAACTGCGCTTGATGATGCTGGAAACGATCCGCGAGTACGGACTGGAGATGCTCTCTACCAATGCGGAAATGGCAACAGCACGTCAGGCACATGCCACCTATTACCTGGCGCTGGCAGAGGAGGCAGCGTGTGGGTACAACAGTCCACAACTCGGCGAGTGGTTGGAACGGCTCGAACAAGAGCACAACAATCTGCGCGCCACAATGGAGTGGTCGCTCGATCCAGCGCATGTAGGTTCTCACATGGAGATGGCCTATCGGCTTGGAGAGGCGCTGACGGAGTTCTGGAAGGTGCGAGGCTTTAACAGCGAGGCGCAGACCTTTCTCGAGCGGGTGCTGGCGTACAGCGAAGGAGTTGAAGCTTCCGTGCGGGCAAGGACGCTGAACGTTGCCGCGAGCTTCGCCTACACGCTGGACGACTATGATCGAGCAGAGACGTTGTGGCAGGAAAGCCTGGTCCTGTACCGCGAACTCGGTGACATCCGCGGTATCGCATCTTCCTTGAAGGGAAACGGATTGATCGCCGGAAGAAAAAACAGCAATAGCACAGTGCTCAATTCGCAATTGGAAGCGTCTCTCGCGCTCAATAAGGAAGCGGGCGACCAGGAAGCCATCGCCCGGTCACTCTTCTCCTTAGCAGACAGTGTCAGCTTTCACGGAGACTACCAGAGAGGAGACACCTTGTACGAGGAGAGCCTGAAGATTTCAGAGAACTGGGAACAAGCGAGGTCTCGCCGATTGCCTCATGCAATCGGCCCTATGGCTCTTCTTTAGTGCTCAGGGAGATCAGGAGACCATTGACCAACGGCTCGAGGAAAGTCTGGCGATCTACAGGGAACTAGGCGACAAGGAGGGCATGGCTTACTACTACTGGGTGGAGGGGTGGGCAGCGTTCAAGCAGAGCGACTCACATAGGGCCTATGACCTGATAGAACAGTCTCTCGAGCTCTGTCGAGAGACTGAGAGTCGATGGACTGTATGCGGGGTGCTGGCCTTCTTAGGGAGGATCAAGGCACACCAGGGCGATTTCGCTGCGGCCCACACCCTCCTAGGGGAGAGCCTGGCTGAAGCACACACCTTAGACGACTGGTCCCGAGCTTTCTGTCTGGAACGATTGGCAGTCGTCGTGGCAGCTCAAGGAGAGCACGCCTGGACAGCACGTCTGTTGAGTGTGGCCGGGCCCTTGCGCGAGAACTGCGGTCTCCCTGCCTCGCCAATGGAGCGAACTGATTATGAGCCTACAATGATTGCAGCTCGCACGAGTTTGGGTGAGAAGGATTTCGTCTCCGCTTGGATCCAAGGGCGCAGTATGACCTTCGAGCAGGTCATCACTATGTCAGCACGATCAGCCACCATTCCCTTGGAATCTACAGAACAAACCCCAAAGACCATTATGAAGCGAGCTATGTATCCCGATGGTTTGACCACCCGCGAGGTCGAAGTACTGCGCCTGGTGGCACAGGGACTCACCGATGCACAGGTGGCCGAACAGCTCGTGATCAGTCCCCGCACGGTCAATAACCACCTAACAGCGATCTACGGGAAAATCCGGGTCTCTTCGCGGAGTGCTGCGACACGCTACGCTCTCGAGCATTACTTGATATGAGGAGAGCATTTGTTCACTGTTCTTTTTCTCCCAGGCCAACGTCAGATTAAAGACACCCTATCAGAAATAGTCTGATCCAGCAATCCAGCTCTGTTTGTGGGGAAAGAGCACATCGAGGATTGGAATGAGTTCATCGGGAATGTACTGATTCGCTTGAATGGCTGCCCAGGTAACAGGGCGAAAACCAAACACGAGTTGTGTGAAAACTTGCTGACTGAATCTCACTTCTTGCTCCTCGCCGGAAAGATTATCTACCAGAAGCATATTAGATGGTGAGAGTTCAAGAGCGCACTTCTCCTCGTCAATGACGAGCGCAAGCACTCCTGTCCATTCAATATGATGCTTTTGCCAGCGAACTTGCCAGAGAGGCATTAGCGATTGGATAAGTGCTGAGAATGAAACCATGCGTGCCATCCACCCTCTATCAGGATAGGTAGCGATTTCACTGCGCATGGGCAGATGATCGGCCAGGAGATAATACGTCATATCTGTCAGTGGAAGGGGCCAACGGACTTCAGATTGCAACGTACGTTCTCCTATATGCAAAGTATTCTGGTAGCGCAGCAGGGCCAGTATAGCTGGCCAGGTGTTTGCTGCAACCTCAAATGCCTCATACTGTTCTCTACTCTTTGAAAACAATGCATACCCCCCGGGTGTGCCCTCTTCATTGAACACTAACAATGGTAAATGGTCCTCAGGCCAGTTGTCGAGGTAATGAACTTGATGCGCAATTGTACGAGTAGGGGCAAACGAACACATCGAAGTACTATGATGTTCCTTGTACAAAGCAAGCAGAAGAGCAGCATCAGAGGGTTCAGCGACACGCACAACACATTTTTCAGGGGGCCTGTCAGGAATGAGCGTCTTCTTGATCGCATGTTTTGGCAAATCTTCGATCACATCAATGAAACCGTGCTGCCGATAGTAATCAGGAATACCATGCAGTAACAGAAAGCTATACTGTCGTTTCTGTGCAGTAGCGAAAGCATCTTGCATGAGTGCCGTTGCTATTCCCTGGTGGCGATAATCTTGATCTGTCACTACTCCTCCAATACATCCAACGCGTAACCTGCTCGACTCCACGCACAACGAGCGTTCTTGTATGAGATAACTACCAACGTAAGCCTTTCCATAAAAAGCGCTACGTAATTGAATCATTTGAAAATCCGGATCATTTTCAATGAAGCGGCGACGGCGAGATGCAACAAGAGCGGTGTCCTCATCTGGGCGAAATGTCTTTGCGTTCAATCGAAAATTGTGCTCAATTTCCTCAGTGGTTTCGGGTGAACGAATAGCAAAATCAGGAGATGTGGTAAGATACTTCATCATGGAACACCTTTCATTGAGCTTCGCACAAGACCATACAACGCTTTTCCCACTTTATCACAAAATAATTAACAAGATAAGAGCATTGGCTGTATGAAGGAGCTATACTCCCTCATGATTAGAGGACTCAAAAGTCTCATAATGCTGTTTGTGCTTGTCCCGAAAAACGATGGTTTGTTAAGACTCCTCTGTCTTTGATACCCAGGTTCCACAAACTATCGGGTGCCAGGCAGCGGATTCCCACTCAGCATTGATCTGCTAAACCCACATAGCCAAAACCGTACTTCCAGCGCATGCCACGCTTTTTCATACGCAGCGTGATCACTCGTTTCACCAGGCCACTTCCCACTGGATAGCCTTGCCCTTGTCAGCCGTCGACATCGGCTTAACTACCACCCAAACCCTGAGTCGGTGTGATTTTGATAGGAGGTATACCGGTACTCGGGGAAACAATCGGTTGGCTTGTCGTGGTTGCATTATGTGAGATTGGAGACACACCAGGAATCACAATGAATTGAAAAGCTATGTGGGCAGCATCTGGCAAGACATCATCATCAATGCTGACCGCCTTGACCCCGGATTGACTCAGCAGATACCTCCAGGCACTCTGCTTACTCATTGAAGCAATACGCTTCGCAAAACCCTGTACCATAGCATGATCGAAATGATAGACCCACTCACCCTCACTCCTGACGGAGATGACGACTGTTCCCCTGGTAGCACTTTCAGTCACATTGGTAATTTCAGCTAGGACATTACCCACCAAAGCAGAGTGTAACGCCTTGTCCTTCGCAACCTTTGCTTTGAGCAAGGTTTTCGCCATTGTAAGTACTACCTGTTGATCGTAGACCTCTTCCTGGCAGGTCATCGCAACCGTGACAGTCACACTCGATGCAGGATCACCCACGGCATGATTCGTCATAAACGTCGATTTCTGGCACTGCAACGTATGAGCCAGAACCTGTTCGCTTGTGCGTACCTGCTTCTGCAGATCTGCTTGTGTTTGAGAGGTAAGCGATGCCATCAGCTCCCTGGTTGCTCCATCGATGTCACTTTGTTGCACAACCATACCCTGTATTGGATCTCTTCCTCCGCTAAATGCCCCATTTTTCACCGTGATACCAACTGCACAGCACGAACCGGTAATATCAAGTGCCGCGATATTGCCAGCCGGTCCAACATTGACTGCATAGCCCGTTATAGTGAGAAAACCAGGGTTGGAAAACACTGTAATTGGCCCTTGGAATGTAATCGGCACCCCAGAAGCTCCTCGCAGAACAACACTACCAAACGATATATTAGAAGCTGTTGTATCCAAAAATGTTAAAGAACCTGTCGCACGTGTTCCCGGAATGGAGGTTCCGGTCGCTGGGACAGTCTTGGACTCTTTCACCGATGTCGCAGTAAGTGAGCGTAGTGCTATCTCTTGCTTGTTTGGGCCAGGAGCACTGACAACTGCAGAGATTTCAAATGTATTTCCCAGGTCAAAGCTCTTCGGTGTAATCGTTACTGTCGAGGTATGGAAGGTTCTGTAGACTATTCCGATACTTACACCTGCAAACAGGATCCCGGCAAGCAGGAATGAGACCAGCATGAGGTAGAAAGCCAAAGGCCATGCTCTCACTCGCTGCTGCAATGCAGAGACCCACATCTTCACATCCATTGCGCGAGAGATATTCTTCAGTGCATCAGTGTGTGACCATGCTTCTGCCAGTGACACCATCACATGCTTCAGCACAGCTGCACCTTTTGGAGGCGAAGCCAAAGGCACTGTGATCTCATCGAATTGAATACGTGTTTTCGGTCCTGTTGGCCTTTCTTCGATGCTTTGCTTTGTTGTATGCGCTCGAATTCGATGATCTCTCACTGCCTGTTCCTGTGAAATAGCAGTGAGAGATGTCTCGATTTTTCGATGAAGCGGACGTTGGGTAGCACATTGTCTACAGGCATGCTCAAAAGCATTGGCAAATGCTGCAATGGAAGGGAAACGACGACGTGGATCTTTCGCGAGAGCAGTCATAATAACTTGCTCAATGGCAATGGGTAGAGTGGGTACACGTTTCCGCAATGGTGGAGGAGGAGTCGCGAGGTGCTGGCTATAGATCTCAGCAAACGTGCCATGAAATGGCCGTGTACCGCATATCCACTCATACACGACAATTCCCAGGGCATACTGATCACTTGCCGGTCGTGGCCTGCCCTGTAACTGTTCGGGAGCCATATAGTTGATCGTTCCGGCCTGATCTTCTTCGCTCATGGAACCTGTCGTATGAGCAATACTGGCAATGCCGAAATCACTCAGGAGCAGTTCTCTCTGTTTCCCCAACAACATATTATCCGGCTTGATATCGCGGTGGATGACTCCTTCATGATGCGCATATTGCAAGGCATCAGCGAGTTGCTTCACATACCTGCGAATCGTTCCAAGCTGAAGTTGCGTCCCTTTCGGATAACACTGGCGTAATGAGCCATTGGGGGCATATTCCATGACAAGAAATGGGATATCGTCCTCCAGCCCAAAATCGAGCATGTGTACGATATGGGGATGTCTCAAACGAATGGAGCGCGCTTCATTCAGGAAACTCTTCACATTCTGATGCTCAAGCCGGCTATGGAGCACTTTGACCGCCGCCACTGTTTTATGGCGAGCGTGCTCACCGAGATACACATCAGCAAAACCTCCTCGTCCAATCAGACGGATGAGGCGATAATCCCCGAATTCCTCTCCCACGAGATGTCTAGTCATACCTCTTCCCCTTGGAGTACATATATGTGTTGATGTGGAGTCTTTCGTCATCCAGATGAACAGAGACTGTATGTCGAGGGGAATGTACCCGTTCAACAAGCGACATTACTGGAAGTAAACGCAAAGAGATGGCCTTTTCTAGCAAGCCAGAGAGAAGCGTAGGAAGAAAAGGGGATGAAAGGTAGGAAGCATGATTCCACCACCTATTGAACGCTAAAAACCCCACGTACAGGAGTGCGGGTTGTATCTTTGACGAGAGGGGCGTTTGCACCGTCCCGGTCCCACCACCCATCGTACCCACGAGTTGCGCAACTCGTGGGTGATATGAAGCACATATCTCATCAGTAAAAATAGGAACTAATATCAAAATGACTTCTATTGTCGGTAACGAAAAACGTCCCAGGCTGTTGAAAAACTCTATTGCAGAGCTTTATGAAGAATAACAACATCGGAAATCTTCCTCATATGAGACCTCTTCGCAAGAATGTAGCAGCAATACATGGTAGTTCGGATCCTTAAAAACTCATCAGTTGAGTTTTTCAACACGCTGGGTCGTTTGTTAAGATGCCGGCTTACTTTCTCAACGCCCTCTCGTAATTCAACGTATTCGCGCCATTGCCAACCCTCTCACCGAATGTTCTTCAGAATCACTTTCGTCTCACATCTGGCTGCTGTTTCCATTCGATGTTACAATATGTCAGTCCAGTTGCGTTTGAACTCGCAACCTCATGCTCGGTGAACGAAGCTTCCACTTCGTCGTCTTCATTTTTCTGGATCAAGACCAAACTTGGACTGCACCCGGTCAAAGGAGTTCACTCCATTTGCCTCCTCACCTACGTTCACAAAAAACTGTGAAATGTGGGCTACTTCATCCTTGTAGTGGTAATATAAAAATCATTCTCCAATTTGATACCGTCGCTTGATTGTTCCCACCTGGCAGTGATAGGATTCTCATCATGCTCGTGCTTCTCCGAAACAGTGCGGTCTTTGCTTACGTGTCTCCGAGCACGTGGGCCTTCAGCCATGCGTTGCGGAACGCACCGCGCGGATCGAGCCGCTCCAGCAGACGAACGAAGTCGGAATGGCGCTTGTAGAGGGGAGCGATTGTCGCTGCGTCCGCATGGAAGATCTTGCCCCAGTGCGGGCGCGCCTCGAACGGGGTCAGAGCATCCTCGATCTGGGCGACCATCTCGTGGACCGCATCTGGCTCGCGCTTCCAGGTGAAGTGGATGCCGACGGAGTCTTGCTCATAGTTCATGCTCATCCACAGCCGATCCGCGGCCACCCGGCGAATCTCGCTCACCTGCAGGAGTGGTCGGATCCGGTCTTCGAGGGCGCGCACGGCTTCTATAGCCCCAAAGGCATGCCGGCGCGGGACGAGGTACTCCGACTGGATTTCTTCGCCGCTGCTGGGTGTGTAGCCCATGCGGAAATGCGGTAAGCGGTCGGACCAGAGGCCAGGCCGGCCCAACTGCGGCGTACACGGGGTCGGATCGAGTTCGACAATCGGGTGCCGATCAACCGTTGCTGCCACCGCGCCGAAGAGGTCACCCTCAACCCTGTCGGGTTCATCCGTCCGGCTCTTGATCCAGATCTGGTCATGCATCTCGCCCCAGCGCGTGAAGATGCTGACGCTGTAGCCACAGGAGGTGATCTCGTCGAAGTGGTCGGAGAGCGCCTTCCAGCTGAGGCCTTCGAACACCCGCTGTTTCACCTCGTAGGAGGGCTGCACGTCCAGAGTGATCCGGGTGACTGCACCGAGGGCGCCGAGTCCGACCACCAGGCCATCGAAGTCGGGGTTGCCTCTGGACGCCCTGATGATCTCACCGCCCGACGTCACGATCTCCAGCCCCGCGACCGCGGTCGCCAGGTTACCACAGGTGACGCCTGAGCCGTGCGTCGCTGTCGCGACGGCACCGGCAACAGAGATATGGGGAAGGGATGCGAGGGTGTGCAGGGCCACTCCCTCGTCGTTCAACGTCTTGACCAGATGGCCATACTTCACCCCTCCTCCGCAGGAGACTGTGTGTGCTTTATGGTCAACGACCACGTCAGCGGGCAGGTTCTCGAGCGAGAGCAGCTCCGAGGAGTCGGCGATGTCGTTGAACGAGTGCCGCGAGCCTAATACATGCACGCTGGCTGCCTTGGCGACGATCTCCTGCACCTGTTCAATCGTCGTCGGGCGGTGCAGCTTCTCCGCCCGGTACGTATAGGTGCCGGCCCAGTTTCTTTCGGGCGCATGCGTCTCAGTCATGGCCTACCTCCTTCTTCATGCCAGCCTCCAAGCCTGACGACGACGTGTCGTACTCATCGTTACATGAGAGGTGAAACCCTTGGGCAGCCAACATGCGCAAAAAATCGGGAGCCTCGATCTCCTTGTCCGGCGCTCCAGAACACCTCTTGTAAAACATTGATGGGGTTTTTTGCGCATTTGGACTGCTCACCCCCTTCAGAGATCGTATGACAAATCATCACCATGGGTGCAGAGGCTTTCCTGTCGAGAGAGGCTGAGCCTTCGGCCTCAGCCGCTTTCTTTGCACGTCCCACCGGACTCATCATATCACCGCCAAGCATCTTCAGACAAGGAGTGCGTGCCGTCAAGGGCGAGTGCCAGTATGTGTTGACCATCCTCTGAGTGAGTATGTTGATGGTGATGTACATGGCCATGTGGGTATCGCCACTCTCTTCATCCTCAGAGAGCATGAAGTTCTCAAACATGAGTCGGATGTCAGCAGCCATTATTGGTGCAACGACGGCAACGTCAACAACGATCAGGTAGCCTGAGTTGCTGTTGTCCGTTTTCGTCGGCCCGACCATGAGCGATCCGAGCGTTGCGGGACCCACGGATCGAATGTGTTGGTTTCACTGCCCAACGAATGCTCGTTCGATAAGGTGTCGGCCAGCCCTGGTCGTCGGTGTATGCCTCGATGGTGGGTGTGCTGTACGTATCGAGTTCGAAGTCGAGAGTGCATAGGTTGCTGGGATCGTTGTTGAGAGGGTAGGTATTCGTTTCATTGACTGTGTGATTGCCATTGTTCCACTTGAATTGGGCCACCGGCCCATTATCTTTATCATCCTGCATCGAAAACCGTCCGTTTTCTGCGAAGGAGACAACGACAATGTATTGACACGTACCAATGGAGCGAGAAAATAAACAGGAAACCAGCATGCAAGCTGCAGAAAACGGTGGTTTTTTGAGACTTGGCAATCAAGGGGTAAAATAACCAGAAACCAATATGTTCATTGCAGTAAATGGTGGTTTGTTAAGACTAAGCAACCAAGTGGCAAAAGAACCAGGAAATCAATGTACAAATTGCTGAAAACGTTCATTTCATTCAATACCAATCTCAATCCACAAAATGCTCTATTCGTTCTTCGTAGAAACAGTATCTTCAAATGCGTTTGCATTATGTGCTACAACTTGGAAACCAAGTCTCGTTTCTGAAGCAATCTGCTATCTTGCCTCCTTTGGTACTCACGAAGGTACTAATGATATCCTCTCTCTTATTGCTTCTCAAATTGAATCTATGCAATTTCCCCTCTCACACAGCACTGCTCTTCGATCCAGGCTGGTGGACAAACTTTCTTCCGTACATTCACTTTGGTCACTGGGAACCCCAATGCGAGAGGTCTTCTCCTCTCATTGTTCAATGGCACGATCAGCTGACCAATCTTTTCAAAGCGTGGACATCGGTATACAAAAAGGTGCATCGATAGAGTATTGCTAAATTCGTGAGCAAGGTTGTCCCATTTTGCTCCCTCATATGACTTATTAGATCAGAGAGAAAAATCAAACAGGAGCATGTCTGCAACGTATGGATGAGGAAACAACTCTTTGCGGCTTACGCCGCCTACGGCCAAAATGCCATGCCTCATGTCCCCAGGCAAGCACGCCTTGCCCCATGAGACGCCTAGCAGCAAATCACTGTCGCCATCCCTCTTTCGCCGAAAAACTCATATCTTTACCGGCCAATGCTCGTTTCCTCGAACGCCCCCAGGGCGTGCAGCGAAGCCTTTTGCGCTGCGGAGAGACCCCGGATGCCCGTGATATTGAGTCGTTCGTAGGGTCGATCCCGCCGCAGCGTTTGGAGCTGCTCGCCACTGTGCAGATCCCAGAGCACAATGGCTCCATCATCCCCGCAGCTCGCCAATCTGCTGCCATCAAGACTCACCTTGAGCGCTTGCACCGTCCCCTGATGCGCCTCTTGCACCCGTACGCACTCTCTCTTGGATCTTCCACCAGCGCATCGTCCCATCAGTGCTGCCACTGATCAGTCTTCTGTCTCCTCCTGGACTCCAGGCTAAGGCAGAGACAGCTCCAGAATGCTCCACCAGGGTTTGGATGCACTTCCCGCTGTGTACTTCCCACACGAAAAGCTCCCCATTCTCTATGCTACCGCCACCTGAAGCTAGTAACATCCCGTTGGGACTCCAAGTCACGCTTAAGACAGCTCCCTTGTGACCCTCTAACCGCAACTCGGTATCATCCCTGATATCCCACATATACACAGAGCCATCATCACCTCCACCAACCACTCGTGTCCCATCTGGACTCCAGGCCACACGACGGATCAAAGTCGGCTCTGTACGTCTAACCCAGCGGCGGCTACGTGTTGTCATATCCCACACCTGCACGCTCAGTAGAAAACTCCCACAAGCAAGTAGGTGACCGTCTGGACTCCAGGCCACGCCCAGGAAGATAGTGTCAGTCGCGTCAGAGTCTCGCAGCACCTCGAGACATATGCCAGTGGCTGTGTCCCAGAGTCTGATGCTATTGTCATACCCTGCGCTGGCCAGAATTTGCCCATCTGGACTCCATGCCACCCCTTGCACGATCCAACGATGTCCACGCAACACACTGGGTGATGTTGCGCTGGCTCCCTCCCAGAGCGTCACCAGGCTATCCGCTCCGCCACTGGCGAGCTTGCTGTTATCTGGGCTCCAGTCGATATCGAGGAGGGAGGCCGTGTAGTAGCCCAATGATGCGAAGACATTGTCCACTTTCTACGTCCCATACCCGTATGGTGCCATCGTTGCTGCCACTGAGCAGGATGCGGCTGTCGGGGGTGAAGGCAATGGAGTGGAGACCGGTATGCCCAGTACAGGACCACCCCGCGATCTTCTCTCCTTGGTGTCCCAGAGCCAGACCGTTTGATCAAAGCTGCAACACGCAGCGTACGTCCATCCGGACTCCAGGCCACGCGCAGCACCCGGTCCGTATGCCCCGTGAACGTCTGGAGACAGTCAAAGCTTTCCATGTCCCACAGCTTGACAGTGCCATCAGCACTCGCGCTCGCCAGTTGTGCGCCATCGGGGGCGAAGGCCAGCCCTGTCACCCAATGAGTATGCCCCGTAAGTGTGTGTACGTGACTACCAGACTGCGGCTTCCACAGCCAGATGTTCCCATCGGAGCAGCCACTGGCGAGCAGCCTCCCGTCCGGGCTCCAGGCCAACGAGTACACGGCACCGCCTTGACCAGCCAGCTTCCGCACCTTCGTGCCACTCTGAGAGTCCCAGATCCGAACGAAGGTATCACTTCCACCAGTGACGAGGAGGTGCCCATCAGGAGCGAAGGCCATACAGTTGATGCCCCTGGTTGGTCCACCTGCCCACAGGAGGGTACTACTGGCAATGTCCCACAACTTGACCGTGTTATCCCAGCCCCCGCTGGCCAGCATGTGTCCATCCTGGCTAAACACAAGAGCAGTTATCCCGGAAATGTCGGGCCTGCCAGACCCTGTGCAGGGTCTGACTTGCCTCTTCCCCACACCCGCACTTTCCCCTGCCGGGTGGCGGCAGCCCAATGCTGTCCGGTACTGCTAATGGTAACCACCATGATCGCATCAATAGCCTCGGTAAACATGGTGTCTCGCAGCATGGCTCCAGGAAAGGGAGGCATCCTGCATCTCGACCCCCTGCAGACATGCCGCGAAGGGCAAGATGCGAGAGGTCCAGACCACGTAAGTTCCCCCGCAACACGTGCAACAGCGCCACCAGATTGGCCGATCCATACCCCTGGGACGGCTGGGTCCAGCCACGCAGCCCGTCGAGCAGCCAGAGCAATCGTGCTTCCAGGTCGGCTTGTCCCTGGTACGTGCTCAGCAGTCGGCTGAGCAGTGAGCCCACAAGCAAGTGCTCCTGGATATCTCGAACGTATTCCTTCGCCTGGGCCTGGCAGAGTCCAAGCTCGATGAGGCGATCCAGATGCCCCTGCTCGATCTCACGGCTCGCCTCCGCGATGAGCAGGGCAGTCGCATACTCCAGTACCACCGACTGCAGCGTGAAGCTTCCCGCCCGTTGCCCCACGCTCGATCAAGCTACGGCAACGCAGCCCGTCAACGGCTTCCAAGACGAGCATAGGAGCCTTTGGTGTGCTGAGAACTGCTAGCAGCTCCTCCTGGCTCACCGGTTCGCGCAGGATGGCCAGCCAGTAGAACATGCTCTGCTCGAACTCCGAGAGGCGGTCGAATTGCTCGTCCAGCAACTCACGCACGCCGCCAAAGACGACCTCACCCTGCGCCAGGAACGGGACGATTTCGCCACCGAAGAGCTCCACAATGGTCGGGGCTACGATCTTTAAAGCCAGCGGGTTGCCCCGGTACACCTCGACCAGGCGTACCCGGTCGTGCGGGGAACCAGCCACATCTTTCTCCGCCAGTAACTGAGCGCCGGCGCGGCTGTCCAGCCCCGCTAAACGCAAGGCACGCACGGGCCGACGGCTGCCTTCCAACGGCACGAGTTCCGCCGGTTTCTCCCTGCTGGTGAGCAGCAGGCAACTCTGGTGCGCGGTTTCGCCTATCCGTCGTAAGATTTGAGCATAGCCTTCGTAGTCTGCCCGCATGCGGCCCGTATCCTCCCCTACCTCCAAGAGCATCTCCAGGTTGTCCAGCACGAGCAGCACCCGCCGAGCGCGTAATTGCTCCATCAACAGTTGCAGGCGTCCTTCGAGGGTATCCGGCATCTCTGGCAGCAGGTGCGGGGCAAGCACCTGCAGGCATGTATCCAACAGCGTGGCACATCCAGGAGCATCGCGCAGAGACCGCCAGATCACCACCTCGAACTGCTTATCTACTCGGTGCATCAAGGTAACCGCCAGCGCCGACTTGCCGATACCTCCCATGCCCAGCACACTCACCACACGACAGCGTTCCTGGACCACCCACTGAGAGAGGTGCGGCAGTTCCTCCTCACGACCATAGAAGGTGGGTACATCCAGTGCGTCACCCCAATCCACCCGTGGCCCACCCGAAGCCTGAGGAGCAATGACCGCGTCAGGGTCACGAGTCTGTTCCCCTGGCATGCTAATGCCAGGGGAAGCCTGTTGGCTGAGCAGTTCGTGGAGCCACGGCTCATCCAACAGCATCTTCTGATAAGATGCAAGCCAGAGCACACGGATTTCCTCAGCCTCATTGCCTGTCATAAAGACGTGCTGCTGGAAAGCCAGGGCAATAAACTGTTTGAGATGATCGTTTTTCGATAGCTGGCCGGACTCCCACCCGCCTACTGCGTGTCGGGCGACTCCGAGCAAGCCAGCCAGTCTTGCCTGAGTCAGTCCGGTCGCCATGCGCAATGCCAGCATACGCTTCCCGAAGGCGTAGTCTCGCTCTCTATACGAAGCTCTCTTCACGAGTCATTTCCTTCTCGCACAACTCACCCGAGCACAACCATGCGAGGTGATGGTCGGTGAAATGGCAGCCGATGGACGGTGCTTTTCTCAGCCATCACCCCTATACTGGTGTGTATCGGGCGTACGTCCTCTTCTGGTCAACGCCTGTCCGGGGGATATGGAAGCAACTGTCAGACGACAGCATATCCCTCCTTTTCGATATTCATGCTCTTTCAGAGCGGAGATGCTCCCTCTTTATGATAGCAGATTTTCGGACGAATCACGAGCCTTTTGCATATGCTCGATGGGTGTTTGACTCTCACCGTGAAGCAAGATGAGATGGTCGGTGAGATGGTCGGTGATGGCCAG
>CAVPEB010000033.1:0-152697 GCA_963702765.1 uncultured Chloroflexia bacterium
CAGCTACAAAAAGGAAAAATAGCAACACGAAAGAAACATTCAACGAGATTCCTTCAGGTGGGATGAAATTTGTACCTATAAACACAATCACCATACCTACCATCCAGGCCAGAGCATTGGCTAACACCCACCAGCCAGCCTTTGGTAGATGATGGCGTAAAACAAGCCATTGTGGTACACCCAATATCGGCCCCAGAACAAATCCCATCGCCGCAGCAAGTGCATAAATCACTAGGTCACTTATTTGGGTGGACGCCGCACCTCCGCTATCTGCACCTGCGAACATAAACGTGCTGGGAATCATGCCTAAGGTCCAGGCTACAAAGGCGCCTATAGCAGTAGCCAGCACCCATACCCGCCATCTTATACTTTTCATCGGACGACGTAGCACAAGCCACTGAGCTGTTCCAACCGTTATTCCTTCTATGAATGTTCCTGCCAACACCGCCAGAGCTGCAGCAGGAAGAACACCCATTGTCTTCTGCGCATTCAAGAGAAGTAATGCACTTATCACTAAAGTTCCACCCAGACCCACTGTCTCTCCTATTGCATTGGCGAGTATCCACTGAAACCAGATATTCCAATCCCAGCCTGCTCTCCTACCTTGTATTATTGTGCTTGACATGAAAGTTCATCTCCTAATGAGGCTAACTTTAAGCCGCGACTTCCACCAATTCCTTCATTTGAACAATGATCATATTCCTGGCAATCCGTTGAAAGGCTTCGGGATTATCTGGTTGACCGTTTGCAGCTAGTTTCATATGCATGAGCTTCTGATAGCCAGGAAATTGTCGCAGGAACAGGAGGAGCTTATTTGCAACTGTTTCAGCATCAGTGAAAACTTCCCCTGTGGCTTTCAAGATGCGTCCTTGCAAATAGAGCGTAACCTGGGCACCGCCACGAAGATTTTTCCACCAGCTATGTTCCCTCTGACTGATCATCATTAATGTATCTCCGTCACGCACATAGGAAACCGGAATGGTATATTTTTTGCCACTCTTGCGTCCGGTAATAGTAATCAATATTGTACTTTTATCCATAAGACTATGGAGTGGCGAATGTAATAGCAAGATCACGATGGGGTTGTACAGTTTCTGCCAATTCATAACGAGCCTCCTTCCAAATCTAGCATAGAACAAATACGTCACAATACGCTCACAGTCCTGTAGTTTTTACTTCCAGGCTCATCACAATTATTTCTCTCAGTAGAGACCGTGTTTAATCTCGATTTGCTTCACACATTAACGAACTTCATAGCAACGGCCAAAGTAGGACGAGAGCACGCGGAAGTGTGATGGATATGTGTCAAAAGAGCCTGCGACGGTGACAGCAATGTGATATCTCTGCTGTATGCTGAGTCTAAGGAAAGAAGTTCCACGTAAGATAGAGGATTTTGAGAGGATGAAAGCAGTACTTATAAGATGAGCACTTTAAAAAGGTCTGAAATACGATGTCATCTCACGTGATTCATGTTGTGTTTCTCTCAGATAAGCTGCCAATAATTGGTTTGAAGTGAGGAAGAAGGAGGATACACACATGAAAGCTATTGTGTATCACACATATGGTTCACCCGATATTCTGAAATTTGAAGAAGTAGAAAAACCAGTTCCCAATGACGATGAAGTCCTGGTTAAAGTGTATGCGGCATCTGTCAATGCCGCTGACTGGCATCTCCTGAGAGCTA
Organism: uncultured Chloroflexia bacterium; assembly: GCA_963702765.1. Lineage (GTDB taxonomy): Bacteria > Chloroflexota > Ktedonobacteria > Ktedonobacterales > Ktedonobacteraceae > DATMNR01. The sequence goes on from CAVPEB010000033.1 coordinate 1,685, forward strand.
AACCGTTCCTGGTTCGCTTGATGGCCGGTGGGATGTTCAAGCCAAAATACAGCATACTTGGAGCTGACATAGCGGGGCGGGTTGAAGCCGTTGGCAGAAACGTTACGCAGTTTCAGCCTGGTGACGAGGTATTCGGGGATATAGCCGGGTGTGGCCTGGGCGGTTTTGCCGAGTATGTCTGCGCTCGTGAAAATGCATTGATGTTGAAACCTGCTTCTTTGACCTTCGAGGAAGCCGCGGCTGTACCTTTGGCGGCGCTCGCCGCCTTGCAAGGCCTTCGCGAAAAAGGACATCTTCAGGCGGGACAGAAGGTCTTGATTCAGGGTGCATCTGGTGGAGTTGGCATGTTTGCCGTGCAGATTGCCAAAGCCTTCGGGGCTGAAGTCACTGCTGTATGCAGCACGAGGAATGTGGACATGGTGCGCTTACTTGGTGCAGATCATGTCATTGATTACACGCAAGAAGATTTCACCACAAATGGACAACGAGTATGACCTGATTCTTGCCGCGAACGGATATCATCCGATTTGGGCGTATAAGCGTGCATTACTTCCAGGGGGAATCTATGTCATGAGCGGAGGTTCCACTGCTCAAATGTTTCAAGCTATGCTCCTGGGGCCTTTGATTTCAATGATTGGCACGAAGAAAATGGGCGGCGTATCTTCGAAACCTGACTCACAAGATTTGGCAACTCTTAAAGAGTTGCTTGAAGCCGGTAAAGTGGTGCCTGTGATAGATAGACGTTACCTATTAAGCGAGGTTCCAGAAGCCATAAGGTATGTTGAAGAAGGACACGCTAAAGCAAAAGTCGTCATCAATGTGGAGCAGAATAGTAAAAGACAGGGAGAAGAAATATGATTTCAGATAAAATTGCTCCCAGGCTAGTAGGGGCAGCGTTTTTGTTTGTTTTTTTCGCCAGTTTGATCAGTGGTCTCCTGCTCACATCAGCCGTAGGATCTGCTCGTATATCCGATATCCTTGTGAATACTTCCAATCAGCTAACTCTGATGCGTCTCAGCATCCTGGGTCAAATGGTGACCAGTAGTGGAATCGTTGCCCTGGCAGGACTGCTGTATATCGTCTTACACAAGCAGAACAAGATCATCGCGCTTGTCGCCCTGGGTTTGTGGCTGGCAGAAGCAATATTTCTTGCCATAAGCCAGCTAGGGGTTCTGGCGCTTCTTCCTGTAAGCCTGGATTTCATTCAAGCAGGAGCTTCACAACATTCCTCCTATCTCACGTTAGGTGAATTTCTGTATAACGGGGTTTACAGCCATGGAATAACGATACATATGTGGTTCTACTGCCTTGGGGGAATATTGTGGTATTCCTTGTTTTATACATCAAAGTATATCCCACGTGTCATCTCTCTCTGGGGCCTCCTGGCAGTATCTGTAGCACTCGTTGGGATCGTGTTTCAATTCTTTGGGTATGATGTTCCGATATTCGTTTTCCTTCCAATCGCACCGTTTGAATTAACCATTGGTGTATGGCTTCTGCTCAGGGGCATTCAAGAGAAACCCCGTGGGTGTATGGCTTCGCTCAGGGGCATACAAGAGAAACCTCGTCAGAGTCCTTTAACTGGGACGTGCAAGAAGCGTTGTAACAAAGCAAGCATAAAATCCAACCCTGTGATTTTTTTGTGAAGCTAAGAAGGTAGATATTGATGCTTCTGTGAGGCAAAGAGCATATGCTGGAAACAAGGAATGTTCTATTGTGAGCAGTTTGTACTCTGCCTGCTGGCATCAAGAGTTCCTGCTTCCAAATTTCAGAACCCTGTTCAAGAACAAGTCTTGCTCACTTGTTCACGGAGGCCTGTATGGCACCAGCATATCAACAACCCTGGGAACACATCTTACTCCCATTAGCATATGAAGCGGAACATCAATCTTTGGCCCCGTCTTTCCTGCGGCTAAATGATAGTGACTTGCTTGCCCGTGCCTACGCACACTGCGATTCTATTACATCCACTAACAGCCGAACATTCTATATGGCTACTGGCTTACTTCCTGCTGGTAAACGCCGAGCCATGCGGGCATTGTATGCTTTTTGTAGGTTGAGCGACGACATTGTCGATTGTTCAGAAAGCGATGCGGAGCAATTACTGGCTGCCTGGCGACGAAAGGCCCTCACTTCCGAGCCTCCATCCAGTGATTTAGTCACCATCGCCTGGGCTGATACCCGTTTTCGCTATCACATTCCCCAGCGCTATGCTGAACAGCTCATCGATGGCGTCGGACGCGATCTCTACCAGAAACGCTATCATTCTTTTGAGGATATGGTCAGGTATGCTTATGGCGTCGCATCCACCGTCGGATTGATGAGCATGCACATCATCGGCTTCGCGGACGAACGAGCCATCCCATATGCTATAAAGCTCGGTATCGCCTTGCAAATCACCAATATCTTACGTGATGTAGGTGAAGATTGGGCAAATGGTCGGCTTTACTTGCCTATGGATGAGATGACAGCATTTGGTCTCTCTGAAGCAGACCTGGACAAGGGCAGGTAGATGAACACTGGCGTGCTTTTATGCGCTTTCAAATCGAGCGCAATCGCCGTCTCTATGCTGAGGCTAATCCTGGTATCGCACTCTTGAATAAAGATGGACGTTTCGCCGTTGCAGCTGCAAGCGATCTCTATCGCGCTATTCTAAGTGATATCGAAACGCACGATTACGACGTGTTTAATCGCCGCGCACATGTGAATGCCTGGGGCAAAGTTCGCAGACTGCCTCGCATCTGGTGGCACAATCACCAGGATAAGGAGAGGTAGCAATGAAGTCATATGATATCATTATTGTCGGTGCCGGTGCTTCAGGCTTGAGCCTGGCCTCTCATCTGGCACGTAGCCCCTTGCGCGATCGCTCGATCTTGATCGTGGAAAAAGATGCTAAGGATAAGAACGACCGCACCTGGTGTTTCTGGGCAAACCAGCCTGCGTTCTTTGATGACATCGTGTACCGCTCATGGAATCAGCTACAAGTGCTAGGTGAACACGTTGAAAAGACGCTCGACTTGCATGAGTATCGTTACAACATGATCCGTGGGATCGATTTCTATAGCTATGCCCGGCAAATAGTATCAGCGTGTCCACACGTGGAATTCTTGCGAGGAAAAGTAGAGCTCATCAAGGATGGCGATCAACAGGGTAATGTGCTGGTGGATGGGAAGCAATATACTGGCACCTGGGTTTTTGATAGTCTATTCAACTGGTCTACGTTCAAACCCGACCTGATCCATTATCATGCCATCAAACAGCAATTCAAGGGTTGGGAGATTGAAGCGTCAGGGCAACCTTTCAATCCTCAAGTAGCTACTTTCTTAGATTTTCGTACCCCACAGAAAAACGGGACACATTTCTTTTATGTGCTTCCTTTCTCTGAGCAATGGGCGCTGGTGGAGTCCGTCTTGTGTACCACAACCCCAGTTCACTGGGAGCTTTGCGAACAAGCATTGCAAACCTACCTCAAGAATACTCTTGGAATAAGCGAATACCATATCCTACGTGAAGAGCAGGGTATAAATCCCCTGACGGACTGGCGTTTCCCAAGGCAGCATTGGCAAGCATATCATGGCTATTGGCAACCATGGTGGAATGGTCAAACCATCATCGGGATATGCCTTTCTCCGTATACAAGAAGACTCGTCTGCTATTATCAATTCACTACTCAAGGTTGGTCATCCTTTCAACATACCTGCTAGTCCTCGTCGCTATCGCTACTTCGATGCTGTGATGCTAGAGATCATGACACATCATGCAGAGAGAATTGAGCCGATCTTGACCTCATTGTTCAAACGTAACCCGGTCGAGCGTATCTTTCGTTTCCTTGATGAAGTCTCCTCACCTGGTGAAAATTTGGTGATGATGCCCTCGTTGCCTCCTCAGTTGTTGTCGCAGGCATTTTTACAACTAGATGCTTTGCGCAGAGTTTGAAGGGAGAAATACATGTACTCATATTCACATCCCACAGCGCTGGTAATCGGCGCTGGTTTAGGAGGAATTGTTACCGCTGCACGCCTGGCTCGAGCAGGTTTCAGCGTGAAGGTTTTAGAAAAACAAGAGGCTCCCGGGGGTCGCTGCAGTCAGCTCATTCGTGATGGGCATCGCTTCGACACTGGCGCAACGTTGTTTCTTATGCCAGAGGTCTTTGCAGAAACCTATACTGCATTAGGTGAGAAAATGGAAGATCATCTGGAACTGCATCGTATCGATCCAACATATCGCATCCGATTTGAGGATGACACTCAACTCGCCCTCACCTCCAATCTCAATTCGATGGAACAGCAGTTAGAGGCCATCGAACCTGGCAGCTTCGGCGGTTTGCTGCGCTACCTCGTTGAAGGTTACGATGCGTACCATCTCAGCCTGCAGCGTTTTGTGGGACGCAACTTCTACCACTTTTCAGAATACTTCAGCTTACAGAACTTGCCGTTGCTGTTCAAACTGAAAGCATTGGTGAAACACTATGACAACATCGGTCACTACTTTCATGACCCTCATCTCAAGGCAGCCTTCTCATTCCAGAACATGTACCTGGGATTGAGCCCGTTCGATGCACCGGCAACCTATTCTCTGGTACAATATACGGAACTGGCAGAAGGGGTATGGTACCCAATCGGAGGCATCTACCGTGTTATCGAAAGCCTGACAAAAGTTGCAGAGGATTACGGAGTCAACTTTACGTATAACACACCCGTAAAACAGATCGAAGTTGCAGGAAACCGCGCAACCGGAGTCTTGTTACAAGATGGCTCTCGCCTGAGTGCAGATGTGATTGTCGCCAATGCGGATCTACCGTATGTCTACTCCCATTTACTGCCTGAAAGTGCTGAGGCTCATCGATTGCAGCAATTGAAATATACGTGCTCAGCTATCATGTTCTACTGGGGAATTGATAAGGTCTATCCTCAGCTTGGAACCCACAATGTGTTCCTGGCGGATGACTATCGCACCAGTTTTGACCGCATTTTCAATGATCATCTTCTCCCAGATGAACCAAGCTTTTACGTGCATGCTCCGGCACGCATTGATCCATCTGCGGCTCCGCTCGGTCAGGATACGTTGATGGTATTAGTCCCCGTTGGGCATCTGGATTCTAGTGTCACTCAGAATTGGGACGCGCTACAAGCTCGTGCTCGCTCAGCGGTAATCCATCGCCTGGCAGCAAGTACAGGCATTGTTGACCTGGAACAGCACCTGAAATTTGAGGTGAGTTATACTCCTCATGACTGGCTCAGTCTCTACAACCTGGCAAAAGGAGCTGCGTTCGGCCTGAGCCATAACTTCATGCAGGTAGGATATCTTCGGCCCCACAATCGGCACCATACATACAGCAACCTCTACTTTGTTGGCAGTAGCACTCATCCCGGCACCGGTTTGCCTATGGTACTTCTATCAGCACGCTTAACTACTGAACGTATTCTGAAAGAAAATAGCATACCGAATCATGTACTGAGTCTGGAACCTGCAGTAGCAGTTTAATGGAAGAGTATTCGATGTAATCATTTCCGGTCGCAATATATTGAGCGAGAAAGTCAAACTCAGACAAGAAGCAGTAGCGTTCGAATACTCTCTCAATGTTTAACCATTAATAAGGAAGGATACACTCATGACTAAAACTTATCACGTCAATTTTGCTGACCGTATGGAAGCTGCAGTGATCACGACGCTTCTGCATGCTGGAGTCAAACTAGGGACAACGTCGCTGCTCACCGTTCGTGGTCGCAAAAGCGGTCAGCCGCATACGGTTCCGGTGCTCCTGGTTGAGCAGGATGGTGAGCGATGGCTGGTCGCGCCTTATGGTGCGGTGCAGTGGGTACGCAACATCCGTGTAGCAGGGACGGCAACGCTCACCCGTGGTCGCCATTCTGAGACAATCTCCGTGACCGAACTGGAAGCTAAGGAGGCAGCTCCCGTGCTCAAACAGTATCTCTTGCATGTCTCTGGAGGCGTTCGATCCTACTTCGATGCTACGAAAAACTCGCCCCTGGAGGATTTTGAGCGTGAGGCTGCCCGTCACCCGGTCTTTCAGATTACTACGATGGAGAAGACCTCACTGCCTGAACATAATATGAATGAGACTGTCTGACATCGCAGCGAGGCTGTAGAGCCATGCAGCACAGCCTCAATTACCGCTTGGTTATTGATCTTACGCTTATTGCCGCCAAACATCTGAGCGCGAAAATCTAATGCCATGTATTGATTTTCCTGTTCAACTGCTCACCAAATGATAGCGAAACAACACATGTGCTCCACCCCACCCATCATGGTTAGATGTGACCGGGATGCCATCGATAGTTGCATCTCCCGGCAGAATCTCAAATCCCATGTGTCGATGAAACGCGATTGATCCCTTATTGACTGGTGAAGTAATGCAAAGAACTTCGGTACAACCAAGCGCGCTCACTACTTCGAAGAAGTGTTGGTATAAACGTCGTCCAATACCTTTGCCTCGATGTTGAGGGTGCGTTCCCACAAAATGAATATACGCCTGAGTTGGCGTCGTCTGAGAACGGAAACCAACCAGAAAACCCTGGATTGTCCCATGTTCTTCCACGACAAAGCTCGTGGGTCGAAAATGCACGAAAAAGAGTCTCTGTAGCAAAACTGCTACCGAGCGACCACCCCACCAATCATCCACTACCTGAATGATGGGCTGAAAATCTGTTTCTTCCAGATGTCTGAAGAGTACTCATGCGTTCTTTGGACCCTTTCCTGATGCCTTAATAAGAGCATTTTTTCTCACAGTATTTCAGCAATGCATTCCTATGCTAGAACAGGTTTAAATTGGAAAAAATGTGACGGAAGTAGATGATTTATCAAGGCTCCGTTGACATTTTTTGTATTCTGGGCCAACCATCAGGTGGGGACCACCATGAGCCTCCTGGATATGATCGCCAGATCCAGATGTGAGCAATGAACGCTCCGGTGAAAGCAAGTGCAAAACCGAGCATTTCCCCAAATGGCACATTCAATTGGTTACCGAACGGGGAGATCAGAAAATAGCCGAGCACCAAATTGAGAGCAAGTAACCAATAGATGGCGCTAGCCGTTCCAAGAAAGATGGTCTGTATAAGCTGACTACCGCGCAGCACCCAGTAGGGAGTTCGTGACTTTTTGCACTGAGACTGAGCGAGAGAGGTAGGCAAACACGAAGTAGATCACCGGACCGGCTACCAGGAGGCTGGGCGCTCTCACAACCAGATCCACCATGCGCTGCTGCTCTAAGTACGCCACATCTGGCTGACCCAGAGTCCCTAGAATCGGGAATGACATGTACCCGTAAGAGTAGTTCAGGTCCAGATAGCCGAGGATACTCTTGAAGAGGTAACCTAAGCCAGTTGTGAATACAATGATTCCCACCATTGCCATTATTTGCGCATACCAGCCTGCGACACACGCCGTGAATGTGTATTCCGTTCGCTCTGATTGCTCCTTCGCAATTGCAACGATTGGCCACACAATTGAGATGACGACGAAGAGTGACGCAAGGCCAAGAACAACTAACATCGCAGATATCACTTCCAGCATATTATGCTCTTATTAGATAATCACATTCATATGGAGAAATGGGCTCGACTTCTTCATATTCAAACCACACAGGCTCTTTCGTAAGCGCACCTTCAAGTTCGATCAGATAGAAACAAAATGGTTCGATAAGGTCAAGAATTGTATCGACAATCCGAATTGTTCCTATGAGTCCCCTGAATGGTCCGTAGCTTATGATGCGCACTCGATGTCCTGCTTGAAAGATTGGGTACTGCATTGTATTGTCCCCTTATCGCTTGCCTAAAGTAGCAGGCATTCTCTCTGCACTTTCACAAGTACGTCTCTAACATCAACAACACGAGAGAAGCGGAATACATTGAAACGTTGATCTGCTCTTCTCTTGTTTGAAGTATATTGAGAAAGCCTCACATTTAGCTCTCAAAAACAATGTTTTCTCCCACAAATCTCTCACATTCTGTCGAATGTTATTCGTTGCATGAAGTATGCCCCATTGAAATGGTCAAGCTAAGGTTCTCCGTTTAATCTTCTTTTAAAACCCCGTTAAGCCTGAAACTTAACAAACATATGCTATTGTCTAAATGAAAGAAGTTAGATACAAAATTAAGCCCGATATTAAGATAAATATACGTTCATACTCCACTCATTGCAGATCTGGTCTGCAATGAAAAAAGGTGCAACATGATAGACAATACATACTCCGAGACAATAAGCGTTGTTGAAGAATCAAATCTGGGAATAGCAATATCCAATAGAAACAAACAGACAATTGCCTGGCAGATACCGCAGGCCGAAAAACTCAGTAGAGCTGATTTGCATATCCATAGCACGTATAGTGATGGTATTCCCACGATTGAACAAATCCTTAAACACACTGAACTTCACACCGATTTAGATGTAATCGCTATTACCGATCATAATGTTATTGATGGTTCCTTACGCGCACGAGACTTGTGGGCAAGAGGCTCTTATCGCTTTGACTTCATTGTAGGTGAAGAGGTTAGCACGAACGAAGGACATTTGCTGGCACTTTTTATTGAAAAGCATATACCATCACATTTAAGTATAGAACGAAGTATAGACCTCATCCACGATCAAGGTGGACTGGCAATTGTCGTTCATCCTCTCAATCCGCTCTTCCGTATAAGTTGCCAGCGTGAAGTATTAGATCGCATCTATGCTAATAAAGATCTTTGGCTCGACGGAATTGAAACGTGGAATGCAGGTTTATGTGGGATATATGCAAATCGTGTAGTGATGAGAGCCAATAGACAATATTACAGATGGCCTGAAGTGGGCAATAGTGATGCGCACACACTGAATGCTATTGGACGTGCCTGCACCTTGTTTCAAGGCAGTACAGCATCGGATGCGCGCGCGGCTATTCAATCAGGACTTAGCACACCTGGCGGCAAATTGTGGCGTGTGAATGACTTTTTAGTCGTAGCGGGGTTATCAAATGAACAAGCGACGTTTAGCCCGCAAACAGTCTGCTGCATAGCTATGAACCAGGTTCAATTTTTCTTACTGTACTATACGAAAAAGCTCATTTCCCAGTTCTGCCCCACTATATCCACCATCCACTAACTCTATCTGGAGTTCTTGTAAGAAGAGACTGAAAAAAAGTTAAGCGGTTATGGGCTAATGCCTGGCCTGTCTCAGTCATCATTGCATCTGGCAGAGACAGGAGCTTTGTGAAGAAACGGTCGAGCAAATAACGTTGATCATCTGGGGTTCGATGTACCGCGAATGGGTCATCTGGATGATATGATTTCCATTCTGACCATTTTTTATTCTTTATAGTCATGGCCCAGCGCATCAACCCGCTTGCTCCCATGCTGTCTAATCGATCTGCATCATAGAGTACGCGTGCTTCAAGGGTCGCAGGAGTGATGCCACGACGATAGTTATGGGCCAGTATCGCATGTATAATTGCTTGTTGGGTTTCATCCGGTAGCTCATATCGAGCTAGCAGCTCAGCAGCAATTATGGCTGAGCGTTCTGCGTGAGGCTTCTTAGGGTCCTGTGTAGTTCGACCTATATCATGCAGCAAAGCGGCCATTCCCACGATAAAGCTATCAGCGTGCTCTTGTTCTGCTATGCGCAAGGACAGATGATAGACCCTGTAAACATGCTCCCAGCCATGGGCAAGGTCGGTGAAATCAGCGAAACGTGCCTGGACCTTCGTAAAAACTTCTGCAAGCATGCGGGATTCTCGTTCTGATATTTCCATCATACAAAATTCCCTTTGATAATCTGCTTTTTTCTTGTCTAAGCTTCAAACATTTCATTGAATATACAATTCACGGGCGTATAGTTTCAGGTGTTCCAATCTTCACCGAACTCAATCTGCCTGCATTCCTCGTCTGATGGTATTCTACTGCTCATCTTGCACCATAGTCAAAGTACCCACTACATTATAGGCTATAAAAGTGAGCAAAAGAGGCATAACTTCCCTAAAGCTCACCTTAAATACCATTTTTACTTGATGAAGAGACACAATAATATTATTTGCAGAGTGTGCCACTTATAACTTGCATCAACATTTCACTAGACAGTTAGCAACTTTTAACCATCGCATAATACGGTTTTAACCCGTTTCAATTATGTTATAGGTAATAAGTTTATGTATCTAATTCGTCTCACAAAACGTCACTTTAAATAGATAGGAAATTGCGCCAGCCTGTTCAAATCAGGTTCTCAGAATCTCTTACACAGTGTACGAAACAAAGAAAAGAAGGTGCTAAAATGGCAAGCATAGAGCAAGATTTGATGGTTATGCTTAAGCATTTACCCATTCCAATCACTATAACCTGGCAGAGCAATCGCTATCATTGGCAGTGTATTGATGGGCATGGCTCATCAAACAACCTGGTTGAAGCTACTGAACAAGGACTGAACTACCTGATAGCGTCTCTTAAAGCTGATCCAGGGAGATTAACCGAAAAGAAAAGTGGATCCACAGTGTAGCAAACTGTGAAGTATTACGCTGCGATCAGTGGACTTCGTTCTTCGATCACTTCATGATACCCACACAACAAGCAATCCATGGCTTCCGACCAGGAACGTTTTCTCGCTTCTAAAAGTGCGGCCTGTCCCATTGCATGGCGTACAGAGGCTTCATGCACCAGACGTTGAAGATGGGCTACATAGCCCTGTACTTGCTCATCTTCGCTGAGGCCTTGTATATCTAACATCAGGCCTGTTTGCTCGTTTTGCACAAGATCACATAACGCCCTCTGAAAGAACACCAACTACAGGCAGGCCACAGGCCATGGCTTCTAACACAACCTGCCCAAAAGTTTCCGAAGTCGATGGGAAAGCAAAAACGTCTGCCGAAGCATAGGCGCTCGCAAGCTGTTCTCCCCTAAGATATCCTGTAAATGTGACGGGGAGATCGGCAACTTCCTGCTGTATCTCCTTCAAAGCTGGCCCATCTCCTACAACCACCAGGTGACAGTGTTCATGATCCATCGCGCGATAAGCATGTGTGAGTAAGCGTAAATTCTTTTCCCACGAAATGCGTCCGACGTACAAGAGTACAGTCGTATCATCCGGTCGCTGCCTACCTTCTAACCAGTTAGCTCGTAGCTGCTGACTACCACGTTCAGGATTGAAGAGCCCGGTATCGACACCGCGCGGCCAAATACGCAGATGCTCAAATCCATGTTTTTGCAACATGCTAGCCATCGAAGGTGAAGGGCAGAAGGTCAAGGCACATTGATTATGAATAACGCGGTTATATGACCACATTGGTGCTGTCAATTGGGGGAAGCCGAAATAACTGCAATAATCGGGGATGTTGGTATGATATGAGGAAACAACAGGTTTCTTCAGAATCTTCGCGGCTGCCAATCCAGCTGTTCCCAGAAGTATCGGATCAACAAGATGAACAATATCCGGATGAAACTCGCTCAAACGACGCAAAAAAAGAGGGCGAAAGAAGTTGAATTTGAGTTCCGGGTAGAACGGCAAAGGAACACCTGCTGTACCAATAATCTCAGCTCCTGCATAGTATTCCATTCCACTATCAGGACCAAGCAAGAGCGCCTGGTGTTGATTGTCTTGCAAGTATTCTAATAAACGGGCAAGAGTATGTGTTACACCATCCAGCTTAGGCAAAAAGTTCTCTGTAATAATCGCAATACGCATAGCTTCTATTTCCAGCTAACTAATGTAAGTTTGCCAGCTTCATTACCTGTTAAAAACCTTCCAAAAATAAGGGTAGCATCAGGAGATTATTGGAAAGTTAAGGCAGGTAAGCCATGCGTAATATATCTAATAATAGAGCGTTAAATGGCCATATGCTAAAATACAGCTTAAAGTATGTACACTACACTCACAAAGGAAGATCATTCATTATGCAAATCGACGCAAGGCCAGTTGATCTCAGGCTTACAACTCCTTTCCGTATATCACGAGGTGTGCAAAACGTAGCTTCGAATGCCATTGTCCAGATTAACTACAATGGACACACAGGGTATGGAGAGGCAGCGCCAGACGAATTTTATGGCGAGAATGTGGAGACAGTGTTAGCCTGTATTAGTAAGTTCGCAGGTAACCTTGGCGACGATCCATTTGTCATCGAGGATATTCTCGATAATTTGGAGCATATTATACGGCTCAATCCATCTGTGAAAGCTTCAGTCGATATGGCTCTGTACGATCTCATCGGGAAACTATTAGGTGTGCCAGTCTACAAACTTCTCGGGCTAAATCCGGCACATTCAGCATACACTTCTTTTACTCTTGGTATCGACAGCCCGACGAATATGGCAAAGAAGGCTCTACTGGCACGTGACTACCCAATTCTTAAAGTCAAAGTTGGTACAAAAAACGATATCGCCATCATTGAAGCTATTCGAGAAGTCTCGTCAGCCACGATTCGCGTTGATGCAAATGCTGCCTGGACGCCCAAAGAAGCAATAAAGACGATTAACGCCCTGACTCCTTACAACATTGAGTTCGTGGAACAACCAACTTCACCCCGCGACCTTTCAGGGCTGAAACTTATACGTGAGAATGTGTCTGTGCCCATTATAGCTGACGAGAGTTGCGTGACCGTTGAAGATATTCCTTACGTTGCTGAGTGTGTCGATGGGATTAACATCAAACTGATGAAGTGTGGTGGCATACGCCACGCCCTGAAAATGATACATGTCGCACGCGCCCATCATTTACAGGTGATGATTGGCTGCATGATCGAAAGTTCGCTGGCAATTACTGCCGCAGCTCATATTACCCCGCTGGTTGATTATGCCGATCTTGACGGTCATCTTCTGATAGACAATGACCCGTATGAGGGCGTAAGTGTTGTAAATGGGAAGCTAGTTTTGCCAGACCGTCCTGGCTTAGGGATACAATCAAGAGCTTAGGGAGAAAGTACAAAAGCACCTACAAGAGTTAAACATATGTAGCTCTTATGGGTGCTTTTATTCTGTTTTCCTAAGTGAAATGCTAGCTCGGCTGGCGAGAACGACGCTGCTTTCGACGTTGTGCGGCGGCTTTGCGCTTTCGTCGAGCCTGGGGGCTTTCGTAATGAGCGCGACGGCGCGCCTCTGAAAGTACGCCATCCTGCTGAACTTTGCGGTTGAAGCGCTTGAGCGCTTGCTCGAACAAATCGCCGGGATTGACCTTAACCTCACTCATGGCAATTACCAGCGCGATCTTCGGTCGCTACTACGCCCAGATTTCTGCGGCTGATAGCAATCACTACAATACACTGGCTTGTCGCCACGTGGCTGGAATGGCACCTGGGCTTCATTACCACAGTTTGAACAAATGGCTGTATACATTTGACGTGGTTCGCGAGAACCGCCACCCCGACTGCTGTTATACCCTCCACTTGACTGTGCCTTGCGTGCAGCCCGGCACGACGGACAACGTGTAGGTGCATTTGTTAGATTATGACTGGCATAAAATTCCTGCTCACCTACAGTGAAAACAAATTCCTGATTGCAATCGCGACAATACAGTGTCTGATCACTCAATGCCATGTTTCCTTCTCAATTCTTGGATAGATATCCCAATAAACTCGCGTGTACGGCACGGCTTGCAACAGACTCTGTACTTCCGAGCAACTATGCACTATACAACGTCAAACGAGTATAACATATATCCTCGCCAAAATCACCATTTCTTGAAGAAATTTGCGACTACTTTAAAAATTGGTATTTATGTAAGTTCACCTTTCAATCAACCTTCGCGACCCAGAGTACCATCTAAAAAATAAAGTATGCATCAATGCCTCTTTTGGGTCTTGCAGGTGAGGGGATATATTGGCCCCTATGCTATAATACGCAGATAAACACGCTCGCTTTATACTATCAATTATGGAAAAGAGTAGACGATGCCAACACGAGATGATGCCTATCAATTTATGACAAGTCATGTCAAAAATGAGAATTTGCAAAAACATATGCTGTCTGTAGAAGCAGCGATGCGCTTCTACGCACCCAGATTTGGTGAAGACGAGGAATTATGGGCGATGACCGGTCTCCTGCATGACTGCGACTATGAGGAATTCCCGGACCTGCGTGAACATACACTCATTTCAGCAGGCTGGTTGCGCAATGAAGGGTATGACGAGCGCATTATTTATGCTATTCTGGCGCACAATGACTTGAACGTTGCCACACATCCACGCAATAATCCACTTTCACATGCACTTTACGCCTGTGACGAAATTACCGGCATGGTTACTGCTACAGCGCTTGTGCGCCCAACAAAAAGCGTCCTCGGCCTGGAAGTGTCGTCTGTGCGCAAAAAAATGAAGACGAAGGGTTTTGCCGCCGGGGTTAATCGTGATGACCTGTATAAAGGTGCAGAGGAGCTAGGTGTCGACCTGGATGAACACATCGCCAATGTGATCCAGGCCATGTCGCGTGTAGCAGATACCTTAGGCTTAGCTGGTATACAAACAACGGAAACAGCCTCCCTGGGATAGATCTGCTGGTATATATATATGAACAGCATACAACAACGTGGGCAGACACAATCAAGACAACGTCTCTTCACTGCCAGCGAAGTAGCACAATTTGAATATTGTCCGCTAGTATGGTGGCATGAACAATTCGAACCCCTGGCACAGGCAAGTGATGAAGAACTGTTCGCTCGTATGGTAGAACTGGAGTATGACCATGGAGCGCAGGCTACCACTCTACCCGAATACCAGACGATCGAACAACTCCTTCTACGCAGGGGCGCTTTTGAAGAAGGACGTCAACAACATCTCGATCATGCCAGTGAAGTGGAAGAGATGCAGGAGGAGATTTATAGAGGAGTCGCAGCTAGCGGGCGCATGCGTATCCTGGCTGTACTGGCGATCGTATTGCTTTGTCTGGCCACGATTATGGTTATAGCCGCCGTTTTCTTACGTTAAATCTCACACATACACTCTTCCTCATCGCCGCGAGTTGACTGCTAGCAGCAAGAAAGCATGATGTGAGTAAACCACTGATATTTTCAGGAAATCAGGGAATGAGCATGTTTAACAACATCCTGCTCGCCATTGGTCTTGGCCTACTGTTAGCCTCGCTGGCTCTGGTGATTTTGCTGCTGAATGAACGCCGGGTCCGGCGTTCAAAATTGATTGCTGAACGCCAGCGGGTGCTGGGATTACCAGAGGGAGAGCTTGTGTATGAAGATGCAGATGGCCAGGGTGAATCATTATCATCCAGCGCTTACCCTTTAGTGGGAAAACCAGATTATGTTGTCAAGCTTGCTGATGGCCGCCCTGTGCCCATCGAACTCAAGCTCAATGTGCATGATGTAACAGCACCTCACAGCAATCATATGATCCAGTTGGCGGCTTACTGTCTTATCCTTGAAGATTATTTTGTGAAAGCGCCAACGCATGGCATCTTGCGTTATGCAGATCGAGAGTTTACCGTTGAGTATACACCCGCGCTGAAAAAGAAAGTCATACGTTTATTAACAGAAATGGCGCGCTGCAACGAACAACAGCCACCACCTTTAGCTAAACAGCGTGTGGCCAAGTGCCGAGCCTGTACTTTTCAGGCAATCTGTCCTGTAGGACGCAAGAAGTAGAGAGGAAAACTATGCCAAGCGAAGTAGTAGAAATGAGTGGGCACATCATCGACTCCTGGACGCTTCCACGAGCCTGGGACGTAATCATGGACCGTGGAGGCAATTTCGATGTCGAAGAAATGAATGTTGGCAAGACCAAAACAGAACATAGTTATGCACGCTTAAAAGTCACAGCTCCCAACGATGAAACATTAGAAATCATCCTTTCTGAACTGCAACAATTAGGTGCTGCAATCCTGCACGGAAATGATGCCGAAACTGCCACAGTTGAGCAACACGGTGTATTACCGGCAAAGTTTTATTCCACTACAAACCTACCTACTCAAGTGCGTCTGCATGGACATTGGGTGCAGGTAGAGGGCATCGAGATGGATGTCGCAATTGTGATTGACAAAGCCAACAATCGCGCGTACGGCAAACCCATGCACGAAGTGCAAATTGGTGAAGAAGTCGTAATTGGACATGATGGCATTCGGGTTCAGCCCTTTGAGCGGGCCAGAGATCGCGAATCGTTTGCATTCATGCAAAGTACTGTCTCCACAGAGAAGGTCAAGGTTCTTGCAATCCATGAGATTGCGCGCCAGATGAAAGAGACTCGCGCACATAACGGCAAGATTCTCTTTGTGCTAGGCCCGGCGGTCATCCATACCGGAGCTGGTCGCTATATCGCGGATCTGATTCGTCGTGGCTATGTGCAGGTCATCTTTGGGGGAAATGCTATCATAACGCATGACATCGAATCGGCGCTGTTTGGCACTTCGCTTGGTATCAATCTCCGCAGTGGCGAACAGGTTGAGGGTGGACATCGCAACCATTTACGCGCTATTAATGCAATGCGTGCTATTGGTTCAGTCGAAAAGGCTGTCGAAACAGGCTTACTAAAAGAGGGCATTACATACGAAGCTTTGAAACGCAACATCCCCATGGTGCTGGCCGGATCCATACGCGACGATGGCCCTATGCCAGGTGTCATTAGTAACATGCAGGAGGCTCAGAAACGGATGCGAGAGGCATTGGATGGCGTTGAGATGGCAATTCTCGTCGCATCTATGCTGCACGCTATCGCCACAGGCAATTTGCTTCCGGCGACAGTGCGTACAGTCGTAGTAGATATCAATCCGTCAGTAGTGACAAAGTTGGCTGATAGAGGGAGTTTTCAGGCAGCAGGACTTGTTACAGATGCAGAGCTATTTCTTAAGGGAGTTAGCTGAGACCCTGTCATAATGAAAACAAATAAAATCGTAGAGGAGATCATTTTATAATGGCAACATTAGCTTCGATGCCACAGGTGTCAATTGACCGGGAGGACTTAATCCGTTTTGGTAATACTTGGACTGATAATGGTGGAAGACTAAGCCGAACACCACCGCAATCTTCTGGAGAACTAGGCAAACTTTTTGATACTGCAGTGGGTAATGCACTGGCAACAATGCTTGGAGGTATCGTAATTGTCTCGCCTCATTCAAACTCACTCACCCCACCCCAAGCTGAATGTGTTGAGGTAGGACCTGTTCGTGTGATAGGAGGTGTACGCCCACAAAACTTTGATGTTGGTTACCGACCTGACGGTGTGCGTTTCGCATTTGATAGTAAAACGTTAAATGATAGAGAGAGAGTGTTGGGAAAAACTGGCAGAATATGATCAATGATTTAGCTACTGAAGCTACTACGGTTCACAGCCGTTTTCCACATGCTGTAGTAGCTTTTATGGTGATCTGTCCAGCACCCTGTGTTTCATTAGCACAGAGAAAAGCAACTATTGAGACTCTCGAACGTCTTGCACGAAGGAGCAATGTAGATGGTCCGCTCTATATGGCTGAATCCATATCACTCATTTTATGGCACCCCAGTAATGGCACAATCGACGCAGATATCCCTATTTCTTCGTCTCCGCTACGAATTGAGAAGTTTTCTGAACAGGTAGAAGCAACATACGTTAGTCGATATAAAGGACTTCCACCTCATACTGACTAGAACATTTAGACTATACCGCTAATGTATGGTAAGATACGAATTAGTCAAAAACCACAATTAATTTTCCGTTATGAAATGACTGAACTGTATAAAGGCAATGAGAATGATATTGTGGGACGAAGAGATAGATCTAAGTGATCATTAAGGAAACTATTTCATGAAACCTGTAGCAACGTATCAGAAAATTCGAGGAGGATATTATACGCCTAAGCCTATTGCCGACTTTCTCGCTCGATGGGCTATTCAGACACCTACCACAAAAGTTCTGGAGCCTAGTTGTGGAGATGGCATATTACTAGAATTTGCTATTGAAACACTAATCAGCCTCGGTGCAGAAAATACAACCATCAAAAATCTTGTTCAGGGGATTGAACTCGACCCGCAAGAGGCACAGAAAGCTTCAGAACGCACACATAAACCAAATGGTTTGCCACTTGCACAAATTGATGTAGGCGATTTCTTCACATACTGCCAGACCTATCTCTTTGAGGATCGACAATTTGACGCTATTATTGGCAACCCTCCATTTATTCGTTACCAAAACTTTCCCGAGCATCAACGTACAATGGCATTCTATCTTATGCAACAAGCAGGGTTGCATCCTAGTCGATTGACGAATTCATGGGTTCCATTTCTTGTAGCAGCTACGTTACTACTTAAGAAGACTGGTCGGCTAGCAATGGTTATCCCGGCTGAACTCTTACAAGTTAACTATGCGGCAGAACTTCGATATTTTCTTAGCAACTACTATAGCTATCTAACTCTCATCACATTCAAAAAGCTTGTTTTTACTGGTACTCAACAAGAAGTAGTTTTACTACTTGGTGAGAAAAATGGTAGTGATCATACAGGAATGAGGACTATCGAACTTGATGGAATTGATGATCTTACCTCATATGAATATGCTACTTTTATCGGAGAGCGACTTAAAGACATGGACCATTCCACTGAGAAATGGACTATGTATTTTCTTGACGAGGAAGAGATTCAGTTAATTCGCGCCCTAAAAGCTCATCCAAAACTGACTATTGCAAGCAAGGTCATTGACGTTGATGTTGGTATTGTTACAGGTTTGAACGAGTTTTTCGTGCTGAGTGAGCAAGATGTTGAAAAACATTCTCTAAAGCCTTACACTCAGCGTATTGTTGGTCGTTCAGCCCACCTTCCTGGGATTCTCTTTTCTGAATCAGATTGGCTTGCCAATGTAGAGAGCCAATCGCCAGCATTCCTTTTTAGCCCACCGGATGCTTCGCAACATATGGCAAAAGTTACGAGATAGACGAGTTAATAGGAAATTAGATCATTCTTTACGACGAATTTAAACGTTTCGATTGGTGTTCTGTTAGGAAACAGTTGATGTACTCTTCTTACGCGTATAAAACCTGCGAGCTTTTTCCCGATTGCCGCAACTCTTCATATTACACCAGCGACGGCTGTGGTTCTTGCTCGTATCGATAAACAACCAGTTACAACTGTCAGAGGCACATACACGAACCGTATCCAGGTCATCCGAAGTCAGGAAATCCGCGGCTGATCGCACTACCTGCCAGAGCATGCAGTCCAGGTCATCTGGCTTACAAGCCCATTCCCAACGAAATCCATGCGTGTCTGGAACAAGCTGAGCGTGTTTTTGTGCTTCTGCAACCATAGCACTTAAAGTTACAAGATCGCCATCCTCAGGTGATTCCTCTTCCGCTACCGCTTTGAAAATGCGAAAAATCGCTTCTCGCACTTCAACAGCGCGCTGCAAAACTCTGGTTGCTTCGGAAGGATGTTGCGCGGCCTTCTCAAGCAATTGCTGGGCCTCTTGCTCAGTCACTACCTGCGTCTGCCGACTCCAAGATATGAGATCCTCAAAGCTAACCAGTAGCTCTTGAGGGTGTATTTCTGTTCGATCATCTACAGTATTGGCAAAATCCAGGCACAACAAACCACTAGTTAAGTCAAAAATCTGTTCTTGTTTTTCATGCTCTTCCATACAATCTAACCTCCTATATCACTTTATCACATAATTTACTAACCAGCAATATACACTTGACAGGTTACAATTTTTCTGTTACAATATAACCATCAAAAGTAATTTTACTGGTTAATGAACATTTTGTCAAGTAAGGAGGCCAACACATGCATCCAATTGATCACTACGAAACCTTACGCAGAGGAAGAGAGGAACTGCTGAAACGTGCCGAGTATGAGAGGATGGTTCGAAAAGCAAAGGCGGATCACATACTGAACAGAAACATTCATCATGCCGCCACCTGGATTGGCATTCACCTTGTCACTGTGGGTAAAAAGCTCGAGCAATTTGGATCGTTCGCTAAAACCCGGCAGTCTCATTCATCTTATACTTCAACGAGACCTTAATCTCTGTAGCGCACAAGTCATAAGAGTATTCTGCGTAACAAAAGCACGCAAAAAAGGACAAAAAGGACAAAAATGATGCAGACGATTGCCATATTACTCATTTTGTTAGTTGTATTCAACGTTACAGTTTTCCTCTGGGGCTTTGACAGCAGAGATGGTTTCGAATCAACCCAGTCAGAGCTACGTCAACGATGGCCGGCATCCTACTAAGAAACTACGTATGAATGTACATGGAGCAGTTAGGATTCCGTTGTCTTCAAGACGACGGAATCTCTTATTAATAAGGGGTTAAATCAATGATCGCAAGAATTTGGAAAGGTCAAACGCCTGAATCGAAAGCCGATCAATACTTCGATTTCTTAAAAGCGACAGGCATCAAGGATTATAAGAAGACAAAAGGTAATCAAGGAGTGTCAGTCTTACGCCGCAAACACGAAGGGCATGCAGAATTTTTCTTACTTTCCCTCTGGGAATCCTGGGATGCTATTCGCGAATTTGCTGGAGACGATGTTGATAAAGCTTTTTACTATCCTGAAGACCCGCAGTACCTTCTCTCAATGGAGCCTGATGTTGAGCATTATGAAGTTTTACTGCCCTTAGATGAAAAGGATTTCATTTCATAAGTAATGTGTGCAACCTTGTCCATTCGTACCTTTTTTTGATACAAAGTGGCATCCCATGAAGGAAAAGTTGCTGCCCACATTTCATTGTTGGGCCACGGTACTTACATCTGATCTGATACCCGTTCGTCTTTGGATTCTGCTCGATTGATTCTACGTGTATCATATGAAAAGCGACATCCTTGATAGTATCCGCGATATGTTCAGCTTCCTTTTCGGACAACATATTTGCACTCTCTTTCCTGAGAAAGAAAAAGATGATCAGTTTCCAGTTTTTAGGAGATTACATTCATATACGGCATTGGTTACTTTAGGATATGATACGTGGTAATGAGAACTACCTCATTAATCAGGGCTTATTATAACCGCTTTATATGTTAGACTCAAGCTAAGACTCAAGTTTTCACATAAAATCAACAAGTGAGGTTATACGCTACATGACAGAACATATTGACAAAGCAGGAGTGCTCAAAGAGATGGGTACAAGTTACGCAACACTCGAAGCAATACTGGCATCGTTAGATAAGACACAATATTTCATTGAAGGAGTCATTCCTGGTTGGTCTATCAAAGACATACTGGCTCATATTTCATCCTGGCATCATCGACTGTACCAGTTCTTAGATGCAGCCCTGTATAATCAGGAACCAGCTATTTCAGGCCCAGACAATATCGAAGAGTTGGACGCACTCAATGCACAGTTTTATATCGAGAACAAATCTCTCCCTCTCGATGAGGTGCTGGCAGACTTCCGTAACACGTATCAGCACATTTTAAGCATTGTACAGGCTATGCCAGAAGAAGATTTGCTAAATCCTCACAGATTTTCCTGGTCTCAAGGGGAACCGCTTTGGAAATCTATTGCCGGAGATACCTATGAGCATTACCAGGAGCATATACTACAAATCCAGCAATGGCTAGATTCAACTAAACCCGTAAACAGGATATAATTGTATGGTATTACAACTATCACGAGAAGAAGCACGCCGCTTTCTCGCACGCTATCATTTACAGCCAACCGATTTGACAGGAGTCATCGACCGTTTAGGGACGGTGCAATACGATCCGTTGAACCCGGTGGGACGCAACGCCGACCTCGTTTTTCAAGCGCGTATTCCCGGCTACCAGGTAGATGATTGGCAAACAGCAGCTTATATTGACCGCATCATCTACGACGCGTGGGATAAGCAAGCCTGTCTTGTCGCTGCGAGCGATTGGCCAATGCGTGCTCTTGTTCGCGAGAAGTTTCGTCCCTATCATGATCGAGAAATTCTAGAGGCCGATCCAGAAGGCACAGCTAAAATATTAGCAGCCATCGATGAGCAAGGGCCGCTCTCATCTCTCGAATTCGAAGATCGTGAACGTTTCGGTGAACCTGGATCATGGTCAGGCTCAACACGCACCAAGCGCATCCTGCGTTCCTTATGGGCCTGTGGTGAATTGGTGACGCATCATCGCAAAGGCGGGCGACATTATTATGATAGACCGACTCGAGTAATTCCAGAACAGCATTTCATATTACCCCCACTGATCGATGAAGAAGCCTACTATCGGTGGATCATCCTGCGCAGGTATAAGGCAGCAGGCATCTTGCGTCCCACAGCTGAAGCTGCCATCTGGAGTGCATGTGATGAAGCGCCGAAACGCAAATGGGCACTGGCAGAGCTTCTAGAGGAAGGTTCGCTCACCCAACTGCAAATCGGCGAACTTACAGGATTATATTATGCACCTACAAGCGCGCTCACATTACTCGATGAGCCACTGCCAGATCCGCGGGTAATCTTCATGGGACCTCTCGATAGTATGCTGTGGGATCGTAAATCGGTCTTGCAGATCTTTGACTTCGACTATATCTGGGAAGTATACAAACCCGCGGAACAACGTAAATGGGGATACTATATCCTGCCAGTCTTCTACGGTGATCGTTTTATAGCGCGCGTGGATTCACGATTAGAGAAAGGTACCTGGACAATCTCGCGCTGGTGGTGGGAGTCAGATATCATACCCAATGCTGATCTCCTCGACGCGTTAGGCATAGCAATCGAGAATTTCTTGCACTATTTACGTGCAGATAGGATATGCTACGGAGAAAACGTGGATGCATTGGTAAAGCAAGTTACATTTGCTTGATATTGTATAATGAATCTAAACAAACTCATGTTGCGTATTAAGACTATCTAAGATGAGTTTAAATTTTGATTTTGGATAAACTCTAAGATGGATTTGCAAGATCGCCCACACCGTCTCTCATTTAACGAACAGCTAACCCTCAGTGTACTTTGGTTTTCCCTGAACTTCCAAAATGCAGCTCTTATCCCAATTGTTATCCCAACGCAAATCGTGCTTTTTATCTCTGGCGAAGTCGGGAACGCACAGCAAGCCACATTTTTAGGCTGGATTACAACCGCTGGAGCTATCATGACGTTGTTTGTACCTCCACTCATCGGTATGTTATCTGATCGTACGACCAGCAGTTGGGGACGTCGTCGGCCATATATTCTGAGCGGAGGACTGCTCATGGCCTTTGGTGGCATCATTCTGGGCTTTGCAAACAACGTAGGCTTCTTTATTCTCGGTCTTGTAGTCTTCCAGTTTGCTTCAAATGCCGTTACTGCCGGTTACCAGAGCCTCATTCCAGATCGCGTGCCGGAAGAGCAACGTGGCACCGCTTCCGGCTATCTTGGATTAATGACTATCCTTGGAAACGTCTGTAGCCTTGCTCTGGCAGCCTGGCTATTCAGCCAGGTCAGTTCCACTGCGCCCTCAATGTCGGCTATTCACCAGGGTGCTATATTTTTCTATATACTGAGTGGAATTGCGTTGCTTGCAGGGGTTTTCATCACCGTAATCGGTGTGCACGAAGTGCCATTCACTCAGGAGCAGGTTGCAGAAATGCTTCCTGATAGCACAAACGGCTTCAATTTGCGCGCATGGTTTGATCATAATTGGCTTCAACCCTGGCGCGATCGAAATTTCTCATGGGTCTTTCTCACGCGCTTCTTCGTCATGTTAGGGCTTACACTTTTTATGACATACATTGCCTATTATTTTGCCAGTGTCGCACACGTTTCGAACTTTATACAGGCAACGGCAGGTGTGGCAGTGCTTGCACTATTAGGAGCAGTAATCAGTGCCTTCGTACTCGGTGTTCTCTCTGACAGAACTGGACGAGTGAAGATCGTTGCGGTTTCTACAAGCTGTATGGCATTAGCGGCGTTGGCATTTGTTATTTTTCCAGATATTTATGTTCTCTGGCTGTTGGGTCTTCTATTTGGCTTAGGATATGGAGCCTATACAAGCGTTGACTGGGCTTTAACCATAGATGCTCTACCATCCTTGAATACAGTCGGCAAAGATATGGGCATATGGAATGCATCGTCGACACTGCCTGCTATCCTGGGTCCTTTACTTGGATCAATCATATTCTACATAGCCGCTGCATTTGGACAAACTCAATCAGCCTATCGGGCAATCTTTGCGCTTGCGGCCTTTGTGATGGTCTTAGGAGCAGTTTTCGTTCTCAAGGTGCGAGAGAAGCGTGACACTGTCGATATTGACAAACCACATGCTCATCAACGCTCTGTAAGCATTGGTTGGAAGCTGGCATTTCAGACACGAGCAGGTAAAGCTCGTGGTTTCCTGCGTTTCTGGCCTTTTTGGGAGTGGTTCACATTGAAAATCTGGCACGTGAAACCCATTCCTGACACCCCCAATGGACTGCTGGAGATACGTTTCATACGCTATCAGGGAAAACCCGTTGACCTCCCCGATGGCACTCATATTCGCAAAAGGGATCGCATTGGAGAACTCCATTTCAAAAACCAGGCATTATTGGAGGCTGCCTCTCACACCAGTACCTGGGGCATCATACACATGATTATGCAGGATTTACATGCCCTGGCAATCTATTCGCAATCGCCAGACTTCCCCGCAGATCTAAAAGCAATATATGGTGTAACATTGCTCGGGCGCGCTGGCTCTCGCCTGGGATTTACTACACGAGAACGCCCATGGAACTTGCTGGCCTGGTTTGATCGCCTTTTCATGACCGGATTACTTGTCCTGTACAATGAAAAGGGCCTGGGACGACTCCTGCATGGAACGACCTATGGCTCGTATCCGCAGGAAGTGTGGATGTCACGTGAAACGTTACTTAAGAAGTATGGAGTAGAAGATGCTGCTAGCAGTTGAACCGAAGTACATACTCAGATCCTCAACTTGTTATCTCAAGCATCATATTTGCAAAATACCCCGCTACTGCTTTTACAGATAAACTCCTCCTTTTGTCTCACGTTTCCCGTCAATCTCCTGACCTTCTGAGATTCTGATTTTGAGATGGCTTTCGAGATCCGACAAGAGGGAATCGTATGCTTGTGGAGGCTGTGCGCCGCGACCATAGAAAGCAGGATTGGTTATCGCAGAAAACGGCCGATTTCGAGACGCATCAAACGGTCGGTTTTGGAACTCATGTAACGGTTGATGGTGATGCACGGATGAGTCACCCGCCCAGCATGAAGGCGAGAGGATTGCCGATGTCACGATGAGGGAATGCGCGTAGACGGCCTCTCTATGAAGGATGTATCGGAGAAACTGCTTCGCGCGTCTTGACACGATAACGAAAGCGAGTCTACAATGCGTAACGAATGAACACATTTTGTGAAAGTGAGAAGTCATGAGTATTGATGAGAAAGCACGCGAACGGGCCATCTTAGATGTGACGGCCCAACTGCTGCTTCGACATGGGTACAACAAAGTTGACGATGAGCGATGTGGCAGACGCTGTCGGCTTAAACCGCAGACTGGTTTATCTCTTGTTTCCTTCCAAGGATGCATTAATACAAGCCCTTCTGCTTCGGGAATTGAACAGCTATGCGGAAGTCTGGAATCGCTATCTCGAGAGTGATCCTCTGGGAGGGTCGGTCGCCAGCGTCTATCGGGGTCTGCTCGCTGCCCTCAAGCAGTTCCCATTGATGACTGCGATGTATACGCGAGACTCCGAGACGTTTGGCAAATATCTCTCCAGACCAGGCAGTTTCTTCGGCACCTTCCCGCCTGATCCTGGTCCGACACGGGAGTATCTGCAGGCCATGCAAGAGATCGGAGTCGTTCGTCAGGATATCAACACGAGAGCCATGGCTTTCATCCTGGATGCGCTGACTCCTTCCATCCTTGCCGCCCTCTCTTCTCACAGATCAGCACCTCTCGATGACTTCAAAAGTCCGGACCAGCCATCTTTTGATGAGGTAGTGGAAACGGTGGCCGAGCTTTGCGAGTGCTTGCTCACGCGCGATCCGCAGGGGGCGAACCTCGAAGCAGGCAAAGCGATCATGCGCCGGAAAATCGCAGAGGCGCAGGCACAATTGACGGAAAGGAGCACCCAATGACAACTGAGAAGATCCAGTTTACCAAAGAAAAAGAAACGATGCTCATGATGTTGAACGGTAAGGCGATCCAGAGCCAATGGAAGGATCCCATCTTGCGTGATCCGTGGGCTGAAGAAGCGATGCGGCATATCGACTACGACATGAGCAAGACCCTCACGGGAGTAAGCTCGTGGGGCATGTGGAAGAAGGTCGGATATACCATCATCGCCACGCGAGCCGCGACCTTTGATCTGCTCACGACCCGCTACCTGGCCGATCACCCGGATGCAATCGTGCTGCACCTGGGCTGCGGCATGGACAGCCGTGTGTACCGGCTCGATCCGCCGGCTTCTGTCCAGTGGTTCGACGTGGATTACCCGGATGTGATTGACCTGCGCCGCCAACTGCTCCCCGAACGGGACGCCTATCACCTGGTCGGTGCGCCGCTCTCGGATTTGCGCTGGTTGGACGAGGTGCCACGAGACCGGCCCGGGCTGCTGATCGCCGAAGGCGTGCTGCACTACCTGAGCGAAACGGAAGTGAAAGCGCTCCTCAATGCGGTGGTCGCTCACTTCCCTAGCGGTCAGATGATCTTCGATATCTGCAATCCGTGGATTGTGAAAAGAGCAGGCTCGAACGTCGGAGGCACGGGTGCCACCTACAAATGGGGACTTGATGATCCCCAGGACATCAAGCAGCTTGAGCCAAAGCTTGACCTGATCAAGGAATTCAGGCAAAGCGAACTGGTCGCGTTTTCCCGATTCCCGTTCTGGTGGCGGGTCCAAACCCGCGTCATGGAGGTCAACCGCACGCTACGTAGGATGGAACGTATACTAGTGTACCGCTATGAGAACGCACGCTCGGAATCACGATCCTGAGCCGGGTGAAATGGAAAAAACGTATGGCAGTGGAAAAATGCAATGTAGCATGATGTGAGAAGCATGGGGAAATGATAAAGGGGAGGGAAGCGCCGCAAGCATGAGCTGTATCTCTCTTTGTCACAACAAACGAACGATTTTGAGATAGCTCAAATTTGCCTGTTCCACATGTTGATTGAGATTTTTGATCAATTTAGCCCAATGATGAGATTCTCACATCCTGTCTCAACCACTTCTTTGATCACGACCTGAAGGTCATTCGCCACTAAAATAGGCACTCTACTTGCATTATTCCAGGGATGGGTGGATGATCGTAAAGCATTCTAGCGCCTGTGCTCATTGCACCTTCAAGAGAGACGTAAGAGGTAACGGCGCTACTACCATAACAGACTGTCTCTCTTTTGGAGATGGGAAGTACATATGACGATCTCACTGAGAGTATACCTGATATGTTACAGAACGATCAAGAATTTGCGTTAGGGAATTTTGTAAGATAAAGGGATACCCAACCCTGGTTCTGATGCCAACGTATGGTATAATGAAGAAGAATTTTTGCTGACTTCTATGCGTCATCATTATTGATAGAAAACACTACCTAAACCACTTATCAGGAGAATATACAACAATGCAATTACTTGGGAAAATGCTGGGCGATCCCAACAAAAAAGAACTGAATACTATTCAGCCCATTATAGATAAAATAAATTCGTTTGCGCCTGCTATTAAAGAACTAAGCGATGAAGAACTGGCTGCGAAAACTCAAGAATTTCGTTCACAACTTGCGCTCCACCTCAAAGGTGGTATGGTGCTTGAAGACGAACTGGTTAATATATTCAGCGAAGCATTAGAAAATGTTGAGCCTTTTGCGGCAAAATGCTCCAATGCACAACTGCATTCCTCCATCACCGAGCAACGCCTGATCATTGAAAGAAGACGCGATCCAGAGCACATGCTCAAGAATAACTTGCAAGACACCCTCTCCGAATGTTTCGAGAACGCCTACGAGAACCTGAACCCTACCCTCAACACCTTGAGAGTGTCAGCCGCAATGGACATTGCCGAGGAAACTCAAGAGTGGCCTGATGAAGCCGATGATCCTCGCCAGGCTACGCTTGCTTTACTCAAAAAAGTCGAGCCAATGTTGACTGAGATTGATGACGAATTACAGGATGAAGCGTTTGAAAAAGCGTGGCCGCTTTTCGAGGAAGCTCGTCGCAAAGCCCAGAATGATGAAGAGGGAGCGGATGAAAGACTCGAAAGCCTGCTTAACAACATTTTACAGCACCTTCAGGCTGAACTCGTCGCTCTGAAGGCTGAAGCACTAGACCAGCTCATTCCGGCAATGGCAAAACGATATAAGACAGGTAAAACGCTCGATGACCTGCTGCCAGAAGCCTTTGCGGTCGTGCGTGAAGCTGGCTGGCGCACGATTCAAATGCGCCACTATGATGTACAAATGATCGGCGGAGTTGTGCTTCACCAGGGCAAAATTTCCGAGATGAAAACTGGTGAAGGAAAAACGCTTGTTGCAACCCTGCCAGCTTATCTGAATGCATTGACTGGAAGGGGCGTACATATCGTCACTGTGAACGATTACCTTGCACGCCGCGACGCTGAGTGGATGGGGAATATCTACAAATTTCTTGGACTTACCGTCGGCATCCTCGTCAATGCTGTCCAACCGCAATCTGCTGAACGTCGAGAAGCCTACAACGCGGATATCACCTATGGTACGAACAACGAATACGGATTTGACTATCTACGCGACAATATGGTTGTTGCTTTAGAGCAACAGGTTCAGCGTGAATTGAACTATGCCATCGTCGACGAAGTTGATAACATCTTGATCGATGAAGCCCGTACACCTCTCATCATTTCAGGACAGGGACAGGAATCCACCGACCAGTATGTCCAGTTTGCGCGTTGGGCGCCACGCTTGCAACCGGAAACAGACTATACAATTGAGGAGAAAACTCGAACCGTCATCCTGACCGAAGAAGGTATTGAGAAAATCGAAAAACTGGCTGGTGTCAAAAACATTTATTCCGAAGAGAACCTCGACCTGACACGCTACATGGAAAATGCCATTAAAGCGCATATCATCTTCAAGCGTGACAAAGATTACATCGTGAAAGACAACGAAGTGATCATCGTAGACGAGTTCACGGGACGCCAGATGCCGGGACGTCGCTACAGCGAGGGTTTGCACCAGGCTATTGAAGCCAAAGAAGGTGTCTCAGTACAGCGAGAGAACCACACACTCGCAACGATTACATTCCAAAATTACTTCCGTTTATACGAGAAACTTGCTGGTATGACAGGTACTGCTTTGACAGAAGCAGAGGAACTGCACAAAATTTATAAACTGGATGTAATTGTTATCCCGACCAATAAACCCATGATTCGCGAGGACTTACCTGACCTGATCTATCGCACAACCGATGGAAAATTCAGGGCGGTGGTTGAAGAAATCAAGGAATTATAACGCCCAGGGTGTGCCAGTCCTGGTTGGAACAACTTCCGTCGAAATTTCGGAACATCTTTCAGAACTACTCGACAGGCAAGGCATACCACACAACGTATTGAACGCGAAGCATCATGAACGTGAAGCGCAAATTGTCGCTCAGGCAGGGCGTAGCGGAGCAGTGACCATTGCCACCAATATGGCTGGCCGTGGTACAGACATCGTGTTAGGAGGCAATCCAGCCGGGTACTTCGACTCAATCTTGCGTAAACATGCTGAACACGTGGACTTTATCCGCGAGATGTCAGAAGAGGATGAGGACGAACGAGCGGACAAAGAAGAAGCGATACGGCAATACATCGCCAATATGTCTGAGGAGGAAAAGAACGATGTATTGCAGGCAAAGATACGTGAGTGCGATGAGGATCATATTCGGGTCGTCGAGCTAGGTGGCTTGCGTATCATCGGCACTGAGCGACACGAGTCGCGCCGTATAGATAACCAGCTTCGTGGTCGTGCCGGACGTCAGGGCGACCCGGGTTCCACGCGTTTCTTCCTGTCTCTGGAAGACGAACTGATGCGACGCTTCGCCGCCGATCGTGTCTCAAAAGTCATGCAAATGGTTGGTATGGACGAAGATATGCCCCTCGAAAGTGGTATGGTTTCGCGTTTCATCGAACAGGCACAAACTAGAGTCGAAGGATACAACTTCGATATTCGTAAAAACGTCGTCGATTATGACGATGTGATAGCCAAACAACGTGAAGTGATCTATGCCGACCGCCGTGCTGTTCTTGAACGTGCCGACATGCATGAACGTGTACTCAGCATGATGCGCGAAGAAGTCAAAAAATATATAGATATGTATATCCCTGGACATCTCGTGACAGAAGAAGAGCAGTTGGAAAAGCTCTTCACTGCTCTGGAGACGTGGGTTCAGATACCCGACGAAGTGCTGCCTGAAAATATTCATGCAGTTCGTAAAGACGAGCTTTCCAGAAAACTGACAGAACTTGTGGCAAATCACTACGAAGAACGCGGTCAACAGCTCGATCAGCTTTCAGCAGAGAATCCGGGGCTCGGAATTCCCACCATCCGCGATCTCGAACGTTCCTACACTTTACAAATCATAGATCGTCTATGGATGGACCATATCGATGCATTAGACATCATGCGAGCAAGTATCCATTTCCGCTCGATTGGACAAAGAGACCCGCTCGTCGAATTCAAAAACGAAGCGTACCAGATGTTTGATAACCTGAAAATGTCCATCCAACACTTTATAGTAGATGAATTGCTAAAGCTATTGCGCGGTAACATCACCATCACCGTAAACCGTCCTGAGCCACAGCGAAAGGCTCCCCGCAACTTGCGCACGAATGTTGATGATATCGCCAAAGCCAGCGGCCAGGCGAAAAGCGATGGCGTGGAGAAAGGAACCGTCTCACGCAGGCAGAATACCAGCAATCGTCAAAACGGCAATGGACGCACGCCAACTGCAACAACTGCGCCACGCCCAATAATGGCAAATAAGATCGGTCGTAACGACCCCTGCCCATGTGGCAGCGGCAAAAAATACAAAAAATGTCATGGTGCTTAGTTATCAGGGAGTGCAGAGGGTGCAGCTCTTAACCGGGGTTCGAAGCAGAACCCCTCAAGCATGACCTGTCTTGTCCTCTTGGTGTATCAACTGAAGTGGGATTGTGAAGGGCAGCAGCCCTTAACCTGCGGTTTGGGGCTGTGCCCCAACTTTTCTTAATCCTGTCGCCGGAGGCGGCGAGTCAATGATAACAGAAAAGCAACTTTTCACATGGCAGGAGGTTCAACGATGTACTTCAAACAACTCGTCAAAGAAGACCTGGGATGCGCAAGTTATATAGTCGGATGCACCAGCGCAGGTACATGCGCAATCATAGACCCGCGATTGGACATGGTAGAAGACATCCTGGAACTCACTGCCGCTAAAGGCCTGCAAGTAAAAGCAGTCATCGAAACCCATAATCATGCCGACCACATCTCAGGCCACGGAGAGCTAAACCGCCGTACAGGCGCTGAAATCTACGTCCACGAGCAAGCAGGCGTCAAATACCCACACAAGACTCTCAAAGATGGGGACGAACTGCAGTTCGGGGTTGCCAGTCTACGTGTCATGCACACACCTGGACACCGGCCAGAACATATTGCGCTTGCAGTCTCAGACACCAGCCGTAGCACTGATCCCTGGCTGGTATTGACAGGTGATTCACTCTTCATCGGCGACATTGCTCGACCCGATCTCGCAGTTCCCGGCGAAGAGGGAGCCAGCGTACTTTACGACAGTATCTTCAATCGCCTGTTAAAGCTCGACGACGGTGTCGAAGTTTATCCGGCTCATGTAGCAGGATCGTTGTGCGGGCGTGGCATGAGTTCTAAAACCAGCTCAACGATTGGCTTTGAACGCAAACATAACACAGCCGCCACTCCACGCTCTCGTATAGAGTTTATACATGACATGAACGAGAATCTCCCTCAGCGCCCACCAAATATGTATAACATCGTCGAACGTAACCGCGATGACTTCGCCCACCTTGAAGCCGCGCTCTATCCCAGACCTCTTGATGCATTCACCTTCCAGCGTGAGATAGAGAACGGAGCGATTGTAATCGATACTCGTTCGCCTCACACATTTGGCCAGGGACATATCCCAGGCGCTATTCATGTCTATCTGCGAGGCTCATCTTTTGCTACCAGGGTTGGCTTCGTTGTTTCTCCAGAAAACCGCTTGTTGCTTGTTCTCAAGAATGCACACGAACTGCGCTCAGCAATCGATCAACTTTCCGTCGTAGCCTTTGACCAGGTTATAGGTTACCTGGATGGCGGCATGTCGACATGGCAGGAAGCCGACTTGCCAACGCAACAATTGGGCCAGATCTCAGTTGAGGCATTACACTCAATGCGTCACGACCTGAAGATCCTTGATGTGCGCGACCAGAGCGAATGGGAAGAGGGACACATCAAAGGAGCCACACATATCCCTTATTATTTCATCGTGCAACACCTGCAAGAACTTCATAACACCCAACCACTGGCCGTGATCTGTGCTAGCGGGCAGCGCAGTTCCATCGCTTGCTCTCTTCTACAAAAGCATGGCTTTACACAACTCTTCAATGTCGTAGGCGGCATGGAAGCCTGGAACGAGGAAGGGTTTGACATGGAGGCTTAAACCAATGTGGCTTTTGCTGAAAGGTTTTTACGTATTTAGACACACGAGGAGGGTTTCATGGCAGGCTATATCGTTGTCGATGTCGAAATCACCGATCCTAACGAATACCAGACGTACGCTAAACAAACTGCAGCGACTATTGAGCGCTACGGCGGGAAATTTTTAGTGCGTGGCGGTGAGCCTGAAACGCTTGAGGGTGACTGGAAGACAAAACGTCTCGTCATTATTGAGTTTCCAAGCATTGAGCAAGCTAAAGCCTGGTATAACTCACCTGAATACTCGGCAATCATTGGGATACGCCATCACTCGGCCATCTCAAAGATGCTTCTTGTTCAGGGTGTTTAATTGAATATCTGCTTTAAGAGCTCGACTATTTCCAATGCCGCAGAGGTAATCCCGCTACTGGTGATTGAAAAGTCGGCAAAGTGCTCATCCCAAGCGATCCAAGATAGGCCGTGCGTAGATCTGGTCCGCCGAAAGCAAGACTTGTGATAAATTGCAGCCTGGGACCTGCTGCCATGGCCATATCGTTTGGTTCTGCCGTGCCACTGGCAATTTTTTCCTCAAAGCTCTTGAGAACATCCTCACGTGGGTCTTCAAAGACAACATGATAGTCACCATCTGTTGTGATGATACCCAGGCCATTTCGCAATACCAGTGTCACCCAGAGGTTACCCTCAATATCGAAGGTGAAGCCATCGATAGCTGCTCCTGTTCCCAGATTGGTTGGCCCAAAGATTTCTTTGTCAGTCAGGCTACCATCAGCCTGAACACGGAAACGCAGCATATGATTCATGATGGTTTCAACTACGTACAGATATTCTTCTGCTGCATCAAGGCGAACTTCGTTTGTTAGAAAAAGACCATCTGCTACGATACGCGGCCCTTTTTCATCAAGCAGCACAATATAACCATCAGGGCGTGGTGCGGCTGCCGCTGGCCACCAGTGGTGCTCTCGTGTCATAACAGAAATCCAAAGCCGCTTGCGGCTATCGAGGAAGACAAAGTTTGGCGTTGTGATACTCACCCCATCTACCTCTGTCAACAGATCTTCAACCTGCAAATCTGGATGAAGTTTCTGAACTTTGCTTTGACCAAGGTTAGCAACAATGAGGGAGCCATCATCAGTCATCGCCAGGCCATTTGGTTCAGTGCCACCCAGTCCATCAATAAATTGCTGTGAACCATCGGGATTGATGCGGGTCACGCCACCACGACCATCTGATGCCCACAACGTGCCATTAGGCTGCGCAAGGACTGATTCGGGACGAACAAGATCATGACCTGTGTAGGTCAAATCATCGAGATCAAGGCGGAACTCTTTGATCGGAACGATGCTGTTACCCATACGAAATCCTTTCTGCACTGAAAAATAGACTTCTTAACCGCTTCAACATCGAAAAACAGCGCAAGCAGCGACAGGTTGAGTGGAAAAGACTGCCGTTATGCTAACTGTCAGTCAAGGCATCTCTCTTTGGATGTTGTTTCATTGTACAACTAAAGCTAAAAAGTAGACAATGGTTTAAACTCCTGGATTGCCATATAATATGAGATAGACATTTTTCATGGGAAGGACGAACCAGATCATGTTAACTGGAGATAAGATCTATCTGCGACCTGTTCGCCAGGATGATCTCCCAATTTTTGCAATGCGAGCCAACGATATCGCATATCTGACCGAGTTTAACTTTTTCGGCTTACATCAGCAAAATGGTCTGGAGAGGAATTTCCAGGAGAACGGACTCCTGAGTCAAGCGTTTAGCACGCTCGTTGTGGTGACCTGCGATAGCGACCAGATCGTAGGCGATGTCAGCTATCGCCAGACGCGTTATGGTCCAGGTGACATGAGCATTGCCTACAATATCGGCATTGTCCTGGCGCCAGAGCATCGCGGTAAGGGCTATGGCGTCGAGGCCCAAAAACTGCTAGCAGAATATCTTTTCTCTGTCTATCACATCATGCGCGTCGAAGCCTCGACAGATATCACCAATAGTGCTGAGATGCGGGCGTTGGAGAAGGCTGGATTTACCCGTGAGGGTGTACTACGCAAGGCGCAGTGGCGCAATGGCGACTGGCATGATCTGGTTATCTATAGCAAGCTGCGCGGGGAATAGCTTTTTGACTCGCCACCTCTTATTGTTCGGCAGCCTCAAGCGAAACTAAACAAAACAAGCATTCTTACTTCTTAGTACGTCCACACCTTTGCATTGTTGAAAGCCACGTCAGTGGGATTATTGCTGGCATCAGCAAATAGCCCAATTTGCCCATGGGTGAACGAGCTATCAGTCACACTTGAAAGCTTCTGCTTATTCACATAGATAGTTAGCGTGCTGCCTTGTGCTACAACCGCAATCGTATTCGTTTGATTTAACCCTGTGACAATAGCGGCAGAAGAGCCGCCCGCTAAATGCTTGACATTATTTCCTGTAAAATCAAGATAGCGCGTGAAACTATAGGATCCATCCTGGCACACTTCAAAGAAGTATAATTTGCCCGTGTTACTATCAGCGCGGAAGACCATCCCTCCACAATCACCTTTTACAACCTTCAACTGCACCTCAAAAGCAAAGTTGCTATAGTCGCTGACCTCTGCAGTGCACAGGTAGAAGAACTGGGTTTTTGGTGTGCTGACATGATAACTTCCCCCGGTGAAAGCACATGTGCCATCAGTATGAACGCTCGCATCCCACGCATAGCCTTTACTATTATCGGTGAGAGGATCAAGCAAAGCTACGGTCCCAAGTCCTGGTGTATAAGGGTTAGGATTGGCAGCATTCACTGCAGCAGTCGCCGAAGCCTGGGCTTGAGCAGTCGCTGTTGCGTGATCCTGGGGCGACTGGGTAGCCTGCTGAGTAGGAGCAGTTGTTGGTGTACCATTCGAGGAACTCCCCTGTTGTGTCCCTAGATGTGAAATAGCCAGAATGCCTCCAATAATAATCACCAGCACAAGCGCAGCAATGCCAATGATCAGACCGGTACTGTTACTACGTGGCTTGGAGGGCGGCGGCGTCACAAACTGTTGTTCTTTGACTGGATAGTAAACGGGAGGTGGCGGTGTATTATAGGAATTTGGTGGTGGTGGCGGTGCGTCATACGGAGATTGCGCTCCATACTGCTGAGAACCATAGTTCGTATATGGTGGTGGCGTATTTTCTGCTGACGAAGACACTGTCGGATTGTTTGGTGTTGTCCCCGTTGGGGCATAAAAGGCCGGTGTTGGAGTGCCACAATTCGGACAGTAGGCCACTCCTGCTGGAAGTTGCATCCCGCACGCACTACACTTCATAGTGAAGATTCCTCTCTGATTAAGACCCACTAAGTTTGATCGTTACTAAACCAGCGAACCCAGCTCAATTTTCCTTTAACAATATTCCATAATCTTTTATCAGCAGTCCAGCACTCACAGTCCTCATGAAAAGCTAATGCAAGATAATGAGCATCGTATGTTGCAGGCAAATTCAGTTGGCGAGCAAATTCCACAGCTTGCATACTTATATCTTCATATCGCGAGAATTTCAAAAATACACCAATCGAAAACAAATCGGCCATCCCCTGCCTCGCTTCCTCATATGTAAGCTTTCCTGTTATTGTCTGGCGGTAGAGAATATTAGCCACCTCGTATGTAAACAATGCTGGAGCAATGATACTTGTTCCGTCGTTAGTCCATTGATCCAACAACTTAACTGCTGTATTCGAGTCAGACTCAGCTAAAACCCATTTAAGAGCTAGGCTTGCATCCACCACTACTACGTCGCTCATCATTGCTCTAACTCTTTCGATCGTTCCTCTCGCGCTTGAAAAAGCAACTCCGAGGAATCCTCAAAAACTTGTCCAGGGTGGGCATGCCTGATAGCTTCACGCGTTTGCAATAATCTATCAACTGCTTTCCGATCCAGATGTCCATATTGTCTTTGAGAGGAGCTTCTTTCAGGGGGAACAGCCTGCTCAAGTATACGCCCAACATACTCTTGCAAAGAAAGGTCATTTTCTGCTGCGGCTATTTTGATACGTCGACGCAGTTCGGGAACAATATCAATTATTAGACGTGTACGCTTTTTAGGGTGATTAGCTCCATGATCGTATTGTCCCTGGTGCAGAGTCATTGATTTACTTTCTTTAGATAACTCGATAGACTTTCATAAAACGATTACCCTTGCTACCATTATACCATAGATATTTGGTACCATGGCAACCAAAATACGTAACTAATGTAGTCTGACATCTTCTATAGATATCTGATACATATATCAACTTGAAATGCGGAAGACCATCAAATCACATTCTTTCTGTCTCCTAAAACACTTCTCATTTCCCGTTCATACAAAACGGTTGGAGAATTTTAGTCCCACCAGGAGACTCTCCTTCGGTTAGAATTGCCAGCTTGCTGCAATTCTTCTTTATTTTCGCTTACAACTCCGGCAAGCAAACTGCTTTTATCATCATGCATTTTTAAGTAGGAGCATTTGAATGAATGTGGTAGTTCGACTCTGGCAAAGGTCTATTTGCCGCTTAACCGTTACCTCGTTTCTCCTGTTATCATTGATTATGGGAGCCATGACAGTCTTTCACTTAATTCCAAAAACGCTAGCTGCAAGTAACGGCTGCCAGCTAAACTCTGCTCAGGGCGCGATCAAGCATGTTATATATATTCAGTTTGACAACACGCACTTTACTCGTGACAATCCCAATGTTCCTTCTGATCTGGAACAAATGCCTAATCTCCTCAACTTCATCGAAAACAATGGTGTTCTGCTTTCCAATCATCATACTCCACTCATCGCCCATACCGCGGATGATGTACTGACCTCCATTACTGGGCTGTATGGCGACCAACATGGTGTACCAATTGCCAATACCTACGGATATTTCAATCCTGATGGCACAAGCAGCATGGCCAATTCTTTCACTTACTGGACTGATCCGCTCTATGATCCCAAGGTCGCTTCTCCCAGCGATACTACCTACAACATGCTAACCGCTAACGGCAAGAACGCGCCAGCACCATGGGTGCCATTCACACGCGCTGGCTGCAACTTTGGCAGTGTTTTGTCTGGAAATACTGCTTTGGAGAATACTGGTAGCGACATCACGACAGTTTTTGGCGCCAACTCAACTGAAGAGCAGGAGGCGCAATCCAATCCAACAAAGGCCCAGGCAGACTTCGTTGGAATTGCTGTGCATTGTGCGGCTGGCGACTCCCTCTGTTCTACCACGAATAACGGCAAGCCTGACGTGCTACCAGATGAGCCAGGAGGCTACAGCGGCTATCAGGGACTGTTCGGCAATAAGTATGTTGCGCCACAAATCAGCCCGAGTGGACCCATGACCGATCTCGATGGGAACGTTATTCAGGATCCCCAGGGCAACCAGGGTTTTCCAGGATTTGATAGCATGTCAGCCTCTGTCTCGCTTTCCTATATAGCGGCTATGCAGGAACACAATGTTCCAATCACTATGCATATATCTCGGATGTGCACGACAACCATACGGCTAAGACAGCGTATGGCCCAGGCGAGGCTGGTTATGTAGCCGCGTTGAAAGCTTATGATGACGCCTTTGGCAAATTCTTCACCCGTCTTGCTAACGACGAAATCAATAATACTAACTCGCTATTCGTTTTCACTTCTGACGAAGGTGATCACTTCGTGGGTGGCGCGCCATCTCCATCGAATTGTGATGGCGTCACGACGCCTTGCACATACAGCCAGATTGGTGAAATCAACGTCAACCTGACCGGCTTGCTGACAACACAACAAAAAGTCACAACTGCCTTCAACGCTCACGCCAATTCAGCGCCCAATTTCTACTTGAATGGCAAACCAACATCCACTGATCCCAATGTACGCTCTTTTGAACGTGCGGTGGCGGCTTTGACTGTAACAAACCCTATCACAAACGCGACCGATACGCTCACGAACTACATGGCTGATGCAGTCGAAATGAAGCTATTGCATATGGTGACTGGTGATCCCGCGCGTACACCTACGTTCACAGTGTTTGGCAACCCCAACTATTTCCAGGCGACAGGAACTGCGAATTGTAGTACGCCCTGTGTCGTGGAAAAACCGACCTATGCCTGGAATCATGGCGATCTCTCCCCGGATATCAATACAACATGGCTAGGCATGGTTGGGCCTGGCGTCAACCAGGTTGGAGTTGATAGCACTACCTGGTCTGACCACACCGATATTCGTCCGACCATCCTGGCACTAGTCGGTCTGAAAGATGATTACGCACACGAAGGACGCGTGCTCATTGAAGATCTCGCCGACTCCGCGCTCCCAACATCGGTTGTCAACTCACGCCAGATCATTACCGAGTTAGCACAGGTGTATAAGAAGATCAACGCGCCAGTTGGCGAGCTTGGCCTCAAGACCCTTCAGGTATCCACAAAGGCCATTGAGAGCAACGATCCAGGCGACAGCACCTATACGAATCTGGAGAACCAGTTGACTTCGATCACAACACAACGTGACTCCCTGGCAAGTCAGATGATTGCGGTTCTGGAACAGACAGTCTTCTCCAACCAGCCTGTTGATACTACACAGGCGCAAAATTTGATTGATCAGGGTAATACACTTTTACAACAGGTGAATGGCAAGTAAGGTTTCACCTGTGTAATTAAAAAAGCTCTCAACCAAACGTAGGTGTTTGGTTGAGAGCTTTTTTAATTACAATCCAATCCCTAATCCTCTCATCACCATCTGAATAGCGATAATCGCCAATACTGGTAAAAAAATCAACCGCAACGTCTTGTTGCTTAATCTTGTGAGCAAATGCGACCCAATAAATGCTCCTAGCAAAACACCCAGAGCCACAGGAGCGGCAATCAACGGGGGAATATCACCCCGTGAAAAGTAAATTCCTGCGCTGGCTGCTGCTGTCACACCGATCATAAAATTACTGGTAGTTGTTGAAACTTTCATCGGGAGGCGCATTGCTGTATCCAGTGCTAACACCTTAAAGCTGCCGCTTCCAATACCCAGCAATCCTGAAATGATTCCCGCGACATACATCATCGCCAATCCAAGCGGTGTGCGGGTCACCTGGTAGGGAACCTGGCGTTCCATGCGTTGATCTGGATACGTGCCCGAAAGGCCAAGCCACTTTGCCAGGCGATCATTCTTTACGCCCTTCGGCAATTCCTCGCCGATCTTGAATAGCAGTGGTACAGCAGAAATCAGCAAGATGACTCCGAAGAGCACAAAGAGCAAATTGGGAACGAGCAGTACCGCCAGAAACGCCCCTGTAATCGCCCCGATAGTCGTCCCTAGCTCGAGAAACATGCCTACGCGCAGATTGGTCAGATGGTCACGTACATAGGCTGCGGCAGCGCCACTTGACGTAGCTATAACAGAGATGATACTTGCTCCGATAGCAAAGTAAATCGGCAAGCCGAATGCCAGTGTCAGGAGAGGGACGATCAGTACGCCTCCACCCAGTCCTACGAGCGAGCCAAGCACTCCTGCCGCAATCGATCCCCCGAAAATGAGCAAGACAACCGTCAGGGAAAAGTGAAATTGTTGTACAGTCGCGTGGCTTGAACTACCTACTATATTCCCCAGCAGGAAATTACTAAGGATAAGTATAGCCAGTACGATCGCCGTAATCACCACGAAGCGGTAATCTCTCTCCAGTGCGAATGCTATGATAGAAACAGCAACACGCAATATAGGAGTGGCAATCAGCACCAAAAGTCCCAACGCGATGATAGATTGAGGTTGCAACGCAAGCAACCCTACCCATACCTGGCTGAACGTTTGTGGAAAGGAAAGCAACCCGCTTACAGATACTCCCTTTGAATAAAATGGGAGCATGATCAAACCGATCAAGATGATGCTCGCGCTGAGCATAACGCCACCTTGCAAGACCCACCCAATGATGCTAGATGTATAATCTTTTGTATGTAGTGCTTTTTTCTGATCAACTTGAGAAATCTTTACTTCCGGTTTTGACTCTACCTTTGCTGTAGCCGTCAGTAGCTGATTTGAAGAATGTGTAATCATTATATGAAACCTGCTTTTTTAAACATCAAAGATCTACGCCCCTTCGTCACAAAGAGACGCAGCTTGTGATTTTGTTAATAAATCAAATCAATTCGTGGAGTTTTTACCTGTAGCGTTTATTCGCACGAGAACCACCAACACTCCTAACTTCCCCGTTCCTTCGTAAACTCATTGTAATCTAATTGTAACTCATTTTCTGATATAAATCCAATACATATATATTATCATTATCATAACCACAAGGAATGAATCGTTTTGATTCAACAGTCTTGGAACCCAATTCAACTCTTTTACGTACTTAAAGGAGCAGGCATAATTTGGTCTGTCAAAACGTTATAATGTGTATAGGGAAAGCTTAACTATTTCAAACTCACTTTAGGAACAAAAATTATCTTTTATCGTTCTTTCATGATTAACATGCGCTAGAAAGCTTGAGGGCTTCAATGGTATTTTTACAGAATCTTAAGTCTTTCCGTCTTTCAATGAAGCGAATTTTGTTTGGTGGTCTAAGCGGAAGCGTCGGGATACTGGGATTATTACTTGCAGGAGCGCTCTTTGTCGTAGAAACAATCACTCGGCCAAAGAAACTGAATCACTTTGACAAGTATACTTTCAGTCCTTACGAGCTGGATTTACCAGCCGAAGCAGTCACTTTTCCATCACGAAACGCAGACCATGATGTAAGCGGCTATTATATATCTTGTCCCGGCGCGACCTCCACTCTACTCGTCTGTCCAGGATTTCGTTCGCGAATGGCTGAGTTCCTGGGCATTGGAGGCCATTTATGGAGGGCTGGCTACAATGTTCTGGTTTTCGAGTATTATGGGCATGGCAATGCCGTCAGCGCACCAGTGACACTCGGCTATCGCGAGATCAATGACTTTCTCGGGGCAGTCGCTTATGCTAAGGAACGCGCGCCGCAGACTCGTCTAGGCGCCCTTAGCTATTCTATGGGTGCTGCAGTTGCGATCATGGCCAGCGCTCGCAACACCGATATAGAGGCGTTGGTGGTAGATAGCTCATTTGCTACTCATCGCGGCGTCGTTGAGTATAATTTCCATCGCACATTTCACCTGCCATCCGCTCCATTTGCCTGGATAGCCGATTACATGCTATGGTGGCGTGCAGGCTACCGTTTTCACCAGGTTGAACCTATACGTGAAATTTCTCTCATCTCACCCAGACCCATCCTTATCATTCACGGTGGAAGAGACTCGATTGTAGATCCCAAAGATGCTACATTACTCTACGAAGCCGCCAAAGAGCCGAAAGAACTCTGGCTTCTTCCTGACGCAGATCATTGTGGCGCGTACTTCGAAGATCGCAAAGAATATGTCATCAGGGTTTTGGATTTCTTTGACCTGCACCTGAAGAATAAAGGTTACCTGCAATTAATCAATTCGACCTTTAACGAACAAACGCGAACTGGCAATCCGAACAATGCCTCCCAGGGTTTGTCTGAAGCCTCCTAAGCGAAACAAAGCCCATCATCATCCGTAGGGGCGAGCTTCATGCTCGCCCGCGGAGAGGGGCGGGGTGGAGTTTCCCCGGTCGGCCGATGCTACACCTTCATCCTATTGACAATGTGTTCGACCTGCTTGACATGCTGCCGTTCATGGCCAGCCAGCCACTGTCCGTAGAACAGCACGGTCCGTTCAAGTACCTTTCCCGCTCCCGTCACTGTCGCCGAACGCGACCAGCCTTCGCGCGGCAACGGTTTCAGGACTGCCAGTAGATCTGCACGCTGCGTGGCAAACGAGTCCAACGATGGCCGAAATTCCAGTTCGAGATAGTCTGTCTTCTTGATCCAGGTAAGGGGATTGACAGCCCGCAGCGTCGGCGTGTCTTCAGCGATTATCGCCATCATGCAGTTGCCCCAGACGTCAGCACACGCACGGAGATGGGCAAGCACATCGTTTGCGGACCACTCATCATGATCAGGTGTGGTATGCAATTGAGCTGATGTCAAATCGGCAGTAAGCGAGGCTATACGCTTCGGCGTTTCTGCAAGCAGAGTCAGAATCCGCTCAGGCGTGAGTGATTTGCTGGGCATGTGACATCATCCTTTCTACTCCTTTTCTCACAGACTACCAAAAAAGCGGTGAGAAGATGTCCTCGTTGCACAACCCATGGGATGAGTGTCTTTTTCCCATCATGAAGCACCTATTTGTCATTCTAAGTGCCCTTTTTTTGTCACTCTGAGCGCCCATTTTTGTCATTCTGAGCGCCAGCGAAGAATCTCAGGCGTCGGGTTACGAGATTCTTCGCTCGCGCTCAGAATGACAAGTGGATGCGCATTATTCGCACCATACACTCGCCAGATCCCCTACGACTCATACTCCAAAGTAACAACCATGCCATCTCTAGCGGCACGAGCATTCGCAAACACACTCCGTGCCGCTTTTTCAGGCCCAGATGGATCCGTAATCTTCGGGCTGAAATGCGTTAAGAGCAATGAATGCGCGCCTGCACTCCAGGCAATTCCCGCAGCCTCCTCCGCCAGCATATGCGCATGTGCCTTTGCCAGTGGCAAATCCTCAGCATTATCATACATACTTTCACAGATCAACAAATCAACGTCATGAGCAAGCGTCGTAAGTTGTTTGGTCGGTCTGGTATCAGTAATGAACGCCAGAGCAATACCACGTCGAGGAGGTCCCAGCACCTCAGCAGGAGTAATCATTCGACCATTGAATTCGAGCGTCTCGCCATGCTGTAAACGCGACCAGAGTTGCACCGGTAATCCAAGAGCTTGCGCCTGTTCAGGCAAAAAAGCAGGTTTGCGTTCTAATTCAAAACGGTAGGCCAGACAAGGAACACCATGCGCAGCAGCCGCGCAGGAACCGTGCATCCCTCCTGGAAGCGGAAACTTCTCACCGTCTTTCAATTCGTGAATTTGTATTGGAAAAGGGAGTTCGGGAACAATGCGCCTCAACCCGTCGATCACATAGCCAGTGCCCACAGGTCCATAAATATCGAGCGTCTCCGTTCTCCCCGCGTGTGCCACCATGAACAGCACCCCTGGCAGCCCCGCCACATGATCCGCGTGCATATGCGTCAGGCAAATAGCTCCAAGCTGGCGGAATCCCCAACCCAGCGCTTTCCAGGGCACCTGTGTCCCCTCCCCGCAATCCACCAGCGTCAGCGACGGCCCGCACCGAATCAAAGCGCAAGAGAGCCAGCGCCCGGGCATCGGCATCATGCCACACGTCCCTAACATACAAATATCGATCAAAA
This sequence comes from uncultured Chloroflexia bacterium, assembly GCA_963702765.1. Taxonomy (GTDB): domain Bacteria; phylum Chloroflexota; class Ktedonobacteria; order Ktedonobacterales; family Ktedonobacteraceae; genus DATMNR01. Next base: position 45,351 of record CAVPEB010000033.1, read on the forward strand.
CGATCTATCCCTTTTACATATTATTTTGATAAGCCCAGGCTAAAGCAACAATCGCGGCAGATAAAACCAACGTAATACTTAATGACAACGTAATAATATAGAACGGGAAATCAGCAATGATAAACATGATGGCTAGAACCACCCAGAACACAGCAAAAACCCCAATCAGATATTTCCATGCCTGTCTACTTTGCATACTACTGAACCTTTCTATAACTCTCACCTGCAACATAGTATAGCAGTGACCTCCTATACCGTCCACCACCCAGGAGTGCAGTGCAGGAGTGCAGAGGACGCAGTCCTTTGCCGGGGTTCGGGGTGTCCAGCATAACATTCCTCCAGTTGGAGTGCAGAGGACTGCGTCCTCTGCCGGGGTTCGGGGTGTCCCCGAAAATCCCTTTTTACATCTCCTGCCGCCGAAGGCGGCCAGTCAAAATATGCAGAATTGTGCTATGATAGATCCAAAACAAAAAAGTGAAAATACCATTGCCCTTAACACTCATCGACCGCTTCCACCCTCATCAACGCAATGAGCAACAAGAAGCAATAAACAACGGACACATACGTAAACTCGAAGAAATAGAACTTCTAAAGCCAGAACAACTTCGCCCACTGGCCCTACTAAGCATACTCCTACTCATCATAGGAGCCATATTCTTCGGCCTCCTCAACTACATCTCCTACACCCAGCAAGCACACTCCACAACAGGCATCAACGGATTCAAGGGACTACTCCTATGGATAGGCATCAACATCATAGGCTACATCCTCATCTTGCCTATTCATGAACTGATCCACGCTGCTGCTTTTGTACTTTGGGGTGGAAAGCCCTACTTCGGAGCTAAACTCCCCTACGCACTCTACTGCGGCGCCAAAAACCAACTCTTCCACCGCAACCAGTACTTCGTCGTCGGCCTGGCTCCTCTGATAGTCATCACCCTGGCCGGCATCATCTTCATACTCATCTCTCCAGTGCTCGCCTCCTACACCCTCTTCGCACTCATCGGCAATTTCTCCGGAGCAGCAGGCGATATCTGGGAAGTAAGAAAGTTGTTGCGAAGACCCAGTTCTATATTGGTGGAAGATACGGAATCAGGCTATCGAGCCTGGGAACTGACTGAACCTTCTCTGCACGTTTCCGACGAGTCCACATAACATACAGAAAGATACCCTGGTTGTATGTTTCTCACACAACCAGGGTATTTTATAATTACAATTAGCAGCAGATAGTATCCAGTTCGCGCTCGATATCCGCGACATCATCAACCTGGCGAATATTTACTGCCCAGCATGCTGGATTAGAACAACGCCAGACGTACCATCCAGGTTCCGAAGGCCCCGAAATAGTCAGAGTGCGACGAAATGACGCTGGCTCGAATGGAAGGGGAGTTCCGCAATTTTCGCACAACAATTGTCCATTTTCATTTACAATTACATGGTATTCGTGCTGATAAATCATCAAACATTCCTTAATCTAGCTAATCGGCCTGCATCCAAAAGGATCATCCCATAGAAGCCATCGTCGCCTTCTACTTTTGGGAACACCATCCCCACCGATAATATTCCTCTGAAGCATCTTCAATGTTTAGATTTCGACATGTTTGTAAACCCAATGATGAATATAAAACCAAACTATGAGATAATACTCTTAAATCAAATCAGCCACCAACTCATGGTTGGCAAAAATCAAAACCCTACACAATGTCACGTTCACGCTAACAATAGAAAGTAAACCATGCCCGAATTACCCGAAGTAGAATACACTGCACGCCAGTTACGCGAAGCGATCATAGGCGCTACCATAAACGAAATCCTCGTTTTCTGGGAACGCACTATTGGACATCCAGATCTTGCCGATTTTCAGGCCGAAGTTGCTGATCGAGAAATACTCGATGTGCGACGAAGAGGTAAATACCTCATCCTTGACCTGAGCGGAGAGCTTATCATCACCATACACCGTCGTATGACAGGCAATCTCCTGTTACTTTCACCTGGCTGGGAAATCGACACAAGTTTAAAAACTACTGATCCTTTCAACTGGAACATAAAAGGCCCTTTCATTCACCGGCGTTCAACCGATGAAGAGGAGATAACCAGCGATGAAACCACTTCAGATCTCCTGTACTGCCGCGTCTGCTTTAATCTTGCCGATGGACGACGATTGCTCTTCACTGATCCACGCAAATTTGGGCGTATAGAACTATGGCCGCGTGAGCATGAGCAGGAGGCACTAAAAAGTCTGGGCACCGAGCCATTGAGCGAGGATTTCACACCCGCAATCCTGGCACAGAGTCTGGCTGGTCGCAAAAGCCCAATCAAACAGGTACTGTTAAACCAGGAAGTAATTGCTGGCCTTGGCAACATTTACGCCGATGAAGCGCTGTATTACGCATTCATACATCCACTTCGCCGTGCCGACTCGCTTACCCCGACTGAAATGCAGTTGCTACACGAAGGTATAGTCGCAGTATTAAAGCTTGGCATCGAGCACGGGGGAACATCTTTCAGCGAGTATCGCGACTTATGGGGTGAATCTGGCGATAACTACAATCATGTGCGCGTCTATCACCAGCAAGGGAAGCCTTGTAAGCGCTGTGGCACGCCTATCGAGCGTATCGTAGTTGCTCAACGCAGTACGCATTTTTGTCCAAAATGTCAGAAACTTACATCGGCATGAAGAAACCAGGCAATCAAAACCCTTTGCCACTCCGAGTGCAACTTCCTATTGTCATTCTGAGTGAAACGAAGAATCTATTCTACATTGGTGTGAAGAATGCGGGTGTGCATTTTACGGTAACTCCAGGAGAACCGAAAGTTACATCCACGGTTGCGGGAATTCCAACCGGTTGACGACCCTGGAGAGGAAGCTGAAACGAAACGTATCCACCGCTGTCACTCGTAGGATTCTGGTCCAGCGTCTGGTCTCCGCTCTGGAAATGCACAACAGCGCTAGCAGTTGCGCCATTAACGCCCGCGAGATTCTTTGTTATCCTGGCAAAAATAACAATAGTCGAATTTGGACCCGGTGCATTGTTAGAAGACCATGCGCCACATAAATATGGAGGAATAGTCGGTATCGGCGAAACGTGGGACTGGAATCCACTACTTACCGTGACTGTCTGCTGAGGCGCAACCTGCGTAGCAGTCGCTCCACACGCCGTCAACATCAACAACAGAGCAGTGCAGGAAGCGATGAATTTCAATACAAGTGGGTTCTCCATCCTTCCGGGGAAATTTTCCTCTCGTAGGGGCGAGTGTGGTGAGGAGTGGCTGGGTGGGCCTTTATGGTCGCCCGCCGTCCCCCTATAGGATGTAGATCCAACAAACAAACGATTTCTATGCATAACCTATCTTTATTTGAGAGCGTATTCTTTCTCACAAAAATAATTTCGTAGTTCTTGATGTTACAACAAATCCACCAGCCAGGATGACACAATTTGGTACCAACGGGAAATAAATTGTAACATATCGGAATGAGAACCAACATGCAACCAGTTAAGCCAATCATGGTTACCGATCTTTTCCCACTTGAACGCAAGCGGTTATTGGAGCTTTTTTCTGAGTTCGAAGCTGAAGATTGGGAGAAGCCAACCATTTGTCCTGGGTGGACAGTCAAGGATATCGGTCTACATTTATTAGGCGATGATATCGGGTATCTTTCTAGAACAAGAGATTCTTTCAGCAATCCTTTCTTCCAGAACAAAGACCTGCATGAATGGAAGAGTTTAGTGCAACATATCAACGAAGCCAATGAATTGTGGGTGAAGGCAACTGCACGCATCAGCCCAAAGCTGCTTATTGATCTCTTAGAGTTGACTGGAGAACAATTTTACGACTATATGCAAACTCTTGATCAAATGGCGATGGGTGGTGTAGTGGGTTGGGCTGGGCCAGATCCTGCTCCAATGTGGCTGGATACCGCAAGAGAATATACCGAGAGATGGATACATCAACAACAGATCCGAGATGCGGTTAATAAACCTGGACTCAAAGAGAGACGTTTTTTCCATCCCATCCTTGATACCTTTGTGAGAGCCCTTCCTTACACGTATAAAGACATTCCTGTCGCTGATACAACAGTTCTCAAATTCACCGTGATAGGCGAGGCAGGTGATGACTGGTATCTGGTAGGAGAAGCGAACACATGGTCCCTCTTTAAAGATGTCGCACTCCAACCAGTCGCTGTGGTGACAATGGATCAAGAAACATGCTGGAGGCTCTTTACCAAAGGGATAAGCAAAAACCAGGCGAGAGCGAAGACAACCATCGAGGGTGATCAAACACTCGGAGAGAAACTCCTGGAAACCGTCTCAATCATTGCATGAATGAATGACAAATCGGCCCTTTGTCATTCTGAGTCCTCTATCTCATCCTGAGCCCCTTTTTGTCACCCGAGTGCCTCTAGTGGTCAGTCCTTTTAGATTTTTGACAAGAGGTGGTACACTCAGAACAAACTGAGGAGGTGAGAGATGAAACCGAACGCAACCAACAGCGGCAAGGAATTGCCTGGCAGTTCACCTCACGCGATGCTCGCTGCAAGCTGAAGCGGCTCTATCCGGTGAAAGAATGCTCTTCTGTCTGACCATGCCTGGCATCGGAAGGGTCCTCTTTCCAGGTGTGCACAAGGAGAGGTTGCTCTGCCTTGCCACCCAGCGCTTCTGCCTTGTGTCCCTCTTGCTCTCTGCCGTTCCTGTCCTCGCCTGGCTGGTAGCCCAGCCGACCGCGTGTCAGGATGACAATCAGCAGCGCCGGCACCCCAAAGGCGATGAGGCCGGCCAGGTTCATGCTGGTCTCGCCCACGGCGAGAAAGAGTGGTATCCACACAAGTTGTGGGGTATCGATGCTGGCATGCAGCAAGGTAGCGATGAAAATACTCCCTTGGGTGTGGTTGAAGACCCACGTAAAGATGATTGCAAGTGCTATGACCATCAGAAGAAACATGGGAAAGCTCATAAGAAAGGGAGCGAAGCCGGTGCCTGGCCCTCCCCCATGATCCGGCGTCAGGAAGTACGGCAGATGCCAGAAGCCCCACAAGACACCCAGGAGCAGGGTACCCCACAGTGGCCCATAGCGCGGTTGCATGCGGGGCAGCGCGAAGCCGCGCCAGCCGATTTCCTCGGGCAGCGCAACCCCAAAAAAGACCACGAAAAAGTACACCGGATAACTCACCAGTAAGACGGGGGTAAGACCTTTAAAGCTAGCAAGCATTCCTGGTTGGAGAATGATTCCAAGCAGAAGCAGTACTGGGATGCCTACAAGGATGAACAGATACCACTGCCAGCCTGCGCGCCATTGTTTAAGGGGGTGCCGCAGTCGCAGCAAGCCTGCTTTCCCTTCGGTGATGCTGGTCATGATGATGGCGGCCAGGGTCGGTCCTACCCACGGCTTTAGGATGAACGCGATGGTGTAATCCCCTGGCAAGATGCGCCAAACCGAGAGCACGTAGGGAATTGAAATGATCCAGGAGCCGGCGTATGCTATGAAAAAGAAGAAGAACAAGGGATGTTTTCGCATCACCTGTTGCAGACTTCTGGAAGCAGCTGTTGATTGACCCGGTGCCTTTGAAGTTTCCATGAAAACCATCCTTTCTGTCCTTCTGCTCACGTTTTTCTTGAGCACATCCCCTTTTCTCTCCTCTGTCCATGTTCCTCACGATGACTTGACCGGTGCTCCAGGCAAAGGATGGCTGCGCTGTGTACTCGCGCAGCGTGTCGTAGACAATTCTGCTTGGTACAATCCTAGCATGAGTGTCTCACGCATCGGTCACATAGGAGGCGAGATGTCTCACAGTTCGCTCACACGTGGCTCCGCTCATGCTTCCCAGCAGAACGAATTGCCAGGCATATCACACGTGAGGGAGCATTCCTTTCCACGAAGAAATCCCCTGCCGTATCAAAGGGCGCCAATGATGTTCCCCTGTACTGGTGGATCCTCTCCGTATCAAAAGCGAAACGGACTGACCACTATTGCCCCTTTGTCTTCCTGAGTTCCTTTTTGTCATCCTGAATGCAACGAAGGATCTCGTAGCCCGACGCGTGAGATCCTTCGTTGCACTCAGGATGACAATCCTTTTTCGTTATGACAATCACATGTAGCTCAGTTTAAAACCTATTGAGCAATCGGCTCATCCTCCCCAACATATTTGTAATGAACTCCACTGCCACGTTCAGCTATCTCCTGCCTTCTCTGCTCCACACGCCACTTGATTCCCCACAGCGTCTTTCGCGCCAGCACAAAGTCGATTGGCCAGAAAAATGGACGCGTCACAATACGAAACATGCGCGGCCCATAGTTGATCCTTGTCCGCAGGATAAGTCGTGTCGTATGGGCATCAATCTCGTCCAGAATGAACACCCAGCTAAACTCTCCTTGAATATTCACGTTTGGATTGTCACGCAGGAAATGTGGAACAATGTAACGTATATGCGAATTGGAATATAGAGCAAGCACCCAATTCTTCTCCATAACCCTAACCGTGAAGAAAGCCGTATCGGGAGGTCCGTCAAGCAATATATCTCCTACCTTCAGGTTCTGGAACTTCCCAATAATTCTACCAGCGCTTGGTTCGTCACGGATCGAGTACCCGGTCTTCTCATCACTTTTGAGAAACGACCATAACACCCTTTCGGCCAGGCCATCCCACCATTCAGGATCACTGTACCAGCCTGCGCGATCCATACCCATCTGCACCAGCCACGGCCAGACCTCAGATGCGCTTGCCTGAACCGTAACAGCATGAGTTGTTTCAACCATAGGATGCGGTATCAATTCATCTGCAGGCATGAGCCGGTGCACTTCATCATCGCTCGCTCCCCATCGTCGTCCCAGGCGCCGCAGCAAGTAAGCGCTAGATGCTGTAGCGAGTAGCCCCGGTAACAAAAATTTATTTTTCATAGTACAGCTTCTCCTTTCACATCTCTTTTTAACCTGAGCGGCTCACTCCAACGAACCATATAATGCACATTAACAAATAAATCCGAACTCACGTAGGCGCCGATTTATCGGCCCGGAGGTGGATATTCCTCTATCCAGATTATTTTTTGATACTGCATTATCGATCTCCGACTGATATTCTGATATTCGTGTCCAATAGCTAATATGCATTATTCCGCTCAATAATTTAGCATGAATGGCACAAAGGACTATCCTGGAGGTAATGTATAATGCTGGCTTCACAATATCGTCACAACCACAAGCTTTTTCCACACATAATTATCACAAATCGTCTTTCATCCTGCGAAGTTGTATCACACACGAGCTTCTGGTCTGAAAGTCCATTACCGATTGATCTCGACCAGGAGCACTCAGGCGTTGTAGATGGCGACGATAATTGAAAGCAGGGTGGCCGGGACAATCCAGTAGAGTCCACCTGACTTCCAAACCAGAACTGCGATGCCTGCGATTGCGAAGGCACGGTGGCGCATAGGCTTATAGTGCCACGAAACCAGAGATAGCCATAATAGCGAGGGTCCATCTTGCGGCGCGAGTAGGCCATGAGAAATAAGAGGATGGCAGTATCGGCCAGTCCACCAGTGCTCAGGATACGCGCCAGGTTGATCGAGACGCCGAGGAATGCCAGCCCCGCCTGCGCTGCCGAGCTCCAACCGGCGCAACCAGGAAATTTTCCCAACCAGACATGCTGTATATCTCTTTTCAATTGTGCCGTTCTGATCGTATCACCATTCTTGCCCATTGATGGGTAAAAAGGACGCAAGAAGGTGGGAATAGCTGTGAAGCATTGTGTTGCATTCAGCGGGCGCTCTCATAGCTCCCCACTTGCTGCTTAGTTTGCACCTTGCTTAGGGAAGCCAGTATGCTCTCTGCCAGTTGGATGATTTGCTCCAGCAACTGCGAGAGAACAAAAAATGACGTTTGGTGTTGTGGCGCGTGAACGTGCCATGTGTCTCAGACTATCCTCGCCGTCCCTGAGCGATTTCCAAACGATACCCATCGGGGTCATTAGTAAACATTTGTCGCTCCCAGGAGCGATCAACAGGAGGACTGGCGAAATGCACCCCCTGAGCTTCCAACTGCTCAAAGAGCGCATCGAGGTTCTCAGTACTCAATTCGATATGGATGGCTCCGCGGGGCGCGTTCGGCCACTTCGACAAATCCATTTTGAGCAATCCGATGGTTCCTTCTCCCAACCGGAGTAAGGCAAAGTTCGCATGTTGGACCTGGACCTCAAAACCGAACTGTTGATAGAATGCAACGGAGCATTCGACGTCACTCACGGGCAGGCTAATTCCATCAAAACGAATCGTTTCTGTCATGGATGTTCTTCTTTCTGTATAAAGGCTATCTCTTGGATGACTGTTCAAAGCGAGATGAAGAGTTTGACAAGCAGCCGCTGCAGCGTTTCCTGTTCTTTGTTGTCCAGACCAGCAAAGAAAGCTTCATCAACCTTCTCTCTCGCTTGTCGAATCTGCTGCAATTCCACTTGCCCTACTTCTGTCAGTTTCACGACGTGACGTCGTCGGTCGAGTGGATCAGCCTGTTGCTCTCGTCATAATCGTGCCCTCTTCAAGCAGAAGCTCTGATCGGAGGAAAACATGCGAAAAACCTCCTATACTGTTGGTAAGTACAATGATTGTACTTACCAACAGTATACACGAGCCGTTTGCGCTTATTAAGAATGAAGCGAGTGTCGCTTCCCTCTCACAATGTAGATACAATCGCCACATCCGCGACAAACGCTACAAGTGCAACAAGTGCGACAAATATCAAATCACATTCGTAATCATAATGAAGAGCGTATCCTCGCATTTGCTCAATAGATACGTTCCCAATCTACCATAATAAACTTTTACACGTATCTCCATAAGGAGGTAACTCATGAAATTCACCTTAAACAAGATGAAGCAAGAGGATGCTCATCAGATTGCTTCATGGCACTATGAAGCACCTTACGATTTCTATGATTCGGATCAAGATCCCGAAGATTTAGCGGAGCTATTAAATCCGCAAAGCTGGCAAGAGTCCTATTACTCTGTCTTCAATGAGGAAAACGAACTCGTCGGTTTATTTGTCTTCAAGCGAGATAGCCAAACAGTCGAGGTGGGACTGGGTCTTGCGACCAGATCTAACAGGCAAAGGCCTGGGACGATCGTTCCTCAATGCAGGGATGGCATTTGGACAAGAACACTTTTCCGTAGAAGTGTGGAGTTTAAGCGTAGCAACTTTTAACACACGAGCTATCCACCTCTACGAACAAGTAGGCTTCACCCCTCTTAACACCTTCATGCATCACACGAATGGCGCAGAGTTTGAATTCCTGCGTATGGTTCGACAAATGTAATAAACTGAAATACAGCATTCTATCCAATGCCACAAAAAAGCCTGGATATACATCACTAGACCAGGGAGATGCTTCCTGCCGGGTCAGGAAAGATCAAGACTGACTACTCTCCCATCTCGCTCTTCCGGACGCCTTCCTAAGGACGAAACATTCCAGGCCGTTCAGGTGGGCGAACAGCAAAACCAAATTGCGTGTAAAAATTGCTCACATCCTTTGCTGCCATGAGTCCGACGAAAGCCCCTGGAAGAGCATGTTCCTCCAGATACGCCATAATAGCCTTCATGAGACGTTTCCCGAGCCCTTTGCCTTGAAATGCCGGGAGAACAATAATGTCCTGAAGATAAAAATACAGCCCTCCATCTCCGATCACTCGCCCACAGCCGATAACGTTGCCTTCATGCACTAAACAGACCGTGAACAGGGCATGTGTAAGCCCTCTCGCCGTCACCTGCTCGTCGAGTCTCCCCCATCCAACCGCTTCACGTAAGGCGAGATATTCCTCAACCGTTGGAATGCGCTCAACAACTTGATACTCATCTTCTTGCATTTCTTTGACACCCTTTCTTGACAAGATTGATCTTAGTGTAACAGATGAGGCATCTGAGGGTTAAGCAGGTGGGAGGGATAACTTTGAGGGAAAACCACATGAGATTTTGAACATCAAACTACCTCCCTGTGTCCAAGATCATCTTCTCAGGTGTCTTACGCCGCAGCCTCCTTGCTGGTTCAAATGCCGATCATCATGACTGACTCTCAAGCAAAATCACGAAAAAGAGGGGCAATTCTGTCCTCTTTTCAGGTTATACTTGAAGAAGAAACATCAATTACAAAGAAAGAGGAAAGACTTAATGACTTCCATGCAGATGAAACTTGAACTGATTATGGTACCTGTCACAGACGTTGACCGTGCAAAGGCCTTCTACACCGAGAAGATCGGCTTTCACGCTGACTTCGATCAGCAGGTACGGGAGGATCTGCGCTTTGTCCAGTTGACCCCTCCCGGTTCTGCCTGCTCCATCGCTATTGGGGTAGGCATTACCACCATGCAGCCTGGATCGCTCGAGGGGTTTCTCCTGGTGGTCTCGGACGTGAAAGCCGTTCGCGAGGAACTGGTCAAACGTGGAGCTGAGGTCAGTGAGATCGACGTGCAGCCATGGGGTTCTTTTGTGAATTTTAGTGACCCTGATGGCAATCGCTGGTCCTTGCAGCAACTTCCCAGTCGTTCCTAGCTTCAGACAGGCGCTCGTTTAGCAGCTTCGGTTGTGGAAAATGGTGCACTGCATCCTCTCTCGTCAATGTGTCCAGGACCGCCTGAATACTGGAAGAGGGCATTGAGGAGAACCTGCATCAGTATTGCGATTCATGATTAGCTTGCCAGCGGGTGGCTGAAATTCACTGTCCACCCCGCTGTAGCGTTAGGAACAAACACTGCAGGATACTGATGATGAGGTTTACTTTGTCGTAGATGTCAACATCGTAATATTCGATACAACTGATACAAGTGTTATATATGTTATAACTGTTAGATGACGATATGTCCTCTGCATGTATTATTATCCTGCATATAACAAGCTTGCTCACTCACTTACCAATATACAATTATGCTTCTTTTCCACACATCTGCATCTTTTAGACGAATATATGTTATCCCTCATATAATTCTACCCTCACATTTTCCCACATCGCTTCACAACACTGTCCTCACAAAATAATGGTCATACCTCATACATTGTATGTATAATATAATTTTGAGTTATATAATGTATGTATTATTGACAAAAGATGTACTTTCTGCTATAATCATCCTTGTTTAACAAAACTTTCGAGGAGATAATTTGTGATGGTACGTCAGCAACACATCGTTATCGTAGGAGCAGGTATCGTTGGGCTTTCTACCGCTTATTCACTTTTGACCCGGGGAATTCGCAATGTAACTATTCTGGAACAGGAAGTCGTCGATCACACCCGCTCCAGTTCGCATGGCTTTTCGCGCCTGCTGCGCTTTGAATATGGACCTGAGGCGTTCTATTCAAACATGGTCAGATTAAGTCTCAAACGCTGGAAGAAACTTGAACACGTATCTGGACGCACACTTTACACACCTACCGGCTTACTCATGCTTGGCAATGAAGATGATACGCTCACTAAGTCGAGCTACCATGTTGTACGCGGAATGGGGCTACCTGTTGAACTGCTCTCCGAAGAATCTTGCAGACTGCGCTTTCCCCAATTTAATACCCGGCCATACGATCTATGCATGTATAACCATGAAGCAGGCATCCTACACGCCTCGACCTCGCTACAGACACTTCGAGATCTGATACTCGACATGGGAGGGGAAATTTACGAATCTTGTCGTGTAACCCGCATAACAAATGATAGTCCGCTTCGTCCTATCCGTCTTCACCTTAGCTCGGGGCAAGAGATTGTGGCAGACCGCCTAGTGCTCGCTACAGGTTCCTGGATCCATCGTTTGCTGTCTCATTTACAACTTCCAGTGCGCATGACTCGCCAGTATCTGCTCTATTTCTCTGGCCTGCCCACCTCCGATTATCGGCACAGGCGCATTTCCTTCGTTTATAGCTGGGGATATTTACGGATTTCCTATCCACCAGGGATGTAACGGTTGGGTAAAGGCCACTTCACATGCATTTGGCGCCCCTACTGATCCAGATAATGTTAGTTCCTCAAGACGATCAAGCCATTACCACGATCAGCAAGCAAATTCGAGAACTCTTGCCCGCGCTCAACGACGCTCAAATAGCGCGTGTCGATTCGTGTATGTATGACGTCTCACCCGACGAAGATTTCATCCTGGATCGCTTGCCTTCTGATCCACGCGTTATCTTTGCCACAGGTTTATCAGGACATGGCTTTAAGTTTGGACCTTTGCTTGGAGATATTTTGAGCAGCCTTGTCTCTAATACAGAACCGCCTGTTCCGCTAGACCGTTTCCGTCTCTCACGTTTCACTCACTTGCAGGAACAGAAACGAGTTCAGTGGCATGAATGAGAGGTGAGGACACAAGTGTCTCCACCCTCAATTTATTCAACTAAGGGAAATGAAGAACACCAGGCCACCGTCAAAACCGTCATTATCGACCGCCAAACGTTCGAAAACTTCCACGCTTGGGGTAGTAATTCGGCAATTTACATATTCCTCGCCATCTGTTCATCTGGCAGGTAGGTCACGATCAAGACACCAGTGGACGTCGTTTTGGTGTTGAGAAGCCTGAGAGCAGCGAATGAACCGCCGTCGGTGAAGAGGTGGCGCCCCGATCCTAGAATCAGCGGGTGGATCAGGAGCACGTACTTGTCGACGAGGTTACGCCGCATTAGCGACTGGATCAGTTCTCCGCTGCCAAGTATCACAAGATCCTTGCCAGGCTCCTGCTTGAGCCTGGCCACGGCTTCCGCTGCGTCGCCTTTGAGGAGCGTGGAATTGACCCACGGGAGCGGCTCTTGCAGCGTCGTTGATGCAACATACTTCTGAGTGTTGTTTAGCACCTCCGTGAAGGGATTGTCAGTGTGGTTGGGCCAGACGGTGTAGAAGTCCTCGTAGGTCCGTCGTCCCGTCAGCAGGGCACCGGTATGGGCCAGGCTTTCATCTGCGGCTTCCATCGAGGCGTAGGGCGTCGCCCAGCCACCGTACTCGAAGCCGCCACGGCGATCTTCGTCAGGCCATCCCGGTGCCTGCATAACCCCGTCGAGCGTCAGATTATTGAATACAACGACTTTGCTCATAATTAGTTGCCTCCTAAATTACATCTATACCTGGCTGTAGTATACATGAGCAATCCCTTTCATACTTGTAAAAAACCGTCATGTTCATACATAAGAATATCCCGCTTGATCGTAGTGGTAGTCATCCACCTTTTGAGATAAGCTTTTGGGGGTAATGCCAGAAAATGCTTTTATGTCGCGAATAAAATGGGACTGGTCATAGAAATTTAGGGCATAGGCAATATCTGTCAGTCTTTCAAACTTTCTGGTTTTGATGAGTCGTATCGCTTCATTAAAACGCTTCACCCGAATATACAGGTGGGGTGAAAGACCCACCGTCTGGGTGAATCTTCTTTCAAACTGGCGTTCGGATATATTCAAGTAGTCAAGTACGTATTTTACATGCATTGAACCAATGTTTTTGTGGATGAAACGCAGGCTTTCTTCCACTAACGTATCTCTCGTTTTCGCCTGCTTGAACATGGCCAATAAAAAGCTGGTGAGTAAAGTCATACGTTCCTGCTCGTTCCTGGCTTCAATCAGTTGAACTTGAAGATCCTCGGCTGAAAATTCATGAAGGTCCGCCCACCCATCGGTCAGTGCTGCTGCGTTTATACCAAGGAGTGTTTGTAGGGCGTGGGGCTTGAAAACAACTTGCATCGTCGTACGCGAGCCTCTTTTGTAATGCATGAGAGTTGGCACTGTACCTGGTCCATAGAGAAATAAGGGTGGTGGGGAGGCGGCACGCCCCGAATGGGTGATGATGTTTTCAATCGCGGACCGCCCGTTGTTCTGTTGAAAGACAATACCAGGCACGCCACCAGGCGATACTTTTATTGCCAATCCTTCCTCGCCGCTATATTCAGCTATCCTAAAGCACTCAACATCGTTTTTGAGGATTTCAGGAGCCGGGAGAATTGTAAATTTAATTGAACTCATAAAACTACTATCTTCGTTTCATACACCCAAAAAACCACCTATGAACCTACATCAATTCTCTGATATCGACAAAATGGCCAGCGATGGCAGCAGCAGCAGCCATGGCGGGACTGACCAGGTGGGTGCGTCCACCTCGACCTTGCCGTCCCTCGAAGTTGCGATTGCTCGTGGAGGCACACCGCTCTCCCTCGGAAAGCTGATCCCCATTCATGGCAATACACATGCTGCATCCCGCCTCTCTCCACTGAAAACCCGCCTCCCGGAAGATGTCGGCGATCCCTTCCTCCTCCGCCATGCGTCGCACCTGCGTCGAGCCTGGCACCACCATCGCTCGCACATGTGGGGAGACCTGCTTGCCTTGCACATACCGGGCTGCCTGCCGCAGATCCTCCAACCGCGAGTTGGTACACGAGCCGATGAAGACGGTATCGACCGCGATGTCGGTGATCTTCTGCCCTGCGCTCAGTCCCATGTAGGCGAGCGCTCGCTCGTAGGCTTTGCGCGCTTCGGGATCCTCTTGCTTGGCTGGGTCGGGCACGACGCCTCCCACATCTGCGACCATGCCGGGGTTGATACCCCAGGTGACCTGGGGTCCCAGCCCCTCGATGCTGACCTCGTACTCGGCGTCAAAGTGCGCGCCAGGGTCACTGGCCAGCGCTCGCCACGCCTGCACTGCCTGCTCGAACTGCTCGCCTTTGGGGGCGTAGGGCCGTCCTTTGATGTAGGCGAAGGTGCTCTCGTCGGGGGCGACCATGCCTGCGCGCGCTCCCGCTTCGATGGCCATGTTGCACAGCGTCATGCGTCCTTCCATCGAGAGGCTGCGAATGGCTGACCCGCTGAATTCGATGACGTGGCCGGTGCCAACGCCGGTTCCCAGTTGGCCGATGATGGCCAGCGCCAGGTCTTTGGCGGTCACTCCAGCAGCCAGCGTTCCTTCGACGCGGATGTGCATGGTTTTGGGTCGCTGTTGCAGCAGGCATTGGGTGGCCAGCACGTGTTCGACTTCGCTGGTGCCGATGCCAAAGGCTAAGGCTCCCAGCGCGCCATGCGTGGAGGTATGCGAATCTCCACACACAATGGTCATTCCCGGCAGCGTCAGTCCTTGCTCTGGTCCTATCACATGCACGATGCCCTGCCGCGCGTCTGACATCTTGAACAGGGTGATTCCATTTTCTTGAGCGTTTTTCTCCAATGTCATGATTGACTCAGCACACTGATCATCCACCACATCCAACATCCGCCTGCCCGGAACTGTTGGAATATTATGATCCAGCACACCAATGGTAGCATCGGGCCGATGCACCGAGCGGCCAGCAAGTCGCAAACTAGCGAAAGCCTGCGGTGACGTTACCTCGTGTATGAGATGACGATCGATATACAGAATAGTAGTGCCACCAACCGCCTCACCCACCACATGAGAATCCCAAATCTTCTCGAACATTGTTTTTGGCATAGATAATATCTCCGTATCAAACAAACTGATCAGAGGTTTATATGTGAAATTCTGTAGGGACAGGGGCTGAGTTGGGAAAGGTGGGGGCGCTTGCGCTGTCCTGGTTCCCCTACACGCATCTCACCTCAATTCGTATGGGTGGTGTGGGGACGCTTGCGTCGCCCCGGTTCCCCTACACGCGTCTTCACCTCAACTCGGACATGTGTTTAAGACCCTTGCGCTGTCCAGCTTCCCTACACACGCCCCACTCCATAAAATTTAAACCTCAGCCAGCACTGCCCCCGTATTTGCAGAAGTTACCATCGAGGCATAACGGCGCAACCAGCGACTCTTCACTCGTTCTTTAGGCACAGTCACATTCTCAAGTCGTTGCGCGATTTGCTCAGGACTCAAATTCACATCCAACCGATTTTCAACCAGGTCAATATTGATCATATCGCCATCGACGAGTGCCGCAATTGGACCGCCTGCTGCTGCCTCTGGAGAAACATGGCCAATGCATGCTCCGCGCGTACCGCCAGAGAACCGCCCATCGGTGATCAACGCAACTTTCTCACCCAGACCCATACCTACAATATTGGCAGTAGGCGCCAGCATTTCCTGCATACCTGGGCCGCCTCTTGGACCTTCATAGCGGATTACAACAACATCGCCTTCCTTGACCTGTCCATTCAGAATACCCGCGCAGGCATCCTCTTGTGAGTTGTAGATACGTGCAGGTCCACAATGGTGCATCATGGAAGGAGAAACTGCTCCAACTTTCACAACCGCACCATCAGGAGCAAGATTGCCAAAGAGTAATGCAAGCCCTCCGCGTTCGCTGTGTGGTGCATCGATCGGACGAATCACTTCGTGATCTTTTATCTCAGCCTCAGCAATATTTTCACCCAGTGTTTTGAGTGTCACGGTCGGTCGATCAAGATTGAGCGCCCCAGGCTTCCTGGAAAGCTCCCTTCAGAATAGCGCTGATACCACCTGCTCGATCAACATCTTCCATATGCCACTTCCCTGATGGGCTAACTTTGCAGAGATGGGGTGTGCGCATCGCTACCGCATTGATACGCTCGAGCGAATACTCGACTCCAGCTTCCTGCGCTAATGCCAGTGTGTGTAGCACTGTGTTGGTCGAACCACCCATAGCCATATCAAGAGCAAAAGCATTGTCGATGGACTCCGCATTGACGATCTTACGCGGTGTGAGATCGGCGTCTATCAAGCGCATAATCATGCGGCCTGCTTCACGAACCAGTTCCTGGCGCGCTTCGGTTGTTGCAAGATAGGAGCCATTCCCCGGTAGCGCCATACCCAATGCTTCCATCAGGCAGTTCATTGAGTTAGCAGTAAACATTCCCGAACATGAACCACATGTCGGGCAGGCCTGCTGTTCAAGTTCCAACAATTCGCGGTCATCTATTTTACCAGCTTGATAAGCGCCAACACCTTCGAAGATACTGATGAGATCAATAGACCGACCATCAGCAAGCTTGCCAGCAGCCATTGGACCACCGCTCACGAAGATTGTAGGGATATCGACTCGCATTGCAGCCATCAGCATACCGGGCACGATTTTGTCACAATTAGGAATACACACCATCCCATCAAAGCGATGAGCCTCGACCATCGTCTCAACACAATCAGCAATCAACTCTCGGCTCGGTAGCGAGTATTTCATACCAATATGGCCCATTGCGATACCGTCATCAACCCCGATGGTATTGAACTCAAAAGGCACTCCACCCGCGGCTCGGATTGCTTCTTTGACAAGTTTGCCAAATGCCTGCAAGTGGACATGTCCAGGCACGACATCAACATACGAATTGCAAACGGCTATAAACGGTTTATGAAAATCACCTTCGCCTACCACACCCGTTGCGCGCAGCAAACCACGATGTGGCGCCCGTTCAAAGCCTACTTTTATCTGATCTGAACGCATTTCAATTCCTTATTCATAGACGGGTGTAACCCAATCTTTATATTTTTCATTCTCTCCCCGGCAAGCGGAGAGGTAGAGTTCTTGCAACTTCATCGTCAGAGGGCCGGGTTTACCCGACTTTACTGGACGGCGATCTACGCTAGAAACAGGTGAAACTTGCACTCCTGTGCCACACACGAAGATTTCTTCAGCCGAATACAGCTCAGTACGATCAATTCGACGCTCCTCAACTTGTATACCGAATTCATCTCGCGCCAGATCGATGAGTGCATTGCGTGTGACACCTTCCAGAATATCTTCGGACAGCGCAGGCGTGCTGAGCTTACCATTGCGCAAGATGAAGATATTGCATGAGCTAGCCTCTGAGACAGTGCCATCATGAGTGAGCAAGATAGCTTCATCAAATCCTGCTGCAGTGGCATCATCTACTGCTAGGGAGCTATTGATATATGCGCCGGTAACTTTTGCGCGCACCGGCATGGCATTGCTGTTGGCTCTCCTCCAGGATGAGGTGCACACATTCAAGCCCACGCTTATATCTACGTAGTTTCCCATTGGGAATGTATAGATCGTAATCGCATCATCCAATGCACTGAGAGTGAGCCTGATCGTTCGCGATGACTTATAAGCCAGAGGACGCACATAAAGATCCTGGCGATACCCATGCTTTTTAACAAGCTCAACCGTTATTTTGCACAGGTCATCGACCGATTCTTTCGGCTTCATGCGAATAACATTCCACGAATCTGCCATGCGCTCATAATGTTCGCGCAATTTGAGCAAATACAATTGCTGCTGCTGTTCATTCCAATAGCCTCGAATCCCTTCGAAACAAGCCGTGCCATAATGTAGGGCATGGGTCGCGACGCTCACTTTAGCCTCGCTCATTGGTACAATCTGCCCCTCGAAGTACGCGTAACCTTTATCAGGGCTAAGCATCGGAATCTTTGGCGTTTCTGCCTTTTGAGTCGCTTTGTCAAATGCCGTGGCTTCAATCTGAGTCACACAATTCCTCCTCGCTTCGCTCGTCCCCCGAAATATTGAGGGTCTACTTTTCCTGTTGTTCATTACCGGATCGTAGGGGTGAGGTTTATCCTCACCCGGTGAACCGTAGGGGTCGATTATGGGTTTTCAAAAATTAATACGGATTATGATTTCGGACTTTGTGCTGCTTCTGCTCCTTTTATAATCCAAATGTAATTTTAATCTGCATATCGGCCCTCAGTAAATTGCTTGTTACCTACATAAAAACGTTAAAAACACTAGCGGCCTCACACCCCGACCGGAGTCTCTTTACTACTCTCGACGATATAGAGCAGATCTTCATCGGTGATATACTTCTTCTCTTCAGCTAGAGCAAGAAAACGACTATAAGCAACTTTGAGTTGGCCCACGTCGAGTTTATAACCCAGTTGTCGCAATCGTGCATCCAGGCCATGTCGTCCAGTATGTTTGCCCATGATGAGCTTCGTGTTTGACCAGCCAACAGACTGTGGAGTCATAATCTCATAGGTCAATGGATTTTTCAACATTGCATCCTGGTACATTTCTGCTTCGTGTGCGAAAGCATTCTCGCCAACAATTGCCTTGTTCGGCTGCACTGGAATGCCTGTGAGTTTGCTCACCAGGTGGCTTGCTGCCAGAAATTCCTGTGTGTCGATGCGTGTCGTAACATTGCCAAAGTAGTCCGGTCGTGTTCGCAATGCCATCACGACTTCTTCCATTGCGGTATTCCCTGCTCGCTCACCAAGTCCGTTGATCGTAACCTCCACTTGCCTCGCTCCAGCCTTAATGGCGGCCAGTGTATTAGCAGTCGCCATGCCAAGATCGTTGTGGCAATGCGCGCTTAAGACCACATCTTCAATACCCTTTACGTGATTGCGCAGATAAAGGAAAAGCGCTTCATACTCCTGGGGTGATGTATATCCTACCGTATCAGGCACATTGATGGTCGTTGCTCCTGAATCGATGGCTGCTTCAAAAATACGGCAGAGATAATCCCAATCGCTACGAGTTGCGTCCTCCGCTGAAAACTCAATAGTAGTACAGAGGTTTCGCGCATATCTCACCATAGTTTTGACCTGCAGGAGCGCTTCCTCACGATCGATTTTCAATGCGTGTTGCAGGTGAATGTCGGAGGTTGCAAGAAACACGTGAATCATTGGCTGTTCAGCATCACAGACAGCGTCCCATGCTACGTCGATATCGCTGACACTGGCTCGCGCGAGTCCAGCAATTGCTACATCATGGCCTCGAGTTGAATGCGCAATCTCTCTCACTGCTAAAAGATCACCAGGAGAAGCAGCCGGGAAACCAGCCTCGATGATATCCACATTCAGACGTATAAGTTGTTGCGCAATCTGAATTTTCTCCTCAGTGCTCATAGCAGCTCCAGGAGATTGTTCTCCATCTCGCAAAGTCGTGTCAAAAATCCTTAATTTCGCAGGGTCCGCCATGTTTTTGATTCCTCTCGTCCTTACATCCTTCCCAACTGTGTATATCGACATTGAAGGGATGGATAGAGACAATGATTGAATGACCAGTATCAGCCAGGGATACCTCTTGCAAATCGGGCAACCTTTTCGGTTGCCCGATTTATTCTCAGCTTTTCTTCTCCGCAATTTCTTGCTTCTTATTGCCTGCGTTCAACCACGGCATCATGGAACGCAGTTCACTACCAACTTGCTCGATCTGGTGCTGGGCATTTGAACGCCGCATCGCTTGAAAACTGGGGCGACCAGCCTGGTTTTCGAGAATCCAGCGTGTGGCAAATGTTCCATCTTGAATTTCACGCAGTATCTTGCGCATCTCATCACGAGCCCGCTCGTCGATAATGCGCGGACCAGAGACATAATCGCCATACTCGGCTGTATCGCTAATTGAGTAGCGCATATAACTCATGCCACCTTGATACATCAAATCGACGATCAGCTTCATTTCGTGCATGCATTCAAAATAGGCTACTTCTGGTTGATAACCTGCATCCACAAGCGTCTCGAAGCCTGCGCGAATTAACGAAGTGATGCCCCCGCACAGAACAGCCTGCTCGCCAAAAAGGTCTGTCTCTGTCTCTTCAGCAATCGTAGTTTTCAACACACCTGCACGAGTGCTGCCAAGTGCGCGCGCATAGGCCAGGGTTAATGCTTCAGCGTTGCCCGTTGCATCCTGGAAAACTGCCCACAGTGAAGGCACCCCTACACCTTCCGTATAGAGGCGACGAAGCATGTGGCCCGGGCTTTTAGGCGCTACCATAGCCACATCAATATCTGCGGGGGGGACAATTTGCGAGTAATGCAGGCTAAAGCCATGCGCCGTCATCAACATTTTGCCTGCGGCAAGCCCCGGTCGAATATCACGCTCGAATACTTCTTTATGATTTTGATCGGGGATCAAGATCATAATCACATCTGCTTGCTCTGCTGCATCTGCCGGTGTCATAACCTTCACGCCGTCAGCCTCAGCTTTCGCCCTGCTTTTGCTACTAATAGGCAGACCTACAACTACGTTGCAGCCAGAATCCTGCAAGTTGAGTGCATGGGCATGCCCCTGGCTTCCATAACCAATCACAGCTACACGTTTTTGTTGGATAAGTTCGAGATTAGCATCTGCATCATAATAGATATTTGCCATGAATTGTTCCTTTCCAAGTCCTCATATCCCTCCTGGCTACCTAGTAGTATTGGAGGAATAGATAAAGTCAATGACTTGACCTATCACATTTCTATATACATTAGGAGATTGATAATGGTGATTAACACATGAACCTGAACACCGTAGGTGCCGATTTATCGGCCCTTTGGATGTGCTGATGTCCGCAATGTGCATAATCACCTCTTTACGCCACTCCGCGTATCATCGCTACACGACCGGTGCGAGCGACTTCACGAATTCCAAAACCTTGTAAACTATCTACGAACTTTTCGACCTTTTCCTCACTTCCGGTCACTTCCAGGGTGAGGGTTTTTTGTGATACATCAACAACGTGTGCCCCAAATTGATGAGCGAGTTCAATAATTTCGGTCGAATACTGCGATTCATTACTATTGACTTTAATCAACGCCAGTTCACGGGCGACTGTTTGTTCTGATGTCAGGTTCTCGACATGCTGGACATCAACAATCTTGCGCAATTGCTCTACTAACTGCTCTACAGCTACTTCTGAATCATTCATGACGATTGTGATACGCGCCATGCCCGGAAATTCATTTCGACCAATTGCAAACCCCTGCATTTTGGCTCTACGACGGCGAAGTACGCCGATAATGCGATCCAACGCCCCATGCCTGTCATGCGCAAGTACTATGATTGAATGGGTCTGGTCGGTTCCGGCTGGAGCATCAGCCTGCCCTGGTCGTTCAACTGTAGGCGCAGAGATTGTTCCACCTTTCTGGCTCGCCGCACCCTGTTGGGTTTGATCATTCATGGCTAGGACTCTCTTCTATCATGTTCGTTATTGCCGATCCTGGAGCAACCATTGGATAGACATTCGCCTCTGACTCAATCATAAAATCGATGATCACCGTTCCTTCTGTGTCCATAGCTTTCTGAACAGCGGCCTCTACATCTTCTCGTTTCGTGATACGCATGCCGGTTAGACCATAGGCATCGGCAAGTTTGACGTAGTCAGGGCCGGTAATCGGTGTCTCAGAGTAGTTACCATTATGGAAGAAATGTTGCCACTGGCGCACCATTCCCAGATAACCATTGTTCATGATCGCTACTTTTACAGTGATACCTTCCTGTTTCAACGTAGCCAGCTCTTGAATGTTCATCTGGATACCACCATCACCGGCAACAGCCCATACCGTGGCATCGGGTATGCCCATCTTGACGCCCATGGCAGCAGGAAGTGCAAAACCCATTGTACCCAGGCCGCCTGAAGTAATATGGCTATTCGGGCGCGTCCAGGTATAATGCCGCGCAGTCCACATCTGGTGCTGGCCCACATCGGATACAATGATGGCCTCGTCTTTCGTGGCACTGCGTATCGCTTCCAGGATACTTATTGGATCTGGATGCTCCTGGCTGCGTTGAACGCTTGCGCTGCGCTCGCTATTCTCAGCCTCCCAACCGCGTACTTCATTGATCCATGCGCTATGTATCACCCTGTTCAACTGTTTCGATAATTTTCGCCAGAGCTTCTTTGGCGTCAGCCACTATCGGCACTGCCGCGCGTTTCACCTTATGCATCTCAGAGGGATCGATATCGATGTGGATGAAACGAGCATGTGGGGCAAACTCACTTGCCTTGCCAGTGACACGATCGTCGAAACGCAATCCGACACCAATGATGAGATCGGATTCTCCGATTGCGCGATTGACATGAGCTGGACCATGCATTCCTGGCATGCCTAATGCTAAGGGATGTGTCTCAGGAAAAGCGCTGAGTCCAAGCAGAGTGGTAATTACCGGTATGTTGGTCTTCTCAGCGAATGTATGCAATTCCTCGTAAGCATTCGCCATGATCACACCATGGCCCTGACATAATTAGTGGCTTTTGTGCCCCTTTGATCAATTCAGCGGCTTTTGCTAGCGATTCTGCTGTAGGACGTGGAGCACGTGTTGACCGAAAACGTTCTATCGAACTGATTGATGTTGAAGCGCGATACTGGGTTGTGCTAAACTGTACATCCTTTGGCACATCAATGACTACCGGACCTGGACGACCTCCGCGAGCAAGCTTGAATGCTTCATGCACGATCTCCGCCAGATCTTCGACACGCTGTACCAGGAAATTATGTTTGGTGATTGGCTGTGTCACACCGAGTATATCCGTCTCCTGGAAGGCATCTCGACCGATAAATGGACGCGCCACCTGACCCGTAATAGCTACAATTGGCGTGGAATCCATATAACGCTGTAGCCAGCCCTGTTACAAGATTTGTGGCACCTGGACCACTCGTAGCTACACACACACCAACCTTGCCTGTTGCTCGTGCATAGCCATCTGCTGCGTGCGCCGCCGCCTGTTCGTGTCGCACTAAGACATGACGCAATGCTGGATAGGAGGTCAATGCATCATAAAAAGGCATGATGGCGCCACCCGGGTAACCATACATAAATTCTACTCCCTCGCGCATCAATGCCTCACAGAGAATCTGACTACCTGTCAATTCGCGTACCTCATTAGCCTCCGCAGCTCTATGGGCCTGGTAAATTGTGGCTCCCTCTGGCTTTTGAGTAATCGTTGCAGCTACGTTCATAGCTCCTCCTTGCAATATGTTATGAATAAAGACAATAAAAAAACGAGAACCATCCGTTACGGGAGGTCCTCGTTGTCAGGTTACCTACTTTGTACTGGTCGCGCCGTTGCTTCCTTTAATCTCCCTGTGCCGTGCTGGGAACTAGTCCCCCTGTAAGCCCTACCAGACTTACAAGTACAAGTCCGGTAAGGCCGCTAAGGATGAGGCCAGTTACTACCAAAAGGTTTACAAGGAGTAAAAGGACGACGGCAAGCAAGAGAACAAATAAAGAAACCGACGTTAATACGCCGGTTCCGGTAATCATCTTGCTTGCTGTTGCAGCAGTCGCCATACACATAGGATGCATGAAAAATGGCATACGCTTAGCGCGGTCTGTACCAGCGAACATTGCTGGCTGTGTCATTGCGCTCCACGTTGCTGTCATCTTACTGCTCCAAATTACGACCTGCTGATATGTAGTTTCTTGAAAATCATATAGAGGCCCTCGACAGCAACATTGCTGGAGCCCTCTATACCGTTCATTGTTTCTGAGGATACACTACTCTCTCTTTGTTTGTCAACCCCTGTTCGACCAATTCAAAATTTTTCAGGATTTTATGGTGATCTTAACTATAAACCTGCCTTCTCTAAAGACCAATTTTTCTATTGCATCTACCGAACACATGCCAGGACATCGGCCAGCAATCCCTGGCCCGTTTGTATGCTGCCTGCGCCTGGCCCGATGATCGTCACTTCTGCGAGCGTATCCGCGTGGATCGTGAGTGCATTGGTCACACCTTCAACACGTGCCAGTGGATCGGTCAAAGGCAATACAGTTGGCTCGACACGAGCTTCAAGATTCGTTTTCTCTCCATCCCCATTTGATAACATGCGTAATGAAGCAATGAGTTTGACTCTTTTATCCTGGTCAATTGCTGCTTGGATTTGCTCGCGCGTAATCTCCGTTATACCCTTACGAACTACCTGTTCTGGTTTAAGCGTATAACCAAATACAAGTGCTGCCAGGATGAGGGTTTTTGCTACTGCATCATAGCCCTCTACATCAGCAGTGGGATCAGTTTCAGCGTACCCCTTTTCTTGCGCATCTGCAAGAACTTCAACATAATCGCGACCCTCAGACATCGCACTCAAAATGTAGTTCGTAGTTCCATTGAGTATGCCACGCATTGCAACTACCTGCGCCCCGGCCATACCTTCATGAATCGTGCTGATTACAGGAGTGCCCGCCATAACGGTCGACTCCATTCGTAACTGTACCCCATGTTGATGCGCTAGTGAAAGCAGTTCGTTCGCAGCCAGGGCAACAGGCCCTTTATTCGCGGTTACTACATGCATACCTTTCGAGAGAGCTGCGCGAATATGACTCATCCCCGGCTCTGCATCGCGTAAATTCGTAGGCGTCACCTCGACAAGTATATCCGCACTGCTAGCTTGTAATCCTTCTAAGACATTATCCCAATGCGATGCCCCTTGATAAACTGTCAGCGGAGCTTTCTCCGTTGCAAGTTGTAATAATGTAGGTATATGCAGCCCATCTTGACGATAGACAAAACCATGCCGTGAATTAGCAACTCCAACCAGGCTTATATCCACTCCATAATGTTGCTTTAGAAAAGCATGTTTCGTCATGATCAGTTCAGCGAATCCCTGGCCAACAACGCCAAAACCCACAAGGGAGAGACGAATGTTCTTCATATCTTGTTTCTTTCTCAAAAACCTTGACTTTACGTGTATTTCTTCGTATACTTACTTACAAATAAAAAGTTCCCTTACAATTTAATATACGCAGCAATATCTGCTCTCATCAAGAGGGGTGGAGGGAAACGGCCCGATGAAACCCGACAACCCACCTGCAACGTTGCAGGAAGGGTGCCAATTCCGGCGGAATATTCCGCGAGATGAGGGGAAAGCGACGCAGCTAAACCCCTGAGATGCAGGGGTTTTTTGTTATCTGCGTGTTTGAATGACTTTGATGAGGACGAGTAAGCGACAAGGACGGCTACAGAGAGTTGGTGATGATGAGATGCCAGCGCCGCACCAGCGTTGAATATGACCTCTGAGTTGCAAGTTGAACACCTTTTTGATAGGTATGTAGACTGTGCCGGTTAGCTTCGTTATAAGCTAGAGTGCCAGGAGATACATGTGTCTCCCAAACACTCACAAAGGTTGGTGTTGTGAAGCACCAATGAACCAGGGTGGTACCGCGAAGATCGTTTACCCCTCGCCCCTGTCAGGGTGAGGGGTTTTGTTTTTTATTGCCAGATCAGTAAGTTGATCTCGTAACCTGTAGCGTATACGATTTCATGTGGCTGAGAGTCTTGTTGATCAGAAAGGAGTGACAATGGTGACACAGTTGGACCACGAAGATGTGACCAGCACGCGTACCAACCTTTCAAATCGTGTGCGTCAGTACACCTTTGATGTGCTGCCATTGCAACGCGGTGGACAACTTGGCCCCATAACAGTGGCCTATGAAACATGGGGCAAACTCAACGCTAATGGCGATAATGCCGTTCTGATTACGCATGCGCTCACCGGAAATTCACATGCCCACGATACCGAAAAGCCAGATGATACAAAAGTAGCCTGGTGGAACCCGCTTATCGGGCCAGGCAGATTCTTCGATACTTCTCGCTACTTCGTCATCTGCTCGAATGTACTGGGAGGTTGTTATGGCACAACTGGCCCTTCATCAATTGACCCCGGTACCGGGCAAACATACGGCATGCGTTTTCCCGTCATTACAATACGTGATATGGTGGAAACTCAACGACGATTGATCGAGTACCTCGGAGTGCGTCGGCTCCATATGGTTGCTGGTGGTTCAATTGGTGGACAGCAGGCACTGGAATGGGCGGTTGCTTATCCAGATCTGGTTGAAAACGTAATCGTAGTCGCGGCAACAGCAGCGCTGACTGCCCAGGCAATCGCGTTCAGCGAGGTGCAACGGCAAGCCATCCTCTCTGATCCTCGCTGGCTAAACGGCAACTATGCTCCTGGACAAGGTCCAGAAGCCGGGTTATCAATTGCGCGCATGCTCGCGATGATCACCTATCAAAGCGAGGAAGGAATGGAGTTGCGGTTTGCTCGCCAACCTGCTCGCAAACAAGACGTGGCTTCGCCCAGCGGTTTCACTGATCTGAGTGAGCGCTTTGATGTAGAAGGCTATTTGTATTATCAAGGACAATCCCTGGTCAAGCGTTTCGACGCGAATAGCTATCTCTATATCAGTAGGTCAATGGATTTGTATGACGTTAGCGAGGAGTATCCCTCTATCGAAGATGCGCTAAGCCGATTGCGCAGTAAGGCACTCTTCATTGGCATTCGTTCGGATTTTCTTTTTCCTGCAGCGCGTGTGCGTTGGTTAGCTGACCAGGCAAGAGCTGCAGGTAGTAATGCGATCTATGCGGAGCTTGATTCTCCGCACGGTCATGATGCTTTTCTAAAGGAATGGAAGCAGATGACCGATGCGCTAAATTTGATAAAGGAGTAAACACATCTATGGCACTCAACAACAATCGTACCTATGGCTTCGAAACGCTATCATTGCATGCTGGCCAGGAGACAGCGGACAGCGCAACCAATGCTCGCGCGGTACCCATCTACCAGACATCCTCGTATGTCTTCGATAGCCCGGAACATGCAGCAGACCTCTTTGGACTCAGACAGTTTGGAAATATCTACACTCGTATCATGAATCCCACTCAGGATGCTTTTGAACGTCGTATAGCAGCTCTCGAGGGCGGCGTTGGTGCGCTAGCTACAGCTTCAGGCCAATCAGCAGAAACACTGGCTATACTCAACATCGCCCAGGCAGGCGACGAAATCATTAGCTCTGCCAGTCTCTATGGTGGCACCTATAACCTGTTCCACTATACACTCCCCAAGCTTGGTATTACTGTCCGATTTGTCGACAGCCGCGACCCTGAGAATTTCCGTCCCGCTATTAATGAGCGCACAAAGGCGATTTTCGCCGAAACAGTAGGTAATCCACGCCTCGATACCCTGGATATCCAGGCTGTAGCAGATATTGCGCATGAAAATGGCATTCCACTCATCCTGGATAACACACTCCCTACCCCATACCTCGTGCAGCCTTTCAAGCATGGTTGTGATATCATTATCCACTCGGCCACCAAGTTCATTGGCGGCCATGGTACTTCCATCGGCGGCGTAATTGTGGATAGTGGCAATTTCGATTGGACCAGCGGGCGCTTCCCCGGATTCACTGAGCCAGACCCGTCCTATCACGGCCTGCGCTATGTTGAAGCGTTAGGTAATATAGCGTATATTATCAAAGCTCGAGTGCAATTATTGCGCGATCTTGGGCCAGCCGTCGCTCCTTTCAACGCCTTCCTCTTCCTGCAAGGTCTGGAAACGCTACCACTACGTATGGAACGCCATAGCCAGAATGCTTTACGTATCGCAGAATTCCTGGAGGGGCATCCTTCCGTCAATTGGGTAAGCTATCCAGGTCTCAAGAGCCATCCACAGCACGAACTGGCTGCAAAATACCATACCCACGGGTATGGAGCAATTCTTGGCTTTGGAATTAAGGGAGGACTAGAGGCAGGTAAACAATTGATTCGCCACGTTGAGTTGTTCTCGCACCTGGCTAACGTCGGAGATGCGAAATCTTTGATCATCCACCCTGCCAGCACAACCCATTCACAATTGACGCCCGATGAGCAGTTCGAAACAGGTGTCACACCCGATTTCGTACGACTATCCATCGGCCTTGAAACAGTCGATGACTTGATCGACGACCTGGATCAGGCCTTACGGGCCGCGACCCTCAAGGCAAGCGAACCCGCCACTGCTTAGAATCGTGAGCATGTTTCCTGCTAGCGTAGGGGCACACACTTGGAGGTGCAGGGGACTTTGTCCCCTGCACGGGGGCCGGGCATTTGGGAGAGGCAATTGCAGGTCCACCCTCATGTCTCTTTCTTCGCTGCCACAGGCGGCAAGCGGAAAAGAATGAGACATTTGCCAAATATCTATATTCATCTCGGAGCAACCTTATGGAAACTAAAATACAAATCATAAAATTCGGAGGAACTTCAGTCGGTAACGGTGAACGTATACGCCGTGTTGCAAATATCATCACCCACAAAGTAAACGACATCGGAGAGGATTTTCCTGTCGTAGTCGTCTCGGCTATGGCAGGAGTAACCGATCAGTTACTACGAATCGCGCAATTAGCATATACTAGCGAACACGATGAGTGCGAAACCGAACTAAATTTACTAAAGCAGAAACATCTAGAAGCAGCAAAACATCTTTCAATCAAACAAGAAGATCGATATAGTCAGCTAATATATAATCTAGAGACATCATTTTCTGTCCTCCAACAAGACATAGCCGAATTGAAATTAAGCGTTAGCAAAACCTTCACACATGAGATTCCTCTAAGAACAGCCGCAGTAGCCGCCTGGGGAGAACGACTTTCTGTACTACTAGTGGCTGCTGCAGTTTGCAATAGTGGGGGCAATGCTGCCGCAATACAAGAAGAAGCAATTATCACCGATCATCCCTTAAGCGAAATGAATCAAACCCCGGGAACTGTGGTCGGTGCTGAACCGCTAACACAAGAAACGCGCGTAAATGCTCAGACGCTTGCTTACCCTCTGATTGAGCGCAACATAGTACCGGTTATGCCGGGTTTCATTGGTCGCACAACGACAGGTCTTGTAACAACATTGGGGCGTAATGGCTCAGACTATTCCGCGACTGTTATTGGCGCCGCATTAGATTGTACCGAGGTTTCCATTTATACAGACGTGGACGGCGTGCTTTCTGCGGATCCCCGCATCGTGGCAAACGCTCGCCTGCTACCACGATTATCGTACGCCGAGGCCGCGCGGCTATCGTGGTTTGGAGCTAAAGTGCTCCACCCGCGAACGCTCATTCCCATTGCGCATCTGAACATTCCTGTTCGTGTTCGTAATACCTTCCGCCCGCATTCTCGCGGTACGTTGGTGGGATCAGAACGGACCCAGCGAAGTGCGGCAGCAGCTATTACAGTACGTCACCAGCTAGCCCTGATTACCGTCGAAAATACAGATATGTTTGGCGCTCCAGAAAATGCAGGACAGGTTTTTGCTCTGGCATCTCGCGCAGGAGCATCACCGGTCGCCATTTGTTCATCATCCGGCTATCATCTTTCATTCATGGTCGAAGAGCAGGCAGCGGATTCTATTCTGGAACTTCTGCAGCACGATATGGGATCATGGCGTGTCACTTGTAAACGAGGCTTAGCAGCCTGTGCATGTATCGGCTCTGGATTCTCCGCAGATCCAATGAGCTCTGCACGAGCTATTACTGCCCTTGCCCGCGAACGCATCCCTGTTGAAACTCAAGGTGCATCAGATTCGGGAATTATTCTGATAGTTGAAGATCAAGACAGCGAACGAGCTTTACGTTGTTTACATCGCGACCTGATCGCTCCCGTGATTCCACTGGTACGTCATGGGACTCAAGAGAAGCGACGAGAAGCGCGTTAAATACATTTCGGAGAACGATCATGCATACGCAAAAACGCATACCAGTCGCAGTACTTGGCGCAACCGGTATGGTTGGACAACGTTTCATCGAGTTGCTTCAGGGGCATCCCTGGTTTGAGCTAGTGGCATTAGCTGCATCGGATCAACACGAGGGGCGTCCATATGCTCAGGTAGCCCAATGGCGTTTGTCTGGCAGCGAGATGCCTGCCTCTGCTGCCTCATTACCCGTAGTTTCCTGCTCTCCAGATGCGTTACCCCGTGATGTAAAAATCGCTTTTTCTGCCCTACCCGCCGAAGTGGCTGGCGACATTGAAGCAGCATTCGCTCAAGCAGGTATCGCTGTCTTCAGCAATGCAAAAAACTATCGTATGCAAGATGATGTGCCGTTGCTCATTCCAGAAGTGAATGCCGATCACGCATTGGCTCTCATCGAACAGCGCAAAAAACGTGGGTGGAAAGGTTCTATTGTCACCAATGCAAATTGCTCGGCAACGCCACTGGTAATGGCACTCAAGCCACTTCAGGAGGCCTTCGGCGTGCGCAAAGTGATGGTCACGACCTTGCAGGCTATCTCAGGCGCAGGATACCCTGGCATACCTTCCTACGATATACTCGATAATGCCATTCCTTATATTGGTGGGGAAGAGGAAAAAGTGGAAAGCGAGACCCGCAAAATGCTAGGGACGTGGCAGGAAGGTTCAGGATTTACTGATGCGCCAATGGTGGTGAGCGCGCAATGCAATCGTGTTGCAACGCGAGAAGGACACCTGGAATGTGTTAACGTCGAATTACGTGCAGACACCAGTCCGGAAGAAATCATTGCAGCCTGGCAAAACTATACCTCTGTTTCTCAATCACTCAAGCTACCCAGTGCTCCAGAGCAAGTTTTAATCTACCGCAGCGAACCCAACCGTCCTCAAACCCTGCTCGATCGTGATGCCGGGCATGGTATGTCAGTCACAATTGGAAGGCTACGTCCATGCCCCATTCTGAGCTATAAATTTGCCTTGCTTGGTCATAATACAATACGTGGTGCAGCAGGTGGCTCGATCTTGAACGCAGAGCTATGCGTAAGCAAAGGATTGATTTGAAAATTTACAAATCTTCTGTTTTCCAGCTTCGCTCTAACAAGTTCGCAACTAAAGCCGTCCAACCTGTTTGATGGCTTGCTCCGACGCCACGTCCATTATCACCATGGTAATACTCGTAAAATGGAATGCAGTCCCGCCAGTATGGATCATTTTGGAACGTTATGTTGGTTCCAAAAACTGCTCGAAGTCCCTGCTCATCACGTAAGAAGATACTTGTAAGACGTCGGGAGAGTTCAACCGCCACCTGTTCAAGGTTCAGTTGCCTGCCGGAACCCGTTGGATCCTCAACCTGCAAATCATCACCATAGAACTGGTAGTATTTCTCGAGCGCCTCAACGAGCATATAGTTTATGGGGAACCAGACTGGACCGCGCCAGTTGGAATTTCCACCAAAAGCTGCTGTGCTCGATTCAGCAGGATCATACTTCACGATATAAGTCACCATATGGGTACGGAGTTCATAGGGTTGTGCAGCATAATGTTTGCTGAGTGAGCGAATACCATGGTCGCTCAGAAACTCCTGTGGATCGAGCATCCACTTAAGAAGACTTCTCAGCCGTGAGCCTCGCACCAAAGCGAGCATTCTGAACTCCGTTTCCTCGTCCACTTTGACATCCTGCCAGGTTGCAATCAAATGCATTAAATAGGGACGATTTTTCATAAACCAATGCAAGCGCTCATTGAGTTCAGGAAGAGCATCCAGTATCTCTCGTTGAAAGGGTTCTACTGCCAGAAGTGGTATGAAACCAACCAGCGTGCGTAATTTCAAAGGCATTTTCCCGCCATTATCAGGTATTGTGATACGATCATAAAAAAACTGATCGTCTTCATTCCACAGTCCAGTATCCCCCGATACAGTTCCGTTGATAGCATCGGCGATGTACATGAAATGCTCAAAAAACTTGGTCGCCATATCAACATACACGCTGATTGACAGTCGCAAGTTCCATCGCCATCCTGAGCATTGTTAAGCAATACAAACCCATCCAGGCTGTGCCATCAGTTTGTTCCAGCACCATACTATCCGGTAATGGCATGTTGCGATCAAATGCTCCAATGTTATCCAGTCCCAGGAAACCGCCCTCAAAAATATTATTGTCCTCCGCATCCTTGCGATTGACCCACCAGGTGAAATTCAACAAAAGCCTGTGGAACACGCTCTCCAGAAAGTCAATATCACCTTTGCCAGTGGTCGTCTTATCTCGTTTGTATAAATGCCATGCGGACCATGCATGAACAGGTGGGTTGACATCACTAAATGCCCATTCGTAGGCAGGCAATTGTCCATTCGGATGCATGTACCATTCACGAAGGAGCAAAAGTATTTGCTTCTTGGCAAAATCCATATCAATCAAGCCCATTGTGATGCAATGAAATGCCAGATCCCACGCCGCAAACCAGGGATATTCCCATGTATCAGGCATGATAATGATCTCAGAGGCGGTGAGATGTCGCCAGGCAGTATTACGATTACGCTGTGGCGGTGGGGTTGGTTCAGCAGGATCGCCACGTAGCCACTTCTCGACATCATACATGTAGAACTGTTTACTCCACAGCAAACCAGCAAACGCCTGTCGTTGCACTGCTTTGGAATCGTCGTTTGGAGCATCACACAAGACCTCGTAAAAGGCATCCGCTTCTTTCATTCGCAAATCGAAAAGTTCACCTGCATGAGCAAAAGGAGCCTGCTGCTGGCTTGCTGATAAACGCAATAGAACAGTTTGCGTTTCTTCTGGCCCAATATGCCATGTATAATGGGCAGCAACTTTGGTGCCCACTCCTTGAGGATTGACTTTTCCCTGAGCACCCTTAACTATCGTTTCGTGAATACCATCCTTAACGAATGGAGTGCGGTTTTCAGCCCCCCATAGTCGCTCAGCATTTGATTCATTCTCGGTAAAAAGTAATTCTGGTTTGCCCTGGCATGCCAGCCAGTAGTCGCCTAGATCAAAGTGCTGCGAGTGGATGAAACAAGCATCCTGTTCCGAACCAGGTTGTGCTGGCGCAGACGGAAGGGCAGTCAACATTGGCTTGCGATTATCATATCCCCAGTCCCATGTATTGCGAAACCATAATGTGGGTAATAAGTGAAGCGGAGCTGCTTCTGGTCCATGATTGGTGACAGAGATGCGAATCACGATATCAAGCGGATCAGCTTTGGCATACTCCATTGTAATATCAAAATACCGGTTCTCTGAAAATATTCCTGTATCGATGAGTTCATATTCGGGTTCTTCACGATTGCGATTATGATTCGTTTCGACAAGATCATCATAAGGGAAAGCGCGCTGCGGGTATTTATACAAAGCTTTCATATAAGAGTGGGTGGGTGTATTATCGAGAAAAAAATAATATTCCTTCACATCCTCACCATGGTTGCCTTCAGCATTTGTCAGGCCAAACAGCCGCTCTTTCAAAATTGGGTCAGCCTCGTTCCAGAGTGCGAGAGCAAAACACAATATCCCTTGATCATCACACATACCCAACAACCCATCTTCTCCCCACCGGTAAGCACGCGAGCGGGCGTGGTCATGCGGGAAATAATCCCATGCATCACCATTGAATGAATAATCCTCGCGTACTGTACCCCACTGGCGTTCACTCAGATACGGACCCCAACGGTACCACGGCTTTGTATTCTCCTGGGCATCCTGAAGCCTGATCTGCTCTGCATCAGCCATAACCATTTCTCCTTGTCAGCTAACTTCTCATAAAGAAAATAATGTTAAGATGTTTCTCCGGTCAACTCTTCTTGCTGCTCAATGAAAGCTCGCACTCCTGTGCGCACTGTTGGAAAGAAATATGAGGCTCCAATTCTTTCGGTTAAACCAGCTCGCTGAAGTATTTCCTGCAAGGGTTGGCTCGCACGTGCGATCGCCATGACCACTCCCTTACCCTCCAGTTCACTTTGCAATTTACTAAGCGCTTCAACTGCAGTTACATCGATATCGACAATTGCCTCAGCATCAATCAGCAACCAATCAATGGATGGAATAGCTTCATCAATTAATTCTTGCACCTGATGAAGAAAGTAATCTGCATTGGCAAAGAATAGTGGCGCATCAAATCGGTATACGATCAATCCAGGTTCTGTCTCACTATTAGCATACGCCTCAATATCCTGGTATCCGTCAACCCCTATTGACTGCGCCTAACACTGCATCGTGGGGACGCGAGATGCGACCTATCACCACGATAAGTGCCAGTAAAACTGCAACCAGAATACCCGCCATGACTCCGATACTTAAGACTCCGATCAGTGTCACCAATGCAAGAAAGAACTCGACCCGCCGCACACGATACACCTGCAGCAGAGGCTTGATCTCAATCAGGCTAATCGCAGCAGCTATGATGATAACTCCCAGCACCATTTGAGGTAAGCTCTCAAGTAAATGGGTAAACCACAGCAAAAAGGCCACTAACAATGCGGCGGCTACGATTCCAACCAGTTGTGTCTTCCCCCCAGATGTATCGTCGACTGCTGTCCGTGATTGACTTGCCCCCGCCGGGAACCCCTGGAATAATCCAGAAATGATATTAGATGCTGCCAGTCCGATCAACTCACGGTTTGCATTAACCTTCTCTCCACGCTTATCGGCGAACACGCGCGCTGTTAGTACTGCATCGGTAAATACAATCAGAGTCAAAATAAGACTAGAGGGCAGGAGGTTCCACACATCGCTGAGGCTGACATCAGGCAGTCCTGGCTTGGGAAGCCCAGGTGTGATCGGACCAACAATGGCTACCCCGTACGTATCCAATTGCAAGATCGCTGAAATGATAGTCATCACAACTACAACGATGAGACCACCTGGGACTCTCGGGGCAAAGCGACGAAGCACGAGGAGAAATACGAGTAGCACAAGTCCGATCGCTAGTGTCAATATGCGCGTTTGACCCAGATGCGTGAACAATTCCGCGATCTGCAAAATGAAATTTTCATTCTGGATTGGAATGCCGAATAGCTTGCCTAACTGGCTCACGATCATGATAATCGCTACTCCGGTAATGTAGCCAATCAAGATCGGCTTGGAAACGAAATCGGCAAGAAAGCCAAACCTCGCAAGGCCCGCGATAAGTGTAATAACTCCGACCAGCAACGCCATAAGTGTTACAAGTAAAGCAAAGCGTGCAGGGTCAGCTCCAGCTGCAACAGGCGCCACTGCTGTAGCGACCATCAATGCAGTAGTTGACTCTGGACCAATCATTAGTCGCTGCGAACTTCCAAAGAGCGCATAACCCAATATTGCACCTATGGCAGTGTACAGTCCAGCTACTGGAGTGACCCCGGCGAGTTGCGCATAGGCTATTCCTTGAGGTACGAGCATAGCAAAGATTGTGACTCCTGCAAACAGGTCAACCAACAGCCAATGTCGTTCGTAGGTACGTGCAACCCTGATTCCTGGAATGGCTTTTTCTATATAATATAAAACAGCAAGTGCTGATTTCTTCATCGCTCGATACCTTATCACACATCTCAACGAAACGAGTAGCGCTTCCATTTGGAATTGAACTGCTTTGACAGGGCAGAATCTACAGGATCATCTCAACCATTGCTCAGTGACGACGAGGCTTATTTGATTCATGAATGAATAGATAGAGGGTTTGATATTCGGATTGCTATTCCCCCTGGATGAGTATTATATTCCAAGTTTGACTACTCGAACAAACAATTAATAGCAATAGAGTGAAATTTCCGAGGGGAATATCATATCCTTGGAATAGAGAAGAGGAGATACATCAAAGATGAATGGTAAAGATATACGTTTTTGGAGGGAATAGCGCTCTAAATGAGCGCTATTTTACTAATGAGTTTTTCTACACTGAGCCTATGCTACAGCCTTCGCCTTTGCCTTCATATACGCATGTGTCTGCGAAACGAGTACCAGAATAATGACGCCGACACCAGCAATAACAAATGGCAGCCACACATTCAAGCCTTGATTCGCAAAGCCAAACAGAAATGGTGCAGCAACGAGAAACACAGCAGCAACAAAATCCAGTATAAGATGCACTGGCATTGGGATAAACTTCAATCCAGGTATACCACGCTCATAATCGGTCAAAAGACTGTAGGCGATAAGCCCGACGCCTAATACGATAGGCAGGATAACAGCAATGCCACCCATACTATAAAATCCAAAGATGAATGGGCATGCAATTAAGGCAATACCTCCGATATAATCAAAGATGCCGTGTACACTTGACGGGACAAAACGAATACTGTTCATGATAACTTCTCCTTCTTGAGACAACTGAACAAATCAACAAACATGACATAACAATTGGCTCTGATTCTCTTCTAATGCTGCGAGAAAGCTTCTAGCAGTCTTTCTATTTGTATTTACGGGAAATAATGGGAGATGGATTACTTGCATGTTTCAAGCTAACAGATCAAGCTTAAATGAAGGAGTTTTCTCGGTGTGTGCCGGGAAAGAAGCACCTGGAACAAATCCAAAAATAAACAACCCGCCATTAAAGGCGGGTTCATGGAGCGCACCCGGCAGGACTTGAACCCGCAACCCCTTGATCCGAAGTCAAGTGCTCTATCCATTGAGCTACGGGTGCATCACCAGTAATATACCACAATTGTCAATGATACTGGCATTATACTCGTCCTTTATTTCGGATTACGAGCTAGACCTGCGTAGTACCCTGCTACAAATAGAAAAATACCCATCAATACAAGTGGCAGTATCAAAAAAATATGGACGATTGATTGATAAGCAGCAAGTGGTGCAGTGGTAGCAGCGCAGACTGCAGCCAGTGCAGTAAAGAGCGCTACTTTGCGTTTATTATCCATATATTGAATATAACATATAGAAATAATGTGTACAGGATACTTCTCGGGACTCAACACACAACACCTCGGCAAATGTCGGGGTGTTGTGTTTGTTGGAGGTAATGATCACAAAGCGTAATAAGTGCTTTTCTCACACTTCCACTAATCCTCTATCAGCTCCTCAATCGGCTTCGCATTTCGCAAACCTTTATTGAGCGTTGCAGCAATACTCAGAATGAATTGCGGCACGAACAGCACCAGCACTGTCGTTACTGGTCCGAACGCCTGCAACAAAATTCCCGTCACTGCCAGGCCAATTGGCTCGCTCCCAAAAGCTATCAGGCGAAACACACTATTGACACGCCCTTGTAAGTGATCCGGTATCAGCGCCAGGCGATAACCAAACTGCACTGACAGGTAAATCGGCACAATAATGAACGTCACAGCTGTAACTATCCCCAGGATCAACGGGTTAGGTGCAACTGCAAAAAGCAGCCATGTCAATGCCCAGATCCACGTTGAAGCAATCATGATCTGCCCAAAGCTAAAGTGTTTCTGTAGCGGCGTCACCAAGAAACGCGCCAAGTATGCTTCCGATTCCTCCACAGGCCAGGATTACACCAATCGTAAAAGATGATGCATGCTGGCTCTGTGCGATCACAATCAGAATCAGGCTATAGCCTACAACCGGCGCAACCATCCCACCTGTCAATAATGCTAAGAAGCGGATCAAGGGCTTCTTCCAGAGCCAGCTAAGGCCTTCTTTGATATCAGCCCACAAATGTAATGGCGCGGGGTCGCGATCTTCCTGAAACTTCGCCTTGATGAAGAACAACGATACTACAGAGGCCCCATAAGAAATCGCATCAGCCAAAAATGGAACCGCTCTTCCAATACCGTACAGTATTCCTCCGATCGATGGCCCAATCAATCCCGACACGGAGTCGATAACCATGCCCTGCGCTGCTGCCGTCGGCAGTTGTTCTTTTGAAACCACTTGTGGCAGACAGGCCGTCTCGGCAAGGCCAAAGAAGGTAAACAAGGTGCCCTCCACCAACGAGACAACATAGAGTTGTGCAATTGTCAGCCTGCCGAGTACAAGCGCTATAGGAATGCTTCCCAATGCGATGGCACGTCCAATATCGCAAAGAATCATGACACGTTTACGATTCCAGCGATCAACCAGCGCGCCTGCTGGCAGGATAAGAAGAGCGTAAGGTAGTCCACGCATCGCCCCTATCAGGCCTGCCTGTGCTGGAGAATGCGTGAGTGCAAGGACAAAAAGCGGAAAAGCCAGCATCGATACACGAGACCCGACAGACGAAATCATCTGCCCGCTCCAGAGCAGGATATAGTCACGATTGCGCCA
Source organism: uncultured Chloroflexia bacterium (assembly GCA_963702765.1). GTDB lineage: Bacteria > Chloroflexota > Ktedonobacteria > Ktedonobacterales > Ktedonobacteraceae > DATMNR01. The sequence continues at coordinate 83,644 of CAVPEB010000033.1, forward strand.
TAAAGGAACAGAACGCATGGAAGCTTCTGCCTGTTCCGCGCCTTTGACCTCTTCGATTGATGTTACTTGCACCTGAGACATTGTAATTACTCCTTGTTTTTTATTTTTATACATGATTTTAGAGTGATATGAAAAAAAGAATGAGTTTATATTTCCTTGCATTCAGATGAGTGCGTAGCACTCTACGTCTCACCTGACCCGTATGGTAGCTGCGCAGCAGCGTTGGTGAGACGGATAAGTGCCAGCGACAGCAGCGTTTCTGAATGAATATGGGTATTTACTGGCAAACATGCTCCCATGATTATAAGCAACAACCATGCAGTGCAACACAGACAAGCAAAGAGGCTGATCGATTAGCAATCAGGGGAGTGATGCCCGGCGCTACACGCCGAGGGTAACATTGCGAAGAAGGAAAAGGAAGAAGCTACTTACATGCTTTGAAAGTTTTACCAGAATCAATTTCTTATCTCTTGAAGATGCAAAAGATAAGCCGATGCAGAAGGTAGCGCCAATTCCTGCCGCGTAAGCCCGGCGTGAATGCCTACGCGGCTGAGTGGCTCATTTGAATATTCATTATAATGACAGCCCACTCAGACAATCCGTTCGGTACAGAGTGGTAGGGTGATTGAATTCTCATGTATAAATGCTAACATTACGTCTTGCGATTTGTCAAGCAGACCTTTACACCAGCTCCCCTCGCAAAACTGTAACAGCTTGTCCGCCCAAAATCACACGATCTCCCTCGTAGCGAACCTTCACTACTCCTCCACGTGCAGAAGCCTGGTAACCAACAAGCTCGTCCTTACCCAGTCGTTTACTCCAGAATGGACTCAAACAACAATGAGCTGAACCTGTCACCGGATCCTCGTAGACGCCTGCATTTGGCGCGAAGAAACGTGACACAAAATCATACTCATCAGAATCTGCAAGACTGGTCACAATAACGCCTCTTGCATTCACCGACATCAATAAGCCAAAGTCCGGTTTGATACGACGAACGACATCTTCAGATTCGACCTCCACAAGGTAATCAAACTGGTTTTTCCCGACATACTTCACCGCAACACCGAGTGCTTCAATAAGCCCGGCAGGAGCTTTAGCCACTTCTTCGAGCTTTGCAGGAAAATTCATTTCGATCCATGCGCCCTTTTGATCTGCCATTAAAGGTCCACTCAGGGTGTGAAAGATCGCCCGTTCATCTGATTCCAGAAATCCGATTTCCCATAAAATGTGCGCGCTGGCAAGAGTAGCATGCCCACAAAGCGCAACCTCGACAGTAGGGGTAAACCAGCGCAGATCGAAACCCTCAGCCTGTTTATGTAAGAACGCTGTCTCGGAGAGGTTCATCTCTCGCGCCACGTTTTGCATCCAGCCCTCATCCTGTAACTCATCTAAAATACACACCGCGGCAGGATTGCCAGAAAACGGTTTGTCCGTAAACGAATCTACTTGATAAATCGTCAATCCCATGGATAACCTTCTTTCATAATCTGAACATGAAGCTACTGAGTAGCGCGCTGGACGCCGTTCTGGTCCTGCAATAGAGCATAAGATATGCAGAAAATATCAGTAAAGAGCCAATTGGGAATATCTTAAGTTGAGGCAATCAGCCATGTGAAATTTTCAATGAGAGGTTTTTTTGGGAGGAAAGAGAAATTCACCGCCTGGGATCATGATCCTTATAACGTTCCAGTGCAAGATCTCTCTGTTGTACTGCATAGCAATACACACATCCATGGGGACAGGTATCATACTCCCCAATATCTTTTGAGGCAAAACAACCACACTCTTTACGATTACCTCTTAACTCGACTTTATCCACAATTGTCTTACCGGAAATCTTCTCAAGACGTTCCGCATCCACACACCTTGCCTCAGCAGTTAATCCCAGAGTGTGAAAAGCTTTCTGCGAGCAAATTTTTAAAAACATACCATGAGATCTGCTTATTTCAGCCAGCTCGCTCATTAACTGGCGTATCAAGCCTGCTGACATATTCTCATGATCGCTCCAGGTAAAACCATATTCGCGTGCAGCCCAATCCATATTCCTTCGAGTCTTCTTATAAATCTGAGCAAAAGAGACGACTACCTCATTTGTAGTACCATTGAGCGATCGAGCCAGTTTCTCAAAATTATGCAGATGCCAATCCGAGGGAGTTAAAGAAGAGATCACAATAGGATCATAGCGCCAAACGGCTACATCAGGCCCATACATGCTGGCTACTGTCTTCATATGATCAATAGTATGCGAGTAGTCAATTACTCGATATTCCAGGTCACGGGGATAACCTGTGATGGTATGCTGAACAATGAAGGGATATCCCATGCTCTTAACTTCTACAAGATGTTTGAGAAATGGCCCGATATTCTTGGTCCAGAACACAAAACCATCCACGCTTTCGGGAGTCAAATTAACCGTATAGATTTGCTGGCTATAAGGATTGACCATCTTGCAATAGCCCGCTCTCAAACGGTTCATTAACCATTCGCCGTAGAAAGTCGGTATATCTGTTTTATAGCTAGCTGAGATAATCATAGCTCTAACTTTTCTTACCCTATTTCGCGTTTTCCGCGTTTCCTATATCCGCTATGCGTATCGTATCGAAGAAGCAAAATATTTCACGAAAATGTTCTTTCTCGAACAGAAACATCATACCACTATACTGAGTGGCGAAATACGCTATACTTAAGGACAATTTCAAATAGGCCAATTCGAAGAAAGGAAATCTAAATGCATCGTATCTGCGTATTTGCTGGTTCTAACACTGGCAGGCGACCTGAATACCAACAGGCAGCACGTTCACTTGCTCAAGCAATGGTTGCGCGAGGCATTGGATTGGTTTATGGAGGGGCAAGTGTAGGATTAATGGGTGTGATAGCTGATACGGTACTGGCAGGCGGAGGAGAGGTTCTGGGTGTTATCCCGCGTGGCTTATTTCGTCAGGAAGTGCCGCATAATGGCCTGACACAATTACACGAAGTTGCTAGCATGCATGAGCGCAAGGCCTTAATGGCCGATCTTTCAGATGGTTTCATAGCGCTCCCCGGTGGTTTTGGCACATTCGATGAACTCTTTGAAATCGTCACATGGTCACAACTTGGACTGCATAATAAACCTGTTGGGTTACTCAATGTTGCTGGCTATTTTGACCCACTTTTTGCCCTTGTGGCTCATGCTTCTGCAGAAGGTTTTATTCCTCCTTCACATCAGTCTCTTTTGATGCATGAGGATAATCCGATGAACTTGCTAGATCGCTTTGCAACCTATACGCCACAAGCAAAGGTATCTAAATTGACTGAGATTCCACCAGAACGTTAAAAATAGACGAAATTTTACAATTTTTGTCACTAAACACTGCTAAAGTCCGTTACACTAGATTATAATACTCTTAATGTTTCATAATTCACTTTGTGCTTAAAATACTGGCCTTTTCATCAGAAAGGAGTGAGAATGTCCCGGGTCATTCCACCTGCCGCCCAAACTTTGCGTAGTTCTTCCATTCTAATCGTTGAGGATGATGAAAATGTTGGAGAGTTTCTCCAGCAGGCAATTGATGAATATACTCCTTATCAATCAACTGTTGTATACGACGGGTTTGATGCGCTTGAAACAGCCGTGAAAATGGAACCTTGTCTGTTGCTCCTTGACTATAAACTACCTGGATTAAACGGGCTAGAAATCTACGATCATCTGCAAAGTATGGAGGAAACACGCGGAGTTCCAGCAATTATGATGAGCGCTTCTCTCCCCGTTGAAGAACTCCAACAACGGGGCATTTATCAACTGCGGAAACCTATGGACATTGGTAATGTTATACGCATGATAACTCATGCGATGGCGACGTATGAAGAGCGCAAATTGAGCGAAAACCAGTCACCGATTTGAACAACACTTTTCACTACCGCTACCCGAGCGAATCTGATACAATACAACATAGACGTTGATCTATTCATTACTTCCTTACATTCAGTCGACACGAAGCGTATCTGCTTTTCTTTCTGCCTGAATTCGAGGCGTTAACTGTCAAGCAGCATTGGCAGAATAGGCAAGCACAACGATAGTAGTATCTCTGAATGTTTTTGGGAACCATGAGTTCAAAGGAGGGATCATACCTTGGCAAACAAAGAACAGAAAAAAGTTCAGAAAGCACCCCCAAAGTCAAACAAACAGAAAAAAGAGATGCAAAAGGAGAAAAAAGCCGCTAAATCATCAGGCGGTGGCATCGATTTGAAGAAAGAATAAAGTATCATTTGGGACATCTCTGTGGCAGAGGTTATATCTCTGCCACAGTTTTTTCTGCACTTGACACCATTGGTACAATGCGCTTAGGATGCCGTCTTATATTCCTCTTATTATGAATTGACAGTAATGTAATCATTGTTGTAACTCGATGTAAAACAAAATGAGAGTAGAAAGGGGGTCGTGTGCAGTCGAATTCTCATGAAGATGCGAACAAACGCGAGCAAACCCCACAATCTGTTTCAGGAATGTCACATCAATCTGATTTCGAAATGGATCAAGGTCAAGTAGATCAGTGGGCCGTTTTTCAGCACGAGGCAGAAGAAGAACGGATCAATAGCCATAAAGAGCCTGTGCAGCCAGATCGGAATCAGCGAGATACTGAAGATGATGATAGAGACAGAACCTCTACTTCTCAACCTTACGATCAATCCCAGTATAGCGAAGAACAAACATCCAATCACGTAGATATTGTGGTCGCTGGTATTGGCGGCGCAGGAATGAACGCTGTTAACCGCATGATTAACACTCGAGTGAGGGGTGTCCGCTTTGTTGCATTGAACACCGACATCCAGGTTCTCTCACGTTCAGAAGCATCAGACCGTATCTGCCTGGGTCAACAATACACAAAAGGCCTGGGTGCGGGCGGAAATGCAGCAGCAGGTGCACGGGCAGCGATTGAAAGCACCAATGAGATTCGCAATATATTGGGAGATGCTGATCTGGTTTTCATCGCAGCAGGTATGGGCGGTGGCACAGGAACTGGTGGCGCGCCCGTTGTCGCCTCGATTGCTAAAAAGCTTGGCATGCTCACCATCGGCATTGTCACACTTCCATTCACGTTCGAAGGCTCAAGGCGCAGGCGTACAGCAGAAGAGGGCATCAAGGCCATGAGTGCTGAAATCGATGCGCTGATTACCGTCCCCAACGATCGCTTGTTATCCCTCACAGGACGCGACCGTAGTCTGACAGAAGCCTTTAAGCTTGCCGATGATGTCTTGAAGCAAGGCGTACAGGGTATCGCAGAGGTTATCAATGTACCAGGATTAATTAATGTCGACTTTGCCGATGTGCGGAGTGTTTTACGTGAAGCAGGCACAGCATTGATGAGCATTGGGCAGGGTCAGGGCCGTAATCGTGCACAACAGGCAGCTGAAGAAGCTATCGCTGGTGGTTTCCTCAATATGCCTATTCGTGGCGCTCAACGTGTTCTCTTCAACATTAGCGGCGGAGAGGATATGACACTGTATGAAGTCAACGAGGTAGCCGAATATATTGGCACAGCGATTGATTCTACAGCTGATATCACCTTTGGTGCTGTCATTGATCCTGCGCTTGATGACACCATACGCGTCACATTGATTGCAGCAGGAATGCAGGATTCACCGACCGGGCGTATACCAGTCATCCACTTCGAGCATTCTAGCGTCACATCGTCTGCGCCACAGCCTCCGACCTCGTATGGAAAACCAGTCTCACCTACTCGCAATAACGATAATTTCGAACAGCCATTGGCAAAGGCCCAATCTACAGCAGCGCAACCCATGCCAGCAGAAAATACTGAAGCCAGTTCTATTCTACTGCCTGCACGCATGTCTACAACACTTGCACGCCCGCAACGCAGTCTTGATGATCTGAGAGGGTTACGTAGTATGGGTCATCGGCACGACGCGTCACCTATACCTCAAAATGGCCTTGATGAAGAGAATGCATCCGGCGTCGAAGATATTGATGTGCCGCCATTTATGAAAAAATATACGTAAGGGAACAAGAAAGCGCAAGAAATCCTCTATGACACATGCTAAATGGGATATTTTGCGCTTTCCTATGTTATTCTTTAGATGAGGCAGTGGCTCGCCCTCGCTCACCACCTTTTTTACCGATTTTGGAATAGAATTCAGAGCCTTGCTGGCGTTTCGTAGACTCGCCGCCTTTCTTGCCAATCTCAGCATAAAACTTGGGTCCCCGCTTTTCCTTTACGGATTCACCGCCTTTTTTACCGATTTTGGAATAAAATTCAGGCCCATATTTTTCTCTTACTGCTTGACCGCCATGTTTAGCCTTTTGCGATCCTGGTTGTGGCCCACGTTTGTTGTTCGCCATCGAGTATCCCGCCCTTCTGAAACTCGTACATCCACTTTTGCCCAACATACAAAACATTGAGACATTCAATAAGCTGAATATCTCGTTGCTTACCTACTGTGACTATGACTGGTGATTTCGGGCACGCGCCACTCCATTGGCAATCATTGCAGCCGTGATTCCTGCACCTACACCATTATCGATGTTGACTACAGAAAGACCCGGCGCACATGTTTGTAACATTGAGAGCAATGCCGCAACTCCTTTACCACCCATACCATAACCTATCGACGTGGGTAAGCCAATAACAGGAACAGGAACCAATCCCGCTACAACCGATGGTAACGCGCCATCCATTCCCGCAGCTACAATGATCGCATCAACCTCTTTGGAAAGGAGATTCCGCAGAGGGTCTAACAAACGATGCAATCCCGCGACACCGACATCAAAGATGCACGTCACTTCGCATCCCATCTCTTCTGCAATCAGTGCAGCCTCCTGGGCAGCTGGAACATCCGATGTCCCTGCACTAATGACGCCAACATGTCCTCCTGTTTTACGAAGGGCATAATCAGGTCTGGAGATTACCACCGCTCGCGCGGTTCCATACACACGCACTTTATACGTGCTAAACACATCGCGTAGTACCTCTATGGCTTCGGTTGGTACTCGACTGATAATCGTTCTTCCTGTTTCATCGAGCAACGTACGAGTCATCGAAACGATTTGATCAGTATTTTTTGTCTCGCCATAGATGACCTCTGGCACCCCTTTACGCTGCTCGCGTTGAGGATCAGGACGAACTTCGATTACCGATGAGATATGAGTCGTCTCAGAATTCTGCACTGTATGCTGCTGACTATTACTGTCACTCTGCTTGAACGGCTGCTGATTCAACAAAAAATCAAGCGCTTCTAAGTATTCGTCAGCGTGCTGACCCAATGAATATACATCCTTACTAGAGACTAGTATAAATATCTCATCTGAGAATTCTCCAACTAGTCAAAGTTTAACATAGTTCTACAGATTGAGCAAGGTCAATTGATCTTACAATTACGACATTTAGAACATCTGACTTAGAATGTGTTACAATACATCCCCTGCTCCGTTTTTATAAATGAGGGGATTTCAAACCTCTCTCACATAGGCTCTTAGATGTATGTTTTACTCGTAATGCATCAAGTAGTGCGTTTTTGTAGCGTGACATCTGTAGGTTGGCCTTGTAAAGATTGTATTATTTGATAGGAGTCAAGTTTCTTGGCTCCTTTTTCTTACCTCTAAATGCATCTGATCCCATATCATCTGGCCCAACTTTTTCTCTCATCTAAATTTAACACATGTATGCGTATTATATTATGCAGGTACAGAAACTATTATATAGTCATGGAAATTCATGAGGAACGGCTATGAAATCCTCTTCTAAACACTCACAAATACCTTTTACGTCTGATCAGAAACAATCTATTCTATTCTTCCTGCTTTCTCTCATCGTTGCTCTTGCAAGCGGCATAGTGCTCTTTCATCCCGCTATGATAGATAATGTAAGCTCCGCTATCATTGCTGTCGGGCTTGATCCCTTACGTGCTCAACTGACCGCAGCACTACTACTAACACTTGCAACAGCCTTTTTGGGCGCTCTTATCGGGCGAAGAAAACTTGGAGCTATCCTGGGAGCCTGGATAGTTTTCTATTTCGGCTATCTTAATGGTTTTATTCAACTTGAGATGCAGCCTGCGTATGATCCAGGAGGGCTTCTTGAGCCTTTAGATATGGGAGCGCTTATCCACACTTCCATCACCATGACGTCGCTGGCATTGTTAAGTGCCTTTTGTGGGGCAGCGATAGGCGTAGCGCTCAGTGAAGTGCTACTTGATCCCCTCTACCGGCTAGGGAGGTCTCTTTGGTATCGATATTCTCGCAAAGAAGAACCGACTCAGCAGCTAAATGCTACGGTGTCTCAATCAACAACATTCACAACTATTGGTACCTGGCTCGTTGCCCTGGCGATGATCGGATTGATTGTGCTTGCCAGCAGCGCGACTGATTTGTTTATGTATTCCCCCGATATTGGGCTGCATTCGATACCTCATATTGGCAAACTTGCAATCGCTCAAACGGGCAATTCTGGCGTAGTAAATACGATACCTTCAACCGGCACTATTGTTACAGATAGCCTGGTCAGTCCGTCTCTTGGTGGCCAGAGGCGCACTCTTCTCGTGTATCTGCCTCCATCATATAACACCCCCTTTGGACAAAATAAACGCTATCCCGTGCTGTACCTGCTCCATGGTTCGCCAGGGCAGGCTCACGACTGGTTTACCGGTGGCAAAGCCAATCAATCAGCCGATACACTCATCGATCTGGGTAAGATCCCGGAACTCATCATAGTGTCGCCAGATGGCAATGGCCAACCAGGTGCTCCGAGCGAGTGGGCAAATAGTTATAATCAACACCAGCTTATCGAATCATACGTGGTTAACGATGTCGTGAAGTATATTGATTCAAAGTACCGAACTATTCCTGATGCAGCCAACAGGGCCATTGGCGGACTATCAATGGGGGGATTCGGGGCCACAAATATTGCAGTGCATCATCCAGACATCTTTGGCGCTGTGATCTCGTTGGGAGGATATTATTACGCGGAGGGTGGTATCTGGGGAAATAACACCGCGTATATGCGACAGAACAGTCCTGCTGACGTAATTCCTACGCAGAAACAAGCCTGGAAACTGCTCTTCTTCTTAGGAGATGGATTACAAGATCAACCATACCTTGCAGATACTCAACAATTTGCCCAGGAACTCGATCGACTACATGTTGCATACCATCTCGATATAGAGCAAGGCTATCACGCCTGGACAACGTGGCAGACAGAGATGTACAGAGCTTTGCTCTGGCTGCACTGGGGTCAGTGAATGTCCCAGGCAAACATAAAAAACCTACCTGGAACATTCGACAAGCTTTATTCAGGCTTCGCGGGTGCATGCACTTCCGATTGAAAACCAGTTCTGACATGGCTATCATCGCAGAATGGTTTGTTACGCGATTGGCCACACCTGCATAAGGTGAGTTCATCATCGGTAATCTCAAAAGGATTGCCGTCACTATCAAGCAGGATTAACCCCTTGGCGCCTTGAATATACAGCGGGCCGTCTTTCTCTGCCATTATGCTGGGTTTCGTCTCTTCAGCCATAAATATTATCACTCCTTTGAATAAATAGTTCGAGTTAGAAGAAAGCTAGCATTAAAAGTGTTTCCTTCTCCTCACTTTATATGCTGAAGTATAACACAACGTAAGCATGTGGTTCCAAATGCCTGCAATAGGCATTTGGAACCACATGCTTACTAAGCAGAGGTCAATAACTCCGATCGATCGATCGAGGTGTTAGTGCCTCTAAAGTGCCCGTCGTAACCTTCTCCTTCATCGTCTCATAGCCCTTGACCCATCCTTTGAGAGACCCGCGAATAGTTCTCAGTAACGTCGCATCTTGTTGATGAGCTTTGTAGAGCGCCCAACCAACTTTTGGCAGCGTCAATGTATGGGAGAAGACCAGGTAACGGCTTTCCCACGTGGGTTGAAACTTCTTTTTGAAGTTAAACAACGACTGACTCTCTTTTAGATTACCAAAACGGTGAGTTAGCGCGTCAATGCTAGTATCCAAAAGCGAGGCATCTTCATTATTTGCATTGCTCAATGGAGCCAGGCCAAGGCTGACCATTTCCGCTCCACACCCTTTCAAGAATTCTATTGATCGAGAAAGCAAAAGTTCCATCGTGCCAGGCACGCATCGTTCGGCTCTACGCATAAGGTCAAGGCCCCAGCCTTTACGACCATAAATGGGAATGAACGTCACAAAGGCATGCACAAGATTTTGCTTATCCACCGCCAATGCAGTTATTTGTTCCGGGTCTCCATTGGAATTGAACTGACCCATGCTAAAACCCATCTCTGATCCACCTTTTTGGGCCACCCATTTCTGGGAAATTCTCTCTATCTGCACCAATTGTTCAACATCTTGTACCTGTCCACGATAAAAAACAACCTGCAGTCCTTCCTTTTCAGCACGTTTGGCGCTGGAACGCACATTTGCCATTGCTCCCCCTTTAAGGGTAAAGCTCTGCGTATTGATCACTGCATCCTCGCCAATCTTCAGCAAATGCATGCCAAAGCTATGATAAAGGTCTACAAGATCATTGCGTACCTGCCAGAATACCATGGTCCAATCCTGCTGCGAACAGAACGCTTTGAACTCCTGCACTGCGCCAGCAAGTTCACTCTCTGGCCCAATTGGATCACCCGCAACCACTGCTACTGTTCCTTCTAAGACGTAAGCAATCACTACTTTTCTCGATGAAGAAAAGAAGTACGATTTCTCTTCACTCAAAGCGAAGTAAGAAATGGAGTTTTTTCCATATACGCGTGTATTTGAAGCAACCGCATGCCGTTCCTCTTTATTTGGAAGTATCAATTTGGTCACCGGTCGCAAAATCGAGACCATGCCATACAGAATAGCGCTGATACATAAGGTTTGAAGCGCATGTTGGAAAATCAATGCCTGTGTGCCAGCCGATAGATGCAAGTGTGCATACGTGAGTAACCGTAGAATCACTCCCTCGACGCTAAAACGATCAATCTGCACCTCAAATTCTGAATACAGTGCAATAAAACCACCTATCGTATACAGCACCACAATACCAAGTCCAAGCACAAGGACGATGTAACCTCGTTTGACCGATGGTGGATCGCTGCGTGCCTGGAAGTAGCGAAACAATAATGAGAGGACGATAATGAGAGACAGTGCCGTAACAGTCGCGAGTACTGATCCTCCACGTAAAATGTGCAGAAAGAAAGAGAGGATCAGAAGTACAAGCGCAATATTCCAGGCCTGGTATTTGCCACGTATCAAGCCATACGAAAGCATCACAAGGAAAAATCCAACAACAACGGTGAGTTTCTGTGCATTTTGGTGAGCAACAATAGGCCAAACACCTAAGAGGATATCCCAATTGAGTTTGGGAACTATGGCAGAAAGCATATCCGCAATACCCACCAAACCCGTTGCCAGAGCAACTGCGAGACGCACAACCATGCGTGTATCATCAGAAAATGGCAGTGATAGCTTAGGCATGATCTTCATTGTTTTAAATCCTTTAACGAGATGTTTTTATAGATTTTTTAAGAATATAGAAGTAGTATGATGCGCTACAAACTTTTTTAATAGTGACATCTGTCCCATTGTCCAATAGGATAAACGCTCAGACCTACAAATTTTACAAACGTATGTGTAAAATGTCGGTTTCTATACCCATACAAATTGCCTAACCTGTTCACAATTTCATTCAAGGCGATCTCAGCTTTATATCTCGCTTAAAGTGTACATTTCATGCGTTCCAAAAACGTTACAGAAAGCGTTACGAAATATCTTGATCTACTGCATCAGAAGTGCCAAAGAAACGGGATTGTTAAGGGCTGTGCCCTTAACCTGGGGTTTGGGTCCGTGCCCCAACTTCTTCCTCATAATCAGGGGTGCAGGGGACAGAGTCCCCTGACGGGGCGCGGGGCCGCGCATCTGGGGGATGCAAGAGTGGGTCCCCGCTCAAACTCTCCTCTAAAAGAGGCCGCAGGCCTGCATTAAAAATTATGGGTGGATATTAACATGAAAGGCCTTGACATAAGTAAAAGCTACTTGTGACAATAGAAGGTAATAACTTCACTCATCATACAAAAATAGGGGTACATGCAACACAACATCACACAAGCACTACGTTTTGCTCTTGGCATTTCATTCTTCACATTCATTCTTATTGGAATTAATGATGGCGCGGTGGGAGTACTCTTGCCTGGTATGCAAACGACCTATCACACGGGAAAAGGCACTATCTCTCTCCTCTTTTTAGCAGGCACTTTTGGCTACTTTATCGCATCCTTCAACAATGGATTGCTCCTCGAAAAACTCGGAAATAGGCGATTTCTGCTGCTTGCTACCTTGATTATGGGGCTTGGCTTTGCTGTATTTAGCAGTAGGCCGCCGTTTTTTCTGCTGTTGTTGGGCATCATACCAATCGGATTTGGTGGCGCGATGCTCGACGCGGGGTTAAACTCCTATATCGCTCGTCTTCCAGATAATACTGCCAGGCTCAACTACCTTCATGCATTTTATGGAATTGGTGCATTGCTAGGTCCACTCGTTGCCTCTGCTTTCCTGGCTCTAGGCTGGGTCTGGAACAGCGTCTATTTTGTTTGGATTGGCATGGCCGTTCTGGTATTTATCGGCATTGCTCTCGCCTTCCCCAGGAGAGAAAAGGCTTCTCAAAAGGAGGAGCAAAAAGCAGAAGGCAATGTCCTCTTCCTGGCATTGCATCAGCGGGTGGTCTGGCTAGCTGCCTTGTTTCTGCTCTTTTATGTTGGTACAGAAGTAAGCCTGGGCGTTTGGAGCTTTAGCTTTCTCATTCAGGCCCGGCAAGGACAACTACTAATCTCCGGTTGGATAGTAAGCGGCTATTGGATCGGTCTTACACTTGGGCGTCTGCTATTAGGGAAGATATCACGACGCATGAGCAACAGACGTTTGATTGAATTATGCCTGAGCGGTGTAGTCATTGGCATGCTGCTCATGTGGTTGGTGCCTCTGTTGCCAGTCGCGGCTTTTGCCCTGTTCATAACAGGCTTTAGCCTGGGTCCGATCTTCCCCACAACCATTGCGCTAATGTCAGATACGCTTCCCAGCCGCATTGTGCCGAGCGCAATAGGCTTCATTGCTAGTTTCGGCAGTATGGGAGCGGCACTCCTTCCATGGATAGCTGGCAATCTGGCACAGCATTATGGTATGTGGATCTTGCTCCCGTATGTCATTGCGCTGACCACCTTCATGCTGATTATCTGGGTCATCATACAAACAAGACCTACGCAAAACGAAAAAATTCCTGTTTAGCAGTTCAGCCCTTGACAAGAGATATTGCAATATGTTATATAAATTATAACAAATCGCAATAAACCAACGAACCAGTAAAGAATAAATGAGCGGGGAAATAATTCTCTGAGGAAAGGAAGAGTTGCATTTCGCGACAAAGTGTACGTTTTTCAACGTGTGATGCGACTCTCTCCATCAGGCTTCCTACAGGAAAGCTTCTTCTCTCAAGCACAATATGGAGATAACCATGACTCAATATGGAACCTGGAGTCCCTATGTAGGGAGCAACTCAATACTATTGGCGGTAGTTCTGTTAATTGTCACGGGTGTGTTGATTTTCTTAGCAATTCGATTACATCATCCCATAGAAGTCAAAAGACCTGGTAAGTTTCTTGGCGTTTCTATCGTCGTGATGTGGTTGTTGTCTGTGACAACGTTCCTGGTTGCAGTAACCACCTACGTAAGTGCGCTGTATCAGCAGGTGGGTCAGTTCACTGGGCCAAAAATCCAATAACTCCCATTACAATGCTCTCAGGATTGGTTGCCTTTTTCGTGATCGCATACCTGGCAAGACGGAGTGGGTTCTGGGTCGCTTTTGGGAGCGCCATTGTTGGGACAATAGCTGCGCCGATGATCTTCGAACTCCCATTCGATCTCATCGTTATGTGGCGAACGTATCCCCCTGCTCCTGAAATATTGTTTACCTTGCTCTTCTTTTTACCTCTCTTTCTCGTAGAGATCTCCAGTTTTGCGATGCTCGCGTTATCACCTGTCATGAAGCTGTCGAGATATACATTGTTCCTTTTGGCTGGAATCTTTTTGATCTTCGCGGTGTGGGCATTGTTTGGTTTTTCGTATCCAGAAGCCCCATACCAATTGCTCTGAACATGATATCAAAAATTCTGGCGTTTGCTGTTGCCGTCTCGCTCTTCGTTCCGCATGAAAAAATTGGAGGGTTTGCCAGTCAGGTTGTCCCAGCCAGACAGGAAATCACTCAATGACAGGCAGAACAGTTTATGGGTCAAAACTGCAAAGTGGTTCATTGGCCTATGAAGCTGTAAGCCATAATTTTTACGTCATCCAGTAGAAGTGTTGTCGTTCTATTCCACCGTGATGACAACATTTCCCTTTTTGTGTCCTGTATCGACATATCTGTGGGCTTCAGCAGTCTGTTCCAACGGATAGCATCTATCTATGACCGATTGTATCTTTCCCGCCTCAATCAGACCTTTGAGGAATTTTAAGTCTTCAGTGCTTTCGCTCGCTCCCCTTGCTGCGTAGGGTATGACTTTCTTGCTGCTTCCCATCGAGGTCCATCGCCCTCGAATCCTCTGTGACAGCCGAGGATTACCCAAAAGATAAAAGCCCTTTTCCTTTAGTAATCTCATACAACCTGAGAAAGAACTCTTGCCTATCACGTCAAAAATAACATCATAAGTCTCACCGCTTTTCGTGTAATCCCCTTGAGTGTAATCAATAACCTGGTCTGCACCAATCGAACGCAGCATGTCCAATTTCCCGGTGCTGTCTACAGCCGTCACGTCAGCCCCAAAGTACCTGGCAAGCTGTATCGCAAAAGTACCTATACTTCCACCTGCACCAATAATGAAAACCTTTTGTCCGCTCTGGATATTGCATCTTTTCAGAAAATACATTGCTTCTAGTCCACCAATAGCAAGTGGGGCAGCTTCCTCATAAGTCATATTAGACGGTTTTATTGCCAGCACCCCGTCTTCAGGCAGACATGTGTACTCAGCATAAGCGCCAAGACGTAAACCGCTCCATCCAACAACCTGGTCTCCTTGCTTAAAACGTTGTACATCTTTGCCGACTGCTTCAATTTCTCCGGATAGCTCCTGTCCCAGTACGCTTCTTGGTCTTCTAAAACCAAATCCTGCTCGCATGATGAGTTGCAACAGGAGAGGAAATTTGAGACCTCGAAGTTCACAGTCCGCTGCTGTTACTGTCGTGGCATAGATTCTTATTAGAACTTCATTGTCCTTGGGGATAGGTTTTGCTACCTCTTGTAGCTGAAGCACATCTGGTGGACCATATCGTGTGCAGACAATTGCTTTCATATGGATCTCCTTCCGTGATCCAACTATTCGCCACGTATCGCTCCTTAGATATACAAGAGTTTTCACAAAAAGCAGGAGTGAGCGACATTTCTCCTCTAATACCTCTACCGATACATGTTACAACATAGGTACCCAGGTGCGGGAGATCCACTTTCCTGGGTGAAGATCACCGTTGCATGGAATTGGACCCTATTTTGAACATCCGCCTGAAAAGGCCATCCCTGGCCGCGTCTCCAAGATGAAGAACGACTCTCTGTGAAAAAGGAACAGCGACCAGATAGCGCGCTTTCGGTTTGGAAGCTTCAATGGCCCGCTGAACCATCCTGGAAACGATCTCCGGCGCAGGCTCTTGCTTTCGCATGGTCGTCATCACCCGCAGATAGTGTTGATAGAGGGCGTGATACGGCGAATCAGGATTGGAGATGATCTCTTGTGAGTTGGCTTGAGCTGTGGTCATAAAATTGCTGCGGATATTCCCCGGTTCGATGAGCACAACCTGAATGCCAAAGGGTGCCAGCTCCACGCGCAAGGCATCACTGAGTGCTTCCAGGGCAAACTTTGTCGCCGAGTACGTCCCATTCACCGGAAGCACGAGTTTCCCGGCGAGCGAACCAATGGTAATCACACGCCCGGCTTTCTGCTGCCGCATGTACGGGACGACCGTACGAATCATGCGCATCACCCCGTACACGTTGACGTCAAACATCTGCTGTACCTGTTCTACCGGGATGTCCTCGACTGCTCCGCGCACAGCATATCCAGCATTATTGACCAGGATGTCAATGCGCCCAAAGCGGCGGACAACTTCCTGTGTGGCGCTGGCAACAGAGGTTGGATCGGTGACATCCAGCGGCAGTTGTAATGCAACATGCAGATCGGACAGCCGCTCTGGGTGGCGTGCGGTAGCAATTACTGTATAGTTTGCTCGCGCCAACCGCCGTGCCAGGTCATGGCCGATCCCTGTAGAACAACCGGTAATCAGGACAATCTTTGATGGCATACAACACCTCTCAATTTCGCTCGAGCATGTGCTTGATGATTCGCTATTCCTTATTTATTTAAGCTTGAGAAGATTTTTGCAATCCCAACGCCTGAACCCAACGATAGACATTAGATCTTTCATGCATCCACGATATTCCAGCGTGAGGAATCGGATGGCCGGTATGCTCCGGTAAATTCACTTAATAATAGCCAGGACGATTCAGGCTTTATGGGTTTTTCGTTCCGTTCATACTTACTTAAAGGCCAGAGTCCTGAGTGTAGTCAAAAGAGACTTTCGTTACTTCCCCGCTCTCCCAAGATAACGCTCGAACAACAAATCCAGCAACGTTTTCGCGAAATCAGGGTCATCGTTCACATGCTTGTAAAATTTGAAGTGACCGTCAATCATATCTTGCAGCAAATCGTTGACAACGTGATCGAAAGTGAGGCGGGCATTTTCGGGTGGGTTAACGCGCACGCTTGCCTCGAGAGCGGTATTGTATGCTAGCCGCTGCTCTATTTCAACTAAACACAGTTTATCTTCCTCTGTGAAATCAGTCCCGAAATGCTCATTCAGGTCGCGCAGAATTTGGGATAACGGTTCCAATTCATCATGACCTAACGTATAGATCTCTTTTGGGCCAATTGGGTTAAGCTCTTTTTCTCCACGTGGGAGAGAAATCGACCCTTTGCTTGTTTGCTTGATGCGATATGACTCTATATCAATGTTTTGCTGAATCTCAAGCGGGAGCCGCTCCAGTGATGCCGGGAGTTTGCGCAACAGCAATCTACCAAACCCGTAGAGCTTTTCTAGATCTGTATCCACGAAGGTAATGATCTGTGAAAGAAAAGCATACAGGCGCACATAATCGGTAAGATGGCCCTTAAAATCAGCCTTTTCCTCATCTACAGCTTCACTATAACGCTCGACGACGGTAGCTAGTGCCGCGTAGAGCTTATCCTGCGTAGCCTTTGGATCAAAGTAAATTGTGGCAAAACGATTGATATCATCTTCGCTATAGAAGTGGAAGCTCGCGAGTTTTGTCTGAAGATCGTACAAAAGGTTCGGGTCTGTGACTTCGCTGAGCAGTGTTTTCTCATAGTAAGGAGCGAAGGCTTTCTCAATCTCCTCTGCCTCGTTAGCGAAATCGAGCACCATCGTTTCGTTCTTGTGTGGATAGATGCGGTTGAGGCGAGAGAGTGTCTGAACCGCATTGACCCCGCCCAGTTTCTTGTCTACATACATCGTATGCAGCAGCGGCTGGTCAAAACCTGTCTGGAACTTGTTTGCGACAATCAGTATGCGAAACGGTTCTTGTTTAAATATCTCGGCGGTCTTTGTGTCAGAAAAACCGTTCATGTTCGACTCGGTATAGTCGATACCCTTTTCATGCACCGTTCCAGAGAAGGCAACCAGCGCTTTGTAAGCATAACCATGTTCTTTGAGATATCTGTCCACCGCGTGTTTATAGCGCACAGCATGTAAGCGAGAGCGAGTCACAATCATCGCCTTTGCCTTGCCATCGATCTGGTGAGCAAACTGCCCGGCAAAGTGCTCGACCATGATCGCCACTTTTTTAGCGATCGTTTGTTCGTGTCTATCAACAAAAGATTTGAGCAACAATGTAGCTTTGGTACGGTCATAATGCGGATCAGTCTCAATCTTTTTGAGGAGACTCCAATAGGTTTTGTAAGTTGTGTAATTCTCCAGCACATCAAGGATGAAATGCTCATCAATCGCTTGTCGCATTGAATAGAGGCTGAACGCTTCGTACCCTCCATCAGAACGGCGCGTGCCAAAGAGTTCGAGGGTTTTGGGTTTAGGCGTAGCAGTGAACGCGAAGTAGCTTACGTTGTGCAGTCGCCCGCGCTTTTTCATCACTTCAGCTATGCGGTCCTCAAGGTTTTCACCCTCCTCGCTCTCTTCTGTGTCGACATCATCCAGACTCCCTATAGTCAACACAGTCTTCAAGCTTTTGGTACTCTCGCCACTTTGGGAGGAGTGAGCTTCGTCAATGATGACGGCAAAGCGATTTCCTTTCAGTGACTCCATATCTTTGACAATCACAGGAAACTTTTGCAGAGTCGTGACAATGATGGTCTTACCATGTTCAAGCGCATCTTTGAGTTGGCCAGAAGTCTTATCGATGTTCTCGACAACCCCCAGGGTTTGTTCGAACTGTTGCACCGTTTGTTGCAGTTGCCTATCTAACACACGGCGATCTGTGATCACGATGATAGAGTCAAAGACACGCCGATCCATGCTATCATGCAGTACAGATAGCTGATGCGCCAGCCAGGAGATTGAGTTACTCTTTCCACTACCAGCGCTATGTTGGATCAGATACCGTTGTCCCGCGCCTTTCTCGCGTGCATCAACTACTAAACGACGTACAGCATCAAGCTGGTGATTACGCGGGAAAATCAGGCTTTTCTTGCCCGTCTTTCTCCCTTTATCATCTTGCTCTTCGATCTCCTGGATAAAATGTTGTATCAGGTTGAGCACGCTATTCCTGGCCCAGATGTTCTCCCACAAGTAGGCAGTAGCAAAGCCTTTCCATGATGCTGGATTGCCAGCACCTCCCTTGTTTCCCTTGTTGAAAGGCAAAAATCGCGTGTTCTGTCCTTCAAGATGCGAGGTCATATACACAAGCTCTGGATCAACCGCGAAATGAACCAGGCAGCGGCCAAAAGCGAAAAGTGGTTCGCGTGGATCGCGATCAGCGCGGTACTGCTTAATCGCATTTTCGACGTTCTGTCCTGTGAACGGGTTCTTGAGTTCAGCCGTGAAGATCGGTAAGCCATTCAGAAACAGCACGAGGTCCAGGCTATTATTGTTGTGTTCGCTATAATGCAGTTGGCGTACTTCGCTAAAAAGGTTGGCGCCATAAAGGTTGAGTAAATCATAGTTCAAGCCGCTCGATGGGATAAAGTAGGCAAGCTGAAACCTGCAGCCATTGGCCTTGATGCCTTTACGCAACACATGCAGCGTGGCACGAGCGCGCAGTTCGCTGGACAGTCGTTGCAAGAACGGTGTCCTGGCATCGCCCTCGTGTTGCTTCTTGAACTTCTCCCATTCTTTCGGTTGTGTGGCATAGATAAAATTGAGCACATCTTCGGGAATCAGGCAGAGAGCCCTGTCGTATTCTTCCGATAAGTGCTTGCGATAACCTCCAGGTGCTACGTCATCTGGTGTCAGGTTGCTGGTGCCAGGACCGTAAAGCGGAGCAGGATGATGTATGCCTTGCAGTGTTGATTGCGCCACAGGTGGGCAAGAAAGTAGCACCTGTTCAATTGTTTCCTCGAGGTTCTTTTCGGAGATGTCCATGAGGTAACTCCTCACTCTAATTCCTTGTCAAATCTTGATGGACCCCAGATTTCCTCACAAATCAGTCGGTAAAGCTCCTGCCTGGCCTCCAGTTCAGCCTTTTTGAATGTTGGATAAGGTCTGAAAGGTAGCCCACTGCGGTATACATAAGCCAGGAAAGAAGGATTTTTCTCATAGCATTGTTCATTGAGAGATTGAGCAAGCAGATTTTGGCCGAAGTAGCGTTTTACCTTCGCTTCATAAGGCTCGTCATTAAAACTTTGGTTGAAACCGCGAGGGAGTAGCACGAGATCTCCGATACGGCTACGATATGTGGCAAATTCCTGTTCAGTAGAGAACTCATCTATATGGCGTTCGTACTTATCAGCCCAAATATGCTCGATCTCAAAGGGCTTTTTGATCTCCCTGGAAACATATGTCACGAAGCTGGACTCAACACCGCTCTGCTCCTCGATATGCTGCGTTATGCGTGCAAGTATGTGTTGAACGTATCGCTTGCTCCACATGTTCAAACGGAACCACGGCATAGCATTGAAACTCTCTCCCATCGTAGCGACCTTCTCTTTGAGTACTTCCGCTAGCGACGGCACATCTAACTCGCGAATATCTTTCATCAGGTTAAACATTGTGTACACTATGGATGAGTAGTCCAGTGTGCGAAAATTGACGGCTCGACGTACAATAAAAATGTCCAGGTAGCCAGCAACCAGCCTCATTTTACGATCTACTGTTTCCATGTCATCTTCAATGCGAAGCGGAGCAAGTAGTAATGGATATTGCAGCGTAAAGTTGTTGTGAGCATTGTAATAGACATACTCTAAACCTGGGGTCAATTTTTGTGCAGCCTGGCGAATACGAATATAATGGATTGCAAAACGATTAAAACGACTCATGACAAAATCGTAGAAGTCATCACTCCTTTTTAATCCAATGCGATCCTTTTCCTCACGTACCCATTTATGAAATGTACCTATTTTCTCGAAATCTTTATTAACAGCGCCTTTTCTACCTTCGCGTATCGAGTCAGCATACTTGGCACGTAGCCACGCCTTGAAGAAGTCTTCCTCTTCTTTCCCTTGCAACGCTATCAGTTCAAGGAGACGCTTTTTCCATAAATCATTTGCTTTATCCCTATCGATGGGGTCGGTGATATTTGCAAGCAGATAACCTTTCAGCATGTCCGTAGGACTCAAGCTAAGTCCTCGATCATTCATGGTCTCGAATATTGTGTAGGCTTCATCATCAGAGTAGGCCGTAATTTCAACAAGGTCGACATTATCAATGAGCCAATCCATAAAGTATGGTAAAGTCCCATTTTTTAGCGTCCCTGGAAAATTCTCTTCAATGTCGTTATAGCGTGCTGCAATGCTACGCACAGATTCTGGTTGTTCAGAGTCGGCAGGATCAAAAGGTTGATTGTTGTAAAGTGTTTCAATACACTCAATGCGCTCCGCAACATCCATGTTAAATGACTTGGTGCCATATTTTTCAGAGTAAATCAGCTTATCCACATCAACCCGTTCATTCTCAGGTCGTCCTCGTTGGAGGTTGTATAAAAATATCAGAAGAAGTGTCAGTGAAGTAAGCCGCTGCTGTCCATCAATTATATATTTTTGACCGTTTCGGCTACTGATGACAACCGAACCGAGAAAATAGTGTGTATAACGTTCAACCTGAGAGCGCGAGTGCTCCTCCCTATAACTATCGAAGAACTTCGATTCTAAATCTTCTAATAACTCTTTAATTTGCTTGGTTGTCCACTTATATTCACGCTGATAGTAGTCAATACTATATTTGATTCCATCCAAAAGCTCGCGTATTGATTTTGAGCGTGCATCAATTTTGTTCATACTGGTTACTCCCCCTGTAACGTCTTTAGAATTAATTTTTCAAAGAGTTGGCATTGGTAAAGGTATTCTTGAGAGAATACTGGTATTCAAATTATCCATAGTTGAGCCTACAGATTCCAACAGAAGCCAATCTCTAACGCCGTCAGTTGATAATACCTTGCTCAAGAATGATGGCACAGATGAAGTAACTCGAGGACGCATTAGCAGACTACCTGTTCCACATAGCCAACCCGCCTCTTTTTCAGTTACCAATGCGCATTCTACCCATTTGTCCACGCCTGGCAAATACGATATCACCTTTTTGCAATCCATGGCGAGTTAATCGAGAAAAGGTTTCCTCATTGACGGCACAATCCCAGTCTGGAGAGATATGTCCATCCTTCAAGTGAGATGGGTTAATAACTGGAATACCATTAGGTGAATAATCACTTGAATGAAGTTGGCTACCAAAGGGCCCCGTTTGAAGCAACTCGGTGATATCACGCACTCGTTTCACTTCCCAATGCTCCGGAATCTCCCCCAACCACTCCACACCCGAATCCTTCATCGGCACCGTAGGGTCAAGCCCTTTAGTAACAGCATGGCTAATGAGAGTGGCACGCTTCTCCTTCAAAAGCTCGATCAGTTGCTCCTTCTTCGTTATAAGAGCATTGATTCTGGCTATTTCATGGTCAAGGAAAGCGGCGATTGCGCGTTGTTCCGTAAAAGGAGGGAACATAAATCGATATTTTTTAAGCTTTTCACTTGTAAGATGACCGATAGTGCTTCGATTGACTCCAGCCTCGAATACTCCGAGTTTGGCTACGGCATAAAGAACATAAAAGAGGAAACGCCCCAGTTCCTTATAGGTTAAGGGACGTACACGATGGACTGCATTTTGGATATAACATTCAGCAAGTTCTCCTCGCCATATTGCTGTACGTCCGACTTCGCCGCCTTCACATACCAGGAGATCACCATTTGTAAGAGCATACTTGCGCCTTTCTGCCGGAGCAAAATCCATTTCAAAAATATCTGAAATATCAACGTGATCCCATTGAATGTTTACATTACGAAGATATGGTGCAAGTGCTAATCCCGTTATGTCTTCCTGATTGCGCATCTTTCCTAGTTGAATACTATAACGGGAGTATAATGGTGCTAGATCCCAATGCGCTGGAATCTCCCCAACCATTCGACCCCCGAATCCTTATAAGCAGGATAAGGCTGCCACTTTCCCGTTAACGTAATAGTTGGAGTCAACTCTGTTTGAGTCATCCTGCTACCTCGTGCAACAGTTCCAGGATATCGCGTTCCAATATCTTAATCTCGGCCTCAATTTCCGCTAAGGGTCTTGGCGGCTGGTATCTATAGAAATAGCAGTTGAAGTTGATCTCATAGCCTACTTTCCCTATCTCACCATCCTTGTGGTCACGCGTAGCGCCATTGATCCAGGCATCGGGCACATGAGGCTTAACTTCGCGCTTAAAGAAGGTCCATATGTCTTCCTTGAGTGGCACGTTTACAGTATCGCGCAGTTCTGGATCATGCTCGGGATTGCCGTCTTTGTCGCGGCAGATCTCGGCGATTTCGTCTCTCTCGGAGAGGGCTGCGAGAATAGCTTTGCGTATAGGGGGTGAGAGTTTGAGTCCTGCTGATTTAGCTGTGCTATCCAGCACCCAGTCAAATGTAGGGCGATCTTTGAAGAGCGTATCAGGTAAGCGGGAAAGCATGGCAAGCATAGCTTCCTGTTGTGTGCGTCCCTCTGCCTCTTCAGCCGCCTTCTCTTGTGGGTTTTTCTTTTTGCTGGTTGCAAGGTCTTGAAACGCTTTTTGCTGCTGGAGATGAGCAATACGTTCTGGACTGGCCTGAAAGTTGAGTCGCAGGGAACGTTCAACGGTGATCTTGCGATAGCCAAAATCAGTCGTGTCAAATATCTTGGAGTATTCGCCATCTGTGAAAGAGAGAAAAATGTCGCTGATACGTGCAATATGTTCTTTCGAGATTTCGCGTCGTTTGTCGCCCATGCTTTTGCGCATCTGTACCCAGAAGTCGGTGGCATTGATGAGCTGTACTTTCCCTCGCCGTTGGGCTTCTTTGCGATTGGTGAGCACCCATATATAGGTGGAAATGCCAGTGTTATAGAAGAGTTGCTCGGGTAGGGCGACGATGGCCTCAAGCCAATCGTTCTCCAATATCCAGCGGCAAATCTCGCTTTCTCCACTGCCTGCATCACCTGTGAAGAGGGGTGAGCCGTTCATAACGATGGCTATGCGGCTACCGCCCTTGTCAGTATCTTGCATGCGATCAAGCATGTGTTGAAGAAAGAGCAGTTGACCATCACTGATACGTGGTGTGCCAGCACCAAAGCGACCGCCATCACCACGGTCAGCTTCAGCTTCTACAGTCGCCTGATCCATTTTCCATTCTTTGCCATAAGGTGGATTGGTGAGTAAATAATCGAAGTGCTTGTCAGCATGCTGGTCCTTTGAAAGTGTGCTGCCGAACTTGATGTTTTCTGCATCGCGCCCATCGGCGCTTTTCATATACAGGTCGGACTTGCAAATAGCGAATGTCTCGCCGTTCAACTCCTGGCCGAAGAGATGCACTTC
The DNA here is from genome assembly GCA_963702765.1 of uncultured Chloroflexia bacterium. Classification (GTDB taxonomy): domain Bacteria; phylum Chloroflexota; class Ktedonobacteria; order Ktedonobacterales; family Ktedonobacteraceae; genus DATMNR01. The sequence continues at coordinate 107,705 of CAVPEB010000033.1, forward strand.
TGCCATCGGGTTGATTTCGAGTATGCGCTCCTTTGCGATAGTCAGCATGCCACCCGATCCACAACACGGGTCGTAGACGGTGCGTACGATGTGGTTCTGTTGTAAAGCATCCTGATCCTCTGCCAACGCCAGGTTGACCATCAGGCAAATCACCTCGCGTGGAGTAAAGTGTTCACCTGGATTTTCGTTCAGAGCTTCGTTAAATTTGCGGATAAGCTCTTCGAAAATATAGCCCATCTCAAGGTTCAAGACTACGTCTGGATGGAGATCAATGTTCTTAAATTTTTCCATCACAAGAAAAAGCAGACCAGCCTCTTCAAGTTTGGAGATAGTATTATTGAAGTCAAATTTCTCCAGCACTTCGCGCATGTTATCACTAAAGCCGTTGATGTAGGCTTTCAAGTTGGCTGCCAGGTGGGGAGCATCGCTCAGTAGCCGCTCGAAATCATACAACGAGGTATTGTAGAAGGAGAAACCAGAGGCTTTGCAAAGTTGGGGAGCAAGGTTGTCGATTTTACCTTTTAGCCTGGCATTGACTTCCAGTACATGTTCTTTAGTAGGTTGTAGTACACAGTCGATGCGGCGAAGTACTGTGAGCGGTAAAATGACATCCTGGTATTTGCTGCGCTTGAATGTATCTCGTATGAGGTCTGCTACACTCCAGATAAAGTTGACTTTTTCACTGAAATTGTTCATAAGTTTTTCTTTTCTGACACTTCTATTGCTGCATTCAGCAGAGGCATTATTTTAGATCTCGCGGCGAACCATCCCACATAGTCCTCTTCTTTTTTATGCCCATTAAGGGGTATTTGATGTGAGGCAAAGGTACCAAATACTCAAGTATTTGTCAATGGAATTATCTCGACTTCGTGCCCTTTTCGCGCTCAGTATACGTCATTGATATATACACATCGAAGCAGCAAAGACTGAGTTTTCCCCGCACTGATTGCACTTCGCTCTCCATCCAACATGTTCGTGTCCCCCAATAGTTCCAATAACGCCCCTACAGTATCACAGCTTACCCATTGCCGTAGAACTTGCCATATAGATTTGTGACAACTTTGTGTGAGTGAGACGACAGTTTGTGATGGAACTGGTGAGATGTCTGTTTTATCCTTTAGGATGGGAGGTTGTGAGTGAGTGATGAAGTGCCTGCAAATCGTTGTGTAGGAACTGGGGGAGGAAATCCGCTCTCCCCACACTCCTCACGAAGGAGGAACACATGAAAAGCATAGTACTCAACCCCAAAAATCGGCGGCTTCTCTCTGCCTTTGGGGGGCTACTCCTTGTGGTAGCTCTCGTTCTTGTGGCACGTTGGAGTACTCAGACTGGTTCTTCTACTCCTACCCCTGCGTCTCACACACCCGGAACAAAGGTCTGCACGTACAAAGGGCACTCAGATGTTGTCAGTGAACTTGCCTGGTCGCCTGATGGCAAATACATTGCTTCAGGAGGCCCCGATCACACGCTCCAGGTGTGGGAGGCGATGACGGGCAAACATATCCGATCAATCAATGTGTTACTCAACGTAAAGTCTGATTATGGCGGCATGACCTTTGCCTGGTCGCCTAATAGCAAGTATCTTGTGGCAGGGTTTTCTGACAATACGGCAAAAGTCGTCAATGTCATGACAGGGGAGTTCACATTGACCTACACAGGCCATACAGCTTCTGTCAACCAGGTTGCCTGGTCGCCTGATGGCAAATACATTGCTTCAGCTAGTAGTGACAAGACCATCCAGGTATGGGATGCCATGACGGGAAAGCTTCTATTAACTTACACAGTGCATCCAAACGATATTGGCAATCTCATCTGGTCGCCTGATAGCAAATATATTGCTTCGGGAGGTGATGATAAGACCATCCAGGTATGGGACGCCATGTCGGGAAAGCTGCGACTGACCTATACAGGACATGCAGATACAGCTTGGCCACTTGCCTGGTCGCCTGATGGCAAATATATCGCTTCGGGGAGCTGGGACGGGACAACCCAGGTGTGGGATGCCATGACGGGCACTCGTATCCATACCTTTGAAGGAATTTCTGTTTTCGCCTGGTCGCCTGACGGCACATATATTGCTTTGGGTAGCATTGGCAAAGCAGGCGAAAGGTATGGCGACAGTGATGCCCATGTAGTGGATGCCACAACGTGGAGTACCCTGTTGACCTACACTGGCCATGCACAAAGTTATGTCAAAGATGGCTTCTTCATTGCACAAAATGTTATGGCTGTCGTCTGGTCGCCTGATGGCACATATATTGCCTCAGGAAGTAGTGACAAAACTGTACAGGTGTGGATTGCGCCGTAATTATGGCAGAAACCGGTTCCTGACTGTAAAATTCGTTACGTTTGAAGCGCGGTTTTCCTCCTACAGGGAGATGCACTCGTACGAGGCCGCGCTTGTGTCATGTGTATGTGAGAATACAGGTTGGGTGTGTACGTCTGATACGTTCTGATTGGCAATCGAGATAATGAGTAAACAACGTATCAAAAAGCTAATGAAAGAATACGTTGTGTACGTTCTGGACGCTCTAAAAAGTTGGTCGAGATAAATTGGTTGAAACAACATTTCAACCAATTGACCCTCGTGTAGGGACAGGTGCTGGGTGAGGAATGGCGGGGGCGCTTGCGCTCAATACCTCTCACTTAAGAAAATGTGCGACTCAAAAAAAGCAAATTCGCAAGCTCACATTGATGGTTTTAATCTCTGCCATAGAGAGCTAAAAATCCCTTAAGTGAGAGGTATTGGCGCTTGCGCTGTCCTGGTGCCTCACTCCGAAGAAGTTTTTCTCTTGCCGCTGAATTGGAGCTTGCGCTGTCCAGGCCCCTTCGCACGAGGCATGATGGGGGCGCTTGTACTGTCCTGCTGCCCTTCGGACTGAATTGGCTATTTTTCTTTTTGTTTTCTTTGGTAGATCTTGTGCCACTCCATAAGTTGCAATGTGCTAGCAACTGAACTTGGTACAGCGATCAAGACAGTAAGGAGCGTAAACCAGAGTGATACATTCATACCATTCCTCCATATTAAACAGAGGAACAGTTAACTTACTTATAGGCTAAATCGTAACGAGTTCTGAAGTAGCGCTAAAGTTTGATAAAACCTATGAGCCAAAGAGCTCAGATGAGGTTCAGCTACTTATAAATTCTCGTATTTGATTGCCTGAAAGCAGGCGGACTGTTCTTGAACGAAGTGAGATCGATGATTAGCAGTTAGCTTGCCAGCTTCTGATGTACATTTCGATGTGTGTCAATCTCATCGTCAACGTCTTTGATTATTTTACTCAGAAGATCAATTCCTTCGGTAAGTATAAATTTTGTAACGTTAACCGATTTTCCCGCCATCTTTGCCAACTCCGAATACTTCACCTCATGAAAAAGGTAAACTTTAACCAGGTCTCGATATCCTTCCGGGAGCTTATTCACACATTCGAAAATGTATCGTTCATGTTCGGCTGCTAATGTCGCTAATTCCGGTTGTTTAGCTTCATCATAATCGTTCGGGTCAATTACCAGTTCCTCAATCGAATCTACCACAAGGTCTTTCTTCCCTTTGCGCTTTCTATTGATCACGATATTTTTGGTAATCGTAAAGAGCCATCCTTTTAATGATTTTATAGAAAGGATCTTCTCGGGATACTTCAATATAGCTAGAAGAACATTAATAAATGTCTCTTGAACAATATCTTCGGCATCTTCACGATTTCGCACCATTTGATAAGCTCTTTTATAAACTAGAATATGGTACTTTAAAAAGAGCAGTTCAAAGTTGTCGTATAAATTTTTGACAAGGAGACTCAAGAGCATCTCCTCGTCCAGAGCACCCACTAATTGAGTGAGTTGTTTCTTTGTGTCATCACTATTGAGTTGTGCCATACGTTTTCTCCCCTTACATGACTTAGAAAACATAGATGAAACGTCTAAACGAGAGATCTAAACTTTCCTTTTTCGGTGTTTAGTCTCTTTTTGTCCGAGTTACATAGATAGACAAAAATGACGAAGAAAAAACTGGGTTTATAGCCCATTTGGGTACTTCAAAGTCGATTCACAATATGAGGTAACAAAAGAAGCAGTTTTTGCTCACGAAGTAAGCACAACAATATACAAGAGGCCAGAACAAGAAGTTACGAAAAAGTTAATAGTGAGCAACTTTCTAAGACGAATGAGATTACTTTCTCAATCGTTTTCACGAAGATTACTCATTGCAATAATTATGTTAAGAACATAATACTTGATATGAACTCAGAATTATAGTAATTAGCCCAAAAATACTATGTACCATCAATTAAAATATCCAATCTAGATTCTGATGCCAGGAAAGCGAAGGGTTCCACTCCTTCAGCTACGATGAATTACTCAAACGAGATAAAGTCAGTCTCGACCTCTTCTGGCTGCGCGATGAAAGCCTTGAAGGTGCCGATACCTTACCCTCACCCGATGTGCTTGCTGCAAGTATTGTCGAAGACTTGCAAACAGCTTTGGAACAATTTATGGCTATTAGCGAGGATTTGAGTGGAGGTATTTCAGTGAGTGAGACATAATGACAAACTGGCGAGTTTCCTAATTGGAGACTCGCCAGTTTGTTTCGCCTATTGGCTACTTTTCTAGTCGCTTGCTTTTATAGTTATTGTGCTACTTTATAAGCTATAGAGAACGGCTGCACCTGCAATTTTTTACGCTGCTCATTCGCGTCTCCCTCTCTCCTGGAGTACATGTATCCACAACGCTCGTACCTGCCCCTGCGGATCATTGACCACGTGCGGAGCGTCGCTGAAGATCATGGTGGCGCGCCTGTCCAGATCGTAGGGCGGCCACTCTGGCAGGCTGGCGATGGCAGGATTGCCGATGCGGATAAAAGCGGCCCATGATGCGTGCATCAGGTCGGAAAGCTTCTGCCTGCCTGGCGAGTCGCCGGTAAACATGCGAGAGAGTTCCACGTCGAGGGTATTGAAAACGAAGGGGATATCCATGGCGTGCGCGGCTCCCAGGACACCGCCAAAGGCTGGTGATTCCCAGTCAAAGCGATACATCCAGACTGGCGCTCCCTGCCGGACCTGCCCTTCAGCCAGGCGAATAGCCGGCAAGCGGAAGACCAGGTCGCTCATGATATCAATCCAGGCCAACTCCGGCGATGTATCGGCTCGCGCTTCCGTGTACATGGCGAGCGCAGGCTTCGCCTCATCACCAAAGATCTGATTGAGCTGCTCCTCATCCACCTTTGGCCCTCCGCTCATCAGAGCGAACAGGCGCCATTCATCGCGATTGGTTCCCGCCAGGATCGCCACCTTGGCGGCCGACCCCTGTGCGATCATGGCTAACGGATGCTGCGGCAGGGTCTCGCCGTCTATCATCGGGCTGTAGGCCTGGATGCCTCCAAACTCACGTCCCAGCTCTGGCTGAACCTTGAGCAAGGTCTCAAATGGCACATCCGCCACGGCTGCAAGCTGGGAGGTCTCCAGGCCGAGCTTTGCCAGCAGCGCCTGCGCGACGTGTGTGGCCTGTGGACGAGTCACCAGGTTGCCAGCAGCCCCGCTTTGCAGGATCGCGCGCTGGAAGAGACCTTGTGCTGCTGGCATCCCCAGCAGGGCTCCAATGCTCATCGCCCCCGCCGACTCGCCCATCACCGTCACCTGGTCGGGATCACCTCCGAAGGCGGCGATATTCTCACGCACCCACTCGAGGGCCGCGATCTGATCGAGCAGGCCGCAATTGCCCGTATAGCTCGCATCTGCTCCGGCCAGGTCCCTGAGGTAGACAAAACCCAGGATCCCCAGCCGGTAGTTGAGCGACACCACGACGATGTTGTGATTGGCGGCAAACGACGTCCCGTCATACCAGGGATCGGACGCCGAGCCGAGCGTGAAGGCTCCGCCGTGAATGTAGACCATCACCGGGCGCTTCTCCTGATCAGCGCCCGGTGACCAGATATTGAGGTACAGACAATCCTCGCTCATCGGGCGCTGCTCTACGGCTCTCTCTGCTCCTATCGCTCCTACCATGCTCGCCCCCATCTCCGGCACCTGAGGCGCCATGGGGCTAAATTTTGTTGTATCGCGCACGCCCGTCCATGGCTCAGGCGACTGCGGTACTCGAAAACGACGCTGGCCGGTGGGAGGCTGCGCGAAAGGAATGCCTTTCCAGACGCTGATCGAGCCTTGCTCGCTGCCCTGTACTTTCCCATACCGTGTCTCAACGATCAGATCACTCATCTTTTTGCTCCTGCTGTTTTTCTCTATATCTCTGTGACGGAATTGCCCCTATGATAGGCAGAACTTCATGAGTCAGGTGTCATTTCAGATGGAATGTACACCTGAGTAAGCCACAATGACTATTGTGAAGTACCCCGTGCCTAGAAGGCAGGGGCTTCGACAGACTCCCCACGCGGAAGAATCTGTGGGACACTTCCTGCCCCAGCATGTTTTTTGAGTATATTCTTCGCGGCGTTGGTATCCCGGTCGAGTTCACATCCACATGCGCACGAATGCCAACGTTCCTCCAGAGTTTTAGGGCTGATTACACCGCACTTGGAGCAAATCTGTGAGGTGTACTTGGGGTTCACGAACGCAACCACACGACCGGCACTCGCAGCCTTGACTTGTAGCATTTCTGTGAACATGCCCCAACCTGCATCACTGATGCTCTTGTTTAATCCGCCTTTTACAGCGGCTCCATTGGGGAGGTAGTGCCCGGTTTCTTCATCCTGTTTGGGCTTGGGTCGCTTGATTAAATTCTTGGTCTGGAGTTCCTCTAGCACAATCACTTGATAGCGGTTGACCAGCTTGCGCGTTGCCTTATGCGCAAAATCGCGGCGTTGATTGCGTACCTTGCGATGCGCCTTGGCCACTGCTTTTACGGCCGCGGCTCTGCGATGTGAACCCCGCTTCTTACGAGACAATGCCTCTTGCAGCTTCTTGAGCTTCTTCTCTGCCTTCCGGTAGTGGCGCGGCGATTCAAGAAACTCACCATTGGAGAGCGCGGCGAAGTGAATAATGCCCAGGTCTATACCCACATCTTCAAGGCTCACCGGCAACTGTTCAGGCTGGTTCATCTCACAGGAGAGGATCACATACCACTGCCCCGCTTCGTGCTTAATGGTACAGGTCTTGATGGTTCCCTCTACTTTGCGATGGACTTTGAATCGAAGTGTCCCAATTTTGGAGAGGGTAATCTTCTTCTCTTCCAGTGCAATACCTGATTGGGGGTAGGTAAAGCTATCATAGCGATTGCGTCCCTGAAATCGTGGATACCCCGGGGTCTGGCCTTCGTTCACACGTCGGAAGAAGTTGTCAAAAGCTCGCTTCAGCCGCAAGAGCACATCCTGTAATACTTGCGAGTAGATGTCGTTATATTCTGGCCTGATCTCTTTGATCTCTGGTAAATCGCGCTTCTGCTCATAGTAGCTGATAGATTTCCCAGCCATGCGATACGCTTCTTTGCGTTCGGAGAGCGCTGCGTTGTAGAGTTCTCGGCACCTGTTCAATGTCCAGAAGAGTTTTTCTTCCTGCTGCTTGTTGGGAGACAGCCGAAATTTGTATGCTTTTCTCATCGGTTTTTCTGTCCCTCCACGTAGCGTTTCAGTGTTTCCAGGGTCACGCCCCCGGTCGTCGCGCAAAAATACGAGTTGGTCCAGAGACTTGGCAAACGGCGCTTTAAGTGCGGAAATTCCTGCCGAAGAGAGCGGCTACTGGTTCCCTTGAGGTATTTCACGAGTCGATGGATGCCAAAATGGGGATCACAGCCAACCAGTAAATGCACGTGATCGGGCATGACCTCCATTTCCACCAGTTCCTGACCCCATTGCTTGATGGTTTCCATGAGAATCGTTTCCAAGCGTTCATCTACTCCGTTCACCAGCACCTTGCGCCGATATTTGGGACAAAATACCACATGATAATGACAGTTATACGCTATGTTGTTATTTGTTTTCAATTCATATTTCATACAGGAATTATATCTCACAAACGATAGATATGCTTGACATATCTATCGTTTGTGAGTGCGCCTTATATCCCCTGCCTGAAGGCCAGGGGGCTTACGGCGCAGAAGCTAAATCCAGTACGACTTTTATCGCAAGACTTGGATCTGAAGCAGTCTCAAGAGCATGCCAAATTACAAGGCGCTAATGAATGAAGCTAGATGGGGAACAGTTTTTCAAACAGTTCATGGTTGTGCTGCTCACTCTTCATCCTAAAACCTGCTACTTGTCACCTCATTTACCTTCAAGATAGTAATAAGCGTAAGCCAGAGTGATAAATTCATAGTAAAATCAATTCGTGTTCACTTTGTCGGCTACACCTTGTGATCCAAATGTGACGAAACCGAGACTGCCTGTGATGAATTCGTGAGCGAACGAGGGTATTCTTCCTCAGTGGGTAATGTGAAACGATGTTTCCCCTGTAGGATATGAGATCTCCCCATAAACTTGTGTGCGTACGCAAGCTGTTGCAACGAAGCAAAGAAAGGAACGAGCATGAAAGCTTTTGTCATGAAAGTTATCGGCCAGGTGGGCTTCATGGAGAAACCCATTCCCCATCCAGGTCCAAACGACGCCATCGTCAGAACGACCAAAGCCCTCATTTGTACCTCGGACTCCCATACCGTAGGCGGTGCCGTCGGCCCGCGAGAGAACCTGACCCTGGGACACGAAGCGGTAGGCATCGTCCATGAAGTGGGCAGCAACGTCAAGCTTTTCAAGCCAGGTGATCGCGTCCTGGTTGGTGCAATCACTCCGGATTGGGGCGATCCTGCCTCGCAGGCTGGTCACTCCTCCCAATCTGGTGCGCCTCTGGGAGGATGGAAATTCTCCAATACGAAGGATGGCGTGTTTGCCGAGTACTTCCATGTCAACGAGGCCGATGCGAATATGGCCCGTATTCCTGCCAGCGTGCCAGATGAGGTGGCGGTCTACTGTGCCGACATGCTCTCAACCGGGTTCATGGGCGCAGAGAACGGCAATATTCCTATCGGTGGAACAGTCGCTATCTTCGCAGAGGGTCCTGTGGGACTGATGGCAACAGTAGGGGCGAAGTTGCGTGGGGCCGGGCTGATCATCGGCGTCGAAGCCGTCCCGAGCCGACAAGAACTGGCGCGCACCTATGGTGCAGATGTGATCGCTGATTTCTCCAAAGAGGACGTTGTCCAGCGCATCCTCGACCTGACAGATGGACAGGGTGTAGACACAGCGATCGAGGCGCTCGGAGCGGATATCACCTTCCAGAATGCGATCAAAGTCACGAAAGCCGGCGGCACCATCTCCAATCTTGGCTATCACGGCCAGGGTGACTTCGTGCATATCCCCCGCGTTGAGTGGGGAGTCGGCATGGCGGAAAAGACCATAACGACCGGTCTGTGTCCTGGTGGTCGTTTGCGCATGGAACGACTCCTGCGCGTGCTTGAGATGAAGCGAGTCGATCCCACGCTCTTGACGACCCATACCTTCCAATTTGACGAGATGGAGAGAGCATTCGAGATTATGGACAAAAAACTCGATGGTGTCCTCAAGCCGCTCATCGTTTTCTAGCAAAGATTCCACAGTTATACATGTTTCCCAAAGGGCGCTCCCACCTCAGCGCCCTTTGGAACACAGCTCATGACAGGAAAGCAAATGCTTCCACTCCTTACTGATATCGGCAGGGAGAAGTAAAGAGTGATAAGCTAGGAGGCATGGGAGCACCAAAGAAATCCGATTGGCGAGAAGAACGACGAAAACGAGCGTGGACGTTGAAAGAGGAAGGCTGGCAACAAAAAGACATTGCGGTTGCATTGGGAGTAAGCGAGGGTGCAATAAGTCAGTGGCTCCTGCCGAGGGCGAGAAGGAGGGATAAAGGCCCTCGAAGCGCATCCGCCCGAAGGGATGACCCCGAGGTTGAGAGCTGAACAGAAAGCGCAGATCCTGAGTTATTGGCCAAGGGAGCCGAGGCCAATGAGTATCGTGATGATGTGTGGACAGCCAGCCGGGTAGGCGAAGTGATCGCGAAAACCGATCGCGGGTTCGTTCTCACCGCGATCATGTTGGACGGCTATTGCGTGTGGCGGGTTGGAGCCGCGTGATCCCGGTGGAGCGAGCCAGCCAACGCAACGCGCGAGGCGCTCAAGAACTGGTCGGATGAGCGCTGGCTGGACATAAAAAAAAGCCGAAGCAGAAAAGGCCACCATCGTCGGGGCGCGACGAAGCGGGCTCTTATCCGGCTTTCGATGGCAGTACGCACCTGGGCTCCACGTGGGGAGACGCCATTGTTGCGGGTGAAACTCACGCGGGATCACCTGATCTTCCATCAGTGGCATCACCTTGGATGGACGCTTGTTCATGCAAGTGCGCCCTATCTCCTATGACGCGGAAGCCGTGGTAGATTTCTTGCGCGTCCTCTTACGCAAGATACGCGGGCAAGATCGTGCTCATCTGGGATGGCTCGCCCATCCATCGGGCGAACGCGCTCAAAAACTTTCGCAAGCGTGGGACGGCCAAACGCTTGCACTTTGAGCAACTGCCTGGCTATGCCCCCGATCTCAACCTTGATGGTGGACTTGCCGCACGTGTACCGCGAGATCATGCGCGCCAAAGAGCGCTTGCGCCATAAAACCGAAATCATAAAGAGCTGCTCTCGCCAATGTGGCTACTTCCTTTCCTGACTGTCGGCAGAGAGCAAGGGCGGTCGTATCCAGAGGGAGGTGCTGTGTGGTTTGACCGACAACAGTCATCTTGGGGACCGCAGGCTTCCTCGACTCCGCAGCGGTCGAGACTTATCCAGCGATTGCATGGAGAAGAAAAGTATACGCGATGACAAAGAGACAGATGCCAACCATCATGCATGTGATAAGCTTCCATTCGGAAGAGAGCGCACTAGTGCCTGGTTCCTGCTTCAGCAGAAGCGAACAGACCAGCAGCAAGAGCGCGAGAAGTGGTCCTCCAAACACATAAGTGAGCCACCAGTGACGAAACGTTGCATTTGGCGTGGGAAGGTGGTCGAAGAAGCTGAGAAAGCCGATGCCGGTCTTGCTCAGAAACCAGCCGACGAGTAACAGACCAAGCGGGAGGACCAGCAGGACACTGAGCAGCGAAAGACCCTTGGCAAAAAGAGACTTCGGAGATCGCATGGCCAGTTTTCCTCCTGAGGCAGGGGTGATAAACGATGTCTCCCTGCTTTTTCATAGCATAGTTTCTCTTTTTACATTATACAAGGTTTTGAGTGTGCTGCTACGTGTTCTTATGTGTGTGCCTTACTTGCTTCCGTCTGCACGAGCAGCTATGACGAATTACTCAAACGGGATAAAGCCAGTCTCGACCTCTTCTGGTTACGCGACGAAAGCCCTTTTCAAGCTCCTTTATCAGATGATACACTTTCCTCATATATACAGATACAGTTTCTGAGATCGAATGATCAAGAGTGCTCAAGGACCTGTATCAGCAAGGAGGAAAGAAGATGCCACCGGAGCAGATGAGCGTACGGCTTGAACTGTTTGTGCAAGATATGGATCAGGCGATAGCGTTTTATACTTATATCCTTGGGTTTAAGGTTCTCCGACGAGAAGAAGATTATGCGAGTCTGAGGAATGGCATCGTTATTCTAGGTCTTGGACCCATCGTCAAACTACCTGAGGAGAGTGGAGGCTACTTTACCCGCTCCAAACTAAGAGCGGCTCGCGGTCTTGGAGTGGAAATTGTCCTGGAAGTGGGTGATGTTCACACCATGTACGAGCATACACAATCTTGCGACTACCCGATAGAGGAGCCACTCCAAAAGCGCAGTTGGGGACTCACTGACTTTCGCATCGTTGACCCAGACGGCTACTATCTCCGTATATCATCACGCGCATGAACCCAGGAGAGGAAGAGGTGAACGCCCGCGCATTGCACATCACTCCATCGAGCAAGGCGATTGCTGCAACTGGTATGTTGTGGGAACGCAACGCTTCGCTGCGTGGGTGGAAGGTGTATCTGGGTGCAAATCAGCAAGGTGAGATCTCTCCCTACGCGGCGCCAGCACGGGTGGCAGATGTCGCTGGACTCCCTCCCACTTATATCATGATCGGTGAGCTTGATCTGATGCGTGATGAAAGCATCGAATACGCTATGCGTCTCATGCAGGCGGATATACCCACACAATTGCACGTCTATCCTGGAGCCTTTCACGGCTTTGATCTGCTCGCCACCTCTGCGGCACTCAGTCAGCGAGCGATTTCCGAGTATATCGATGCGCTCAAACACGCACTCACACACTAAGCGGCCGTGGTCAAAGTATCTGTACTTTTCGAGAAAGTTCGCATTGTAAGATGAGCACCAGGTGAGAGCAAACAGCGGTCGTGGTTTTGACAAGCACGACCACTGTTTGCGCGGTTGTTTGTTGCATCTCCAACATCGTTATCGGTTCAGGTTCTAACTATTTACACAAACAGATACAGTTTCTGAGATCGAATGATCAAGAGTGCTCAAGGACCTGTATCAGCAAGGAGGAAAGAAGATGCCACCGGAGCAGATGAGCGTACGGCTTGAACTGTTTGTGCAAGATATGGATCAGGCGATAGCGTTTTATACTTATATCCTTGGGTTTAAGGTTCTCCGACGAGAAGAAGATTATGCGAGTCTGAGGAATGGCATCGTTATTCTAGGTCTTGGACCCATCGTCAAACTACCTGAGGAGAGTGGAGGCTACTTTACTCGCTCCAAACTAAGAGCGGCTCGTGGTCTTGGAGTGGAAATTGTCCTGGAAGTGGATGATGTTCACGCCATGTACGAGCATGCACAATCTTGCGACTACCCGATAGAGGAGCCACTCCAAAAGCGCAATTGGGGACTCACTGACTTTCGCATCGTTGACCCAGACGGCTATTATCTCCGTATCTCATCACGTGCATGAACCCAGGAGAAGAAGAGGTGAACGCCCGCGCATTGCACATCACTCCATCGAGCAAGGCGATTGCGGCAACTGGTATGTTGTGGGAGCGCAACGCTTCGCTGCGTGGGTGGAAGGCATATCTGGGTGCAAATCAGCAAGGTGAGATCTCTCCCTACGCGGCGCCAGCACGGGTGGCAGATGTCGCTGGACTCCCTCCCACTTATATCATGATCGGTGAGCTTGATCTGATGCGCGATGAAAGCATCGAATACGCTATGCGTCTTATGCAAGTGGATATCCCTACACAATTGCACGTCTATCCTGGAGCCTTTCACGGCTTTGATCTGCTCGCCACCTCTGCGGCACTCAGTCAGCGAGCGATTTCCGAGTATATCGATGCGCTCAAACACGCACTCACACACTAAGCGGCCGTGGTCAAAGTATCTGTACTTTTCGAGAAAGTTCGCATTGTAAGATGAGCACCAGGTGAGAGCAAACAGCGGTCGTGGTTTTGACAAGCACGACCACTGTTTGCGCGGTTGTTTGTTGCATCTTCAACATCGCTTAGGTAGTCTTTACCATCCTTCAAAGCTATCTAATGTGAGTTCGATACTGTTGGCGAATCCCTGTTGAGCTGCTAAAGCGGCAAAACGCGAGATCCGAGTTTTCGCCCAAGGAGTCCCCCTCCGCCATCGCACGAAGCGAAGAATATTGGTTGCCACCGCTGAAAGAATGTGCTGGAGATGTGTTTTTTTTGAGACCAATAGAACGAGATCTCCGCAGGCCAGTGTTACGAGTCGTTTGCGAGAAGGTTCCTTCAATCCCTGCTCGACCATGATAGACCTTCTTAAACTCCTCCGTTTGTTGACGCACACGTGCTGCTTGCAAGAGTTCATGACGCTCTTGGGGGAAGCGCAGCGTCATGCTTCGTCCTGTCTTCTGGGCATCGGTGCATTTTTCACGGACCGGACACGCTTGACAGATCTGTTTAGGAAAGAAGATGTGGACAATAGATTCTCCTTTCGCGTCTCGGTTCAAGTACCAAGCGCTGCTCTACCGTCCTTGCGGACAGGTGACCCGCTGTTGTTGCCAGTCAAACTGGAATTGTTCGATATCTAACGTCCCAGGAGTGCGAGCTTGCCAACTGGGATCGATATGGACGGGCCCCATCACATCAATCCCGTGGTTTTCTCGACTGTGCAAGATGCGTTTGGCACTGATATAGCCCGCATCGACGAGAGGCACGTGCAGGTAGTACCCCTTTAGCCGCTACATCTGCTTGGATGGGAACAAGGACTTGATGGTCTTGTTCAATCGCAGCTACGGTTTCGACTTGGGTGACTCGTTGGGGAAGATCATCATCGCAGTACTCAGACAGATGCACTTTGTATCCCATCCACTCGAATGATCGCTTTTTGCCATAGCGAACTTCTGTATCGTAGGGAGAGCGAATCCACTCCCCAACCGGAGGCATCTCCTTTGGGGTGAGGGGATAGATCTATTCCTGAGCGCCTCGATTGTGTTGCTTCCAGATCTCTGACAACGATTGGATTGCCGGAAGTTTCTCTGCGCCATTCCATTTCGTTCGCTTGTTGGACACAGGCCAGCAGAAAGAAGCCATCCTCGCCAAGTGTTGTACAATACTGCTTCTTTGGAGACTCATTGATGTTCTAACCTCTCTCGCCTCTCTCTATCAAGAAGCATGGAAACTATCATCTTCTTTCTTTTATGGAAGGCCCTTTTTCCTTGTCCCCTCTGATTTTATCCCCTCTTTTTGAGTTCACCAACAGTATCGAACTCACGTTAACTATACACCACTTACCAGTGGCACAATATGAAAGATGTGATGGGTGTCATGGTCGGTCATCAATCAGCTTTTGTCCAGATTGATGACCGACCACTTTAATGATTGTCGTCGGCCTTTCTAGTTGACTTTTAACAAACTTTTATGGTAAGTAGGAGTGTAGAAAGCGGCTAGATACTGTGTTGACCTTAGTTCCCTCAAAGCTTTACTACACACGAACGAAGGAGGTGAGGAGATAGACGATGGAGAATCGAGTAATTCGAGCGGCCCTGGTCCGGCACTGGGCGGACTCGGCAGCAGGTGAATGAGATGCTGAACACGAGATCTACCACCATGACGTCGTGGTAGAATATCCTCAGTCGGGAGAGCGAATCTGCGGCCGACGTAACATTCAGGCTTTGCGCGGACACCACCCGTCTAAACTGAGATGTACTATTCGCCGAGTGATCGGGTGTGGCGACCTATGGGTTAGCGAGTACGTGATCAGCTACGACGGGCGGCCCGTCTACACGGTCAGCATCATGGAGTTCCGCGAAGGTAAAGTCGCACGTGAGACACAGTACTTCGCGGATCCATTCGAGCCCCCTGCCTGGCGGGCTCAGTGGGTTGAGCAGATAGAGTGAGATACTTACTTTGAGCATGATTCTTCCTCAAACTTTTTATGAGCAAGATACGATTACCGTCGCTAAAAAACTGCTGGGATGTTATCTCGTGCACCCCGAAAGGGAGGAAACGACGCTTGGGAGGATTGTCGAAACGGAGGCATACCTTGCGCATGATCCAGCCGCTCATTCATTTGTTGGGAAAACAAAGAGAAATGCTGTTCTTTTTGGTCCGGTAGGGCATGCCTATGTGTATTTCATTTACGGCGTGCATTATTGCGTGAATGTGGTGACTGGACGAGAAGGAGCGGGAGAGGCGGTATTGATACGAGCGTTGGAACCTTTACGCGGCATTGCTCTGATGCAACAAAGGCGCCGGACGGAAAGGTTAAACTTCTTATGTAATGGTCCAGGAAGGTTGACAGAAGCTCTTGCCATTACGATTGCTTTCAACGGAAGCTCTTTTTTTGATGGGTCTTTACAAATTTGGTCTGCTGAGAGTCATTCTTCTGCTCCGATTGGCGATACCGATATTGTGCAAACGACGCGTATCGGCATTACGAAAGCCAGGGAACTGCCTTTGCGGTTTTATCTGAAAGGGAATAGATATATTTCGAGGACATAATCACTCCTTCATATGAGAAGTTGTTCCTAGCGAAACTCCTCCTCTTTTTTGAAAGGGGAGCATGATGGAGCCTTTTAGCATCTGTACACTGATCATCTTACATGCTTCTTCCCGAGCTTCCTCCATCGGGGTGGTAAAACGAGGGCCGAGGTAATAGTGAAACGTTTCGAGCAAGGTTGCATTGAGGTTCGCCAACAGTATCGAGTTCGGGATAAGCTAAGCCTGAGGTTGACTCGTTTTCATGGAATGCTAGAATGTGAGCCCCTCACACCCTCAGTCTCCACGATCCTCAATCTCCCAAATATGATCCACTACATGCCACGCCATACGCCGCACTGCGTAACTCGCGTTCCAACCGCCTTCAACTAGTGGCTCTCCGCTAGAGGGCTTGCTCAACACATCTGCAATCTCATTCCGCATAGCGTTGAGGGCACTCTTGTCGTCCATCTCGAATGGCTTATGCTGCACACCAATCTTGCGCGCATAAGCACGCTCAGCCCCTATCACATGACCGCGAATCTCGTCTCGATCTCGACCTCCACCTCGTGGGCCTTTGCGTAGTTCTTGAGGAGAGGTTGCGACCACCTCTTCCAGTATGTCCCAGGACGCACGCAGGAGCGCCACGTTACGCTGCGCAGTAGCTGCATCAATTACTCTGGATTCGGCAGAAGCCATCACCGAAGGCACTCCCCAGGCAGTGTTGGCATTGCCTTGTAGAAGTTCGACAACTACGAGATCGCCAGGCACAAAATCTTGCCCTGCACGCTGTGCGATCAATAGATATCGCACCTCATAATCAATCAACACCTGCAAAGCCGCCTCCTCACTCGTGCGAATCCGGCACCAACCAGGCCACTCTAACGACCAGGCAATGGCCTTCTTCCCGCCCAGTTCGACATAGATATCAGTCATATCTCTTTTCTCCAATCTAAATCCCCCTGGTGTAGGGACAGGGGCTGCGTGGACGTGGTGTGGGGGCGCTTGCGCTCAATACATCTCACTTAAGGGAACAGAAGACAAGAAAGCTCCGATCTGGCATACTACCAGAAAGCAAAACAACAAGGAGCTTTCGATGTATAGATGACGAGAAATGACGGTGGATGACAAGGTGTGTGAGCAGGTGAGCATGAGCATGCTGGGTGAGGTGTATCCTCGCGAGGTGATTGAGCGGTGCGTGCAGCAGAGTGAGCCGTGGAACACCAAAGTGCGGCGCGTGCGGCTGAGCACAGTGTTGAGTCTGGCGCTGTTTGTGATCGCGATGGCGCTGTGGAGCCGCCGCAACCAGTGCCAGGTCTGGAACAGCCTGGTGGGCAAACTGAGCGATCTGCATCCAGCAGAGCCTAACAGCGCCATCAGCGATTTAGGGCTGAGTGGACGGCGCACGGTGCTGGGCAGCCAGGGTCTGCAGATGCTGATGCAGGAGCGGTGTCGGCTGCTAGGCACGCCTCAGGACATGCCCAGCGCCTTCTTTGGGCGCTATCGGCTCATGGCCATCGATGGCACGCTGTTCCATCTGCCTGATACGAAAGCCAATGCAGTTGCCTTTGGTCGCAGTAGCAACCAGTATGGGCCAGGAGCCTATCCGCAAGTCAAATGTGTGCTCTTAGCTGAGTGTGGGAGTCATGCCGTGGTAGGACTGGAGATGGACCGCTACGATGTCTCCGAAGTGCATGGGGCGTACCGCTTGCTCTCGCAGATCGGACCCGACATGCTGGTGCTAGTGGATGCAGGGCTGATCTCAGGCGCCTTCATCGAGCAGGTACGCCAGCGCAGAGCGCATGTCTTGGGAGCTTTAGAAGCAGGGGCATGGGAACAGCCCAAAACGGCTCGTCGGCTGGCCGATGGCTCGGTGTTGGCGTGGGTGATGCCATCGCATTCGGGCCGCTATCGCCAACAGCGAGGGATGTGGGTGCGCATCATCTCCTACCGGGTGACCGATGCGCGTGTGGGAGAGCCAGGCAAGATCTATCGGCTGGTGACCACGTTGCTCAATCCGCGTGTGGCTCCAGCGAGCACGCTCATCACTCTGTATCATGAGCGCTGGGAAATGGAACTGGTCATCGATGAGATCAAAACGCATGAGCGAGGACAGCGCAAGGTGTTGCGTTCAAAGACGCCCGAGGGAGTACGCCAGGAACTCTTCGGCATCTATCTGGCCCATTATGCCGTGCGGGCGCTCCTGGCTCAAGCGTCCATCGAGGCAGCGCTCGACCCTGATCGGCTCAGCTTTAGCGAAGGACTCTTTGAACTGACGGAGATGCTCTCCCTGGCGCTGACTGTCGAGCCAGAGGAGGCACTCGAACCGTTGCTGGCGCGCTTGCGGCACAAACTAGCACGCCATGTGGTGCCACCACGTCGGCTGCGCATCAGCCGTCGGGAGATCAAGCAGATCTATCACAAATACAAACCCAAGAAACGGGGGATCCCTCCACCTGACTCCTTCGAGCCAGGGGAGCAATTTCTCGATTTTGTCGATCTACTTGATCCGCTTGCTCCTGCTCTTGCTGTGGGCGGTCCTTAAGTGAGATGTATTGGCGCTTGCGCTGTCCGGGTGGTTCTACACGTCGAATGCTGGGGCGCTTGCACTGTCCTGGTACTTTTCTCTATCACGTTCACCAATTCCCGTGCCACGACCACGCAAGCGCTTGCGCTGTCCTGGTGCATCGTGGTCTCTTTCCCCTTTGACACCCGATAATTGGTGGAACTCCGATGCAAATCTATTGTTCTTCCGCAGGTTTGCTCCCTTCTAAACTCTGGTTAAACCCTTCCTCAATCCATGCTATATGTGTCGCCGCGTGCTGGGCATTCGCGGCGAACAGGTTGCCAGCAGTCAGGTTCGCCAGATGGGGTAAAGAGACAGGTGCAGCCAGTTGTTCATCTGTGAACTGCTCAAGCAGATCCAGCGTTTCCTGGCGTGCTGTCGAAAGATTCGCGTGCAGCGTTTCCATGCTGTCATTGCGATGGGCATTGACGTATGTTTGATTCCGCTGGTTTGACCATGCCAGCCTCTCCTCTGCGCTCATTTTGGTCAGAGTGTCTGGCAGAGACCCGCCTGTGAGCATGAGTCGCAACAGGATTTGAATGTTCTGTTCATTGGCTGTAAGGTGCGCAAAGTGATCTTTGGCTCGCCATGGGACTTCTCCGGGGACACCGCTCGCCGTGCATGGGCGCTCAAGGGCTTCGGGGCTAAGTCCGTCAAAATAAGCAGCAACTTTCTCCTGCGATGCAGCGAGTATATCTTGGATTTCTGAACGTGTTGGCATATTTGTCCTTTCTAACATATAGAAGTATGTATCGTTGTGAGAGAACTGCCTTTCCTCCAGGACGCTACAAATCCAGAGTGTTTCCCGGAGCAGCGGATTACGACTAGACCCCATTTCGTGCCGCCTTAAAAAGCATCGTGTGGTTCTTTAGCATACCACATTTGGCAGCAGTGAGCCTGCGGAAGAACCCTATTTTCATGCTCAAACAATTATCCATTGCGTGCTATGTCAGTCGATCGCCTGTTCTCTCTGCTTACACGTCTTTAGGCATCAGTGAGGCTACTGGTGAAAATGCTGAGGACCTGACCTGGATCAGGCGTGGTGAGCACTTCAACTTGCGTGATCCATTTGACCCATTCAAAGCCACGACGATTTGGAGCGACCAGGCGGAGGGGAAAGCCATGCTCATGAGAGAGTGACTCCTCGCCTGTATGGGTCGCCAAAAGCGCATGTCGTGCTTCCTCTAATGGCAAACTCCAACGGTAGCTCGTCACTGAGACAAAGCTCACGTAGCGAGCATTCCGGTCAAGGGCGACTTGATCGAGCAATCGTCCAACGCGTATCCCTCGCCAGCGCTGGGTACAGTAAAACCCACCGGTACAATCCAGTGTCGCCTCAAGCTCGTCACCTGCCGAAGCAAGTTCCTCATAGAAGAACTCACGAGGTTTTGTAACTGCGCCATCAAGCGTCAACCGCCACGCTTGTACATTCATCGGACGTGGGTTATCGGCGACCCAACTTGAGGTGGGGAAAGCGTTCCCAGAAAAGCTGCCCACCTCACGAGAGCCTGTAAAACGCTGCTTTGCGCCGGGAAGATTCAGGATTCCCTCGGTGAACTGCTCTGCTGGCCAGAGCGCCACACCTCCTATGAGCAATGCACTGAACTGTATGACTCGTCGCCTCCCAACAATGTCTCGTTTGCGTAAGCGTTTAGCCCGAACAAACATATGCAATACAATCGTTGCTGTGACCACGAAACCCAGCAAAATATGCCAGTTCAAGAGATTGAATCCGGCAATAGACACATCGCCACCTGTGACCCACCAGATGCCTGATCCAAGTGCCAACATGACCAGTACAAAGGCAAGCAATCCAAAGATCGTGCGCCGATCCCATCTCCGGGGTTGGGCTATCCTTGGCCAGACTCTTCGTAGCTTGCCCCACATCAGTAGCAGGAGCCAGAAACCGCCAATTGCATGTAGGACGAAAACAAGCCACTCTTGTGCATGGCCAGATATCAAACTGAGAACGCCTGTCATGAAGGCGATTCCTGTGGCGAGTGCAATACTCCAGTCGGTGAGGCGAGGAGACATATGAGACGATCCTTTTCAGGATGGTATTCGCTTTTGCTACCAAAAATGTCGACAAGCTCTGAGAATGAGCATACCCTATTTGCGTTTGAAAAACAATGCTGAATTGCATTGCGGTTCTACCCAACAATCGGGTACCAAATACCCCTCGTGTAGGGACAGGAGCTGCGTGGACGTGGTGTGGGGGCGCTTGCGCTGTCCCGGTGCTTTTCTCTATCACGTTCGCCTTCCCGCGTCACCACCACGCGAGCGCTTGCGCTGTCCTGGTGCATCGTGGTCTCTTTCCCTTTCAGCACCTGATAGGTGGTGGAATTTCAACAACAACACTTACTTTTGCATATTGCCCTCTTCGTAACGCTTCTCGTAACGTTTGCAAGACGTTCCCATGCTACTCTAGAAGCAAAAAGGAGGAAGCGAACATGTATACGAGCAGATCACAACCAAAACTAAGTGCAAAGATGGGTCTTATCGTTATATCCATCTTATCCCTGGCCAATGCAGCTATTGGCACAACGATAGCGGTCAAGGAAAATCTACCCAGCGTCACGCCCATCTTAACCACTGGTAAGCCAGCGCTTGAGGACTTTCTCACCGGCAACGGTACCGCTCTTTCACCACCATTGTATCTCTGTATTATAACGCTTTTGCTCATTATCCTGGCGTTCCAACCGAAATTGCCAGGAAAGATTGGAGTTGTTGGGCTAACCATCCTCGGGTTTATCTTCCTGCTGGGTGAATTCGTAGAGACAAATACCTATCGAGTCCTCAATCCAGTGACTTTTTACCTGCCAGTGGCCCTCGATGTACTTGTGGAGATCATTCTGGCCCTACTGATGATCACTTTCGGAATAATAACTATCATCCAACAAAGACAGGCACATCAACAAGCTGCCACATGAAGTTAGTTACTCATCAACGTCCGTAGGGGCGAGGGTGGTGTGGAGAGGAGCGGTGGGCCTTTATGGTCGCCCGTGGGGAGAGGCTGGGCCAACTCTCCTCAATTGAAGCTTCGGTTGATGCGTATTATCGCCGATTGATCTGCCTTCTGTGGGGTTTCACGATATCCCTCCTATTTTATTAATCCGCATTATCGGACTGGGAAGTGTATCGCCGTATCATTGGCCGATCAACCGCATCCTACAAGATGACCGATGTCGGTCGTTAAAATCCATAATGCGCTTACACCGTAGAACTGGAGTTTGACACAATAAAAAGGCAAGGATAGATGGTCGCTCCTCAGCCTTTCTGAGCCAGTAGGAACGATGTGCCTGGTCCTGCAAATAGCGCAATATGCTCCTCGGGAACCCCTACTTGCCTTGCAAATTGCTCGAGATCCCTTCGCACTACTGTTGCTTTCGCAAAGCCAGCCTCTACTGCCAACTGCTTGAGTTCATCATCCTCATAGAATCGCAAGTAAGACGCCATCGGTTCGGGAGCGGCTGGTGTGCCTCTCAGAGCAGGATCGCTTCCTAGCACGACGATCCGACCCCCTTCGACCAGGACACGCCACAGTTCTCTCAGTGCCGCCACCGGATCAGGTAGGAATCCAAGCACCCCTGTCATCGCTGCACAAGTGAACGTCGCGTCTGGAAAAGGTAAATGATCAGCGTTTGCTTGCAAAACCTCTAGTCGGCCCTCGGCAACAGCGTCATGATTGACCTCTCGAGCGAGCTGCACCATATCCGGACTGTGATCAATTGCTGCTGCACGGCAACCACTTTTGAGGGCTTCTGAAAGCAAAGCTCCTCCGCCACAGCCGACCTCGATGAGATAATCGTCGCGAGAGAGCGCCAGTTCCTGAAGAATTACGCGGAAGTTGGGATAGTGGTAGAGAGGGTCGCGATAGACATCACGCGACTGCGCACCAGATGGACGGCGTGCGCGCCGATCAGTTAGCCAGTTTCCGAACTCTCCAGGAGACGTTGCTTGCAGGAAAGGCGCGGCTACAGTCCTGGCGAACCAGCCCGTCAGTTCGCCAGGTTCGCCGATCAGCCCACCCCATCCACGATGCTCCAACGTCACTCGCGTACCGCCATTGACTGACTCAAACCGCATCTCAACAGTCGTCACCTCCTCAATTTCCCAGTCAGCCTGGTGCCATTGAAGTCGGATCAGTTCACCCGGCTTCCAGGCAATGACACCACCCACCTCAAACTCTCCCTCGGTGATGCGCCCGTTCGCCCCAACTTCAAAGCTCATCCCACGTTGAGTAAGAGCGACAGAAAGCTCTTCGATGAAGACATCGAACACCACAATCGGCTCAAGAGCAAGCTCAATGCCGATACTCACTGTTGTTCTGCTAGCTTCCATCTGCTCTCTCCTTACTATCTGATATCCACTCATTACTTCTGAAGTGCTAAAAGAAGCGGGATTGTGAAGGGCAGCAGCCCTTCACCTGCGGTTTGGGGCTGCGCCCCAACTTCTTCCTCAAAGCAGGCCTCAGGCCTGTAAGAGAAATTATGAGCGGATGTCAGCTTACAGTTAGTTGACATACTCCGAGTTTACTCCATTACTTCTGAACCATCAAGGAGCTTATTGCTGGAATGTCAATCCGCAATGCCATGCTTAAGCAGGGTGCCGTATAGCTGGTCATGCGTATGGTAGTAAGAGCCTTTCTCCAATTCTACTACAGACAACCCCTCTGCTGCTGCGGTGCGTACCCGGGAGTCGGGGTCTGTTTGTAGCACAGAGATAAGGATAGCGTCTATATCGTCATGCTTAATGTGCCCAGCTGATTCCTCCAGGTCCAGCTCTGACAATCCCTTTACAGCCGCCAGGCGCGCATTGGGATCAGAGCTTGGATCTAGTAGAGTGGAGATGAGAGCAGAAAGGACTTTATCATGTTGGGTAGGTTTTACTTTCTTTGGGCGGGAGCGTAATGCAAGTAGGGTAGACAGCCAGATGAATACTGCTATGGCAAGCATTCCTACAAAATATGTAAGCAGCCCGTTCTCTCCAGTAGTCCTGAACTCCTGGTAAAGTGCGATAGTCAATACTACGAGAACGAAAAAACTCGCTCCGATGACTAAGAATCTGATAGTAGAAACTGGATTTTTTTCATGAGGAGTTGTACTTACCTGAGTTGATTTGTTTCCTGATCCAGAGATATTCGATGTATTTTTCATCATTTCACCCATATTGTAAACACCTGTCACTCGACATTTCGTTATTGCGTATTCCTTTCCACTTTAAAGTATAGAATGGATATATCACATCTCTATCTCTGGAACTAAGATCATGTTCACAAGATAGTCACATTTTTGAGGCTCTTTCGACTCATCAGAATGATAAACGAATGCTCTCTATTCTAACCGCCGATTATACGAATGAACACATTAATCCGGACAACCGTAGGTGCCGATTTATCGTGCACATCGCCAATTCATCGGCCCTCGGAGGGGGTTCTCATGTCAGCATTATATAGTAAATCATCATCAGTTGGTACTTATGAAGGTTCCTACACATGCTGGTGTTGCCGTTCAACCTCCTGCTCAGTACTTTGTTCCTGCTGCGGTTCGTAATTCTCTTGCCCTGACTGCTGGGGTGTCCAATAGGGCTGGTAGGGCGACAATGGCTCTCCCGGCTCGTAAGGCTGGTTGGGTTGATATGTTTGCTTGGGCTGATATGTTGGCGCATATTGTTGATTTTCAGGTGGATTGTTTTTGTCGCTCAATGCGCCTAGAATAGGAGCAGCCAGCGCACCCAGGATAATGGAAAATCCTACAGGGAGAAGTATCCATGGCCAGAAGCCTATCCAGAAGCAAAGCGACAATCCGAGAAACCAGACAACGCCGTAGAGGCTGCCATAGGCCGCTTTACGATTAGGAGCGGTAAAACAACCGATCAGCGAAGCGAGTCCCAGACCCAAAAACAGGACAGGTAAAAACCAGTCTGCACTGAAACCCCACAGGTATATAGCTACGGCCAAACAAATGATAAAGATCCCGGCAAGTATGCCACCTATCGCAGTTCGGTACATTTTTACATTTGAGCCATCATTGTACATGACGCATACCTCCTTCTATTTCAACTAGCAACTCTTCACGATAGCTGGTGCATAGCAACCTGCTTTTATTTTAAGCATATGCTATGAATATTACGGAGCCATCACGATAGCCCATCTGCCGATCACACATTTATCACAATTCGGGTTCCACCAACTATCGGGTGCTAGATCGATATACCTCGTGTAGGGACACGGGCTGTGTAGATGCGGCGTGGGGGCGCTTGCGCTGTCCGGCCCCTTTTCCATTCAGCACCCGATAATTGGTGAAAACCATAATTCATTACCCTGACATGAATGGTGGTATGTGGTAGCATATGTTTGATTACTAACGGAACATTTTGCCTGAGTTACTGTTGAGGATCGCAAAAGCACCGATTTAGCAATAATTATGAACTGCCCTGTACGCTTTGAGAGGAAGTGATAACAATGACTGTACTCGTTGCCTACGCAAGCAAACATGGAGCTACCCAGGGAATCGCTGAACGTATAAGCGAGAAACTGCATCAGACGGGGAAGGAAGCCGAGGCTCGATCAGTGGATACCGTAAAAGACCCGGGGAGCTACGAGGCCTTTGTGATTGGGAGTGCTATCTACTATGGATCCTGGATGAAGGAAGCCACAGATTGGGTACACAAAAACCAATCAATCTTAGCCAATCGCCCGGTGTGGCTGTTCAGTAGCGGGCCGCTCGGTACCGAGGTCAAGGACGCCGAACAGCAACCCAAAGAGATAGCTGATTTCCAGAAGTTAATCAAGCCCCGAGA
Organism: uncultured Chloroflexia bacterium; assembly: GCA_963702765.1. Taxonomy (GTDB): domain Bacteria; phylum Chloroflexota; class Ktedonobacteria; order Ktedonobacterales; family Ktedonobacteraceae; genus DATMNR01. The sequence goes on from CAVPEB010000033.1 coordinate 132,909, forward strand.
ACATCGGATATTCTTCGGATCTCTTGACCACAACAAACTGTCTTTCACTGAACGGATGGTGCTGAAAGCCGTCCGTGCTCATGAAGGTGATTATCGCGACTGGGAGGCCATCGATGCCTGGGCAGAAAGCATCGCCCGAGACCTGTGATGAGTCACCGCCTATGGAGCGGTGCTTTCTGCCCGCTTATGGTCCACCAGTGGAAAGAGGGGTAAGCAGAATGAATGCAAGATTGGCCTCAAGGGAGCGACATCGCAGGGCCACACATACATGAAAGAGAAGCTGAAGGCAAACTTTGTGTACGCCTCGCCATGCGGAAGCAATCTGTCTTTCAAAGATGGTGTACCTGTCTCTCCAAGAAGGCTTGATATATGAGAACACTCATCATCAGGGCGGTCAGTCTCCTTGGCATCCTCTTCGTGCTTCTCGCAGCACTTCTTGCCTGTATCCGTTTCTATCCGTATCCCTTTGATTTTTCCACCTATCCTACCATATCGCACACCAAATCCGGGGCGGCAGGTGATCCGATCAACGTCCTCTTTCTTGGGAGTAAAGACCAGATGATGCAAAGCTTTCACCGGGCTGGTTGGCTGACTCCCGATCCCATCACGACCCAATCTTCAATGAGAATTGCCATGGATAGTCTTGCTAACCGAAGCTACCCAACGGCACCTGTGAGTAATCTCTATGTCTATGGGCGCGTTCAAGATCTGGCCTTTGAAAAACCCACGAGTGATGTCCAAAACCGGGGTCATATTCGGTTCTGGAAGACTGGCTCACTCATCGATGGCCAGTCGGTCTGGGTTGGTGCGGCGACGTATGATAGCGGGATTGAGGTGAGTGGTACAACGCATCTTCCCACCCATCACATTGCCCCCACTGTCGACCTGGAACGAAATGTGGTCGGCACTGATCTGGCAACGACCGGTCTGGTCAAAGAAGAAGCGTATGCAGCATTCACGCCTCCCATTTTCTCTGCTCATAATGGGGGCGGAGATTATTATGAGAGCGATGGCACTATTCTGGTGATCAGCTATACACTAACCAATATTCCATTACATCAACCAGCCTGGGCAATCGAGGGAGTGAAAACCGGCATCTTTCTCTTTTATGATGGGCTTCTCACCGTCCTGGGGCCGTTGATGCCTCTCCTGGTGCTGGCTTTCAGCCTCATTGCAGGACTCATGGTCTGGCAATTCACGTCAAGAAATCGATTTCTCAAGAAGACAAAGACATAGCCAAAGAGCAGAGGGAGAACATTAGCCATCAGCAGAATCGCTCTACTGGGATGGCTGTTGAGCTGCCTGAAAAATATCTGTGGGCATCCGCTCCTGGAGAATATCTTCCATGCGCAATTGCACACCATATTTTGTCGTCGGATGCGTGAGGATATAGAACTTTTCCTGGCGGATGGCATCGAAGACCATCTCCGCTACCTGAGCGGGTGGGAGTCCCACCTGTGCCAACCACTGGCGCGCAGCCTGGAGCAGAGCCTCCATCTCAGGACTCGTGGGCTGCTCCTGGGGCGCATTCCGTAAGGCCTGCGGACGATTCCGCTCCGCATCAAAGATGCGCGTGTTCACAAATTCAGGGCACAGGACCGAGGCCTTGAGCTTCGATCCGTGCGCCGCCAATTCGCAAGCCAACGTCTCGGAAAGCGTGACGACCCCATGCTTACTCACCTTGTACATGCCCAGGCTTGAACTCGATACGAGGCCAGCGGAGGAGGCTGTGTTGACGATATGGCCCTCGCTGTCTTGTGCCAGCATTCGGGGCACAAAAAAGTGGATGCCATGTATGACCCCCCATAAATTGACCCCCAACACCCACTGCCAGTCGGCCAGACTGCTCTCCCAGACGGTCGTGCCAGCACCGACCCCGGCGTTATTGAACAGCAGTTGCACAGCACCATAGGTCTCGAATGTGATCTTCGCCAATGCCTCGACCTCGTCGGCTTGCGACACATCGGTGCGCACGGCCAACACCTGGGCACCGCTCACCTGGAGTTCATACTCAGCCTGCCAGAGGGCGCTCTCCTCGACATCGGCCAGCACGACCTTCATCCCCAATGCCGCACACTTTCCGGCCAGCGCACGTCCGATGCCGCTGGCCGCTCCGGTGACAACGGCTACTTTGTCCTGGAACTCTTTCATGTTGCTTTTGTCCTTTCCGGTCAATACCAGTCGTTTCGTATTTCGATAGATCCCGTCGTTCACTGGCGGTTAGTTCATCCGTGCCAGTTTCACTATCTGACCTATGCTGGGGCGCTGCCCGTACATCAGGACCCCGTAGCGATACAGGCGCGCGGCAAACCAGGTGCAGGCCAGAATGGTCACCAGCATCAAGGCGACCGTTATGACGATCTCCCACCAGGCGACCGTACCCACAGCAAGACGCATCAACATGAATATCGGGGTCCAGAAAGGGATATACGACAGCACCTTCGTCAAGGTCGCATCGGGAGTAGCGACTGTGAAAAAGAACAGCACATAGCCACAGCTGAGCAGCAGCAGGGGAAGTATTATCACGCTTTGTACCTCCTCCTGCCGTTTAACCAGAGATGCCAGTCCGGCAAACAGGGTGGCATACAGGAAGAACGCCAGTAGAAAGTAGAGCAGGAACAGGAGGTAGAACGGGATGAACGCAGCAGTGAGGTACTGGCTGAAGCCTGCCGCGGAAGCCCCGAACAGCGCTGCTTGCAGAGGGGCTTGCAGCAGAAGCGCAGCGATGCCGACCGCCACCATGCACCCCATCTGCGTCAGGCATGCCGCCCCGATGCCCACGATCTTGCCGGCCAGCAGCTGGTTTGTGGTCGCTGCATTCACCAGGATTTCCATTATACGACTGCTTTTCTCTTCCGCCACTCCATTCGCCACGATCGAGGCATAGACCTGGATAGAGATGAAGATTAGGATAACCCCGGCAGTAGCGAGCACATAGTCTGCAGTACTTACGCTCGTCGGCTGAGTCGTCTGGCTCTGCTGGGTATGCACGACGATCAAGTCAGGTTGCGCGGCCAGGCGCTGGGTCTCTTGCGAGGTGAGGCCCAGGCGATGAGCGGTATCGAAAAAGGTGAGATCCAGAGCCAGCGTCTGGATCGTGGACTGGTTGGGGTCGTTGTTGGGATCGGCATTGGAGTCATAGAGAAACTGGAGGTTCCCTTGCGGGGAGCGATCAAGCACGAGCAGGATATCCAATGTGCCCTGCTTGACCTGGTTTCGCAGGCCGTCCAGGGCAGTCGGTGGTTGGCCGCTGATCGCATACGGAGCAGAGCTGGGGGGATTCGTCCCGTTCAGTTGCGAACCGATGGACGAGAGCAGCGCCGCCTCAGAGAGGCCAGCGACCGTCCCCGCGTTATTCACCACCACGACCTGGATTTGCGAAGCTGGCTGCGCAGTACCATGCTGCACCAGTTGTACGATCGTCGGGATAAAAGGGGCCAGGAACGCGATCACCAGGAGGATCAAGCTGGTGATGACAAAGCTGCGCTGCGTCACCCGGTTTTTGTACTCGCGCCCGATGATCAAACGAATATTGCGCAGGGTGTGTTGGGCAGCAGCGCCGCCAGAAGCGACCGCAACGGCCCCTTGCTCTTGTTCCGAGACTCCCTTTTCTGGTGTTTCCACAGTGTTCTTTGCCATGGTTTCTTTTCCTTTTCTATGCTGAGGCGGCAGATGGAACATCTGGCAGGGAACTCGTCCCCACCAGTTCAATGAAGATGTCGGTCAGTGATGGCTCGGTCAGCTCGAAACGGCTGATGATGCCGCCATGTTGCAGCGCGGCTTCGACAATCACGTTGGGGTTAAGACTGGCCGGGAGCTGCATTTCGATGTAATCCTCACGGCGCTTGGTGACCTGCACGCCCGGAAGCTGCTCAAGCCAGCTCACCTCGGGATCGTTGTCGAGTTTGAGCCGGGCCACATTGCGCCCCTGCTGGCGTTTGACTTCGCGCACGCTGCCCTGGACGACCCTCTGCCCCTTATTGATAATCACGATGTCCTGGCATAATTCCTCGGCTTGCTCCAACTGGTGCGTTGAGAAGATGATCGTTTTGCCCCGACGATGCATCTCTAAAAACGCCTCTTTCAGCACGTTCGCGTTGACCGGGTCCAGGCCACTAAACGGTTCATCCATAACCAGAATCGTTGGGTCATGCAGGATGGTCGCCAGAAACTGCACCTTTTGCTGATTGCCTTTCGAGAGTTCTTCGATCTTCTTCTTGCGATTGGCGCTGATCTGAAAACGCTCGAGCCACTCAGTCAACTCTTTTTCGGCGGCTTGTTTCGATAAACCGTTCAGCCGCGCCAGGAACAGGAGCTGCTCATCCACGCGCATTTTTGGATAGAGTCCGCGCTCTTCGGGCAGGTAGCCCCAGTTCCGGCGCGGCACTTCGCGCACATCCTGGTCGTTCCAGGTGATAGAACCGCTATCAGGCCGCAGAATATCCAAAATCATGCGCATGGTCGTGGTTTTGCCCGCGCCATTTGCCCCCAGAAAACCAAAAATCGCGCCCTCTTGCACTTCCATCGACAGATCTTTGATAACCTGAACGTGCGCAAATGACTTATTGATATGTTCTAGAGTAAGACTCATAATTACGTACTCCTTCCGGGTTGTCCGGTCGAACAGTGCTACCAGTTTGCAGAGCAGTTCTCGCGGTATGGGGAGGCTTCCGATACAACAGAAGCGGCAGACTCCCCTTAGGCCGCGACTTGCTCAAGAAAATCAACACACGTAGCCCTGGCCTCTCGCTGTGTGTCGTCGTCGAGCGGCCCGCGTGGAGGGTCGATTGAGGGTATCACTCCTGGCGGCGGTTCAACTCCCAACGCTTTGGCGGTGGATACACATACCGAGCAATCGTCGTCGATACCCAGCCGATACAGAAGCCGAAAAAGACCAATAGGCTGATCTGCGCGCGCTGCGTGCCCCCGACCGCCAGTGCGAGTATCAGCACAACCGCCCAGGCGACGGCAAGGCCAGCGCTGTAGATCCAATAGTTTCTGAAGCGAAGCATCTAACACCCCTGTTCCTTTCAAAGGACACTTTGTACAACTTCTCATCTGTAGGAAGCTTAATGAGGAAGAGTCGCATCCCAAGCTGAAGTTTCCCATTTTCAACTTGTGGTGCGGCTCTTCTCTTCCTCAGAGAAGCATTCCGCTGCTCGTCCCCTTATGATCTGTTTTTTAAAGTATTGCGATTTGTTATAGGATATATAACATATTGCAATACTTCCTGTCAAGGGCAAAACAACTGACATCCACTCATAACTGGGAGGGCAGAGGGCAACGCCCTTTGCTGGGAGCGCGAGGGTGTCCCTCGCCTCTTTGTTTAACTAGCGGGCCGCAGGCCCGCGCATAGAGGTATGAGTGGATGTCAGCAAAACAACTGAGATCCACGCATAACTGGGCCAGAAGAAGGACATGGTTCATAAAGCTTCTACTGTCATTTGAAACAATTCTTTTCGCGCCTGCGTGCTGATCTCCGAATCCTCTTGCTCTTGTGGAGGGAGGTCCAGAAGATTTGTCGAAATCTATCACTATGAGTGGTTTTTCCATGTATCCTGGGCCAACCTCCAGCTGCTCAAATCTGGAGAGACTCCTGTAATCTAATGTCATCGAGCAGTGATATAATAAATTCCGATAGGAGCTTACAATATGGCAGTACGTAATCATGAAAAAAAAGGCAGAATTTTAACAATTGAACACCCAACCGATAGTTCCCCCGCAGTCATGGTTTTTTCCGGGAATGCGGGACAATTACTTCGGGGTGATATGCCCACAGTAAATATCCTTAAAGCAATGCGAAGACGCGCCCATCGAAATGGTGTGCCTTTTGTCCTGCATTTTCAGGAAGCAGGTGCGGTAAGAAAAAACAGCGTTGGTATGACAAGACTACTTGAAGAAGTTTTTGGGGATGAAATCACCATTTTTCAATACGGCCCACAGGAATCAAATGGCCTCATACGTGAGGGTCTTGATCAATACGCCGTTTCTTCAAAAACTCTTTCCATTCGTGGCCGTAGCGTTGTACACCTTCCGGTCGTTGAACGCAATGTCATGAGAAAGAATCAACGCGCGGCGGTGAATACTAGTTATGATTTTGTTTTACCAAATGGTGAACAAGCTTATTTAGAGACAACTGGTTTTCATTATGATCTTGGATTAACGCCAATCAGCACAAAAGTCAGCCGATTGCAGGCATATGAAACAAGACGAGGCGTAGAAAGATTGATCCAGCAAGATATAAATCCGCTCCAACAGGGTCATCCTGAGCGAAGCGAAGGATCTCAGAAAGTGCCGGAGTCAATTCGTGGACGAGCAGGATTGGTCACATTTAGTGGCGATGGGAATACACGAGGTTTTGTCGGTACGCGCTGGCAAATGGATCGCGTCGACGCCTTAAAAAAGGGGCTTGGAGAAGATATACAGGAAGCAACCGAAGAAATCAGTGTGACCGCTAATCTTCCACACAGCATTCAACAGGAATTTATAGGGAAAAAGCATCCTTTACTTAAATTTGCTGGTAATATGCTTGATGATGTCTTTGATGCCATCGATGACACGACAGGCAGTAAGTGGGGTGAGAGAAAATTGGACCATCAATTTTTTCGCGACTTCAGGATTACTCCCGAGGGGAAGCTTGCTCCTTTGCAAAGATTTGATGTGATAGAGAATAATGTGTTCTATGACTTTGCAAACGCTGATCATTATTGCATCGGGACGCTCTTTGGGTTCCAATTGAACGGAGACGACTAGGCTCACAAATAGCCCAATACACGTAGGGGCCGATTTATCGCGCCCACAGCCGATTCATCGGCCTTCTGTTGTTTCCACGACACCACGCCGCATAATCAAATCCTTAAATTATAGCGATAAATACGTTGCAAATGATGAGCAGGAATCTGGCACAAGGGGATTGTTTGAAATGATTGGTTGGGAGAATTTCTTCATCGCAGAAGTCGGCGCTTCTGCGGCCCTGCTTGGTTTGATTTTCGTCGGTGTCTCGATCAATTTGACCAGAATCATTTCTTTACCTGGTTTGCCGAACCGCGCACTTCTGGCTTTAATTATCTTATTGACTATCCTGGTTATGTGCTCGTTGTTACTGGTACCGGGGCAGTCACAGACACTTGTTGGCATCGAATTGCTGGTCGTTGGATTGCTCGTCTGGATAACAGCAACAAGGCTCGATGTGATGAATCTGCTAAAGAAAGAACCTCAATATCGCTCAACTTAAGGCTGCTCAAGGAAGCTGCGGGCTGACTAGAAATCGCATAGGAAGCTTGGCTTCCGGTCGTCGTCCCATTCAGTTCCGACCCGATGTATGAGGTCAGCGTCGCTCCGTTCAGACCCGCGATCGGGCCAGCCTCATTCACCATGACGATACTCGTTTGCGTATTGGAATTGGAACCGGAGGTAACAAACTGCACAATCGTCGGGATAAAAGCGGCAAGGAATACGATGACCAGGAGGATAATGCTCATGATGATGAATATGCGCTGGGTGACTTGATTTTTATACTCGCGCCCAATGATCAGGCGAATATTGCGCCAGGTCTGGAGTGATAGCGGTCCCGCCCGAGCTGACGGCCACGGATGTACGCTCCTGTTCCGGCAGCTCATGCGCCGGGGTCTCTCTTTCTGGTGTTCCTACAGTTTGCTCTGGCATGGTGTTATTCCTCTTTTTCTATGCTGAAAGAACTGAAGACGGAGCAACGGGATCGGAGGCGACGCCAACTTTCTCGATAAAGATATCGGTGAGCGATGGCTCAGTCAGTTCAAAACGGCTGATGACTCCGCCGTGTTGCAGCGCGGCTTCTACGATCACGTTGGGATTGAAGTTCACCTGAATTTGCATTTCAATATAGTCCTCCCGGCGCTTCGTGACCTGCACACCCGGAAGCTGCTCAAGCCAGCTCACCTCTGGATCGTTATCGAGTTTGAGCCGGGCCACATTGCGCCCATACTGGCGTTTGACCTCGCGCATGCTGCCCTGGACGACGCTCTGCCCTTGATTGATAATCACGATATCCTGGCATAATTCCTCGGCTTGCTCCAACTGGTGTGTGGAGAAGATGATGGTCTTGCCCCGGCGATGCATCTCTAAAAACGCCTCTTTCAGCACGTTCGCATTGACCGGATCCAGGCCACTAAACGGTTCATCCATGACCAGAATTGTTGGGTCATGCAGGATGGTTGCCAGAAACTGCACCTTTTGCTGATTGCCTTTCGAGAGTTCTTCGATCTTCTTTTTGCGATTGGCGCTGATCTGAAAACGTTCGAGCCACTCAGTCAACTCTTTCTCGGCGGCTTGTTTCGATAAACCGTTCAGCCGCGCCAGGAACAGGAGCTGCTCATCTACGCGCATTTTTGGATAGAGTCCGCGCTCTTCGGGCAGGTAGCCCCAGTTCTGGCGCGGCACTTCGCGCACATCCTGGCCGTTCCAGGTGATAGAACCGCTATCAGGCCGCAGAATATCCAGAATCATGCGCATGGTCGTGGTTTTGCCCGCGCCATTTGCCCCCAGAAAACCAAAAATCGCGCCCTCTTGCACTTCCATCGACAGATCTTTGATAACCTGAACGTGCGCAAATGACTTATTGATATGTTCTAGAGTAAGACTCATAATTACGTACTCCTTCCGGGTTGTCCGGTCGAACAGTGTTACCAGTTTGCAGAGCAGTTCTCGCGGTATGGGGGGGCTTCCGATACAACAGAAGCGGCAAACTCCCCTTCGGCCGCGACTTGCTCAAGAAAATCAACACTCGTAGCCCTGGCCTCTCGCTGTGTGTCGTCGTCGAGCGGCCCGCGTGGAGGGTCGATTGAGGGTATCACTCCTGGCGGCGGTTCAACTCCCAACGCTTTGGCGGTGGATACACATATCGAGCAATCGTCGTCGATACCCAGCCGATACAGAAGCCGAAAAAGACCAATAGGCTGATCTGCGCGCGCTGCGTGCCCCCGACCGCCAGTGCGAGTATCAGAACAACCGCCCAGGCGATGGCAAGACCTGCGCTGTAGATCCAATAGTTTCTGAAGCGAAGCATCTTATACCCCTGTTCCTTTCGAAGTACACTTTATACAACTGCTCATCTGTAGGAAGCTGAATGAGGAAGAGTCGCATCCCAAGTCTGAAGTGTCCGATTTTCAACTTGTGGTGCAGGCTCTCCCCTTCCTCAGAGAAGCATTCCTCTGCTCGTCCCTTCATGATCTGTTTTTTAAGGTATTGCGATTTGTTATAGGATATATAACATATTGCAATACTTCTTGTCAAGGGCAAAACAGCGAAAAATGGGCCAGAAGAAGGACATGGTTCATAAAGCTTCTACTGTCATTTGAAACAATTCTTTTCGCGCCTGCGTGCTGATCTCCGAATCCTCTTGCTCTTGTGGAGGGAGGTCCAGAAGATTTGTAGAAATCTCTCACTATGAGTGGTTTTTCCATGTATCCTGGGCCAACCTCCAGGTGCTCAAATCTGGAGAGACTCCTGTAATCTAAAGTCATCGAGCAGTGATATAATAAATTCCGATAGGAGCTTACAATATGGCAGTACGTAATCATGAAAAAAAAGGCAGAATTTTAACAATTGAACACCCAACCGATAGTTCCCCCGCAGTCATGGTTTTTTCCGGGAATGCAGGACAGTTACTTCGGGGTGATATCCCCACAGTAAATATCCTTAAAGCAATGCGAAGGCGCGCCCATCGAAATGGCGTGCCTTTTGTCCTGCATTTTCAGGAAGCAGGTGCGGTAAGAAAAAACAGCGTTGGTATGACAAAGCTACTTGAAGAAGTTTTTGGGGATGAAGTCACCATTTTTCAATACGGCCCACAGGAATCAAATGGCCTCATACGTGAGGGTCTTGATCAATACGCCGTTTCTTCAAAAACTCTTTCCATTCGTGGCCGTAGCGTTGTACACCTTCCGGTCGTTGAACGCAATGTCATGAGAAAGAATCAACGCGCGGCGGTGAATACCAGTTATGATTTTGTTTTACCAAATGGTGAACAAGCTTATTTAGAGACAACTGGTTTTCATTATGATCTTGGATTAACGCCAATCAGCACAAAAGTCAGCCGATTGCAGGCATATGAAACAAGACGAGGCGTAGAAAGATTGATCCAGCAAGATATAAATCCGCTCCAACAGGGTCATCCTGAGCGAAGCGAAGGATCTCAGAAAGTGCCGGAGTCGATTCGTGGACGAGCAGGATTGGTCACATTTAGTGGCGATGGGAATACACGAGGTTTTGTCGGTACACGCTGGCAAATGGATCGCGTCGACGCCTTAAAAAAGGGGCTTGGAGAAGATATACAGGAAGCAACCGAGGAAATCAGTGTGACCGCTAATCTTCCACACAGCATTCAACAGGAATTTATAGGGAAAAAGCATCCTTTACTTAAATTTGCTGGTAATATGCTTGATGATGTCTTTGATGCCATCGATGACACGACAGGCAGTAAGTGGGGTGAGAGAAAATTGGACCATCAATTTTTTCGAGACTTCAGGATTACTCCCGAGGGGAAGCTTGCTCCTTTGCAAAGATTTGATGTGATAGAGAATAATGTGTTCTATGACTTTGCAAACGCTGATCATTATTGCATCGGGACGCTCTTTGGGTTTCAATTGAACGGAGACGATTAAGCTCACAAATAGCCCAATACATGTAGGGGCCGATTTATCGAGCCTTCTGTTGTTTCCACGACACCACGCCGCATAATCAAATCCTTAAATTATAGCGATAAATACGTTGCAAATGATGGCAGGAATTGGCACAAGGGGATTGTTTGAAATGATTGGTTGGGAGAATTTCTTCATCGCAGAAGTCGGCGCTTCTGCGGCCCTGCTTGGTTTGATTTTCGTCGGTGTCTCGATCAATTTGACCAGAATCATTTCCTTACCTGGTTTGCCGAACCGCGCACTTCTGGCTTTAATTATCTTATTGACTATCCTGGTTATGTGCTCGTTGTTACTGGTACCGGGGCAGTCACAGACACTTGTTGGCATCGAATTGCTGGTCGTTGGATTGCTCGTCTGGATAACAGCAACCAGGCTCGATGTGATGAATCTGCTAAAGAAAGAACCTCAATATCGCTCGTCTTACATGTTGAATATGGCTCTTACTCAGTCAGCTCTATTGCCTTATATTATCGCGGGTATCATTGTGCTAACACGTGGTGCGGGCGGCCTGTACTGGTTAGTACCTGCGATTATTATTTCATTTATCAAAGCCATTCTGGACGCGTGGGTTTTGCTTGTCGAGATCAACCGTTAGGAATAATTGTAGGATTCATCTTACCCTTCCTTATCCAGTATTCTTTTAAACTCAACCATAGCAACATACCAATGCTTCTTGAATCTGTCCAGGGCCGAATAATAAGAACTCCCAAAATTACCGCTTATTTTGAGCGGTATTTGAGCGATATAATCGACAATGAAGAGAAAAACGAGCAATAGTTACTCGTTTAAATAATCAGCAGAGGTTTAAAGGTGCTGCCTTGGCGTGTGGCATAAGATTTCATGTAAAAAATGTGTGTGTTTCCTATCTGCACAGCAGAGCATCAGAAGTAAGAGCGATTGCAACCATTCCCAGACAGAGAAATACTACGCCATGCCAGTCCGCCCATAATAGCGCATATCCTGCTAAGACACCTCCAATACTGCCGCCGAAGTAATACAGCGAGAGGTACATCGAAGCTGCCGTTCCTTTGGCTGTCTTTGCCTGCTCTCCCAAATATAGATTGACTGCGGGAACGGTGGAGAACATGCCAATGGTGACGCAACCTAATCCTATGACGACTATTGGGAGTACTGGCACAAGCGTAATCAGCAGCCCGACTGCGCCCAATCCCATTGTGAAAGCAATAGCAGTGCGCGAACCCATTCGTGCCGCAACTGCATCAGCGAATGGCGAGATAACACCTGTGAGCCAGAGAAGATAGATCAGGCCAAGCGCTATGGAAGGCAACTGGAATGTTGGCCCTGTAAGATAGTAGGGCAGATAAGTGAAGATGCCCATAGAGGAGTATGTTATGGACGCTTCTGAGCTGTTGCAAAAAGGTAATCTAATGCGTCATGAATAGATATGTTCAGTCCAGTAGTGGTGTGTTTTGGCTACCACAGTGACGACGTTCTTGATCTCCTTGTCTATGCGAAAGGCTGGCCCGGCTGGAAGATAGAGTATATTGCCCTCGCGCCGAACATAAACATTTTCCACTACGATTGCGCGAAGTATCCAGAGTGCCATTTCTTCGTTGTGGCATTGCAGGCCAATCCACCCTAATTTTTCACTTCGTACAGTTGGCAACCCTGTAACCAGTTGCCAACCTCGTTCGATCTCGGATAACACACGTTCGTAGCTTTCCATATCTGCTTTAACTTCGTCTGGAGGGACTGGCTCCAATAAGGTATCTCGATGAGGTGGACCCCCGGCCAATGCCAGGTCACAGAAGTCTGTCCACATCTCATCCCACGCAACTTGCCCATTTTCTGTGTAACGCATTGGCGCTGTTCCCATCGGCGCTGAACTCACAACTTTCCCATTTCGATAGCGAGGCGGAAGAATATCATACGCTGGATCACGAGGACACGTTGTCGAGGCTTCAGATAGGCGTTGAGAGGAAATATTACCGTGTTGGTGTGGATGATTATTAGAAAAAGCCTTGGGATGAATGATGACATTCGATGCCTGCCAGTGCAGTTCGGTAACCTGACCACCGATAATTGTAATCTCACTGGAGGGAGTAGTGAAAGTAAAATAATCTCCTTCGGGTAAGCTCGAGAAAGAGGGCTGCGAAAAATGTACGTCCATTGACCTTGCGTTCCAGGACAGCCTATGTATCTTCTGCGTTTGATTGCCTTTTGGGCTTACTTCAATCTCCTTCCCAAGCATTTCCTGCCCAGTATAAATGACCAACGCCCCGATGTCCTCACCAATATCGAGCACAGCGTTCTCAGTATGAATTTTCTCAATGTATGTCTCAGCCATCCGTTCTCTCTCCTTTCAAATGAACTGAAGAGAAGCCCGGTAGGTTGGAACCACCGAGCTCCTCAGATCATTCACGGTGATAAATGCTGTTTATGCACCTGGATGTGGTCGGCTGTCATAGCCACTGAATGGGAGTCCGAGGTACGGGAACTGTTTTTCATAATGGACACCTGCAGGGATGGCTGGAGGTGAGAAATCGTTGACCAGAGATGCAGCACCGTCAGGTTTGAAGCTCGGGTCGACCAGAGGTATCGTAACGCCAGCTACTGCACGTAGCTCAATAGCCACAATATCGTCAGAGACACGCCGTCCGTTCGGGAACCCGGCCAGGTCTCCACCCAGTATGCCGAGAATGTTCGGCGACGAAGATGGTGCAATGGCCATGTTCAATCGCAGCATATCAGCCTGGGTTTTGCCTGTGTAGTTCTGGAACCCTTTGATGATTCCCGAAGGTATTCCGGTAAGCAAAATGGCTTCGAGATCAACGCGTGGTTTGCTGTAGGCTGCAAGGTGCGGGAAAACCCCAGGATAGAGGATTGGAAGCAGGGCAGCTAATTCAGGATTAGCATAATAGTGCGCAAACTGACTGTCGCCGCTGGGCTGCTGCCTGTTCCAGTAGTCCTTATCTCCAAGAGCTATGATTACTTCATTGATCAGCGGGTTGCCTAAACGCGAGACCTGCACAAATGGCCCAGACTCCACAGGGTTACCCTGAGATTGAAGTATCGAAGCTTTCTGACGACTTGCTGTAGTCCAGACACCAATCACGGAGCCAGACTTGGTAGGATCAGTAGGATTGGAGCCATCCGCAGTCAAGAGTTTCTTTGGTACTTCGATGGCAATAGAGTGAACATTGTACCCTTGAGTTCCATTGACACCTGGCTGGGCAGGAGTTGGAATGAGATGCAGATTCTGGAACGGTCGAAGATCAGCGAGATCAAAGATCGAGCCAAGATCCACGTAGAAACCTTCTGCACGTTGTCCTGCGAATACTCTCCCACCACCAGGAAGTTTGGAAACAGCCTGTCCAGCAAGTGTTTGATAATTCGGTGTAGAACGCGGTCCGATGTTACATGGTGGGCAAGGAACATTGCTCGCAAGGACATGTGTGCCTTTCGAATCAATTCTGGTTACGGAATAGAATTGCGGCCTGTTCCAGTGCGTGTCACTGATAGACGTGATCTGACCTGTGTTGTACAGGAAGCTGTTGGGGTTGCGGGTTTGGGTTTGGAAACTGAACTGATACGTGATTTCTGCCTTGGCATCCCCATCATTGTCGATGTTAATTTCATACAAGACATCTTCGCCGAATTGATAGAAGTTTGGACCCCCGGCTGGTTCCTCCAAAGGAACATAGTTGGCGATGATTGTTACATAATCTGGCTGATCTGGGCTAACAAAAGCGTAAAGATCAGTGCTATCAGCAACCGGGTCCCTGGATATTTCCGGAGCTTCACGATGAGATGACATATAGGTACCTCGCAATCAAAACACTATACAAACAATACAATACACACTACTTCGTTTCGTAAGAGACAAGACCTAATGAACGGCTTTCAAAAGGCGCATAACAAGATCGGTGTCGCGTAGAATGACCTCTCTTGTTCCGACCATAATAGTGACCTCTCCAGAAGCGAGGTCACTCACGTGTGCTACCAGGGGTTCTGCAAATGAGGTTGAGGACAACTCTACCGCTGCAGCATCCGAGGTAACCGCATCAGTCATTTCTGGAGTCGCCGCCAGCGTGGGAACGGTAGCCAGGATGCCAATGGTAGCCACACTTGCAGTGGTCTGACCGATAAACCCACGTCGTGTTAACTTTGCCAAGTTGCTCTCCTTTCATAGAAATCATACAGATCGTATGATTACCGGCAATTATTAAGACTGACTTCTCCCGTTTATGCATACGACCATATATATGGCTCGGATTACAGGAAACAAGGGGAGTTGGTCTTTATCTATGAAAGTGGAGTTGGCCTATTGGAAAAGGGGTATAGATGACTGCTAATGGGCGAGGTGACTACCGTTGTACCAGGATGAGTCCCACAGTTGCTAATACAGCAGCAAGTATTTTGAGAGTTATATGTTTATCCTCTTTCAGAAGCACAACACCTGCTAAAGCTGTTATCAATGTTGAGCTTGCAGTGAGAGCCACTACCTGTGGAACATTGCCAAGTTGAAAGGCTTTTAGCAGGAAAAAGAAGGAGGCATCCATAACCGCTGCATTTAGCAAGATTTTCTTCCATTGTAACTTTAACTCATAACGAAGCTCTGCTCTCTTTGGCCGTAAGAAGATAAACAGGTTGGCAAGTGCCGGAAAGAGAAACGCCGCGAACATATAGGGTGCTATAGAAAAGCTTTTGACCACTTCACTGTTCAGGCCCAATGCTACGCCCAAAAAGAAACTATACAAAAGCCCAAAAATAATGCCTTTTGATGGCCGGAAACGTGTGTGGTATAACCCGACCAACAACGAGGCAAACATCACGATGAGAAAGCCAAGCACAATCGTAGGTCTGATCGCCGAGTGGAAGAAGACTAGGCTGACCACAAAGGTAAATAAGAAGTTCAACGGAAAAATGGCCGAGAGGATACTGACTTCTTCATACTTAAAGGCTGAAAATAGAAATGCATCGACAAGTGCCCATAATACAATCGAGAGTACAAACAGCGGCAGCACAGATGGGTTGAAACTTATGGAGAACCTGTCAAACAGGAGGAAAAACGGAGCAAGCAATGCGCAAAACATCTGCCAAAGAATTGTGTAGGCATACTCATGCCTGGTTGTTGCCAGGCTCATACGCGAGATGATGTTGAAGCTAACGGTGAAGCCAACCGCAAGCGCAATACAGAGACCTAACAACAACTCGCTATTATTAAGAAACGTTACCTGCTTTGTGAGTCCTGATACTATCGGAGTTTGTTTGGAAATCAACATAATCCCAGCTACACCACCCATCATAAATAAGAGCAGCAGCCCAATCATTCCCAATCGACTCGTATTCTTCCGCTGAATTTGAGGTGAGAATGCAACCTGGCTATTCCCGAGTAGGGCTTCGGAATCCGCTCCCAACATATCTACTTCTGAAGCGATTGGTAATTCCACCAGTTCCTGGAATGCTGAGGAACTCATGATTGTAGATTTGTCCGAAAACTCTTCCAGCGTGTTTGGAAAAGGTGTCTGTTTTGGGAATGCATGGACTCTTTTATCAGTAGGATTGTCTGTTAACTCCACTTGTGCTTTTGGGAAAGGTATTTGTTTCGGTAGCGCAGGAACTCTTTTGAGTGTAGGGTCATCCGATAAGTCATCTTCTTCAGATACCTTTTCTTCAAGTGCAGATGGGAAAGGTGTCTGTAGTTCTTGTGATTGCATATTATAAGTGCGATCTGAGACGGCGATGCTGTTGATGATCCACTCACGCTCCATGAACCGAGTTTCTGTTTGTGTCGTTTCAGGAATGTAATGCTGCTGTGCTTGTATAGTAGGAGAGGAGGTGATTACAAATGGCACACGATTCCTATCATTTGGATCTACAATTCTGTGATAGGCATTAGCCAGGATACCTGCTCGCTGGTAACGCTGCTTCGGGTCCTGAGCTAGAGCACGAGAAATAATGCTAACCAAACCCGCTGGCAGGTCGCTGCGCGATGTGCTGTTCGGTTGAATAGCAGTGGACGAATACCTCGCAGCGTCGTTGTTGGGAGCCGCACTTGCAAACATTGATGTGCCAGTGAGCAGTTGATAGAGCGCTGATCCTAATGCGTACACATCCGTATAAGTACCGATTGACCCGTTCGTACGTTGTTCAGGTGCCAATTCCATTTTTTCAGCAGAGCGTGATACTCCAGGTGCATACAATTCTACCAGAGCTCTCAACCCAAAGTCTGTCACGACTATTTGACCGTTGAGCCGTATAAAAATAGTATCCAGAGTCAGGTTGCCATGTAACACACCATGATTATGAGCATATTCTAAGGCAGCAGCGATCTGATCCAGATATCGACCCACGGTAAAGATATTAATTGGCCCGTTTTCGGCCAGACGACTACGCAATGATCTAATAGGAAGATTTGGTGTCACTATATAAGGGATGTCCTGAAATACGCCATAATCAAGGAGAGGAAGAATATGTGAATGTTGCAGGGCTGTCAATCGTCTTCCCAGGTAGTGAAAGCGTTCCAGATTGTCGTCGCGCCATTGATTTTTCACATGCCTGGAATCGGTCAGAAAACGTAACAGATAGGTCTCTGTTCCGAGGTTGATACGCGTAAGAAAAGTGGGTCCTGTCTGGCTATGCCCAATCATCCGCGTGAGATAGTAGTTTCCTAGCATTGCCCCGGAGAGCCTATCAAATCCTATCTCATTCAAGATTGGCCTCTTCTTCTGTTCATCCCGAATAGATCGATACAGTTTATATTGCTGTCTAACAGCATTGGACGAACCATGTAATTATTATCATCTGACGTAGGACAAACTCAAGAGTAACTGACTAGCACGTACGGGCCTTTGATGAAGCGTGTTTCAGTGCGGCAGAAAGCCATATAGTAAGCAGAAAAACATCAAATTTTCCCACAACTCTATGAGTGACAAAATTCGAGCGTGAATGCCACTTTAAAATCATTGACATTTCGCGTATTGTCCGGCTATCATTTAGACATACCATTCGCTTAATTCCCTTCTTGTTGTACAACGTTGATCATTGTTTCCCTTCATTGTCCTCGTAGATAGTCGCATTTGATTGCGAGCATATTCCGCGGAGGAAGAATTTGGAGATTCGCCGATTAGATCACGTGGCTAT
This sequence comes from uncultured Chloroflexia bacterium, assembly GCA_963702765.1. Taxonomy (GTDB): domain Bacteria; phylum Chloroflexota; class Ktedonobacteria; order Ktedonobacterales; family Ktedonobacteraceae; genus DATMNR01. The sequence continues at coordinate 150,692 of CAVPEB010000033.1, forward strand.
ACTTGTCAAAGATGTAGAGCGGTCGAAGCACTTTTATGTTCAGTTGCTCGGGATGGAGGAACATCCTCGCCCGGGCAATTTTAATTTCCCCGGCGCCTGGCTACGAAAAGGAAGCGCTGAGATACATCTGATTGGTGAAGATCAACCTGGTCGAGTCGATTTGGTACAACCTGGTGGATATAGCCCGGATGAACTCTCCACCGGCCATGTCACTCATTTCGCATTTGAGGTTAACGATCTGGAAGAAACTCGTCAATACCTGCAAACCTCTGGAATTCCGATTGTTGGAGGACCGCGCCCTCGCGGTGATGGGGTAATGCAATTATACATTCGCGATCCCGATGGTTATATCATCGAATTCTTTGTTTGGCAAAAGTAGAACACATGGAACTTCAAGATAAAATAGCAGTCATAACTGGAGCTGGACGAGGGATAGGACGTACCATAGCCGTGGCGTATGCTAAAGAAGGAGCCAATTTGGTGCTGGCTTCTCGATCGAAGGAGGCGCTTGAAGAAACACAGGCAATGGTCGAGGATCTTGGATGTAAAGCGCTGGTAGTCCCAACCGACATTCGCAACGAAGATAGCGTATACAATCTAGCAAAGCAAGCATTGGGTTTCTTCGGTCGAGTCGATATATTGGTAAACAATAGTGGCATAACAGGGCCTACTACACCACTTTGGAATATCTCTCTTGCAGATTGGGAGGAAACCTTTGCTGTTAATGTGACCGGCGCATACTTGTGCTGCCGGGCGTTTCTCCCAGCAATGATCGAGAGACGGTCTGGGAGTATCATTATGATCAGTTCTATGACCGGGAAGCGACCGCTGTTTGGGCGCACACCTTACGCAGGTAGCAAGCTGGCTCTTGTTGGCATCGCCAGGACACTTGCCTGGGAGGTAGGGCTATATGGTATACGGGTCAATGTAATCTCACCTGGTGCAGTTGGAGGAGAGCGAATTAAACGAGTAGTCCGTGAGATAGCTGCTTCACAAGGCATTAGTGAGGATGAGGCATTACGGCAATTTACCAGCAATTCGCCACTTGGCCGCATTGTTCCCTCAGAAGACATAGCTGCGGCAGCTGTCTTTCTCGCTTCAGAAAAAGCAGCCTCGATAACAGGGGAAGACCTGAATGTTTCCTCTGGTACTGTGATGTACTGACGTGGCAGTGACTGCTATCCACATTGAATGAAACGCATCGGATAGCGGTGTAGGGACTCGACTCCATCACGAGTAACTCGTACCAACTCACCTACTTGAACACCCATACGCTCATCTGTGGAGATTACATTGGGTTGGATTACAATAGTCATGTTCTCCCGAAATATGAATGGTTGTGGCGGTCTGGCGCTTGTTCGTCGCGTACGCAAGATTGGCGGTAAGTAGCCTCCTCCAAAGCCATGGAGCAAGTCATCGTAGATGGTGAAACCAGCAGTATGGATATATTCTGCAACATCAAGTACTTCATTGATGGTTGCCCCGTCACGAATCACTTCTGCGATGCCTCTGGTATACACCAACGGCGACGTCATACATGCGTTGGTACTCAGATGTGGGTTGCACACCGATTGCAAATGGACGTAGGATTTGCCCTGGATAGCCGTGGTAATGAGCGCTTATTTCGGTAATAAGCACGTCGCCTTTCTCAAGACGAGCGATTCGACTGTTGTTGAGCAGGGACACATATCGTTGGGTTTTGCATAGGCGTGGTAGCCATATAATGAATATGGTTCTTACCACCCAGACCAAGGTAAGCTGATTCGACGATCGCAGCCAGTTCATGTTCAGTGATACCTGGACGAGCTTCATGTTCAAGCGCTTCAATAGCCAGATCGCTGAATTCAGCTCCTTTGCGCAGAAACATAATCTCTTCATCACTCTTGATCAAGCGGAGTTGTTGCATTTGTGGTGCAAAGTCAACAAAGGTTGCCCGTGGAAGCGCCTTTCTAATGGTTTCATAGTGCTTGAGAGGGATCGTGCCAATGATCCCTATTTGACTTTGG
>CAVPEB010000034.1:0-67753 GCA_963702765.1 uncultured Chloroflexia bacterium
CTCTTCTTCTGCGAAAGTGACAATGACTCAGGCAGCCTATGGGTTAACAGACAATTACATTTTCACAGGAGTGACCCATTCAATCTCTCAGGCGAAAACGCAATCGATCACTGTACCTGCGACAAATGTAGTATTGATCCCTGGCAGGAATGCAACGGGAATATTGACGTTCCACAACACGCAAAATCCGTGTACCGCCACACGTGTCATTCCTGCTGGAACTGTTTTTACTGACTCTCATGGAATCTCAGTAGTGACTGATCATATTTCTACTTTTGGAACATCGTGCATCGCTACTGTACCCGCTCATGCAGTAAAAATAGGTCCGGCTGGAAATATTGGCGCACACGATATCAAACAAACCTACCATACGACCATCATTGTGGACAATCTAGCGGCATTCGCCGGAGGACAGTTTGATCTAAGCTACACAACGGTGCAACAAAGTGATATAAACCAGGCTGCTAGTAGCATAGAAGCACGATTGAAGCAAGGAACACTCAATGCTCTACGCAAGCAACTACACTCAAACGAGCAGTTTGTCTCTTCCCCAATATGTAAATCGAAGGTAACATCTGATCACCAGGTAAACGACGTTGCTACTGAAGTGGCTGTGACAGCTACAGTTACCTGTACAGCCGAGGTGTATAATCCTCACGAAATCTTAGCCCGATCGGATCAAATGCTAAACGAGCGCGCTCAGGCACTTTTCGGACCAAACTATACTCTTACTGGTGGTATAAAAACCGAGATTACGCATATAGCTACCGATGTAAAACATGGCACACTCATCACGGTTGTAGCTTCTGGTTTGTGGACTTATCAATTCAGTAGTACCCGCGCAAATCAGCTTGCTCGGCTGATTACAGGCAAGGATAAGCAGGATGCGCAATCTATTCTGACAGATCAGAAAGGTGTGCAATCGGTGAGCATCAACATCTCTAACAACGATAATACGCTGCCGAACGACGCGAATTCGATAAACATTGCTTATATTACTACTCTTGTTCCAATCGCGCAGGGAGTTGCCATCCCATAATGAGTATAAAAGTTCGTCAGGTTAGCTCTAGTTTTGAGGAATCAGGACCTGTTTCAATGAGATCTTTCATCATCTCCTCAAACCACTTTTCCCCAAATTTTATACTACCATACATCAGCAAATTCGGTTCACCTGATGCTGAAATATTTCCATGATTCTTCAGTAGGAAATCCCGTAAGCTTTCTTTTGTGACGAAGAGCGTCTCTAATTGCTTGATTTCATCCTCCTCGGGTTTCCTATTATAAACCTCAGCTAATGGAATAGAAAGACATGTGAGAAAGCACATCTCTGCATGAGGAGTTGCTGTATCGTACACCACTCCAAGACAAAATTGTTCGTGTATATCTGATTGCAGAATGCCTGTTTCCTCGCGGATTTCGCGGCGCATGGCTCCAAATGGGTCGGGTTGTTTCGTGACAGTACTGTCGCGATCACGTTCGAAAAAGCCACCGATGACATGATAGCGGCCAACATAGACATCTACTCCTTGCCGCCTGTCAAGTAAAATATAGCCGTCGCTCGTTTCAACAACTGAGCATACCGAGAGCGCATTTCCCAGTTCTTCTCGTTTACGACCTTGCGCAAACTCTGGAACGCGTGTCGTGACGTATTCTTTGTATCCAGTATTTCCAAGCAGAAGATGAAGTGTTCCATCATGTTGTGCTTCGACTGCTACAAAGCGAAAGAGGGGCGCATCGAAAAGTGGGATATGTTGTTCGTATGCAGTCGCCAACTTCTGTTCCCAGAGAGTATCCATCCATACTTGAATAGGTGGACTTGTGGGCATGCGCAGAGATGGATTATAGATTATCTCAAGTTGTTCTGGGCGATAGACGCCATGTGCCAGAATTTCAAATTCGAGCATGAAGAGTTAACCTGTTCTTGTTACTTAATTGGGTCGAATCTTCATAGGTAAAGCACGTACAAAACCCGCGTAATGGTTACATCCTTACGCAATATGAAACGATGCTATCCTCTTGGTCCACCCGCAACATAAATAATCTGACCGCTGACAAAACCAGCTTCCTCGGAAGAAAGAAAACAGATCACATTCGCCACATCGCGAGGTTGCCCGACACGGCGAACAGGTATTGTTTTGGCGGCATGGGCTATTACTTCATCGGGATTATGCCCCTGGCGGCGAGCCGTGGAGCGTGTCATTTCAGTATCGATGAAACCTGGAGCCACTGCATTGACAGTAATGCCAAACTGTCCAAGTTCGATAGCAAGTGTGCGTGTAAATCCCTGCAAACCAGCCTTTGCTGATGAGTAGTTTGCTTGTCCGCGATTACCCATTGCTGAAGTTGAAGAGAGCGAGACTATACGTCCATACTTCTGGTGTACCATGTGTTTTTGAGCGGCACGGCTACAAAGGAATGCGCCTTTTAGATGCACGTTGAGAACTGCATCCCAATCTTCTTCTGACATCTTGAAAAGTAAATTGTCACGCAATACGCCTGCATTGTTGACCAAAATATCCAATTGTCCAAAGTGGCTTGCAGCCTTATCCACAGCATGTTGCACCATATTGCTATCCGCAACATTGCAAGGAATTACCAACCCTTCTGATCCAAGACGCCCAATTTCCTCGGCTACTTGTTGACACCCATCCATATCGATATCGGCAAGTGCGACACGCGCGCCTTCTTCAGCCATTCGCAAGGCTGTTGCTGCTCCAATGCCCCTACCAGCTCCTGTGATAAAAGCAACACGCCCTTCAAGTCTTCCCATAGGTCACACACACTCCTTTTCACTTATAGAGTCTGTATAGACAGACAAGCTCAACTAGCATGCCATAGTATATCATACCAATTGATGTGAAAAGCGGGTGTAGAGCCTCATCAGATTTTAGAGACACGATTATCGCACCCATTGTAATATGCGTATCAGCGTGTAGCCTCGAGACAGGTTACACCTTGAGGGCCAACGTAGGCGCTGTGACGTACACGCGCCGGCAGGATCATGCAATCACCTGGTTCTAAATCGATATTTCTGGAGTTTTCGGGTTGATCTGGAAGAACAAAGCGGATAGAACCCCGAACGCAGAATAAAACTTTTTCGTAGCTGTGGCTATGGACGGCATATGTGTCACCTGGACCATTCGACCATGAATAAGGAGATAAGCCCTGTTGTTGCATGCGTCTGCATAATTCTTGCTCCTGAGGCATCGTTGCTTCTTGCCAGCGGACAACTTGCATATATTTGCTCCTCATGGGCACATTGGAAAGATCGAAATTTCGCACTTCTCACAATTCATTGTGCCTTGTTTTATCTATTGTCATATTGATTGATCAATATACATTTCATTGGTTCCTCTTAGTATATTTTACATTCATTAACAATATGTGATTTTTCGGTTAAAAGGGTCCGTAACATAAGCAGAGTAGAAATTATCCGCCCTGTCCCTGTTGCCAATCCATAGAATAATAGAATCGCTGCTGTGATCATCACTAGAGCGGTCGTTACGAGGCCGATGTTTGTAATAAGACCCAGACGGTGTTTCTGCATGATTTTATGATTGTTTCCGATTACGATAACATATATGACAAGGATTGGAGCTAGCACACCAGAGAGTACATTTGCCCAAAAAATGAGCTTGATTGGATCGAGACGAAGCAAAGCTATGACAATACTGACCACCAATGCACCGGTCAGTATCAAGTAAAACCCCTCATTTTGCCAGGGTTTATTGGAAAGTCCGGCTGGCCAGCCAAACGTTCCAGCCACAGCGTAGGAAGTGCTGGCAAGTAATACCGGAATGGCCACTAAACCGGCTCCGATTAACCCGAATGCGAAGAGATATTTTGCTATTGGCCCTAGCAATGGCTCAAGTGAACGTGCCGCATCAATTGCAGTAGTGATGCTCTGGTGGTGGACGAACAACGTCGAGGCTGTAGAAATGATAATGAAGTACGCAATGAGATTGCCGCTAATCACACCGATAGCTATGTCCAGAGTAGCGCTTCGTAATTTTTGTTTGGTTGATCCTGCTCGTTGCTCCTCCTTTTCACCCTGGACTTGCCAGAACATGTTATAGGGCGAGATCGTTGCTCCTAATAAAGCTACGGCGCTACTGATGCTAATGAGACTAAAATCTAAATGAGGCACGAAGGTATTGATAAGAATCTCTCCCCAATTTGGATGTGAGAAGATCGCGGTAATGATATAGGCGACAAAAGCAAGGCTCATGACGATGAAGATTTTTTTAATTGTCTCGAAGCTTCGGTATACAGTCAGATACCACAGAATAATCCCTATGGGAATGACAAACCACACCCAGGAAAAACCTGTAATCAATTCCAGCCCACTCCCTATAGCAACCAGGTCGGCTGCGATCAGAGCCACATTAGCTATAATCAGAACAAGCGAGGCAGGAATAGCAACCCAGCGGCTATAATGTTCACGCAGGATTTCAGCCAATCCTTTCTGTGTGATCAGCCCGATTTTGGCACAGGCGAACTGCACAGCCTGGTAAAGAGGAGTGGAGAGCAAAAGCAACCAGAGATGTCCGTAACCGTTTGTTGCTCCATCGATAGCATATGTAGCAACAGCCGAGGCGTCATTGCCTGCCATGCCAGCCAAGAATCCCGGGCCGAGAACTTGTAAGATGAAATTGGGTTTTTTGTCCGGATCTACTTGGGGCTTCTCATTTTTGCTCATATATTGCGGTTTTTCATCCGAAGAGATCGTTGTATTGTCATGTGTTGATTGAGCAGAGTTTTGTTCTTCCTGGATATTCTCTTTGCTTGCTTCTAGCTCTCGCAAACCCTCAGCAGTGGGAACTTCTTGTTCTACCTTGTCGAGTACGTCACTCTGTTGATCTGATTCTAGTGCCTCAGTCCCGATTGATGTCAGCGATGCCGCTTCATTTTTGCTGACATCTACAATGACTTTGCCCGCTGTACGTTCATCTTCCCTCTCTTCTTGATCGATGGATTGAATGCGATCAGCAGGAATCTCCAGAGTCTTCTTGAAGATAACGCCTTTCTGAACAACGAGTTTATCAACGTTGCCTTGTTGATCTTGAACAACTTCAGTCACCTTTGGCTTACTGACATCCTCCTCGCCCAGGTCTCCTTTTGTTGCTTCTACCACTATACCAGGTTCAATATTTGTCGTATCATCCGTCTTCTTTGTCTCAGTATTTTTCTTTTTAGTTGGCATACACTTTCTTTCCCGGCCTTCGACACCACGGTGTCAAACTGATCTGCAATCACTTAGAACACGATTTATGGTAGAGAAAAGTGTCTAAGCTCTTAGTGGCAGTTATGAAGCTTCGGTGAAATCTCTCATCGTTGTGTCTGGAAAATCACTCCTTATTGAAGCCTTTTCCCATGTCTAGTCGTGCTAGAGGTAGAGCTTCTAATGATCAAAAGGCTTCATCGTAAGATAGAGAAAGAGGTATAGGATGTATCATCAAAGAGTGTGTCTGGTTATTAATCCAAGGGATGGGCAAAATCTATCAAAACTTACCGGCATTCTGGCTGTATTTGCAGCAGCAGGTTGGAAAACAGATATTGTACTCAAAGAATACGGCGGCCATACAATGGAATTGGCGACTAATGCTGCAACAAAGGGCTATGACCGTGTCATCGCCTATGGGGGAGACGGAACTTTGAACCAGGTGGTTAATGGGTTGATGAACGGTAAGAAACATAAAAGCATTGTAGGAACTCTCCCAGGTGGAACGGTCAACCAATGGGCTGCAGAGGTAGGCATTCCCCAGGATCCTGTGAAAGCAGCGCTTGCACTTATTAGCAGCAATGTTCGCAGAGTTGACGTGGCACGTGTTGACGTTACATCGCTCGCGCTTCTTCCTACTATGCAAAAAGAACAGCAAAACTCCGCCGAAGATATACATGAAAAAAAAGTGGATGCGGAGAAAGAAAAGACTCCCCCTGGTGCCAGGCAATACTTTTTACTGATGTCGGGTCTGGGTATCGATGCTGCTATTATGGCTCGGGTCAACAAAAACCTCAAACACCATATTGGTGTTGCTGCGGTTGGAATCACTGCTACTCAGCAGTTGCCCGAACAGCGGGTCTTTCCTGTTGAAGTAAGGGTTAAGAACAAAGAAAATGATACAGAGCAGGTGTGGAAGGGAGAAGCCCTTCAGGTTGTCATAGGCAATACGCGTCGATATGCTAATACAGTAGAAATGACAGCCGATGCCTCGATTGATGATGGCAAGCTTGATGCTTGCGTGATTATGGCAGGTGATCCGCTTTCGACTGTGCAACAGATAGCTTCACTCTTGTTTCGACGTAAACCCGATAACAGGACAACAGAATTTTTTCAGGGAGCGCAACTCCTGATCTCTGTCCCTGCTTCTATTGCCCTGGAACTGGATGGGAGTACAGTGAAGCTCAAAGATTTTCTGTGTAAGTCAGAGCGCAAAGCAATGCAACACGCCGAAGATATGCAGCAGGTAATGGTTACCTATCAGTTCAGTGCTCATTCCACAGGCCTTACAAGCTGCAATTCCTCGTAATTATGCTGGTCCCCTCTTTGAAAAATCAGATAACAATGAAGCCTCGCAATCAGCACAAGAGGATACAAAAAGTGCTTCTTCCCAACAGCTTCCCGCATCTTCCGCGAGTGAGCAATCGGAATCAAATGAACAGCGCAATGCACTTATTGAACATGGCCGCAAAGTGACCGTTGTAGGGGTAGCCATACATCCAGACAAGAAACAAACCTTTATTATAGCTGGGAACTCATCAAAGAAGAGTACTGGTGAAACCATACCTGTTGCCATCCGCGCCGATGATAATACAGCACTACTCAAACAAACGGGTGAACTTGCCTCGGCTGTCGATGTAGAGCATTTGCAGGAAAACGCGGAAATCGTGGTTGAAGGCAAAAAAAGTAAACGCGGTGTGATTCATGCAACCCATATTGTGATCTAAGAAAGTGGGTGGAGACGATGAGTAAGAAAGCGGATGTATCTGATCACTGGTGGACATCAGGAGATATGCCAGTTCGAACTGTACCCCGTCTTGCTTTTCTTATTGATGGGCGCATGACGATGTTGGAAATGTGCATTGCTTTTTTAAGAGCCAGGAGTTCGATCTATATCACTGCCTGGGGAATAAGCCCCGAGTTGCTGCTCGTGCGGGGAAAACATAAATGTGCTGGCTCAAAAGGTACCCCTGAGCAAGAAGAATTGCTCACATGGTTACAAGCAAAGGGGCTTTCAGAAGAAGATCTACTCTTCTGGCAAGATTGCAATGAACTAAGCGTTACCAATGTATTGAGTTATGCCGCGAACAAAGGGGTCGATGTGAGGGTCTTGCTCTGGGATACCTATGCTCTACCTTCTCAACCAGCTCCTGACCCTAAAAATGTTCGGGATATACTGGAATCTCTTGGAATCCACTGTTTACTCGATGATAGTCATAAAGGCATTTTGAACCATCCACTTCTGGCACATCATCAAAAGACGGCTATAGTAGATGGTCGACTGGCCTTTGTGGGCGGAATTGATGTAATGATTGAGAATAATGGCGACTTCGACCGCTGGGATACCAAAGGCCATCCCTTTCATACGCCGCTACGCCTGGGGAAAGATGGCAAGATGTGTCATAGCTGGCATGATGTTCATGTTGTGTTTGAGGGCGATGCGGTTGAAGATGTAGAATGCAATTTTCGACAAAGGTGGAATGAAGTGATCGAGCTACATGAGCTTAATGCATCGCTCATCCTACCAGAGCCCCTGGAACAACTTCCAGGGGCCACAACGAACACTCATCGTTTTGCAAATACAAGAAATTCAATTCGCTTGCAAGTGACTCGTACCATTCCAAAGGGAATATATGGTTTTGCTCCAGAGGATGGCATTGCTACTATCTTAGATTCTTATAAGCGGGCTTTCGCAAGGGCAAAACAGTTCATCTACATAGAGAATCAGTATTTCTGGCGTCGAGCATTTTGGGGTTTTGAAAATCCTGGATTAGGACTTCCAAATAGTGATATGGAAGAATTGATGCGATTACTTGCTGATGCATTAGCACGTGGTGTAATCGTTACTTTCCTTCTACCTGATAATCCTAATGTTGGCCGTGAATTCACCGACGAAGGGCTCAAATACCTATGGGAGCTCGCTCCACATGCCGTTGCATCAGGTGCATTGCAAGCGTACACTCTGTGCTCATCATTGCAAGAACAAGTTCAGACCTTCTATCGCTCAATTTATGTTCATGCTAAGACCACGATCGTGGATGATAACTGGCTCACGTTAGGCTCAGCGAATCTCAATAATCGTGGCATGCATGACGATACTGAATTGAATGTAGCTATTGCGCATGCTGAAATGGTGCGACGTTTACGCATCTTGCTAATGGCTGAGCATTTAGGCCTCTGCGACGAAGATATGCTTTTTCGCTTGCTTGAAACAGTGGGCAGAGTTCAATCAAATGAGGATTTCAAGAAGTCGGAGACATTCACTGGCTCGATCAAGCGATGGTTACAACAACAACGGGGTCCAAAAGATATTCTTTATACAACAACGCGTTCATCACCTGCTACAGAACAGTTCACAGGTGAACTTGGAGTGCTCTGGGAAAAGTTAAAATCACAACTCAGCAATCCATTCAATGGATTGGCATTGCTCGCTAAACAGGCAAAAAGGAATTTATCGGCAATAACAGCTGGTCAACCACTGCAAGGCCATCTACTTCCATATATTCCATATGATCGAGCACAGGATTATGGAATTAGCGTACATGCAGTGAATGGATGGATTGATGCTTTGTCAGACTCACAAACAGAGAGTACTAGCACTGAAAATGCTAGTACTCTCTAACAAAACATTATTCTCTATAGTCAAGAGCGTATTAACGCACACCAACCATACGATAGCGAGCTTCAACGAAAGAGTAGACACCGTACGCAACCAGCCCTAATGCGACTATACCAAGTAACAGTGGGCCAAAGGGCTGTTGTGCGAGTGTCCGTAAGGCGGTATCCAGCCCCTTGGCTTCATGTGGGTTGTGTTGTACAGCAGCTACAACCAGGAAAATGCCGATTATGCTAAAGACAACACCCAGTGCTGCATATCCAAAGCGACCGAGAAAGATTACTCCTCTTCTTAATTGAGCGCTCAATCCAGTCAACTGTAGCCGCCTCTGAAATTTGGCGGTGTATGCTTTAGCGAACATATAAAGAGCTACGCCAATAACAATCAGGCCAAGGATAACCACAGCAACTACCCCCCAAGAATGATTAAGTAATTGTGCCGTTACATCTTGAGTTGAGGTTGTTGTACTCTTGGTAGCACTACCAGATCCTGTCCTTGTAACAAGTTGGAGGGCTCCAAAAGCTAGAATAGCATAAGAGATACCTGTTATTGCATAACCCAGGCGTCCAATGATACCCTTAATATTGTTTCCTTTGCCTTCTGTATCGAACCAGGCCTGGAGAAAGCACCAGATCGCGAAACCAATCAAGCCAATAATAACAAGCGCAAGTAGAAATTTTCCAAAGGGCTGTTCGGCGATGACCTGAAGCGCTCCTCGCTGATCTGTAGTTTTCCCACCCGCGCCAATGGCCACTTGCACGGCTAACCAGCCAATAATCAAGTAGACCACACCTTTGGCAGCATAACCAAGCCGGGCAAGTATAGTCATCCAGCGGCTAGATGCAGCAGTTCGTGCTGTTCGATTTGCCGCATGGCCTGCACCTTGTACTTCTTCAGGGACGCGTAGATTAGATTTCATATCTTTTCTCCCTCCTCGAGGTAGAGAACTGCCTTAAACACTTGCACCCCTTCTGCTCATAAAGAGGTTGTACAGTAGCACAATGACCGCTATCACGAGGAGTATGTGGATTAAACCACCTCCTATATGAAGGGCAAGCCAGCCAACTAACCATAGTATGACGAGAACAATAACGATTGCCCAAAGAATTCCTGTTAACATAACTTATTGTCCTTTCTTATGACCTTTTTCTTTATGCTGTTTCATGACAGTGCGTGCAGCAACTTCTTCGGCACGATCTCCATAACGACCACTCTTCTCGGCAGACTCTTTAATGTGTTCGTATTCACGTTGCTCCTTATCGCTTACGCCTTTTAGTGGCTTTTTCTTTGGCATAACATGTCACTCCTTTTTATATCAGGTAGAAAGAGTTCTTCTTCTGCCTTCATACGTGGCAGATTTCTTACTGATACATAGCACACGGGTGAAATTAGTTATTCGTTTCATGATTGCTCCTGTATCCTGTTAAGCTAATAACCACGTGTAATAAACAGATAACTGACTATACTGAACAAGGAGGTTTATGTTCATGGTTATTACGCTGGGAAATTTGATTATCTGGTTGATTATTGCAGCTCTGGTTGGCTTTATTGGTGAATTGATAGCTAGACGACGCACTCCCTTTGGAATTATAGGAGCGATCATCTTAGGGTTTATAGCCATCTTCCTGGTTGTCGGTGTACTGCACTGGCATATTAATGGTGAGCCGTACTTGAACGGTGTGCCTCTCATCACTTCTATCCTCGCAGCAGCGGTAATTGTGGCTATATGGAGCGCCTTCGCTTATCGTCATGCATACGGTTATTATTATCGGCGTGGTGGGTATGCACGAAGGCCTCGTCGACGATACCGTTGGTTTTAAAACATAAAACTTTGGAGTAAGTAAGAATATGCGGATCCGCATATTCTTACTTACTCCAAAGTTTTACAATGAACTACTCCTATCGGGTTCTTGATTGACTTCAATCATCTCTTATTTTTGATATTTTTCTCTGTATTATCGAAAATACCGCTCATTTTGAGCGGTGTTTTTAACCTCAACTAATGTTTTTCTGGTATGCTATTGCTTAATACGCTGTATACCTAGTCCAGAGGTGCCACGAGGTGAGAGGTTCTGGCATGCAGGTGGTTTGCGAATAGCGTGGTTGTCCGGCCAATCCGACTTCATCAGTGAATTACATCTTGTCCTCTGCGTCTTCTCCCCGCTCCTTGTTGTCTATGATATTGCCGCTCTGGAAGAGCACCTTTTGTGCCGCAACACGCCACTTCGGGGTTCGACGCAAGAGGAACTCAAGATCCATGGCAAAGTGCAAAAACTCTTCTTTCTGCGCGTCCTCCATGATGCTTCGCGCTTCTGAGTCTTGCTCAATAGAAATACGCTGCTGGTACCAGCCAATTGCTTCGCACTCCTCCTGTAAAGAGGCAATTATACGAGCGAAAGTGCGTGTTTCCTGTGAAAGTTCCGACGCCGGCTCGTGATATTGATCAAATCCCATGAGAAAATCCTTTCTTGCTAAATCTCAGCACTTTTACCATAAAATTGGAAATCTTCACGAAAACCGCCCTGCCCTTTATCTTCTCTCAGCAACACGTATAAAAAAGTTGTCCAAAATAATAGGCATATCTTATGCAGCAAGAGGTTGCTAAAGACTAACATCTATGGGAATCACGAATGTACACGTGAAATGGTTTCTGTGAAACTGCACGTTGATAATGAACGTGTTAGCTCATAAAGAGGGATGCAAGTTATAGTGCGAACTCACATTCATCAGTACGATGGCTTTGCATAAAAGAGGAGATTTATATGTTACATTTTCTGGCTCAACATAGTATTCTGGCAGATGGCATTTCAATTCATATTGGAGATAATGTCTGGACATTTAGTCTTAACTTTATCATTTACCTGATAATAGCAGCGATTGTAGGCTTCTTAGCGGAATTTATCGTTGGCTGGAGGCTTCCCTTTGGTTTCATCGGCGCGATTATCGCAGCCTTGATAGGGATCTGGTTGATGACTCAGGTCATCATTATTACTGGCTTCAGCGATATCAATGTCTATGGTGTTCCTATCATTAGAGCACTGATTGGCGCGATAATTTTTGTAGCGTTGTGGCATTTAATAACCTATCGTTCGTGGTCTCGACGTCGTCGTTACTCTTACCGACGATACTAATGAATCAGTAGGGTTCCAAGGGGCCGTTCAGGCCCCTTGGAACCCTACTGATTCAACCCTTCATAATGTAGCCTACGCCCCGAATGGTCTGAATATAGCGAGGAGAACTTGGTGAATCTTCAATCTTCTCACGTAAATATCGTACATACACTTCTATGATGTTGGTTTCACCAAGAAAATCATATCCCCAGACCTGATTGAGAATCGTTTGACGATCCAGCGCCTGCCCCACATGACTCATAAATAAATGAAGCAGATTATACTCCGTCAAAGTTAAATCAATCTGCTGGCCCGCTCGTGTGACTTCATGGGTGGTCATGTTGAGTTCTACATCTCCAACAGTAAGTAGCTGTGAATTTTCTGACATAGCGCTATGATTCAGTCGACGGAGGATGGCTCGAATACGGGCGACCAATTCTTCGAAACTGAAAGGCTTTGTCAGATAGTCATCTGCACCTGTATTCAATCCCTCAACTCGACTACCGACCTCGCCCTTTGCTGTGAGCAATAAAATAGGAATATCATGTGTTGTAGGGTTTGCGCGAAGACGGCGACAGACTTCCAGCCCATCCATATCAGGGAGCATCCAATCAAGGATGATAAAGCTAGGGTTTGTTCGTTGCGCTGCAGCAATCCCATCCTCACCATCATTCGCGGCTACTACTTCAAACCCTTCATATTTGAGACCTAACTTGATGAGATCAATGATACTCTCTTCATCATCAATAACCAGAACGGGCGCTGGGGTTTGATTTGTTTGTTGTGCTTGTATTTGCGAATTCCGATCCATCGTATGCCCCCTACTTCTCTATTTTCAGCGAGTACTACATTATAGCATGAGTTATCCATAGAAGTCGCAAAAATTACCCAGATTGCCATTTTGGGCCGTAACCTTAAAATTACCCAAGAAACGGACTATCTTCTCTAATGTTCGGCCTCTTATTTTAATATAATTTAGAATTAACTTAGAGATGTAATTTTTGTGCTGAAATACTGTAAAAACACTTGAATATTCTACTGGTTCCCGCTAAGCTTGTAGTAGTGATTGACACAGAGGAGCTTCATTCACAAGATAAGGATGATAAACAATGCAGACACAAGAATATAAAAGCATACAATCGACAGAGACAACAGATGGCGTTTTAGCGAACAAATTTCTCCTTGGAGATGAACAGGCATTTGAAGGTTTGTACAAACGTTATCGTCCAGCGTTATTCAAATTTATCTTCAATATTCTGCGAGATTATGACCTGAGTTGTGATATTTTGCAACAGGTTTTTCTTCAGTTGTACATTTCGCTGCCTACACTAAAAACGAACAAGCCGTTTAAGAGCTGGTTATTCCAGGTGGCCCGAAATCGTTGCCTGGATGAACTGAGACGTAAACGAGTTGTGCGTTTCTCCGAATTAGATACATACAATGAAGAAGACGAGGTTGAAATGTTCACCTTTGTACAAGATCCTTGTCCTCTACCCGAAGAGATTGCAGAGCGTCATGATGTACAAGATCGTTTAATGGATGCCATCAAAAGTTTACCGCCAAGATTTCGCTCGGTTGTTTTCTTACGTTATAGCAAACAATTGACATTTCCCGAGATTGGAAAGACGCTTGGTATGCCCGAAGCAACAGCGAAAACATATTTTTCGCGCGCAAAACCTTTACTGCGGGCATCTTTAGCATCATAAGAATAGAGAGTAACTACTCAGCAGGGAGTTCCAAAGGCCTTTACTGTTCACTTGGAATCCTCTGCTGAGTAGTTATTTTGAGGGAGTTATTATGCAACAACGAGCGTCTGCTCTCTACGCTGCAATTGATATTGGAAGTAATACTATTGAGCTTCTTGTAGCACGTTGTTCCCCCAATAACGTAGAAACCATTACACATCAATCGACTATGGTGCGTCTTGGTGAGAGTGTAGACGATAAGGGGGAGATCGCGCGTGATAAATTCAAAATGGCTCCTGAAACCTTCTCTGATAGCCACTGTACTTCATCCAGAGGTTACTCCTTCGGCTGAGCAACGTTACGGATTAGAGCATTTATTGCACAGGCAGCTACATATACGTGAAGAACAGTACCAGGTTTTTCGCCAGCATTGGTATCAATTGCAGGCTCGTGACTTCCGCCGTGAGCTTCTAGATGTATTGAGCAAGTAGCCTATCTTCTCTCTGCTTCCTCGAATGACTGATTGAGGGCTTTCACTGATTCGTGTGGATCAACAGTTTTCTTGAGTGCCTCTACCTCTGGATCAGTGCCATTATCAAGATCGGGATGGACCTGGCGTAATTGGTCAACCATGGTAAGGAGCTTACTCATTTTCTGATCGATGATCAAGCTGACCTGTAAATCAAGTTGAGTGCGTCGTTCTGTCATCACATCTTCCCGATTCTGGGTAATCAGGATCATTGTTGCCTGTAGCAGCGCACCAAGTGTAAGTATGCCCTGTAGCCATATGAAAGGTGGCGGGTCGAAGCTGGAAAAACCAAATTTTATGAGCAGGGTATTGACAATAATCCAGAGTGACACAAAAGCGAGGATGATGAAGAGGAAAGCGGGTCGGCCCAGGAAATCGGTTATATCCTCTATGGTACGTTGTTGTTTGCTTACATTTTTTTCCGCACGTCTGTGTAATTCTACTATAGTATCGATGTTCTCGTTAATCGGATCACCATCGTTGCTATCTTCTTGAGTTTGTTGTTTAGTGGGATTCTGGCTCATCAAACAATTAACCTATGGATTGTATCAAGAAGCTTAGGCATGTCGAAGGGTTTCTTTATATATATCATATGTCGTTGATTGATCTCTTTTACCGGTGCGTTTACGCTGAGCATAATGGCAGGGACTTCTTCCAGGCCTTCTGTATTATGCAGCCGATCGTACAGTTCTATGCCCTGCATGAATGGTAGCCAGTAATCGAGTATCAACAACTGTGGTTTGATATTTTTGACAAAATCAAGCGCTTCTAATCCATCCGGCACTGAGAATACTTTATAATAGGTCTCCTGTGTAATCATTTGAATAAGTAGCTCAGAAATGATAGAGTCGTCCTCGACGAGTAAGATAGTTTTATGTATATTTTCTAAGTTTTGATTGTTCTCATTAGACATCGCACACTCCATAAGACCAGATAGATTAAATGTTCAACAGCACTGAAGGATATGTATTCTTATCCTCTCACGTCTTAGATAGAAGCAAAGTTTCAGATGAACTTCGTTGTGATATATTTTGAAAAACTGTCAGGAAAATGCCTTATGAATGCAATTACATTCATAAGGCATTTTGAAGAGTTAACCACCAGGCCCGGGTATATTATTGACGGGGGTTAGTATGCGTATAAGGCGCTTGCCCCGTAGGTGTATCGTCCGAATATGGTGGTTGTGGCTGTATATACGGTTGTTGAGCTTGAGGCTGAGCCATTGGCTGCTCTTGATACGTTTGAGCTTGAGCTTGCTGGGTTTGAGCTTGCTGATAAGCACGCATCTGGTCAGCTTGTAACTGAGTGGCTCTTGCGTCATTCCTGCTTTGCTGAGCGCTGATTTGTGAAGCAGCAGTGGCTACAGTGCCTTCACCACGAGCAAGCCATCGACGTGCCGCCTCCTGGCCTCCCAATCCGAAGGCCAATCCGAATGCAATGGCGAGCGCAAGCACAATAGCGCCAAACAGCTCGTTAATCAAGTCAGGAGTGATCTTTAATTGTTCAAGGGCGACGAGTGCAGCAAAGCCGATGATGGCCCAGCGGGCAATCCCAGCAAAAATGTTTGGATTGCCGATATTTGCCGAGGCAACAGCACCACGGACCAGATCAGCAACAACAGTAGCCGCCAATGCACCCAGGAACAAAACAAGAATAGCCACAAAGACATTCGGGATGTAGGCTACCAGCTCGTTCAAAACGTTGCTAACTGCTGGAACACCAAGTGCATCTGCCGCTGGCACCAGAAAAATCAAAACAATGAACCAGTAGACAATCTTTCCTAATATGCCAGCGGTATCCATCCGCACACCCATACGTTGCTCAAAGCGCGTCAAGCCGATGCGATCTGACATACGATCGAAGCCAACCTTGCGCAGCAGAAAGGTTACTGCTCTTTCAACTAATGCCGCAATAATCAAGCCTACGATCAGAATGACCAGAAAGCCGATCAATCTGGGTATAAAGGTAAGAATGAGATTCACCGCGTTGGACAAAGCGTTGAATAACGATGTGCCCCAATCTTGAATCATTTCTTTTTAAGTCCTTTCATTGATACACTGCTCTTTAGAAAACAATCCATGATGAGCGTATGAAACGCTGCTCAGTAAAGGATAATCTAAGTCGCATTGCATAACAAGTCAACAATAAACATTTTAAGTGTATATTAAGAAATATCTAATATAGAATTAATGTAGTGGAAAAGTACAGAAATGTTACTCGTGGGAATTGGCAATGTATGTAATATATCGCCTGCTTGAGAGATCTCAGCCATTTTAATCTTTAATCATTGTGTCAATCGCTTCTAGAAGCTTGAACATGTCAAATGGTTTCCGTATATACTTGATTTGACGTTGATTCATCTCGCGTAGTGGTGCGTGAACGCTAAGCATAATGGTAGGGACTTGCTCTAATCCTTCAATGTCGTGCAGCCGATCATGTAGCTCAATACCATGTGTCGTAGGCAGCCGGTAATCCAAAATCAACAGCTCCGGTTTGATATTTTTGGCAAGGTCCAGTGCTGGCGGCCCATCAGGAACCGCGAAGACCTGGTAATGGGTCTCTTGCGAAATCATTTGAACAAGTAATTCAGCGATGGTAGTATCATCCTCTACAAGAAGGATGGTTTTGATAGGGGCTTGTATGTTCTCAAAGTGTTGATCCTGCTCATCAGGCATAATTCAACCTGTCATATCTAGCCATAGAAATGCGAAACGATAATTGACAAAGACTCTCACTTTATAATTCACGTTCTGATAAGAAGCAAAGTTTCATGAAACGGATCAGGTGTATGCATCGTGGAATACATATAAAGGGGACGGTCTTGATTTATATAGCCAGATATGGTTATATGCGAGGAGGTATCAATTTTGGAAGTGCCATTGAGGGCTGGTGGAGTCGCGCTGGGTAGCAAAATAGAGTCGAACACGACTTATTGTTAGAGGAAGCAATGGATAAACTTGAAAAAAAACACAGGGCCGAAGAAGTACCCGATTTCGAATCAAAGCCGTATAAACAATCTTCTGAAATAGCCTCTCAAGGGAACCTTCAAAAGGATCAAGATATCCAACCTCGCCCTAAACAGAGGTGGAAGCGCCTGACTCATTGGTTAAGTTCCTCTACTATTACGCCTGAATGGGTCCCTGCACCCTGGAATCATCCTATATCAGGTTTTATCTGTGCAATTCTTATACCTTTGGTCTCAATCCTACTATCGTTACTCTTGAAGCAGATATTTCTGACGTTTGTTTTTCCAGCCACGCTCATTATCATAGCCATAGTAGTTGTGGCGTTCCTCTGGGGTCCTGGTCCAGGAATACTTGCAACCTTATGGGGAACAATCTTATTTAATTGGACAGTTCTATCACCCCAGTATAGCGTAAGCCTAAATAAATTTCAGGATGTCTTCGAAACATGCTTTCTTCTGGCTATTGGTATCATTATGAGTCTGGCGGCGAGTCGTATTGAGCGCGTACGTCATGAGGCCGTAGCTGCCCATCTTGAAAAAGAGAGACTCGTTAGGCAATTAGAAGAAGAGAGGGATGCCCTACGCCAGGCGCAGCAACTTGCCATAGAGAGGGCGAGAGAGATCGAAGCTTTCTTTGAAGCAATAGTAGATGGTGTCTATGTCTACGATGCACAGGGTCATCTCTTGCGTATGAACACTGCGGCCCAGACTTTCAGCCAGTTACTCGGGCAACCGGAATACCTGGCACGTTCATTTCCCGAGCGCGTTTCATCCTTCACCGCACTCGACGAGCATAAGCAGCGGCTTGAAAATTCGGATTTACCACTCACACGGGTCTTGAGAGGTGAAATGCTGACAGGCTCGCAGACGA
Source organism: uncultured Chloroflexia bacterium (assembly GCA_963702765.1). Classification (GTDB taxonomy): domain Bacteria; phylum Chloroflexota; class Ktedonobacteria; order Ktedonobacterales; family Ktedonobacteraceae; genus DATMNR01. The sequence goes on from CAVPEB010000034.1 coordinate 17,998, forward strand.
ATGATACGATCTTGCTACAGCAGAACGGAACTGATATTTTAATGAATATGAGCGGGGCACCAATTCGGGATGATGAAGGTCGGATTCGGGGAGCAGTAATCGTCTCGCGCGACATCACCGAGAGGCGAAAATTGGAACTGCGCACTCACGAGGCTCTCGATGCATTGCTGGCAATGACACAGTTAATTGGGCATGGATTTGAAAATACAGATCGCACCGAAGACAAAACTCACGAACAGACAATACTTACCGCACAAGAAATTGCGAGACGCATGGCAGAATTGACACGCGATTTTCTGGGGTGTCAACGTTTGTCTTTTTCAATCATTGAACCTGATACCGAGATAATGCGTCCAATCGCAGTAGTGGGTCTTTCTCAGGAGCAGGAACAACAGTGGTGGAGAGATCAGCCACAAGAAAGCCGACTTGTGGATAGTCCCGATCAGACTCTTGTCCAACGTCTGCAGGCGAAAGAAGTTGTGTTGTTTGATATGACCCAGCCTCCTCAGAATTCCTATCCAAACCCCTATGGAATTCGAACCATGTTGATTGCACCAATGAGCACCAGAGATCGCCTTGTTGGATTGTTGACCATGGATTATGGAGGCGCAGAGCATCTATACACTTCCGAAGAGCTTGAACTTACTGGTGCAGTTGCGAACCTGATAGCTACTATTATTGAGCGTGATCAACTTCTTCGACATCAAGCAGAGTTGCTCGCCAGCAATCAGCAGATGGCCGAGCTCATCGCGTTAGCTCATGATGCTATTATCGTACGTACCCCGGAAAGCATCATCACTTCCTGGAATCAGGGTGCCGAGCGCCTGTATGGTTGGACAGAGCAAGAGGCTATCGGTCAAGAATCGCATACATTACTTCAGACTCGCTTTCCTTATTCTCGCGATGTAACCCATAATCTACTTACACTACATGGGCAATGGGAAGTGCAACTCACCCATGTACGTCGAGACGGAACACAGGTGATTGTTGAAAGTCGCCAGGTGATTTTGAAAAACGAATCGGGCCAAACTTCTGCGATACTAGAAATAAATCGTGATATCACTGAACGCGATCGCATGCAGCGCGAACGAGAAGAAGCACATGCGAATGAGCTGGCGTTACGCGAGGCAAATCGACGTATGGATGAGTTTCTCGGGATCGTCAGCCACGAACTCAGGACTCCACTGACCACCATCAAAGGGAATGTCCAGTTGGCAAGGTTACGTCTTCGCACTAGCTTGCGAGAAGTACCAGCGAACATGGAAGTCTTAAGGAACATGTTGGAAGAGGTACAAATGATGCTCGAACGTGCAGAACGGCAGACGAATGTGCAGAATCGCATGGTGAGCGATTTGCTGGATATCTCGCGCTTGCAGGCAGACAAACTAGAGTTGCGCCTGGTACCCTGTGACCTTGCTCCAATTGTGTTGGAGATGGTCGAGGATCAGCGCAGTACAACTATCAAACGTGCTATCCGTTTAGAGATGCCTGAAGGAATTACCGTTCCAGTCATTGCCGATCCAGAGCGCATTGGACAGGTTATTAATAACTACTTGACGAATGCACTGAAATACTCACAAGAAGGTCGTCCGGTGGATGTTCAATTGAAAAAAGAGGAAAATGTGGTGCGCGTCCTGGTACGAGATGAGGGCCCGGGACTTACTCCAGAAGAGCAAGTACAGGTCTGGGACCGCTTTTACCAGGTGGAGGGGATAAAGAGACAGAGAGGTTCTAGCGTGGGTCTGGGTTTAGGGTTAAATATTTGCCGGGCAATTATTGAACAGCACCAGGGTGAAGTTGGTGTGGAGAGTACAAAAGGAAAAGGATCAACGTTTTGGTTTACACTTCCATTAGCTGATCCTGATGATAAAATGGTTGAATTATAGAGGAAATGGCTCCTCTTTTGTTTATAAATAGACCGTCTGGTTCTGTTTGAAATTGTAGATCGCGACAATCGTGCGGCTTTCCTGCATGCTTCGTAGAAACGCTTCTCGCTTTGCTTCCTCTAATGTAGGATAGATCGTAGTAATATCCAGGTGACAGTATTTCGTATTAGGATTGATCCAGGTCCCGAGCCAAACATCAGGTTCCTGGAGATGCATGTTATTTACCTGAATGAATCGGATCAACTCTTCTGCAATATTTGCTTCTGGCGATAGAATAGCCGTTTTCCCAGGATATTTTGGCAATCCCCAGGCGTCGATAGGATCGAGAAATTGATAGGTATTCGGATTAGTAGTCACGCCTCCTCTTTCTAATGTAGCGATTGAAACCTCAAGAATATATTTCTCGAAGGTGTATTGTTCCAACCAGGTTCTGAACTGCATACTTCTCTTGCCACCTTGCTTCTGTAGAATATGTTGTTTAGCCAACCTGAACTTGAATGATATGATAGCCAGTTGCGCCATTGGGAACGGTGCCTTGTTTCTGGCTTGTCTGTAATTGACCTGTCCCATCGGTAGATCGTGCGACGATGGTATACTGACCTGGGAGGCTCGGCTCCCATTGCCACGTCCAAAAAACCCAGGAATCCTCAGAGAGTGGAGGGTTCAATTTCGCGATGTTCCAGGATATACCGCCATCAACACTTACTTCTACCTTCTGAATACCCCGATTACCGGCAAAGGCAATACCACCGATTTCAATGCTCTGGTTGAAAGGGACATGACCAGCAGGACGGTCAATGCGCGTGATGGTGTGTAGAGGGCCGTTATACCAGCCCTGGTCAGCATACAGACCGCCTACGAAATGGTCAGTCAATTCGATACGTGTCAGCCACTTGGGATTCTCTTCACCATAATGACCTGGGATGAGTGCGCGCAAGGGATAGCCGTGGCGAATGGGTAGTTCAGAACCATTCATACTCCAGGCCAGTATAGAATCGACTGCAAGGACCTCGTCAAGAGGCTGGCTTATACTATATCCATCCACACTGTAAAAGGCTATATATCTCGCACCAGGCAATGCTCCCCCATGCATCTCCAGCAGTGTACGCAACGTCACTCCCTGCCAGATAGCAGTACTTAAGAAATGCCCGCCGATGCCATTTGAGATACATTCTAGCGTTACAGCGCGTGAAATTGAGGGAAGATTTCGTAGTTCCTCAAATGTATAGGTTCCAGTATGTGCGATCAGGCCTGTCACTTCTAGTCGCCAGACCGAGATATTCACCATTGGATCAACGACATTTTGTGTCACAGTGTAATGCTCGCTCGTAGGGGTGATAGGTGCTGTGAAACCGTTGTTTGTAAAAGTTTCTGAACCGTCATAGCTGGTGTAGTTCGTAAGCAATGCTTTGATTAATCCCACTGTTCCAACTGCGGAGCCGACTCCAAGTGCCACGACGCCCGCACGAGCCAGCAATTGTCGACGCTCGCTACGATCAGTTGATGTCCCACTAACCTGCTCTTTAGGTAAGAGAATGCGAAACGCTAGACAAAGAGTCAATGCGTAGAAGCTAAAATCAATCAACAGCGCAAACGAGGTGACCAGTCTAGCCCATCCAACAGGCAAACCGAGAAAGTTCTGTCCAAGTTCGGCCCAGAAAAGGATGATGGCTACTGCGGTCATGGCAATGGTAAAGATCAATGCGGTCAGCCATTCACGCAATGCTGGTCGATAGCCTCTTACTGGGAGTTTGACTCGCACAATGGCAGCGTAGAGTAGTCCCAGGAGTGTTCCGAGACCGATCATGCCCAGAAGGGCCAGTCCAAGCGGGGTGGTTTTCGAATGCGGGCTAAAAAAGATCAACATATCCACAAATCTTGGTGCAGGCAAGAGCTTCAGAAGACGGTCTCCAAAAAGCTCCATTGGTGTGGGTACACCTCCCACCACATGTAAGACAAACATAATTGCCACCGATGTTAAACTAGCTACCAGGCCAGCTCCAAGCGCGGCAAGGGTTGTGAAGCGGATGGCTTTACGGGGCGACAATACAGGTGTATCTGCTTCTTCAGGAGTACTTTGTTGAATGTTTTGCATATCGCACCCTTTTCTGATATCTCATAAAATTGATGACATATATCAATGCTGCTACGCACAGTGCTACCATGACTGGCCAATATACGAGCCTGTAATAGAGCGTCCAATCATTGGGAACGCCTTGTACAGGATTAAAAAAGTAGCTAAGTAAAACAGTTGTTGTAAAGTACCACACAGCAATAATTGCCAGGCCTTGACCGATGAGCACCTTGTGGGACCGGAGTGGGACCAATAATACAGGTACCCAGAGTAGTAAGATGGTCGTATACCAGGGAAATACATGGGATGAGACCGAGAGAATTACGCCAAAAAGTATGAGAGTACCTGCTTCGATACTAATGCGGTTGCGCCAACGTACCACAAAGACAATGACTGAAACAGTGCCAATCACGAATACATCAACAAGATGTTCGAGGGTAATTGTCTTCGCGAGGGGCAGGCGCAATTGATCACCTAACCAGTGTACGATTTGTTGTGTAACGCCAGCATTCTGGCCCTGTTCGCTGGCGTAAGCGGCAAAAAAACCAAATGCTTGCCCATGTCCCAAAATAAGATAGGGCACATAGCCAACGATGATCGTAGCAAAACAACTTCCAAGCAAGGGAAGGTAATGATATCTCATGCGGTGTATAACTGGCGTATCCTTATCTTTCCCGTCGGGTAGGATGACAACTAGTAAGAGAATTGGATAAATTTTGGTGAGGGTCGCCAGTCCGATAAGAAAACCAGTCAGCACATAGCCACGCACATTGTGATTGGAAGCAGCGAGAATAGCAAGAACGGTAAACGTCAGAGTGATAACATCCACATGCCCCTGGATAGCAAATTCGATGATGGGTAGTGGGCACCAGGCATAAAGTATGACGCGTCGTTGATCGAGTCCTTTCCTTCCGAGTAAAACAATCAGCGCGATGCAGGTAACCATGTCAAAGATAACAAAAAGGCCTTTCAGGAAAGAGAGGTTTGCTGGAGCAAGTAGATAGCTTATAAGATACACTACCTGTGCACCTGGCGGATAAATGGTGGGGACGTCGCGAAAGCGGCTGTTGGTATACAGGAATGTGTTTTGCAGTGCTGCTAGAACTTTGGCCCCGGGAGGATACACATAAGGGCTGAAACCGTGCAAGGTTACTCGCGCATCCCAAAGATACCTCCACGAATCATGTGACAAACCTGGTGGGAGTGGGAGGAGCATCATACGCAGTATGAATGCTCCCAATACAATAATTCCTAACTCTATCCAGCGCCATTTCCCCGCGAGCGGTTTCGTTGCCAATACAAAGGCACATGCCGCAAAATACGGGAGAAAACTGATCATCCATACATGCAAAAAAGGAGCGATGCGATCATCACTCTGAGGCGATGCTTGAATGAGAAGAATAGAGATGATAACCGAAAGCGAGAAAAGTGAGCAAAGCGTAAGGATATGCCACCAGGGACGCTTAGAAGTCACTTGCTTTTCAGCTAGCTGCTTTTCTTCGTATACTTGTAATGTAGACATTGTTCTACTTTAATAGCTCCAGTTGATGCCACATTGCGAACAATGTTTCGCGGGATGGTTACTCTCGAAATCGCGGCGAAATGCTTCATACCGGTCACCGCTCCAGATAGCCTCAATTGGTTCCTGGAAGACATTCCCCAACACACGCTCCTCCTTATACTCCCTTGCACTCGTGTGTCCAAAGGGAGCAAAACAGCACGAGAGTACATTGCCGCTCGAGGTTATGTAGGTTAGAGTGTATGGACGCTGGCAACCAGACCAGGGTCGATCACCAAAATCTCGTATCAAGCTCTCTACCGGAGTAACTGAGCCAGCCGCGCTGAAGGCGATACCCAGTCGCTTGCACAACTCCTCAGATCGGCGCACGAGTTCCAGTTCCTCGCGAGTGGAACGACGAAATAGCGCCTGTTTCGAGTGCGCCAGCCCTTGCTCGAAGTAAACAAGACGTTGCAAATGGATCTCACGAATTCCATGCTCATACGCTAAATCAATGAGACCTGGTAACTCGTGTAAATTTTCCTTCATAGCGGTGAACCAGAGAGAGACGGCTGGTTTGCTAGCCTGCTGTTCTTGCTGCATGGTAATAAATGCGCGGACGTTGCGCCAGATCTTATCAAATGCATCCACACCTCGCACCTGGGCATAGGTCTCACGTGTTGCACCATCCATCGAGAGGCGGTATTCGTCAAGTCCCGCATCAATCAATTCCTGGCCTCGTTTCGCATTGAGTAAAATGCCATTAGAATTGAAGAGCACATAGGTTCCACGCGCTTTGAGATACCGAATCATGCGCGGCAACTCTTTGTTGAGCAATGGTTCACCCAAGCCGTGCAAGACAACACGTTCCAGTACCGGAAACTGGTCAACAATAAAACGGAAATTATCGAAACTCAGGTCACGGTCGTCTTCCCGCGAGAGCAGCGTGCGCGGGCACTGCTGGCATAGTTCGTTACACCTGCTGGTCGGTTCAATATAAATTGAGCGCGGCAGCGTGGCTATTGTTGTTATAGTCATATCACACCTCCTGATTTTTGCGTCTGCAAAAATAGACGACTCCTTGCATCCGGTCTGAGCGTAGCTAGCTGTGAATACTGCGTTGACCGGATGGATTTCAAGTCCGATAGCGTCGTTGGAGGTGTGGATATAGAAAATCTCATACTAACTCCTTTATAGTTGCCAGATGATTGGCGGTTTCTGGAGCGAGTGAACTATCAGCCTCCAGCAATTGTGCCAGTCGCAACAGGTCAGGCAATTCATCAATATCAAACAGATGCTCCAGGGTATGAATCTTCAAGCCCTGGCTTTGCGCTAACTCGATTGTTTTTTGTGCCACTACACTGGTGCTCATGGGGATGCCAGTGAATACATCATATGGCCTTCGCATTGCGATCAAGTAATATCCCCCATCATCTGCAGGTCCGAGCACGACGTCGGCTTTATCGAGCGCTTTCCGAGCCTGTTCGACGGTTTTCGGGCTGATTTGAGGTGAATCTGAGCCTATAATGATAGTGCGTTGATATGTTCGATCATACGTCCATTGAAAAACGTGGTATAAGCGAGCGCCCAGGTCGGATCCCTGTTGTGGAAATGCATGCATATGCTCAATGAGAGTTGGAGCAAGAGTTGCAATAAAGGACAGGTAGTCAACTTCGGGGGGGGTGTATGCCCAGTGCAAATCGCACATGTGTCCGGTGAACTTATAAGCCAGGTCAGTCAGGAATGCCCGATAGAGCCGAACGGTTTCATCATCACCAATCGTTCGCGCTAACCGTGTTTTTGTCGTGCCAATCTGTGGATAACGGGCCATGACGACGAGTGCTGTATCAGGCATGTGTCCTCCTTGCTCCTGAATAGCGTAATGTGGTGCTTAACATGTAGTAAGCCGCCTTGATACTACCGCTGATTGTGCCAGCCACTTTTGAACGGCCATGGCTGCGATGACGATAATGAATGGGTAACTCGAGAATACGGTAATGTGCACGAGCCGCTTTCACCAACATTTCGACTGGCCAACCAAACGTCATTTCACGCATATCAATTGTTTCTAAGAGAGAGCTACGTACGACACGAAATGATCCAACGTCATGGAGACGCACGCCATATAGCAAACGGATCATTCGGCTTACAAGCCAGTTGCCCAGGCGGGCCTGCGGGGGAACAGCTCCTCGTTCAGCGCTTGTACTTACACGTGAACCGATGACGAAGTCTGCTCTCCCTTCTATGATTGGCCTTAACATCATAGGCAGGTCGTTTGGATCATCACTTCCATCCCCGTCCATAAATATCACGATCTCAGCGCCCAGGTTACAGGCTGTTTTGAAACCCTTCAAGCAGGCTCTTCCATAACCACGTGATGGTTCATTGGCGACAATTGCTCCGGAATTTCTAGCTACAGTAGCTGTAGCATCAGTACTACCGTTATCGACCACGATTATCCATTGCGCAAAGTCCTGGGGAAGTTCTGCAAGCAGTTGGTGGATTGCTGCTTCTTCATTCAGAGCCGGGATGACGATAGCAACCTTTTCGGCTACCATAAAGCACACTACTCCTCTACAAACATACAATCAATGACACGATGTCTCCAATTTGGGACGTGTCGTACCTTTATCACGTTTAAAGCATGAAGTTATTTACAAGCGTGGGACTGATTTAAAAGTCAGAGCCTTTCAAGGCCGTAGCAGTTTGGGTGAGAATGCGTAAGGCTGTGATGCTGCCTTGAGACTGTCCTTTTTCAAAATCGCCCTCTGTCTGCCCCATCTGATTGGTAACGTGCGCAAAACATATGATCTTGTATTGTTTTGCCTCAGCTAGTGCATAGAGAGCTGCAGCCTCCATTTCCACCGCAAGTATACCTTTGTTTCGGCAAACCGCTATCATCTCCTCTGTTTCTCTAAAGGGTGCATCGGTCGTCCAACTTGCTCCAATATGGAGAGGTACATAAGTGTTGTCCCAGGCGAAAGAAATCGCCTTTCTGAGTTCCAGTTGCAGGTAGCTAAATGCTGATGGGGGTAGATAATGGTAACTGGTTCCTTCATCACGCAACGCTTTTTCGATCAGCACAACATATGGTGGGTTTTCCAGGGAGATAATCTGGCCCGCTGAAGTAATGCTGATCAATAATTCACATCCAGAGGCGAAGAGTTCTTCTGCTACAAGTACCGCAAATGATGCACCAACGACACGACCAATCACACCAAACTCGATGCCTTCGTTCAGAAAAGTATCAAGCTTTGTATGGTAGCATGCCCAGGTAGGGTGAGGACTCGCACGATTAGTAGCATGAAGGTAATCGACAAGATCACCGTCAGGATCAAGTACGCAGATAGCCGGTACTTTGCCAACAGCAAGCCCTTTCTGTCTTCGCGCCTCACGTAACAAGTTCTCGGGTGTAAAAACCGAGGGAGCATCGTAGTACTTAGAATTGAGAATAGGCACAGCTTCACGACTGTCGACATAATCCATAGAGTGTCTCCTCTTCCTTCCGTATAGCATGGCTTTACTGAGAGAGTACCAAATGCCGTATCTATAACTGAAATAAAGACCATTATAAGTAATACTCCAAAAAGCACGTCCTGGGGAAATGAGGCAATGAATCGCCCGAAGTTGAGGCTGAAGAGTGATGTGAATTGATACATGATATTCATTAGTAGACACGAACAAGAACGTTCTTCTTTACACACCTATCACACATTCAAGTGGCGCGCAACGGCTTCTTACAATAGATTAAGATTAATTTGCTCAACAATCAACCGATCAAGGGGCGTACATACTACTCTCTTTGTTTTCGCCATTTCTCATCTTTCACTCACGCTCTCGTTCGATAGGAAAGGTCGGGTTCGTGCCCCATTCCTCCCAGGAGGCATCGTAGAGTGCGACATTGCGGTAGCCAGCCAGGTGCAGTGCAAAGAGCCCCTGTGAGGCCGAAATCCCTACTCCACAATAGGTAATGACCCGTTGTCCCGGTTCCAGGCCTGCTCCTATTGCAAGAGATCGAATGGACTCTGGTGGCAGGTAGGTCCAATCGGCTGGATTCAGGAGACGAGATGCGTGTAGATGCACCGCTCCGGGGATGTGTCCACCTCGCATCACCCTCTGGTCTGGAAGCACCATCCAGTGCTTTCCAGACGGAAGAAACAGGCTCCCATCCGGGATCCAGATAGCCTGTCCCTTATATTGTTCAGCAGGACGTGTATCGACCAGACGGACCAGGGTATCTTGCTCTCGTAATGCGTCCATAATCTCAGAGGCTGTTGCGAGCAACTGAGGATAGGATCGCGGCGTGAACTTTTTTGGGGAAAGGTGCGGAGCTTCGGTGCTGACAGGCAATCCTTCACCTACCCATCTGGTCCAGCCCCCATTGAGTACAGCCACCTGATCGTGTCCATAGTAGCGCAGTGCCCACCAGAGCCGGGCTGCTCCAGAGTGATCCGTTTCGGCATACGCGACCACGCGTGTGTGATCTCCGATCCCTGCCGCTTGCATCACTGCCATGAATAGCTCAGGTGGCAGAAGTAGGTTCCGCACTCCTCGCGCATCCGTCCAACTTAGATCATGATACCAATCCAGATGGATGGCTCCTGGAATATGTCCGCGCTGGTAGAGTTCTCGGCTCGTCCCATCGCCTCGCCAACGAGCATCCACAATGCACACATCAGCATCTGACAGGTGCGCAGCTAGCCACGCTGTTTCCACCAATGGGTGCGTTGAAAAATCGATCATGTCCTCTCCACTCCTTCGATACCTTTTCACACATGCAGGGCAACCAGATAAATCCCCATTATGTTGGTGGCTTTTGCTTAAGCCGTTTACGAGGCAACGTTTCGGACATCACGAACTTCACCACCACTCCTGAGAGGAACGTCAACACACCGATCACGCCAATCGCCCATGATACGCCAAACAGGCCCGCCAGTACCCCGGCCAGTAGCGCCCCTATGGCGTATCCGCTATCGCGCCAGAGCCGGTAGACGCCCACTGCAGAGGCGCGCCACTCCGGGTGGGCCACATCCGAAATGGCTGCGAGCAGCGTTGGATAGACGAGGGCAGTGCCCAGCCCTAGCAGCACCATTGCAACCGCCCAAGACCAAAAGCCGTGGAGAAAGGGGACCAGGATGATGGCTACACCCTGGAGCAACATCCCCACTACGATCATGCCTTTGCGTCCAAAGCGATCGGAAAGGGCACCTGTACACAGTTGAGTGGTTCCCCAAACGCCCGGGTAGATCCCGGCCAGCAGTCCGATCTGCGCGATACCGAGTCCACCCGCAGCGAAGAAGAGTGGCAGCAGCCCCCAGGCCAGGCCATCGTTCAAGTTGTTTACCAGACCGGCCTGGCTGACAGAAAAAAGCGTGCGATCTTTCCAGGAGGTGAGCAGGAAAATCTCTTTGAATGATGGTGTCGTGTGTTGTAGAGTCGCCTGGTCGGTGGTCTGTTGCGCGGATTCTGCTACCTGCCCTGATGGTCGAGCCAGGAGCGCAGCCTCGTGACGCGCATGTCCATGCGTCTCGCGGACGAAGAAGATCGACAGCAGCAGGCCTGCCAGCGCGAATACCACGCCGAGCAAGAACGGCTGGGGTCGTAGCGCATAGGTCGCAGCCAGGTAGCCAGCAGCGATGGCGGCCAGGGAGACCGCGCCGTAACCGGCCGCTTCGTTGAAGCCCATCGCCAATCCCCGGCGGGCTGGCCCCACCAGGTCGATCTTCATAATGACCGTGGTCGACCAACACAGACCCTGGTTGATGCCCAGCAGCACATTGGCGAACACAATCCATCCCCAGGCTGGAGCGAAGATGATGAGAAATGGCACGGGCAGTCCAAACAACCAGCCCGTGATGAGCACCCCCTTGCGACCAATACAGTCACTGAGTCGGCCCGCAAAGAGGTTGGAAGCCGCTTTGACGATGCCGAAGCTCACAATGAAGGAGAGGACAGCTATGGTGGAAGTCAGACCGAACACTTGTTGACCAAGCAGCGGCACGATGCCGCGCTCGAGTCCCACCATACCGCCGACAAAGGCGTTGACGATGACCAGCAGCGTGAACTGTTGCCAGTTGGCACGCAGACCAAGTTGAATGACTGATTGTGCCTCTTGAGGAGGCAAGCTCTTCATGTCAGGAGATGGCACAGCGATTTGCTCCTGCTTCTAGCTCGGTCACATCACGTTCAGGGAAGACACCTTCTTCATTGAACCTGACAATCCGCTCGTAATTGGGTGGTGTGGGTGGAATACGTGCCAGGATTTGCTGCAGAAACATCTCGCGCGTCGCGTGGATGACTCCAACCTGTTCCAGGATGTCGGCGAGGGTCGATGCAATGGGATCACGATTGAATGCCACTGGAGTGCTGGTGTGTCCTGGCAAGATGAGCGTTTCCGGTGGCAGTGCAAGCAGGGTCTGGAGACTGGTGTACAAATCGGATGCCCGTTGTCTCACCTCATCAGCGTCTGCGGCCAGGTCGGGACGCCCAACTCCCGTTGGAAAGAGCGTATCCCCTGTCAAAAGCATCCACCGGTCGAGCAGGTAGCAGGTGCTCTCAGACGTATGCCCTGGCGTGCGGAGCGCAGTCAGCAAGGCAGTCCCAATCTTAAGCGTGTCCCCGTCACGGATCGGTGTGAAAGGAAAGGACACGCGGGTTTGCTCTGGGAGGAAGAGCGTCGCTTCGCTCAACTGCGCCAATTGGTGCGAACGGGACAAGTGGTCCGCATGAATATGCGTGTCCAAAACGCGCTCGATCTGCCATCCATAGTGGTATGCGAGGTCAAGATACACCTGTGAATCAAGCGAGGCATCAATGACGACAGCCGTCTTCCCATCGCCGATAAGGTACGAGAGACAGCCTTTCCCGGTGCGTCGTACCTGAAGAATGCGCATGGTGCCAGTAGGTACAGGCACCTCGGCGATGTTCCAGGCCAGACTCCACGCCTTCATGCCACCCTCAAGGGAAAGCGCTTCCCCGTCTGTAGGTACTGGCCGCAACCAGGCTGGTTTTGCCAGCGCACAGACGGTCACTACCGGCATGTCGCCGGAAACGCCACGTTGGGGTCGTTGGCTTGAGTGCATCGTAGGCATCGATGTGCATGCTTCCGGAATGGACCATTCCCCGCGTTCATGCATCGGACGAATATCCAGCACCGTGACCGGTCGCTCCTCTTCCAACCATGTTCTCAATGTCTCGACATCGATCGTCTTCATGCATGTGCTCCTTTTCTGCTCTCGACTGGCAGTCCTAGAGCACGCCAGTCCGGAAGCCCTTGTTCGAGCCGCCGTGCGCTGTACCCGTTGGCACGCAGCAGCGCGACTGCCTCATCTGCAAACACACAATAGGGACCACGGCAATAGGCCACGATCTCCTTGTCCTGGGGAAGCTCTGAGAGGCGAGCCTCCAGCTCTGTCACAGGCATGGAAAGGGCATTGGGAAGGTGTCCGGCAATGTATTCCTCTGCGGGACGCACATCCAGCAGGATGATAGTGTCTTCGACCATACGCTGGAGCAATTCCGATGCACCTATTGGCTGCAACTGGTTGCGATCGTGCAGATAGGTGTCGACGATCCGATCAATCTCTGCAATGCGAGCTTCGCCTACGTGTCGCATGGTTTGCCACAGGGTGAACACCTGCTCATCAGCCAGGCGGTAATAGATGTAGACACCCTCGCGGCGTACCTCGACGAGCTGGGCAGCACGCAGCACCTGCAAATGTTGTGAGGCATTGGCTATCGACATATCCGTTTCACGTGCGACTGCTTCCACACTGTGCTCGCCTTGGGCAAGGACCTCGAGCAATTCAAGGCGGTGAGCACTCGACAACGCTTTGCCGATGCGCGCAAACTGTTCATATACCTGATTCTTGAAGGCGCGTTTGTCTTGCTTCTGCATAGCACTCCTCATCGAAGAACATACAACACTATACTATTCAATAGATTACTTGAATATTTGGTGCTTGTCAAGCATATGTGTGAGGCGGTGCTGAGGCAAAACTATAACTCGCCGAATTGTGCAAACATGTCCAAGATGATTAACTCGGGTGTGTCATGCACACCCGAGTTAATCAATGAAAGCTGGTTCACAGGAAGAATTTCGGTTACGCTTCTGCCATTGCTGGTTGTCCCTGGAGTTGATAGTAAATAGCCCCCAACACCATCCCGAAGAGCAAATCGATGGGAAAAGTAGCTAGGAATATTCCAAACTGAAGGCTGACAGGAGAAGGTGCATGGTTCATGATGTTGGTTAGTAAAAGCGAGAAGACCAGCCACCAGGCAAAGCCAAGGACTAGACCAGAGAGAAGCGCACGGCTGATTGAAATGAACTTCTCCCCCTGCACAAGACCAAAGATAATACCAACTATTCCTCCTAATACGATTAGTACGAAAAAGCCAGTGAACCTACTCAGAGTGGGATCTGCAATGGAAACGCCGAACCAATGTAATACATCAGGCAGAGTGCGACCTGGTGTTCCGTCAGTTACAAAGTTCAGCATAGCCAGCAAAAGGCCTGCCAGAAGTCCCGCCAATAAGCCCCTTCGAATATGTGTCATTTCCTATTCCTTCTTTTCTCAAGCAAACCAGCCCACGAATCGAGCCAAACGGTTACTTTGTGCGGCTGCATGTAAACGAGGTGCAAGCCATTGATCAATCCCCAGGCGACGCCCTGCTGGAATAGCTGTGATTGCCAGACACAGCAGCACTAACATGCCATACGTCCATAGCCATTCAGTATAGGCTAATCCAACATATAATTGAATAGCGAGTACAGAACCAAGAATTGCTCCAAAACGCGTGAAAAGACCAAACATAAGTGAAATAGCTACAATCAGTTCAGCAATCCAGACACCTGCAGCTAATGGCACATACAGGGTGCAACCTGTGGCTGTAACCAAACTTGTACAGCCAGAAAGAAATGTATGCTGAAGAATAAAGCCATAACCTGGTATGATTGTATGCTGTGACTCGCGTAAAATATACGAATAAAGTCCTGCGAAATCTGGTGGCATTTTCCAGAAAAGCTGTTGAAACCAGAGATAACCCACGAAAATACGAATGAGAGCAAAGCCTGTGATACTCCGCTCACTTAAGGTGATTGGGAGAGAAACATTGCTACTCTCTTTGGCGCCAGTGACTGCTGTCCGTTTGTGATGACTGGCTGAGGATGAGATGCTCATAATTTCTATTATCCTTAAATTGAGATGAAAACTATTATACGCGAGTGTTCACGAAGCAATAGATAACTTTTTACAATTTCTTGAAAAATTCCTCTTGCTGATACTCATGCAAAGTTATACAATATAATCCAATCCCATCACAAGCACTTCGTACGCTCCTAAAGGAGAACAGTCTACATTATGAGCACGACAAAGATAGCTGCTTCATTGTATCAGTTACAGCAGCTTGACCTCGAACTGGAACGTTTAATTGCTGAGCAACAGGCACTGGAGAGTTCACTTCAGGGAGATAGCGCATTAAAAAAGCTACGAACCGAGGATGCTATTGCACAACAACAGTTACATCTGGGTCTTCAGGCTCAAAAAGAAGCAGAGTGGGCGCTTGAGGAACTGGATCGCCGCCTGCGCTTGCAGGAGCAGCGTATGTATAGTGGTGTTGTGACCAATCCGAAAGAACTGTATGCTTTGCAACAGGAAGTGCAGCATTTACGAGCGCAACAAAATCGCCAGGAAGAGATGGCGCTTGAGGTGATCCTCACAACCGAGTCTTTGCAGGAGACGGCAAACAGCAAGGCTGAGGCTTTGCGCCAGGCTCAGGAGAAGTGGTTAGAGACGAATGCTGCAGGCATGATACGCCGCGACCAACTGGATGTGAAACGTAAGGAGTTAGTGGCAAATCGCGAGCAATTTGTGAGCACAATCGACACTCAGGTACTGAATCGCTATGAGGCTTTGAAGCGTACAAAGCAAGGACGAGCAGTTTCAAAAGTAGATCAAAATTCGTGCCAGTGGTGCCGAGTAATTCTGACTCCCAGCGAATTGCAACGAGTGCGCGCCAACGCGGATTTACAGACGTGCAGCAATTGCGGGCGTATTCTGTACTATGATCGCCAGTCATAAAACCTTGACTATGAGACGATTTATCTGCTATACTGCTCTTGTTCCAATAACGGGGCGTAGCGCAGCCCGGTAGCGCACCACAATGGGGTTGTGGTGGTCGGAGGTTCAAATCCTCTCGCCCCGACTGACGAAACGAGGGAGGAAGCCTTTCGAGATAAGGCTTCCTCCCTCGTTTTATGTATGCTACCTTTGCGATCCTGTTATGTCCTGCTTCTATATAACTCAAGTATTGTGTATTGCATCATGAAGAGGCAAGAGGAAAAATTGCTCTGCTTTACCTTGACATTCCCATTGTGCCTGCGTTAAGCTTGAAAAGAAAGACGTGTTTTCCTATGCAACCTGCGGGCCTCTCCAGGTGACGAAGCGCAGGGAATCTTTCCACAGGCTTTTTACCAAATTCTCGCTGATCAATGCCGGTATGAATCATACGCTCAATCGGGTAGTTAGTCAGGGAGGCGTTACAGCTCTCTTGAGATTCCAAAACGACGTTTGCTCCAAATCCTGTCACAGGCTCTCTGAGGAAAACGTGACAAAGGATGCAGAGGAATACTGCGGATAGCAAGGAGAAAATCAATGCGAATACTTTCCATGATTATCGGCCTCATAGGAGTGGTCATAGCCTTTTTAGTAAACATCTTCTACTCCTCTTTCCACGTTCTGGGAAGGGTTGCCGGAATCACGAACGATCAAACACACTTCTTTTGGGGTTTGTTTGTCGTCTTGATAGGGCTCGTTGGCTCACTGTTTGTCCTGTTTATCCCCACAGTGGGTATGGTGTTGCTGCTGATAGCTGGCATTGCGTTTTTCTTTATCGCGGGCTGGTGGGCGCTCTTGGCATCCCCATTCCTGCTGGTTGCAGCTTTCCTAGCCTACAGGCGCAGCAGAGCGTAGCGCCATGTGAAAGCGCTAGAGAGTGGCGAAACGGTAAGCGTTCAGGAGACGAAGAGCTTTTCGAGCTGATGTGCATGATTTTTCGAAAAACGAGGAGTCTTCTATCCTCCTCACACATGCTTCTTCAAGACAACACGCATTGCAACGATCAAGTTCTTCAGTTCTTCCAGGTTGGAAACTGCGAGATATTCAAATAAGATTTGGTCGAGGATTCAGCACTCAATTATAGCGAACCGACGAGCAAATACTTTGCTGTAACGCGCTTGGCCAGCCAAGTTTCGGCGTACACGTCATATCGGTGATTTTCGGTAGTGGAAACAATACGACGAGTATCAAACAGCCTTTGCCCGATTGCTGCGCGATCTCCAGGCGCAAGAGCGAAGTGCTTCGGATATCATTCTTATCGAGGTTTTGGCCGCACATTCATGACTTCGATCATGAGAGGATCTTGCATCCCTCTCACCCTGGCCTCTGGTGACTGGATAGCCCCGTGGTGGTTGGCCTGGTGTCGTTCGTCTAGTCCATCATAGGGCACAATCACTCGTTGCCTTCGTACAGCGACCCACTGGATCATGCAAAAGAGCAGACCACCGAGTAAGCCACCGAGCATAATCCCGCCGATACCGAGACCACCAGTCATGAAACTGAGTGAGCCTCCAACAAGAGCACCCAGGGTAATCAGTCCCAGACACAAGGTTTTTTTGTGCGTGTTCAAAGAGATGTCTCCTTCTGTAATCCATCGCGCTTTCCTGGTTTTCATGTATAGTATGACACGTAACCATCGCATGAATCTCACATTCCACTGTGTACATTCCACATCGTCTAGCTTCTCTCTGAGATGCCTGACAGAGTTTCTCTGCGTGTACCAGACGATTATGCCCGACGGGATGGAAACTTTAGAATTGCCTGCCGTTGCCACTCTGAGCTGTCCAATCTATCGCGGCTCTCAAAGCCCCAGATCATTGCTGCAAAATCGATGGTGACCAGGAGTGCGACGAAGATGACGAATATAAACATGGTTTTTTTTCTTTCTTGTTTTTTCAGCATTCAGTTTTACAAAAGAGTGTTTCAACATATGCTTGGATACCAGTCTTTCCTACCTCTGTTATACCCGAAAAAGAAAGGCGCTCCTATGACCTCGAACACAGTTTGGTTGTGAGCTTGCAGACGGAGTATGTAGAACGTCATCACTACTCGCACTGGATAGAGCCAATCCACCAATTAATGGAGCCCTACCCTTATGGTTGTAGGGATCAAAAATCAAAATCCTTATATACTAGTCTCGAAGAACGTCCCAGCCTGTTGAAAAACTCTTTCTGGGTTATGAGTATGGATCAGCTAAAAAGTGACTAGTGGTCAGTCCAGTTTGATATTGACAGGAATGAGAAGATGATGAAAAAGTAAGGAGCCTTCAATGAAGCATCCTCTTCCTGTCACGCTGTCCGAAAGCGAGCGAGCCTCGCTGCACACGTTCATCCATGCAGGCAAAGCCAATGCCAGAACGTTCACCCGCGCCCGTGTGTTGCTCAAAGCTGCCGAAGGCTGGACCGACCAGCAAATCTGCGAAGCCTTCGACATCAGCCGCAACACCTCCATTCGTGTGCGGCAGGTGTACCTGGAAGGGGGATTGGAGGCGGTGCTGCACGACAAGCGACAACAGCGGTATCGCCAGGCCTTGACCGGTGGACAGGCGGCCCATCTCATAGCCATTACATGCAGTCCTGTGCCTACAGGCCACGATCACTGGACCGTGCGCTTGTTGGCTGGCAAGGCCGTCGAATTGGGCTTCGTCGAGTCGATTTCGCCGGAAACCATCCGCCAGTTGCTCAAAAAAATGAACTCAAACCCTGGCAGCACGAGCAGTGGTGCATCCCAGCCGTAGGAGCCGAGTTCGTAGCGGCAATGGAGGATGTTCTGGACTTGTATGAAGAAGAGTACGACCCCTGCTATCCAACCGTCTGCTTCGACGAAAAACTCGTCGCTCCTGAGGCGGATGTACGGCCTGCCGAGCCGATGGAGCCAGGACAGGCAGAGCGCATTGATTACGAGTATGAACGCCTGGGCACCGCCAATCTGTTTTTCTGTGTCGAGCCGCTTTCGGGCTGGCGTCATGTCGAAATGACTGAGCACCGCACCAAGATCGACTACGCGCATTGCATCCAATGGCTGGTCGATGAGGTCTATCCGGAGGCGGCATACATTCGCCTCGTGCAAGATAACCTCAACACACATACAGCCGCTGCCTTGTATGAAGCCTTTTCGCCTGCCGAAGCCCGACGCATCTTGCAGCGAGTCGAGTTCCATTACACACCGAAACATGGGAGTTGGCTCAATATGGCCGAGATCGAGATCAGTATCTTTGCGCGAGGCTGTTTGTCGCGTCGGGTAGCAAGCATGCAGAACTTGCGCCAACGCATTGCCACCTTGGAGACCGAGCGGAATGCTCAGCGCTGCACCATCTCGTGGCGCTTTACCTCCAACGATGCTCGTGACAAACTTCACGATCTCTATCCTGTCATCAATACCCATCTGGACTGACCACTAGCCCTTTCCCCTAAAAAAGGAAAAGCCGGAGAAAAGCAGGTGCAGTGACACACAGTAACAGCTCTCTTCCTGGTGGCAGGCAAGGAAAAGCTGTGATTCCTGAGAAAAATCTTCCCTTTGGAGAGGAAAACCACATCGTACTGGAGTTGAAGAGCTTCGTAAAGGCAACAGCAACCGCTCTCCTGGGGGTCGTTCTGGTTCTGGTGCTCAAGGAGGCTTCTGTTTCCCACCTGGGTCGTGGCATCATGGCCATCGCCTCGGTCGGAAACGGACGACGTCCCCACCCACGCTTGCGGCCGGAGGCGTTTGAGATTCTGGCCAGAGGCAATCACCAATGCTTCGCAGTTGACGCGCCAGAGCCGTCGTAAGCGAAAGCGTCGCATCCCATGCCACTGTTTGCCTTCTCCAAACAGTGGTTCGATCCACACTTTCCGCTTGTTGAGCGCCTTGTGGTAGGCAAGGGTCTGCTCATACGCTTTCACGTGATCCAGATAGTCAGCAAAAAAGGACCGATGCACTTGCCGACCGCGCTTGTTGGTGGTACAGGCGGCTTTTACCGGACAGCGGTTGCAGGTTCCGGCAACCGCACGGTATTCCACCACCTGTGTTTGCTCTTCTCGATGAAAAGGAATCAGGAATTGTCCTTGAGGACAGGTGTAATAATCATGGAGGGGGTCATAGGTGAAGTCAGCCAGTCCATAATAGCCAGTGCGTTGCCCTCGCTCGGCGAGAGGCATGTAGGCATGGATATGGGCCTCCTCAATGGCCTTGATGTTCTCGGCAGTTCCATAGGTCATATCGCCGGTGACTTGATTGGGCCAGGTATGCCAGCGGAAGAGCACGTGCCAGAGCAGGTCAAGCATGAGATGATTGTCCATCACCTCGCCTGGCACCACCAGGACCGCCAGGATAATGCGTCGCTTGCCTCCGTCTACGACGTAGTGAGTGTGGTAGCCCAGATGGGTGCCCCCCCCTTCAGGCGCATTGGCGTAGCATCAGGATCGGTGGTACTGATGCGAAAATCCGCCGTCCGTTGGTAGGAACTAGACACGTCTCGCTGTTGCCGTCCTTCCTGCGCAATCCAGTCGTAGCGAGCCGTATTCTCCTCGGCGAGTTCCTCGCGGCGTGCCTCAGAGATCCTGGTAGGCAACAAGACAGGCGAAGATGAGCAGCTCTCCTCCTGCTGTGCTTCCGAAGGCAGTTGTTTCGCACTCTGTTCCTCACTGTTTTCAGACTGTGCTGCTTCTGCTTGAAACAGGGCTGCAAGGTGCTCTTGCAGCGCTTGTCGTGCTTCCACCGCAAAACGCGGCGCTAGGGAATTCAGATCGGCATTCGCATTGACCTGCGTCGAATCGAAATACAGCTCCCTGCTCCACACCAGCTTGGCTTGTTGACATTGTTGAACGATGGCCTCAAAGAAGCGCCGAAACACCTCTAATCCGTAGCGCAGGCGGATCTTACTCAAGGTGGAGTGATCAGGCAGCGGCTCACCTAAGTCATACCCAACATACCATCTCACGCTCAGTCGATCCGCGACTTGACGCATAAGCAGGCGCTCGGACCTGATATCTTCGAAAAACATCACCAGTTGCAGCTTGAAAAACACGACCGGATCAATGGATGGCCGACCGGCCATCGAGTAGCACTCGCGCACCAGATCGTAGACAAATGAGAGATCCAGCACCTTTTGTACCTGCCGATAAAAATGATCCTGGGGAACCAGCTCCTCCAGAGACACGGCGACGAGTGGGGCAAATGTGCGCTCTTTGAAACCCATCATGATGAGTGTTCCTCCTCCCAATCCATTGCACTGCACGTTCCGCTCTTTTGTCAACCTCATCTTTTCTCTTTTTCGCGCTAGCTTCCTTTCGTCATCTCAGCAAGGGTTTGTCAACAGGCTGGGTGGTTTATTAAGACTCAGTAAACATAGGGTATTGATCAGACCCAATAAGATTAGGTAGTTGTATCAAAAAACGTCTTAATAACTGCGCAGATAATTCGCTACCAATGCATCTAGCCTTTAACCACCACACTGCCATTGGTTAGCAGTTCGTTCATATGGTAGATCGGCTGAGCTGAATTGGGATTAAAGGTTGGTGCGAAGATCTGAACTTGGAACTGGTAGCAGGATTTAACCATACTCCATCAGTAGCTACAATCCTAAATGGATTAATTGAAGTCACTCCGTCAATTGTTACCGTAGCGGTACCTTACTTTAATAATGTAAGTCAGTCAAAAAGGGTCGAATTTTGTCGCATTTGGCAAAAGGACCATGTATGGTACGAGCTGTTACATAGTTGGATCATAATGATCCAATAAGAACACATCTTGGTCAGCATTTGACCAGACCAATGACAGGAAGTTTGGCTAGACAGATTTTTTTCTCTCGGCGTCTGCTGCTAATAGTGGGAAAAAGTAACCGGCAATTTGCCTGAGAACGGGAACGATGAGCCGGGGTGGAAGGTTATTTGAGTCTTTGACTTCGGCCGGGAGCTGCACCCCCATCTCTTTGGCCTTAGCGATAAGGGCGGGTCCAATGTGCTTGCCCAGGCCACTTAGCCCCTTACCTACGACCTCAAGATCCATCGACCATTCAGGCACTGGACGCGGCTTCATGGTGGCCCAGGTATTCGGGTCGCGAGGCCTGGTGAGCGAGAAGACGTGGTCGAACGTACGGGCCGAGGCATCTCGCCGGGTAAATGCCTGACCCAGTCCCCAGGTCTTGCGTAGCGTGGCGATCAGGGAGGTATGGCGGTATTCCTCGTTATAGACCGACCCCGGTTCGACCCACGGCGAGACGATAATCGCCGGTACCCGGTATCCGGAGCGGTCGAAGGTGAACCCGCATTCGCCAGGCTGCGCGGACGGATCCGGTGGCGAGACTGGCCCTGGAAGAACGTGATCGTACGTACCGCCGGGCTCGTCCCACCCGATCAGCAGGGCGGTGTTCCACACGTTGGTGCCGGTCTGAGAGGTGGCGGACCGGTAGGCACTGTACACTCGGTTCAGGAAGTCCTCACCTGACAGCATCGAGGATGGGTTGTCTACTTTGATATCGACCTGATCCGAGAACGATCTGCCCATCGCCGGGTGGTAGTCCCCGTGGCCTGCCAGCATGTTTGGCTCAATGAGTGAAAAGTCCGGCAACGTGCCCGCCGCGGCGTCCTTCTCGAACTCGGCAAATGGCACGAAGTGGGTGGCCAGCCGGTCCTTCAGTCGGGGAAAGTGGATCACCCCAGTGAACGACACTGGCATCGGTTCCATGACGTAGACCTTCCAGGTTTTGCCATTGGCCTCCAGTCGCTCGAAGATCGTCTCGGCATCGTTCTTTGTGAGCCACTTGGAAGCCGGGCTGTTCACGACCAAACCCGACGAGGTGGCCGCCATCCAGAACGACCGGTTCATGAAGGTCTGGGACGGCACTTCGCAGAACCAGTGGTCGAAGACCCCGAAGTCCCGAGCGAGGCCGTTGAGCACAGGAAGCTGCTCTGGCGTGCAACCAGTCATAATGTGGGCGTACTCTTCATAGGTGGGCTGGTGGCCAACCTCACCGGTGAAGGTTGAGATGTAGTCGGTGACGAACCCATCCATCGTGGGTACCGCCCCCGGTGGTGGCGCATTCCAAGGAGCCGTCACGGCATCACCGATCTTGAAACGGTTGTGGTCGTCGATGACGTTGAACAGTTGGGTGTTGGTATGGAAGTACTCCTCACCCGAGTCCGGGTTTGGCGAATCCATGTCGGTGGCGACGGTGTACGGAACCACCTTACGCTCTGCGCCATGCTCAGCCCACGCGGGAATGGGGTTGCTCAAGTCCTTGCCAATGACTCCGTCGAAGTTCTTGCCATCCTCCGGTCCGTACAGGTGCCCCAGCACGTTGTCCAGGGAGCGGTTCTCAAATAACACCACCACGACATGATCCAGGGCATGCTCTGGTCCCATACTATTCATTGCGAAACCCTCCTCATAACACTTCGTGAGTAACAAGACAAAAAATGTCGTAAGCACAGCTATCACCATGCTACGATGGTTGTGGCGGATAATGCTGCTCAGCCGTATCCTGTACACTGTTTGAGCGAAGCACAATCAGATCTGTAACATCGACCCCTGCAATGACTACAGGTCACTGAGGGTGTTTGCTACCCTGCCTGTAGAGGATACCCTGATTGAGAAAACAACCATAATTATCTAGTATAAGATGTGAAGCGTGAAAATACATCCCTTAAATGCACTATTTTACCTGTAGAGCCCACAAATTTGCTCAGTTGGATCGTATATTCGCACTGGACGTGGTTGACGCGTCCGTATTGGGTGTATAGGCTTTTCCCCTGATGGCTTGACTGAGATTACTCTGTCGGCTTGAAGGAGTGCCTTCTTTACTGTTGAGCATTGTCAGTGGGGGTTTTCAACACGCTGGTCCGATTTCTGCGATGAAAACAACGGTCATGCGTTGATTCTAAGCAAACGAGCGACGAAATACGATGTCTCGTACGACACTCAGAACAAACCCCTGCAACTCGCGGATCTGGCTGGCTCTGGCTGATGAAAGCCAGTCGTCGAGCTTTTCTCCGGTGCGTGTTCGCAGCATATTCGCGAACTGCTGAACCAGTGTATATGCCTGATCCACCTCAGAGTGCAGAGATCGAAGCAGAGCAAGCGTTTCCTGTTCTTCAAAGGAAAGTTCTTCGGTAGGACGGCGAAGAAACAGGAAAACCAGCGTGTCGTGCAAGCACAGGAGGGCGTGGAAGATAACGGTAGTTTGTTAGGATTCTTTCGTCCTTCTGGCAGGGAACGAGCAAGTTGCTTATGAACGAGCCTATATGAGAGTGGGTAGCCTGCCGCTACCAGTTCTCGATGCAACTGGGCGATAGTGTGGCAGCCTGCTTCCCACCGTTCGCGCAGGAATGGCAGATGTGAATCAAGTTCCATCCTGTGTTGGCGCGGTTGTTGTTCGGGAAATGCGTCACTGTTCAACCAGCGCGAGACCGTCGCATGGCCTCTCCCAACCTGGTTGGCGATGGCTGTCTGCGAGAAACCAAGCTTGCGTAAGGTCACGACGTGCTGGTACCCCGCCAGACGCTCCTCTCGCTTCGCCTGGCTCAGCGCGGCAGCTTTTGGACTTACTTTCGGCGGCTGTCTGGGTTGCGCAGTTTCCAGTGATGTGGCTCTTGACTCCTCAGTTTGGTGGGTCCGATACACTGCCAGATGACGTGCCAGCAATCCCTCTAGGGCTTCTCCAAGATTTTTCAACACGTGGAACCTGTCCGCACACTGGATGGCTTGGGGAGCACCACTGGCTGCCGCAGAAGCATAGTCGCCGCCGCGATCCCGACCCGACCCGCGTCAATTTCCGGATGCGCACTCATCCAAGCAGCGGCGGTTTCTTTCTTGCGATCAGGCAAGAGGTCGATTGTCTGATGGCTTTGCATATCTACCAGGATCGTGCCGAATTTCCTTCCACGACGGAAAGAGAAATCGTCTATTCCAAGCTCCGAGACGTGTTCTACGGGCAGTGTTGGAAGTGCCATGATGCGTCGGAGAATCGTCGTCCTGCACGTCTGTATCCCCAAGCGATCCGTGACACGGACCCCAAGTCTGCCGCCAGTGGCCAGACCAAGGACCTGAACAATCTGATACAGACGCCGTGTCACCCGTGCCCACGGTTCAACAAAAGGAGTCAGGCGCTCCGCAAAGATTTTCCGAGCACAGGTTGAGACCTGACAAAAGAACTTCCTCACACAGACGAGCATGCACACGTGCTGTCCTCCACAGGGCAAGTCTATGAGTCTTCGGATGTAACGGCTGTGAACACGTGAGGCACAGACACCACAGAGTGGACAACAGGCACGCATCTGCACGGAAACCGCAGTCAGAGTGAGAACCTCATCGATCATCTCGATCTCTGTCACCGCCAATCCATTCGGCAAAGCCAACGCAACAGGCACTTTCATCTTTTTTATGTGATCCTTCTACAATTTTCTGTCTTCTATTTCTACAGCAGCAGATGTGATCGGAGCAGAAAGCGCAGGGGGTGAGCCTGGTGGCCCACGCGCGACGCGGGTCTGCGTCGTGCGTGACCAGATTGAGTTCGGCAACACCGGCCACCCGGAGACAATAGAAGTGGCTGTTAGCCGGAAAGCCCCCCGAGCAGGCGCACGGCGTTCCCAGAGTAGACCGCAGCCATATCCTCTCTGGTAAGACCGGCCGAGTCGATGTCCGCTATCGTCGCCTCGACCGAGTTCGAAGGTCCAAGAGGCATGTCGGTGCCGAAGAGCACGTGCTCGCGGGCCGAAGAACTCGAGGACGCAGCGAACCGCGTGTGGCGCGCCGAACAGCGCTGTGTCGACGTGGAACCTCCGGAAGTAGTCGAGCGGCGGCTGCGGAAGTCGGTCCTTGACCTGCCGATAGCCTGGGCCCATCGCGAGTCGGGCGGAGAAGTGCGGCACCATGCCGCCACCGTGGTGCGCGATCACGAGCTGGCGCGGGTGACGCTCCATGTGCCCGGAATAGACGAGGCGTGCAAGGGCGGCGGCGGTCTCGTAAGGCCAGCCGAGTGACCACCACAGGCCAAAGTCGGACCTGCTCTCGGCCGGATAGTCGGCCCACGCTGCGCTGCGCGTCGGGTGAAGCCACACGGCGCGGCCGGCATCCTCGAGCCTGGTGAACAGCGGCTCGAAGCGTGGATCGTCGAGCGCCAAACCCAGGACGTTGGTATACAGCTGTGCGCCCAGCGCGCCGAGCTGAGTCAGGGCGCGGTCGAGCTCGCGCAAGGCGAGCTCGACGTCCGAGAGCGGCAGCGCGGCCGCGAATCCGGCGAAGCGATCCGGAAACCGCTGGACTAGTTCCGCCATCTCGTCATTGGCGATGCGGGCAAACTCCGCCGAAACTTCCGGCGGCCCGGCCTCTTCAAGCGGCGGCACGGCAAGCACCAGGACCTGTGCGTAATCGCCGTACGGCTCGATCTTTCGCCACCTCGCGTCCAGATCGGTCAGCACAGGATCGAAGGAGAAGACCCCCTGACGGTAGTAGTCGAGCCGGTTTGGTGCCATGGTTTTCTCGAGCTGCCGCTCCAGCCGCTCGAGATACGAACGAGGCAGGATGTGCGCGAACGCATCGATCTTCCGCATGTTTAAATCCTTTGTCGAATGGGAGACTCGTCTGGTTGAATGTTGCGAGCGAAGCCGAGGTCGTCGCTTGGAGCCACGTCAGTTCGCCACGGGTGAGCACCTCGGCAGCCTCGCTCGGCGTGCATGGACACGCGCGCCCCCTGATCGCCTGGCGCGCGGGATGTTCGCGCCCACAACGGCTGTGGTCGCCAGTGCGATCGGCGGACCGAGCACACGTTTGCCGGCCGCGAGCGTTCCTCGTCGCCGTCTGGCTGCCGCCACGGCCCTCGGTGTTACTGGGTGGGAGTCTTCGATGAGGGTCCCTTCTGTGTGTACAGCATCGGGTTGCTCAGAGCGCGCCCAGTTTCTCCCCTGGAATACGGCAGGATAGGTCCGCATGATGCGTCGTGCGCGATGTCCGCAGATGTATTGTGCCACAATCCGCCCAAGACCAGCAAGACCTTATCCGAAAACCGAAGACTTGGCCGTCTATGGCGAATTGTTACCCTAAAACGGGAATAGGGTTCTGTCCCTGGCCACCGTTCAGGAGTGAGCCTTTTCAGGTGTGCACAATGAAAATGCGACTCGATCATGTGAGTCGAGTGCTGCCAAAATGAGAACGAAGTTGACCCTCAATAGCTCTCCTCAGACATTTTTCGTCTAGCCATACTGTTTGAGCTTCTCCCAATCTGCATGGGTTGGTGGGGCAAAAGCTCTCACTGACGGTTTATGAGTGCCGGGTGACGAGCTCCTCTAGGAGGTGCAACCCGACACTTGCAATAAAAGGCGGTGCTTAGAGAAAGACTGGAGTGAACCCATTTGACTGGTTCATGCACACATGTGGTGCTTCGATCAAGGGCTATGAAAATGATCTCCGCAGTCCCTGGCCAGAGTCCCATGCTGCAATGAGAAGCCATGTGCTATAGTAAGCCTAAGTTTCGATTGGGAAGGTAGGTTTTCTTTCTGATGGCCATCTCTCACTTTGTAGTGACCCTGGTTGATCGCATGATGACATGGGTCTATGAAAAGAGCGACGGACGGCTCGGAAGTCGCCTGGGGAACATGGGCATGTTGGTCCTCCAGACCACCGGGCGCAAAAGCGGCGAGAAGCGCAGTCACACCTTGCAATATATGCCTGATGGAGCCAGGTATGTGATCGTGGCCAGCAATAACGGGCAAGATCGTCATCCAGGCTGGTATCACAACCTCCTCAGCAATCCTCACGTGAGCATCCAGATTGGACGCCGCCGGCAGGCCGCGCTGGCCACCGTGGCCGGACCGGAGGAGTACGCCCAGCTGTGGCCGCGGCTGATTGCCCAGAATCCCCCGTGGGAATCGTATGCCAAACGCACGACTCGCAAGATTCCCGTGGTGATCTTGCATCCGCTAGCCTGAAAGAGGAGAGCGTTGGGAACGTCGAATCACCACATGTGTGCCAGACTCACCATTGAGAGCAAAAGCGGCTCACTCTTCTTGCATAGAGGGTAATGCGTGAGAATGCACATCCAGAGTCATCGCGAACTGGCTATGCACGAGAATTTCTTGTACTACCTTCGGGTGAACTATTTTTGCAAGTAAAATAGTCGTCGCGCTGTCTCCGACATCACTTTACACGCCAAGAAGAGATTTTATCTGAAATGCTTTGATGATCTGAATGATCCCATAAACGAGCGCGAATAGTCCAAGCAACCACACAATCGACAAAATGCTTGATGACGGGTGGAGAAAGAAGACGATGCCTATGATGATTGACAGAATTCCACCGACTATTGCCAACCATTCGATACCATTAGCTCTTAACAATGCCGAAATCACGCTAAAAAATCCGGCAATGATGAGCCATAATGCGACAAGGTAGAAGATTAACAGAGCCACGTTTCCCGGGTGGATGAAACTCAGGACTCCTATCACAATACCCACAATCCCTATCAGAAACACAATCAACCATGCTCTCGACGACTTGCGCTCCTGCAATGAAACGACGATAGCCAGAATTCCATCTATCAGGACATATGCGCCAAAGAGGTATACGAGAAATAAGAGCGTAAATTCAACCGAAATGAGGGCCATAATGCCGAAAAGGAGCGCGATGATCCCACGCAATAATATCAGTACCCAGTACTGGCGTGGTGTCTCTACTACAACCATATCAATTCTCCTATTGAAAAAATACTCAGGCAAGATCGATAATGAACTTGACAGGCAACTCCAGTCCTGTCATGCTGAGGCAACGAGACGCTTCGTTGCCTTGTGTGCTAGACCCTTCGCTTTGCTCAATCCGACACAATGACAATTCTATCTTACCGCATGGCTTAAAGCAATGCAAAAGCGAGGGCAAGCAAGACAATCATGAGACCGAAAGCAATTGCAAGGTACGTTGAAAGGCGTTGTTGTTGCATGACATTCTCCTTTTAAATCAGGTCGAAACGCTCGGCATAGATACTGCCCGTAAACACTCCCAGTTACACAAAGGCTTGCAATTACTTTGTTCTACACCTATAGTCCAGGGCGGCCTAAAAAGAGGCGATGTTGAGCCGACCAACGGCTACTCTCTCAGATTCAGGGTACTCGAAAAAATGAGATAGAGCTATACCCTTCAGGTGGTAAATAGGTAATAGATTTTGACAGCAGCTAGTTACAATCGATGAGATGAAGGCCTTTATGCCTCGGGTAATGTCAACGAAAAAGACTTCTATAAATTGCTATAGATGTGATAATGTGCTATGCTTTTTATAGATTTTGATGCAGAGATGGTTGAAGCGCTGTCTCACTCAAGCGGGCATAACATAGATCGTTTTTACCCGCATCGTGCCTTGAGAGCATCGTAAATAGTGACGCTTATAGATGAAACTGAATTTGACCGGTTGAGAAATCAAAGCCCACCTGTTCCTAAATTTTTCAAGGGCATCCGTTTTATAGTCAATATTCTTGTTGTCCTTTCGAAAGGACTAAGCTAAGTGATGAATAAAACAGAGCATCCTGCTTCCCTGTTCCCACCAGATACAATTTCAATCGACACCTTGATGCGAACGAAATTCTTCCGTCCACGTGTTAGTAGCGATGTCATTTCTCGAGACAGTCGATTGGCTTCCTCCAGGATCGCGAGAGCCTGTGCAGCCACATTATGGTCTGATGAGTATACCAGCTGCGATGATGAAGAGAAAAATAAGTGTTGACACGATTATTGTGACAATGAGGAGTATTCTGCGCTCGAAGTATAAGGAGACTAATGAAAATAAAACCACAATAAATAAGAATGCAGCGGCAGAACAAATACCGTAGAATGGCAGAATATATAACCATGAGGGCTCATCTGTTGGGCGATAGCGAAGTCCTACATATCCCCACGGCACTATGATTAATGCGTTCACGAGAATTGCTGGCACATTTACTCTGATTTGCTGTATGAGAATTTTCTTTCTCTCTTTAAATAAAAAGCTCAAATTCTCCTGTCTTTGTTGGGCATCCTCAATCTTATTGGAAAACTGTTTACACTCATCAAAGCAACTTGCAACGACTTGCTGTTGGAGTGCGATGGTGACGGCGAGAACTGTCGCCAACGTCCCATAGAGATCAGCAAGAATATTCGATTCACTCAACATCTGATAGCTCCTGATATTTCATTTCGTCTCACCTGACGATTTAGTCCTGCATATATTATACTAGCCGGCACCTGGTGCTGGCGGTACTTCCTTACGGGCTGCTTCAGACACACAGCCAAGGTCTTACATCGCTTCGGAGATGGGTATCTCAATTGGCGTGGCCGTTTGTTCTGGCAACAGCGCTGCTTGTTTCGGGAGCACTTCTTCTGGCGGGAACAGTTTGGGATGATCATGTTCCCATCTGTGCCAGTACGCCACAGTGATCTGCTGAAGTACACCTGCCACAGGGATCGCGAGGAACCCCCCAAGCAACCCGAAGAGTTCTGCGCCTGCAAAGAGTGCGAAAATGGCCACAATGGGATGCACTCCCACGGTACTGCTGAAAATGCGTGGCGCAAGAACCTCTCCCATGACCACTCCCAGGAGTAAAACCAGAAAGACAGCCACGATCAGGGTCACCACCCATCCCTGTGAGAGAGCCGCCAGGATACACAGCGCTGCGATGATATAGGTACCGATCACCGGGAGAAAGTACAGGAAAAAGAAGAGAACTGCCAGCAAAGCTGCATACGGGACATGCAGCAGCGCAAGCACAATCCCCGTAAGGATAGCTCCAATAAGCGCCAGCAGCAACGTGCCCCGAAGATATCCGCCGAGACTCTGATCAAGGGTATGGAGCAGAAAAGTGATAGTGCCCCTCTGATTCACCGGAGTTTTGTAGCTGAGCCAGCGAATGATACGAGGGCCATCAAGTAGAAAGTAGACACCGAGCGTGATCACAATGACGAAGTTGAGGAGATTGCTGAACAATCCGAGCAGGAAAGGAAGCAGTCCTGGGAGAGCCCCCTGCGCTTGAGACAAAATCTGGGTCTTGAGCTGGTCAATCTGGTCTTTGGTAATGCCAAACTTTGCTAGAGATGCAAAGTACGATTTCGCCTGACGATCTCCAGCAGGGCTTAAAAGAAATTGTATGGATTTCACGAGTGAAGCTACTTGCGGATTGATGGAGGAAGCCACGATAAACAGAACCACAGTCAAGACACCAGCCACCAGGAGAAAAGCCACAAGGATTGCCAGGGGCCTAGGGAGGCGGCGTTGGAAGGGCTGGACAAGCGGATAAATGAAATAGGCAAACAGAGCAGAAAGCAGCAGAATAATGACTGCCGTTAAGATCAGCGAAATCCCGTACAGCGCAACCAATCCGATGGCTATACACCCTACAACCGTTACGACGTTGATCAGTCTTCTCATCCGAGAGCGGCCAGGAGGAGAAGCATCGGTTGCAGTCTTCACCAGTTCAGTATCAGTCGTAGATTGAGACATACCTTGTATTCCTCTTAGACGCCGACTTGAGCTTGCACATGTCCATCTTTGATGGCGGCCAGCAATGCCGCGTGGTC
Organism: uncultured Chloroflexia bacterium; assembly: GCA_963702765.1. Lineage (GTDB taxonomy): Bacteria > Chloroflexota > Ktedonobacteria > Ktedonobacterales > Ktedonobacteraceae > DATMNR01. The sequence goes on from CAVPEB010000034.1 coordinate 49,078, forward strand.
GCGTTCGGCCTGGTCGGCATACACCTCGGCAAAGGCGGCAATGGCCTGGTCGAATGTATCGTTGTTGCCCAGGTAACCACTAATCTGTGCCGGGTCACTCGTACGTGCGTGTGCTCGTGCCAGGGTTGCTCCACAGACCTGGACATAGGCTGTAAAACGCACTGGATCCATCTCTTCGACATCGACCGAGAACTTCATATCACGCAACTGGCGCCCGTAGTAATGTCTGCCACCATAAGTCGACCATCCCAGGAAGATATCACTTTGTGCCTGCATCATGCGCTGTCCAATTACCACCCTTTGCCCATGGTGGGGATAGGGACTGGCTCCCAAATATTGCTCCAGCACTGAGGCTGACGCCTCCTTGATCTGGATGAACAGCGGGTCGTTTACCTCTGGTCCTCCTAACGCCAGCACGATAGCGCAATGCGTGCCCACGCTACCGACTCCCACCACTTTCTGTGCGACATCCACTGCATGATAGCGCATAATGACAGTGCGCAGTTCATCTCTCAGGCTCCACAGGTATTCTGTTACCAGTGCTTTCCACTCGTCCGTCTCCAGATCGTCTTTGTTGGGGTGGAGAGGATCGTAGTGATAGATCAAGGGAGGTTCATCCTTGATACGGTACTTCCCATCCACCACCGCAGCCAGCTTGGGAAAGGTTTCGATGCGCGTGCGTTTACTGGCCTTCTTCGTATCCCGCTCCAATTGTTTTTGTAACTTTTTGCTACCCTTCATACCACTTAACATAGCTTCAATGTTTCCTGCGTCCAGGTGGTAGTACCAGAGGTCCAGGTGGTTCATCATGGCAAATTGGTACATGTGTTCGCGGTAGTATTGCAGGCAACTCAAGACGGCTTTCCTGCTCTTCTGGGCAGTGTAGCCATTCTGCCGGGCGGCCAGGACAATGCTCGCAGCCAGCCGCTTCACATCCCATTCCCAGGGACCCTCAAGCGTTTCGTCGAAGTCGTTGACATCGAAGACCAGCTTGCGTTCTGGAGTGGCAAAGGCACCGAAATTCGAGATGTGCGCATCACCACAGACCTGCGCCCGGATGCCGGAGACGGGCGTCTTTGCCAGGTCGTATGCCATGATGTCTGCTGTTCCGCGATAGAACGCGAAAGGTGATGCCGACATACGTCCAAAGCGAATGGGCACAAGGTGTTGCAGGCGTGTTTTATTGGCCTCTTCCAGTGTGCTAATTGGATCGGGACGTTCAGGATCTGCGGCCCACTCTGCATGGCTGGAAAGGGGAGCCTTGTCACGCAGCGCCTTCCCGGCAGCATATTGTTCCGATTGTGTTTTCAATTCTCAATTCCATGCATCTGGCACGGTAGGAGAGGTGGTATGGGTTGTCATCATGGTTCTCCTTTAGTCTGTCCCATCCCTGGACGGCTTGCTTTTGCTTCGCTCTACTCACGTTATAGGCCAGCACTGCCGCGACCAACAGGAAGGGAGATGCCAGCAACGCCCACCAGCCGGCAATAAAGAAGAACGCTATACCAGCAATCAGCAGCAGCACTGCTCCTGTAATGGGAATAAACATAGCCAGTATCGAGCCTACCAACGCGATCAAGACCACAAACAGGCCCCAGAAGAAGTGTGTTTGATCATCAGTTATTCCAGCAACTCTCCCCAGGACGTGAAGGGAGGAGTACAGGAGGTTGATGGTAAAGGCAACAACAACTCCAATGAGACCTAAGATCAGAGCAAAGATGCGAGACATAGTTCTTTTCCTTTCCGTTCATCTAGACTACAATACGCTACCTGTATCCTCGATGATGGTCTCAATCGTTGATCGGCCCTTCATTGAGAGGAAAGAGCAGACGACACCATCAACGAGCGTTTGTGCGGTAGCTCGTTCCGAGTTGTACGGCTGTGCACGAAAACGTGGAACTTACCCGGAATGAGCGGTCAGCCATTCGACTTTGATATCAGATCGCTGCTGCTGCATCCTCCGCGTCAAGACGCGCCAATGCTGCATTGAGCACCTGGTATTCAGCTTCTTCGATTGCGGCGTAGGCGAATTCGACCGCAGCCTCTGCATTGGCCTCGGCTCGCTCAGCCCGTTTCTCCAGCTGGTCTGCCTTCAGATTTGCCTTGGCCTTGTCTACATCCTTATGGACCTTGTCAACGTGGGCCTTCCAGTTGTTCTGAACCTGGCCCCACCACTGATTGGTTTCGTCCTTGGCTTCTTTGGCATCTGCCTTCACATCGTCGGATGCCTTCCTGGCATCCGCTTCGGCGGCATTAACCCGCTGCTCCAGCGCTGCTTTATCCCTGGCCTTCGCCGCGTTCGCGTTGGCTTCTGCCTCACTGGCCTTCTCCGACAGCCCCTTCAGCTGAGCCGATGCCTTGTCCATTTGATCCGAAATACTCATGTCACATTTCTCTCTTTCTTTGTCCGCATCTGGCCACATTACTTCTGCACAAAAAGCAATTGCCAGAGCAGATGGAGCATCGATGATCTCTCGACGCAATACATACTTGACTCGAACCGTTCTACGCTTCGTTGCCTTTGTTCTCTATATCCTGGCACTCTTCTTGAACAGCTCACCGTGTCTCATTACAGAGTTCGTCCGAATCGGCTTGTGTGAATTTGGGAAAGTGCGAGCACAGCCGGATTGATTAGAGCACGTTATGGCCTGTCAACAGCCCTCACCTGAAGAGGTCTATGTAGAGCCACTCAACGATTACCCTCTGAGAATCAGCATACGCGAAAACGCGCGATAAAGCTATACCACTGCGGGGATAGAAAAGTAATAGATTCACAATGTGTACGAAACAGATGCAAAAATTATCCCCTTTCTATCCCCGCAGTGGTATAGCTTTTTCATGTATTTGTGGTTACTCTAATTCTCGTGAGAAAGTCTAGATTTTCACCTGTCTTCATTTGGAGAGAATAAAAACGAACAAACATTGGGGTGTGTCGCATGGAAAGATATCGATCGTCTGCCATACTGCTTGAACCGGCTCAATATCGCATTTGTATCCTGGGTCACCTGGATACAAACTGGTCTGAGTTTTGTGGTGGTATGTTGATCACGCATGCAATCGATGCGAAATTCTATGCTATCACAACCTTGACAGGACGCTTACTCGATCAGTCGGCTTTGATTGGTGTACTCAATTCGTTGCATGACCTGGGCTGTCCAATCATGTCAGTTGAATATATAGCAGCAGGGTAGAAGCGATTCTTACTTGTCTCACGTTTTTCAATCATTGTAACTTTGTCACTGATCCATCAACATGTTAAAGATAATATTACATCGTGTTAATGTTCAGGAAATCAAACCTTAAACATTTATTAACAGGATCAGAGTATAGCTATAACTACAGAGGTAAAACAGATATACATGTCAGTGTCCATTCAGAGCCTCGAATTAGATGATGCTATTGTTGAATTCCCAGGGAACGAAGTGAAGGGAGATATTGTGCCAGCTATCAAGGAGGTTCTACATGGCCCGGAGATTGAGCTGGGAAGCTGATGTGCTCATTACGCTTCTCATTTTTTGGATTGTCTGTCTGGTTCTGCTCTTCATTATCCCTAGAAACCGTAAACCCTCATCTGTTACGATTCTCAGGTGGTAGCAGATTTTCGACTGATTGAAGAAAGCTATATCCGAAAATCTAAGCGACTGTATCTCGAAGAATGGAAGGCGCGTTCTGTGAGCAATATCTTTTTTGAGAATGTCGCCCGACTGACGTCAACGTTACAATAAAAATTCGGAAGTTTTGCGGACAGAAAATTATAGAGGTGGTAAACTACCAGGCTCTCTCAAAATAGACCAGACACTCATTTGTATTTATGAAAGGAGGCGACATGAAAGCTGTCGCAGTTTTCCCAAACACCCGCGAAGTCAAGTTCATCGAGCATGAAGATCCACATATAACTGAACCCGATCATGTCAAAGTTCGCGTACTTGAAGTTGGCATTTGTGGTACAGATAAGGAGATATGCTCCTTTGAATATGGTACACCCCCGAAGGGTTCCGACTATTTGGTGATTGGCCATGAGGCGCTTGGTGAGGTGATTGAAGTTGGTCCAGCGGTCAATAAGGTGAAGGTAGGTGATCTGGTAGTGCCTACAGTGCGCCGCCCCTGTTCCCATCCCAAATGCAATCCTTGTCGTGCCGGGTATCCAGACTTTTGCACTACCGGTGACTACACGGAACGCGGTATCAAGGAAGTACATGGGTTTATGACCGAGGAGGTGGTTGACCACGAGCGTTATTTGCATGCCGTGCCATCCGAACTGCGCGATGTCGCTGTTCTGACCGAGCCGCTGACGATTGCGGAGAAAGCGGGCAATCAAGTTCGGCATATCTTGGATCGCCTGCCCTGGCTTGCTGACTATCTTCAGCAAGCGGCGATGCACCACAACGCCACAGCATTAGTTTTGGGTGCTGGCCCTGTTGGGCTATTGGGGACGATGAAATTGATGCAAACAGGTTGGGAAACATTTGTGTATGCCCTGGCGCCTGCTCCGAATCCGAGTTCGGACATCGTTGAGGAGATTGGTGGGACGTACCACTCAGCAGGAAGAGTACCTGAGGAGACGCGAGAGGCGCTGTTCGGCCACATCCATCTTGTCTACGAGGCAACAGGTGTTTCGAGCCTGGCCTTTGAGACGTTGGAGCATCTTGGCCCAAACAGTATCTTTGTGATGACTGGCGTTCCCAGTCTGAAAGCGCCAATCGAAGTGAATGCAGATTTGTTGATGCGCAACATTGTGTTGAAGAATCAGCTCGTTTTCGGCACTGTGAACGCCAGCGCAGAAGATTTTGAAACAGCTATCAAGGATATTGGTGTTTTTCACCAGCGTTGGCCACATGCTCTTCAAGCAATGATCACCAGCCATGTTGCGCCTGAAGAGGCCCCAGATCTGCTGCTTGGCAAGAGTACCGGCATCAAGAGCGTGATTACCTTTGACACATCCGCACGTACAACGAACAGGGAGTAAGAGAGATGTCAAACGACTGGATCGATATTTCTGTCCCAATTCATACCGGCATGGTACACTGGCCTGACAATCCACCCGTGCGGGTTGATTACATGATGCATATGGATCGTGGAGACGTCTGTACCGTCTCGACTCTCTCCATGGGTTCGCATACAGGCACCCATATGGATGGTCCCTTTCATTTTATTGCGAAAGGCCTGGGATTACATGAGATGCCACTTGATGCCGCTGCCGGGCGGGCACGCGTCATCGAGATCAGCGACTCCGTATCGATTAAGCCAGAAGAACTTGACCCCCACCATATTCAGCAAGGGGAGCGATTGCTCTTCAAGACAGTGAATTCTAGGCGCTGCTGGCAGACCGATACGTTCGTTGAAGATTTCGTCTATATCTCGCAAGAAGCGGCGCGCTACCTGGCAGCAATTGGAGTCCAAACTGTGGGTATCGATTATCTGTCAGTTGGAGGATATACGAAAGATGGGGTTGAGACCCACCTGGCGTTGCTGGAAGCGGGAATATGGATCATTGAAGGTCTTGATCTCTCAAAGATCGATGCAGGGATCTATGAACTGGTCTGTTTGCCAATCAAGATTACTGGGAGCGATGGAGGACCTGCTCGCGCTATTCTTCGCAAGATAGGAGGCGAGGAATGAAGCTGATTGTGTTAGGCGGTGGACCCGCCGGGTTGACAGCGGCGCTCCAGGCTCGCGAACTGCATACCGAGGTGACGTTACTCGAGAGCAAGCGCGTTGGAGGAACCAGTATCAACGAAGGCCCAGCGCCTGTACGAACGCTTGCTCGAGCTGCCCGTTTGGCTCGCGACGCTGGATCCTGGGAAACCTTTGGGTTGCGGGGAGAACGTCCCCAGATTGATCTGGCTGCTGTTTTAGCCAATGCTAAACGTGTCGCGCAGTATGCTCACGAGAAAAAGCACATGGCAGAGTTTATCGGCAGTAGTGGTATCGAACTTGTTGAAGGAGTTGGCCCTGCACGTTTTCTCGATCAGCATACTGTAGGTGTTGCTGATGGGCGAACATGGGATGCAGACAAGTTTGTTATTGCTGTTGGTGGGCATGGCCGAATCCTGCCTATACCCGGAGCAGAACTGGCCCTGACATACAGCGACATCTGGTCACTCACGGCATTGCCTGCCAGCATAGCGGTTGTCGGTGGCGCGGCCACTGGCTGCCAACTGGCATCAATCCTTGAGGATTTCGGCTGCCAGATATATCTGCTTGAGCTTGCCCCACGTCTTATTCCTCAGGAAGATGAGGATATTTCGCTCGCCCTGGCTGAAGCATTCGGCAAACAACATATGACAGTTATTACAGGAGCGCAAACCGAGCGCCTCGAAAAAAGCGATGGAGGTATCAGGCTACACTATCGCAAGGAGGGGCACCTCGAAAACCTGGATGTAGGAGCAGTCTTCTTCGCGACAGGCTGGCCAGGAAATGTGGATTCGCTCAATCTTCCTGCCGCAGGCGTGGTGTCGGAACACAATTATATCCCCGTCAATGACTACCTGCAGAGCAATGTACCGCATATCTTCGCGGTAGGAGATGTCAACGGGCAAAGCATGCTCGTGCAAAGCGCCCGCTACGAGGGCCAGATTGCCGCCAAAAATGCCGTACTCGGGCCATACAACCGATGCACACATGAGATTGTGCCCAGTGGTAGCTTCACTGACCCTGAATACGCCAGCGTCGGCTTGACTGAAGCACAAGCCCGGCAACAGTACGACTGTGCAGTTGCGGTGGTGCGATATGATGACTTACTGCGTCCTGTGGCAGACAATCATCCAGATGGATTCTGTAAACTGATCGTCGAACGTCGTCACCGCTATATTCTGGGGGCGCATGTTATCGGGGAATACTCGGTTGAAATCATTCAGATGGTAGCAGCTTGTATGGCGAGCGGCATGAGAGTCGAGCAGGTGGCTGAATTGCAACTGGCCTATCCAACCTTCACAGAAGCTGTGGGGATGGCCGCACAGAAACTCGTTCGTGAGTTGGGTCTGGCGCCGTTGCCGCAGTTGTGGAGCGACATCAAATCAACCACTGCCTCATGAGCCACTCTTAGCTGGCAAAACAAGCAAAGTTCATTATTACTCAGGTACAGAAGGAGAGTACGGTGGCACAAACAGAAGAACATGTGCGTTTAGACAGTGACGGCTACAACTGGAAGCGCTGGGGGCCATACCTCAGTGAGCGGGCCTGGGGTACAGTGCGCGAAGACTACAGCGATGATGGCAATGCCTGGATGTATTTTCCACATGACCAGGCTCGTTCGCGCACGTACCGTTGGAGTGAGGACGGTCTGGGGGGTATTAGTGACGAGGAGCAAATACTCTGTTTTGCTCTGGCTCTCTGGAACGGGCAAGACCCTATCCTCAAAGAGCGACTCTTCGGCCTGGCAGGTCCGGAGGGCAATCATGGTGAGGACGTGAAGGAGTATTACTTCTATCTTGACTCTACTCCGACCCACTCCTATATGAAGATGCTCTATAAGTATCCGCAAGCAGCCTACCCCTACGATGATCTCGTCCATACCAACCGGTGGCGTGGGAAGGATGAGCTCGAGTACGAGTTAGTCGATACGGGTGTATTTGCTGAGAATCGCTACTTCGATGTATTCATCGAGTATGCTAAAGCTGGCCCAAAAGATATTTTGATCCGCATCAGCGCTGTCAATCGCGGGCCTGAGGCTGCACCTTTACATGTGCTGCCAACTCTCTGGTACCGCAATAATTGGAGCTGGCATCTCAAAAAAGACCCTGAATTTGTCCAACCCATGCTCAGAGCTGCGAGCACTGATGATGGCGAATCAGGCGTGATCTTTGCTGAGAACTCCCGTATAGGGCGCTATGTACTGGCGTGGGAGTGCGCAAAAGATGATGCTGAAGGTGTGCCTACGATGCTTTTCACCAACAATGAGACAAATGTCCATCGTCTCTTCGACTTCCCTAATCCGACGCCTTACGTCAAGGATGGGATCAACAATGCCATTGTACATGGGGCAATAGATACAGTTAACCTGGAGCAAACGGGAACCAAGGCTGCTGTGCATTATACGTTCGATGTTCAGCCCGGCGCCACAGTAACAGCGCGCCTACGCCTTAGCGCTGAAGATGGAAATGGTGTGGGTGCATTTGATGATTTCGATGAGATTTTTGCTATGCGAATCTCAGAGGCTGATGCATTCTATGCCGCTATCCAGCCGACAACTCTTAGTGACGATGAGCGGCTGGTGCAGCGCCAGGCTTTCGCTGGTATGCTCTGGTCCAAGCAGTTCTTCCACTATGATGTGGCAGAGTGGCTACGTGGCGACAGTGCGCAGCCACAACCACCTGAAAGCCGTCGAAAGGGTCGTAATCGCGAGTGGTATCATATGAGCGCTCACGATGTGATCTCAATGCCTGATAAGTGGGAATACCCGTGGTTTGCTGCCTGGGACCTGGCGTTCCATTGCGTCACGCTGGCGCTGGTTGACCTCGAATTCGCCAAAGATCAATTGCTGTTGATGGGTCGTGAGTGGTTTCAGCATCCGAATGGCCAGATAGCAGCATACGAGTGGGCTTTCGGCGATGTCAATCCGCCTGTGTTGGCCTGGGCCGCTGTGGAGATCTACGCGATTGAGCAGAGGCAGCGAGGCAAGGGTGACCGCAGCTTCATTCATAAAATGTTCCAGAAGCTTACATTGAACTTCACGTGGTGGGTAAATCGCAAAGATCAGGAGGGTAACAACCTGTTTGGGGGCGGGTTTCTTGGACTCGATAACATCGGCGTGTTCGACCGTAGCGCACCACTTCCAACAGGGGGCTTTATCGAGCAGAGCGATGGCACGAGCTGGATGGCCATGTTCTGTATCTACATGATCGATATGGCGCTAGAGCTATCTATTGAGGATCCCGCCTACGAAGACATCTTTTTGAAATATGTCTATCACTTTATGTACATCACTGCTGCGATGCAAAATCTTGGTGAAGAACATATCTCACTGTGGGACGAGCAGGACGAGTTCTTTTATGATGTATTGCGCTTCCCTTCCAATAGTGGCCTGTCGATGAAGGTGCGTTCGCTAGTTGGATTGATCCCTGCATATGCCATTATGACCTATGAGGATCGAGTTTTGCGCAATTGGGCAGAGTTCTATCAGCGCATCCAATGGTTTGTGCAGCGCCGACCCGAGATGTCGCGGTTGGTAGAGCGCATGCTGAAAAGAGGAACGGCCAATCGTTTCATGTTGTCATTGTGTCGCAGGGAACAATTGTTACCCATCTCGCGCTATCTACTCGATGAGTCAGAATTTCTCTCGCCATACGGCGTTCGCGCTCTGTCGCGCTACCACGCTGAACATCCCTACATCATGGATGTCGGTGGCGTCGAATACCGGGTTGATTACATGCCGGCAGAGTCAAATAGTGGGATGTTCGGAGGCAACTCGAACTGGCGTGGGCCAATCTGGATGCCGGTCAATTATTTGATTATCGAGTCACTAAGACGGTATTACCTCTACTATGGAGATGATGTCACTCTTGAATGTCCGACAGGTTCCGGGCGGTATCTCACGCTTGACAAGGTGGCTGACGAGCTTTCGCTAAGACTGATCCACATTTTCACGCGCGATGAACATGGACGGCGCGCCTTCTTCGGGGATGTGGAATACTTCCAGAACGACCCGTACTGGCGTGACTACATCCTATTCTATGAGTACTTCCATGGGGATAGCGGGCGCGGAGTGGGCGCCAGCCATCAGACAGGTTGGACCGGTCTCGTCGCTTCGCTGATTCAGGAGCAGGGAGAGAGGAGGCTGCAGCTCTAACTTGCATAATATTTTTATTGCTTATAATTTCCTAGCTGTAATTAATGTTGCCCCAGGCATGAACAAGCGATGACGTCGAACATTACCCATACCCGCCTGCTCCAACCAGTCCTTTACTGTCGAGAAAGGATAGGTTGTTCCTCCAACTGTGGTCATGGTCAGGGCCATAAATTGCACCATCAGTGAGGCTACACGTGAACCATGCGTTTGATCTGTGACCTGATCGACAAAGACAAGCGTGCCACCAGGTTTGAGAGTTTGAGCCACTTTTTTTAGTACAGCGGCATTTATATCAGGTGGTAGTAAGTGAGCAATATGAAAGTAGAGAGCTACATCATACATAGCTGCAAGGTCGCTGGAGAAATCATCTTGAACGATATTTGCGCAAAGAAAACTTAAACGGTTAGACATGCCAGTTTGAAGTGCGGTACGTTTACCCGCTTCGATGCCAGGTTGAATATCCAGGATGGTGGCCTGGAGTTGTGGGTATTTGCGGCAGAAAAGCACGCTATATGCTGCGTGCGAACCCCCAACGTCAAGTAATTGTTTTACTTGCCTGGGTAGACGCACGCGCTGTACGACTTCGCCGCCAAGCGCTATTGCCAGGGATGCCAGACCAGCGTAATGTCTGGCAAGCGCCGCATTCGTTTCAGGGTTTGAAGCATCTTCATCGTAGGGCATGCGCATTACCTGTTTGTTTTCATGCACGACTTCCGGCAAGTGGTTCCAGATCGCAACGATATCAGGGCTGTGGATAACATAAGGCGCAATACTGACAGGAGAACTACTGCAGAGCCAGCGTTGAGCCATGCGACTGTTCTTATATTGATTATGCTTTCGGCGTAAATAACCGGCGGAAACAAGCATTTGAAGAAGTAGTTGGAGGCCTTGAGGATTACATTGTAAACGCCTGGCCAATGCATCGAGAGTTAATGGCTTCCTGTTTAGTGCATCGAAGACCCCAAGCTCACAGGCAGTTAAGAGCGCTTTAGAAATGCCTACTCCTAGTGGCATATCAAGGAGTGGCGTGGGTAAAAGGTTGAGACGTGACAGCACATGTTCTAATGGAGTCAGACGTAATGGCATTATATAAGTACTCCTATCAGCCATCCCCCTGTCAGCACAATGCAAGTCAGAGTGACAAGGTAAAAATACGTTTTACGAGTCCTTAAATCTTTTTCCGGACCAAAGAAGAAAATCATACAAGCTATTGCCAGGAAAGTAAGAATGAGCACTGGCACGATTATCCAGGGATTAGCAGGAACGATGCCAGTTATTGTCAAGACTCCAATCATTACTGCACACATCACAATCAAGGTATAGCATGCAGTGAATGAACGTCGTACACCCAGAACGACAGCCAGCGTCTTCAATCCCTGAGCTTGATCTTCTTCCAGGTCTGGAAGCGAGTTTGCGAGATTGAGCGCTATGCCCAGCAAAAATCCAGCCGGTACTAGCCACAAGATAATTGGCGGAATGTGTCCTATACCTGCAAAAGCGTAGAGAGGAATCAAAGGCATTGCCAGAGCAAAAACAATCCCGCTTAGAGGTGTTGATTTTAAACCCAGATTATACCCCTGACCTAGCACAAGATAACAGAGCGAGATAACCAGCGCCAAAAGTGGGAGTGGAATGAGCAAAACAAGCATGATTGCAATCATCAAAAGGCCTGCAATGAGTGCCTCGCGGGGTAGGATAAGTCCTCGTGGAATAGGTTTCTCTGGTTTGCCCTGTGCATCTACCCTGCGATCACAATAATCATTCAGCATGGCGATCGAAACCTGCATCGCAGCGTGTGCAGCAATCACCAGCACAATAACGCTCCAGATAAAGTGGGGCCAGGCGGCAAGCAGTGTGAAGATTGTGACGGCGATAATGTGAAATAAAACAGGTATAGGATGGCTGAGCAAGAAAAAGCCAAGGATAATGTCATTGAATGTGCGCTTTTTAGTGATCTGCATGCTTTAGAGACGCTTTTTATGTATTCGTTATCTTGTCATTCTGAGCGAAGCGAAGAATCTCAGACCACATCATAACACATGCGCAATAAGAAAAGCACTGAAATTCTCTTGTCATTCTGAGCGAAGTGAAGAATCCCAGTGCCTCTATACTTTGTAGGACCCCAATCAGTTACATTTTGCTGCTTATCGTCTCGATATATTCAACTCGATGCGACGCAAGAAAACGTATGTTATTCCGGCGAAAACGAGTCCGAGTTCGAAGCCGATATCCATTCCGTAGGGTGGATTGAATAAATTCGCGATGGGACCTACATAATACACCTGTGCTGCTCCAAGTAGAACTCCTACAAAACCAACGAGTGCTGAAATGATAGCAGCCCATCCAATCGGAAGTCTCCTGCGAGTATTCCAGTCTTCGACATTGTAATGCCCATGACGAAAGACGAAGTGCTCCAGAATCAGGATAATCGACCATGGGCCTAACCAATATGCTATGAGGAGCAAGAAGTTGGAAAGCGTTACGTTAAAGTTAGACGAAGCCGCAACAGCAATAAGCACGTATATCACAGCTCCAATGAGCGCCCAGACTGCGCGGTTAATACGCTGAAAAGGCTTTCCCAATACTTGCATTGAAAGACCGAGACTATAGTCGTTCGGTATATTATTGGCAACAACACTCATAGCGAGTATGAGAAGCAAGAAGGTTCCAAAACTTCCAAGAGGCTTAGCTGAGGCAGCTAGGAGATCACCTCCGCTCAGATTTTTGAAGGCTAATGTCATTGCGAGACCAAAAATTTCCAAAGCAATGCAGGGTATAGCAACTCCAAGAAAAGTTAACCAGAATACATTGCTGGCGCGTGTATTCTCTGGCTGATTTACGTTATAATCTGCCACGTAAGAGCACCAACCGGTAGAATATCCAAAAACAGCGCCACCAAAAGAGATAAAAGAGGCAATCTCAACTACTGTTAAGGCGGGTGTAGGCACAATCGCTATTTTTGGCCCGGAGACAACCAGCAAGATCAAAAAAATTGCTGCCATCGGTATCCATGCATAGCGTTCATAACGATGAATATATTTATATCCATAAATACTAATAATGGTTGTCAAAATTGTAATAATGAGAATACCCACCTGTGGCGGAATTGCGCCTCCACTCAGCGCACCCACCAACTGACCACCCACAATGACATTTACACAGGACCAGCCTATGCATGCTGCGACATTAAACAATGCCATAGCCATAGCACCAAACCAACCGAATGAAAACCGCGAGATCGTCATTTGCCGCAGGCCTAGTTTGGGACCAAGAGTTGAAAGGAAAGCAGCAGGGAGTATGCCGAGTACATTAAAGAGAACGATAGCAATCACACTGTCCCAGAATCCAAGTCCAAAAACACTTGTAGCCAGCGTTCCCAATGCAAAAGTAGAGATTGCCATGTTAGCGGAGAGCCACACAGTAAAATTATTGATAATGCGACGGTCCGCCCTGTATCCAGATGAAACACGTTCAATTCCTCGAGTTTCAATACCTTGTTCAAGCTCAGGTATTTCAATGTTCTGTTCAGGTATTTGAGTATCTACACCTCGTTCAGGCATAGTAGAGATAGTAGATGCCATGAAAACAAACCTCCCAACATAAAATATACAGAGTTCACACAAACCAAGCATCTCATTGGTTGAACAAGAAACTTCTAAAGTCTGTAAATTTTCAAAAGTATACACTTTTTTCATATAAGCCGCATGCCTTTAGTACATTTAGTACATTTCTATACCGTAATAGTACAATGTGTCTATTTCATTGAATACTTGCTATATATTTGATATTCTCTCCACAGATTTTGGTAAGTTTTGCTACAAGATTTCCTCGTCATTGGCGTGTATTAACGTATAGAGAAAATCGATCGAAAGCTATTTCGTAGAGTCAGATACATAAGAGAATGCCCACAGTGGAACCAACTTTGCATCTGTGAATTACATAAAAACTTCCTATGAGAGGTTAGGGTGATGGATAGGGCAGATAATTTCTTCGCCCCACAGAGTACCAGGGGATATCGACTTACCATTTTTACTCAATTGAAGCAGGCAATCGAGACTATGCATGAGCCGGCAGAACTGTTTCAATGGTTGGCTTCAGTGATCATGCAGCGCTTCGATGTATCAATCGTGCAGTTGTGGGCATTCGAGAATCGTTTGCCGGGTCAATCTTCTACACAACTTCTGGCTACGGCTTCACAAAATCCTGCACAGCCCCTTCATGTGATCAATGAAAAGGTAGCGATAACTGTCGGACAGATATCGGGAGGCCAGCACATCTCCTATCCTCAACCAGTGGAACTGGTGTTTCCCAGCTATGTAGGCTCTCTCTTAAAACGTTATGGCTTAAGTTATTGTGCCTATTGCGTGATTGATAGGAATTCGTCATCAACTTCAAACGTCAATACTTATTCCCAACTCTCGACGCCTGCGGGATTTACTTGTACAGCGCTGCTCTTTTTGAGGCAAAATGTTGATCCGGACGTTGTCTCGACGATAAGTGTTATGCTGGAACAGGCATTTGTTATTGCTGAAAATCACCAACTCTTTTCACCTGCCTTAACCACCTCGAATTCTTTTCCTCTAGCCTTGGGCGTCGTTACGCCAGAAATACCGCCAGCATTACCTGACCTGGTTCCAAGACGAAAGCAGGATGGAGGCTTGATGCTATCGAGCAATCCATTTGCAAATCCTGTAGCTATCTCGGATAAGCAAGCTCTACGTTTGTATGAAGCTATAGATAGTCGTAAAACTGTTGCCGAACTGTGCCGCATTGTTGGCATGAGCTTCATGGAAGCCCAACAGTCTTTGCAGACACTTTTGCGCTCGCAACAAATCGAGATATATACTTTGGACGGGTGGCCAGTCGATAGTGCACTCTTGTTCAAAAATCGCTAATTATTCCTTGTCAAGAGAAGTTAATAGGAGATACAGTTTTTCATGAATATACTCATTCCTCATCTACTTGATGTATCGCTTTGTTTAGTTGCGCTTTTCATCGCAGTGCGCTCGTTCGATATTTATGCTCGCTTCCATCAATATCGCCTGTTCATTCTCGGGTTATCGATGGTGCTTGTATCCATCTCTGCTGCCGCCGATTTTACCTCAAGCTATGTCACTGTACTAACATTACAAACAGATTGGTTCCTGTACATCGGTCAGTCAGTCGGGTTCTTGTTTATTTTACTTAGCTTAATAGGCAGATCGGACAGCTATTTACGAGGTTTGGTGCGTACATATATGGTAGTCTTCGCCTTCCTTTTGATCTTGCTACTTCTGTCGCCAGTTTTGCCGCCTATGACTATGTCAACTCGAACGGTATTAGGTTTCTCGCGCTTCGTCATTTGTATGCTTATCTTAATCGCTTACTTCTCTACATATGTGAGCAAGCCTTCCCGATTTAGCCTGCTGATGAGTATCTCGTTTTTCTTTTTCACAGCTAACTATTTGATGTCACTACAACAATACTTCGTTCCCATTATCAGCCAGTACATTTTTCGTGACCAGGGAGATATTAGTGGGGTGATTGGCCTTGTTGTGCTGGTTGCTGCTGTCTCAATTGAATAAACACATGGATTGTGATACTGGAGTGTATCATCTTACAGGGAGTCGTTCCATCATAGCTTTGAACCACTGCGTGCGTATTTCAGAACCAGCGAAGATCAAGGTAATGCAAACGCCGATAAGTGTGCCTGCAATCCAGAGAGCAAGAATGAGCGTGGTACTATCCACGTTCATCAAAGCGTGTAGCATGCTTAAATAAGCCAGGGAGAGTCTATCATGTCCATTTGCAAATGGTAACATTGAACGAATGGATGGTTGTTCAAGAATGGTGCCTATCGTTGCAATAGTAGCCAGGGTCGCAGCCACCAGTATTTCCAAAAGCGAAGGAGGCCAGAGTGAAATACGGGATGGCGATGTATTACGTTGCGAACCTGCTATAGCCACCCTACGCATGATTTTCTCATTCAAATCATCGGGTTCAGCGACAACTTTTAACGTTTCTAGATCATTCACTATCGTCTCAAAAATTGCGAGTTCTTCCAGACAAGCATTACAGGAGGCGAGATGCGCTTCAAGCGTGCGAATCTGTTGAATAGTCAAACGATTATCAAGATAGAGTTGCAGTTGCTGAGATGCCTCTTTACAGCGCATTACTAACCTTTTTACCCCATGTCTGAATCGCGATGAAGTGACTGTAAACGTTCTTTCAGTAAATTGCGTGCTCGGAACAAATGTGTTTTAATGGTGCCAATCGGCATAGTTAAGATCTCAGCCATTTCTTCATACGTCATGTCTTGTAAATGACGGAGAATCAACACTATACGGTATTTTGCCGGTAAATGTGAAAGATGTTCCTGAATGAGTATTTGACGCTCACGCGCATCTAATTCAGCATTTTCGCGTTGCTCATCGTTGGCATTTTCCAGAGTTTTGTTTTCTTCTAATGCAACTTGTAGTGCCCGGTCACGCTTACGCAACTCAAGTTGCTTGAGGGAACAATTATAGGCAATTCGATATAACCAGGTAGGAAAGCGCGCATCTCCACGAAAAGAGGGTAGCCCCTGCCAGGCAGCCAAAAATGTCTCCTGAGTAATCTCCGTTGCTTCCTCATACTGCTGCAGCATGCGATAAACGAGATTAAAAACAAGCCGTTGATAGCGCTGCACAAGCTGTGCAAAGGCTTCCTGATCTCCGTTTTTGCTAGCAGCAACAAGCAGTATGTCATCCTGTTCAACGGCGGAAGGGACCACATTTGTCAGGGGTATCCCGATAGTCTGTGATGATTGCAATGAGTGCTCGCGCATATATTCCTTTAGAGACTCTTACTATTGAAAATGTTTCAGTATATCCTTGCATTCAGATGAGAGTGAACTAATGCGTCTGAATGATACATATGCTCTTCATAGAACTTGAAACATCTTGCATGCTTCCTCAATCTTACCATATATACGTATGGATATGATAGGATGTTAGAATGACTACAGTATTATGGGTAGCTTTGATTGGTTGGCTGATTGTATTAGCCATTTTCTGCGGCTTTATTGTGTTCTTGCGCTATATCGAACACCGGGAACGCATGGCATTGATTGCGCGTGGTATCGACCCCAACACACTTCGCCGTCGCCGTCGAGGAGTAGGGGTATTACGCGCCGGGCTGATCATTGCTCTGGTGGGGCTGGCGCTTACCATCGGCCTCTATCCACTGGGGTTCATGTTGCCATCCTCGATTACACAAGCCCCATTACATTTTGGCCCCTGGCTATTACCTGGCCTTATTCCATTAGGAGTGGGTGGCGCGCTCGTGATCAGTTATTATTTGGGCCAGGATAATCAACCTCCCCACGTTGATATATTAGATGAACCACAAGTGAAAGATTAGAAATTACAAATTTCCTAATTTCGTAAAAAACTACTTGACAGGGCGCAAATGCAGTGGTATTATCTCACTTGCGCTCAACCGGGAAATGGTGAAGCGTAACGGTTGCGGAAGCATACAATGTACCTGAACAACTGAAGAGTGGTAAGGAACAGTTACAAAATAACATAAATTTTAACCTGTCAATTGGTGACAACTCGCTTAGATTGCATTTGAATCTCCGTTGAGAGATTCGGATATACATTTATGGATGGCGAGTTTGATCCTGGCTCAGGATAAACGCTGGCGGCGTGCCTAACACATGCAAGTCGAACGTCTTCTTGTTTTTCGGAACGAGAGGGAGTGGCGGACGGGTGAGTAAGACATGGGTGACCTGGCCCGAAGTGAGGGATACCGGCGAGAAATCGCCGACAAGCCCGCATAGGTTCTTTTCTGTAGAGGGGAGAGAGCAAAGGCCCTTTTCGGAGGGTCGCTTTGGGATGGGCCTGTGGCCGATTAGCTGGTTGGTGGGGTAAGAGCCTACCAAGGCGACGATCGGTAGCTGGTCTGAGAGGACGATCAGCCACACTGGGATTGAGAACGGCCCAGACTCCTACGGGGGGCAGCAGTGAGGAATTTTCCGCAATGGACGCAAGTCTGACGGAGCAACGCCGCGTGCAGGAGGACGCTTTTCGGAGTGTAAACTGCTTTTCCCAGGGAAGAGAATGGACGGTACCTGGGGAAGAAGCCCCGGCTAACTACGTGCCAGCAGCCGCGGTAATACGTAGGGGGCGAGCGTTGTCCGGAGTTACTGGGCGTAAAGGGCATGCAGGCGGTCGTACGCGTTTTGTGTGACAGCGGGTGGCTTAACTACCCGAGTATGCGAAAGACGGTATGACTTGAGGGCTCGAGAGGGACACGGAATTCCGGGTGGAGTGGTGAAATGCGTAGAGATCCGGAGGAACACCGAAGGCGAAGGCAGTGTCCTGGCGAGTGACTGACGCTGAGGTGCGAAAGCTAGGGGAGCGAACGGGATTAGATACCCCGGTAGTCCTAGCCGTAAACGATGACCACCAGGTGTGGGAGGTATCGACCCCTTCCGTGCCGGAGTAAACACACTAAGTGGTCCGCCTGGGGAGTACGGTCGCAAGATTAAAACTCAAAGGAATTGACGGGGACCCGCACAAGCAGCGGAGCGTGTGGTTTAATTCGATGCGACGCGAAGAACCTTACCAGGGTTTGACATGCATTTGCACCAGCCAGAGATGGCTGTCCCTTCGGGGCGGATGCACAGGTGCTGCATGGCTGTCGTCAGCTCGTGCCGTGAGGTGTTGGGTTAAGTCCCGCAACGAGCGCAACCCCTGTCGTCGGTTAGGATGTCCGGCGAGACTGCCACGCTAAACGTGGAGGAAGGTGGGGATGACGTCAAGTCAGCACGGCCCTTACGTCCTGGGCGACACACACGCTACAATGGTCGAGACAGCGGGATGCGAACCCGTGAGGGGGAGCCAATCCTAACAAACTCGATCTCAG
>CAVPEB010000035.1:0-102880 GCA_963702765.1 uncultured Chloroflexia bacterium
GATTGTTTTGGGAATTTAGCATATCTCTTTTGTCTTCAGCAATATGCCTCTTTGTGAACACATTGTGATCTTACATACCTTCTTTGCGAACGCATTGTGAGGGAGCCACGCTATGCTTTAAGGGTGGAGGGAGAGAAGATGTTATAGTGCGTACTTTCGATACCATTAAGAAGGAGTACATGATGAGTACAAAGATAGATGTTCAAACAGAGCAAGCATATTCAGAACAGTATAATGAAGTGCTCGAACAACTATATGACAAAATAGAAGGCTCGGCCAAAGCAGCGGTGGCCTTCGCTCCACCAGAGAAACACGATGGACTGGTGGTTATACCAGTTGCCAATGTGGGTTGGAGATTTGGAAGTGGAACCGGGACGAGCAAGCCAAAGGAACAAAGCACAGCGCAGAGGGGCATGGGAGTAGGAGGAACAATGTCTGTTACACCGGTGGGGTTTATTGAAGTGAAGGAGGGAACTGCAAAATTTCGGCCAATAGTTGCTTTCGACAGCATACTGAAGATGCAGATTGTTGGAGGTTTGATCGCACTCGGAGTGGTCTCGCTGTTAGGACGTAGAAAAATGATGAAAGCTGAAAAGAGCCGTGGATCACTTTTCAATCTTGTCTTCAGCCCGCACACCACTATCCTGGCAAGAGGGGGTCAAACTCGGAAACCACGAAGAGCTTCCCGACCGCGATTTGGCTTGAACAGGAAGAGAATGCGTGCAGGGGAAACAAAGATGTTCAGGAGTAAGAGAACAAGGTAATTCCTAAAGAAAGGCGACGAAGAGGGAGATCGAACCTTATGACAGGAACTGTGACGGTTGGGAAACTTCTCGGCGGACGATACCGGATCGTGAAGCTTATCGGAGAGGGTGGATTTGGCGCTGTTTATCAAGCAAATGACGAGCGTTTCCAGGCGACCCGTGTTGTTGCAATCAAAGAAATGAGCGATGCGAACCTGAGCACAAGTGAAAGGGAGAAAGCACTTGTAGACTTCCGTCGCGAAGCCAATTTGCTGGTACAACTGAACCATCCCAACCTGCCACAGGTCAGCGACTTCTTTGAAGAGGGCACTAAGGCATACCTGGTGATGGAGTTCATCGAGGGGAAAACACTGGAGCAGACACCTGGATGATGCAGGTAGGCCACTCGATGAGGCGCTTGTAATGGATTGGGCTCTACAGCTCTGCTCTGTATTGCAATACTTGCATAACCACAAGCCGCCGATCATTTTCCGTGATATGAAGCCGTCGAATGTCATGGTGACGGTAGATAATCAGCTCAAGTTGATTGATTTTGGCATTGCGAGGATCTTTAAGACTTCGGCTACCAAGGATACAACCTTGCTGGGGTCGCAAGGGTACGCTCCACTCGAACAATACGGCAGGGGTCAGAGCGACCCGCGCTCAGACATCTACGCACTGGGAGCTACTCTGTATCACTTACTCACGGGAAGTGTCCCGGCCGATGCTCCCTCACGTCGCGTCAATCCGCAGGCTTTTCTCACTCCACGCCAAATGAATCAACGTATCTCGCGGGCAACCGAAGATATTGTGCTTATGGCTATGGAACAGGACCCCGATGAGCGCTTTCAATCAGCGGAAGCGATGCGGAAAGCCATACTCGAAGAGAGTGAGGCACAAACATCTTTTGCTCCTTATACAAAAGGGTTAGCACCTCGAGTTTCTTTGAAGCCAAACACATCTCGCCAGTTTTGGAGATACTACAACCGCGACGAACGAGGTATCCTCTCCAGCAAGGAGCACTTTCGAACGCACGATCCTTCCTCTGGCTATAGATATTGGTTCGACCATTTACCAGGCGATCAAGGAAAATTCTTCACAACGAGCAAATGGCAATGCTGGTAGCACAGAATATGCTCCACAGTCCACGGTTGCCAGTCATATGCAAACAATGGCACCTCTTTCTGTTACACCTCGGGAACCAGTAGTGCGAAAAGGATTGCACCTGGTGGATAAAACACTGATGGTCGATCTTCATGGAACCTATCACTTATTGGGATTGATCGGCACACTGCTCTTCCTGCTCCTGGCAGCGCGTTTCGTGCTCACTTTCTTCCAGCTCTCCCTGGGAGCGTTCTCTTCGTGGGTGAATGCTCTCAGTTCGCCAATTG
This sequence comes from uncultured Chloroflexia bacterium, assembly GCA_963702765.1. Classification (GTDB taxonomy): domain Bacteria; phylum Chloroflexota; class Ktedonobacteria; order Ktedonobacterales; family Ktedonobacteraceae; genus DATMNR01. The sequence continues at coordinate 2,135 of CAVPEB010000035.1, forward strand.
TAGCTCCATTTGGAAACATGCTGGTAGCATTTCATCCATCTCCCTCAGCGAACTATATGGTTGATGTCTCGGTAATCGTTGCTTTCGTGGTCTTATCGATAGCATTAGCTCTCATACGAGGCCTACTAAAGCACTTTACAAAGCGACAGCAAGGACGAACTACCAGCTGGATTTGATGGGTAACCCTTGTTGTTGGAAGCAAGGAATTTGAATGAGATCATTTCTCAGAGAGAACATACTCTGAAGCCCATACTTATTACCATCGATTATGAACTTGAGCGCGTATATACGTATCGTAGATCTCGCGCACACGCTGCATTGTCTCATCGCTAAGTGGTGGCAGCACTGTTGTATGCACGTTGTCTATTATCTGCTGCGGATTCTTAGCTCCAGCAATGGTGCTAGACACTTCTGAAAACATTAAAATCCAACGCAAGGCAAATTGTGCCATGGTGGTGCCCTCGGGCACCAGCGCGCGCAGTTCCTCTACTGCTTGCAAGCCAATCTCGTAGTCAACGCCTGAGAATGTCTCACCCTGGTCAAAGGACTCTCCGTGACGGTTGAAGTTGCGATGGTCGTTTGGGTCGAATTGGGTGTTACGGGTAAACTTTCCAGTGAGCATTCCACTCGCTAACGGCACGCGCGCCAGAATTCCAACCTGGCGCTCACGAGCGGCTGCAAAAAACTGTTCCGCAGGTTTGAGTCGGAACATATTGAAGATAATCTGAACGCTCTGGACATTAGGGTAGGTTATGGCTTTGAGAGCCTCATCTACTTGCTCTACACTGACTCCATAAAAACGCACCTTGCCCTGTTGCACCAGGTCGTCGAGAATACCAAAGACTTCTGGCGTATCATAGACCTCTGATGGAGGGCAGTGGAGTTGGAGAAGATCAAGCGTTTCCATTTGCAGGTTCTGCAAACTGCGTTCGACAAAGGCTGTCAAATTTTGCCGATTGTAGCCAGAAGCAATATGGGGGTTGAGCCGCCGACCTGCTTTGGTCGCGACAATAATAGGCTCGCTGCGCGCTTTGCGCACCTGAGCAATTAATTGTTCAGAGTGGCCATCACCATATACATCCGCCGTGTCGAAAAAATTAACACCCAGATCAATGGCCTGGTTAAGAGTTGCAAGCGAGATCTTGTCGTCTGTTGGTCCCCAGGCATCGCCACCGATGCCCCATGCACCAAAGCCGATTGCCGATACGTTCCAACCAGTGCGGCCAAATGTTCGGTATTCCATATGTTCATACTCCTTTTTGTATGTATTGTACAAGGTTTTTGATGCCGTGATAAGTAGGAAGGTTAGCATGTTGCTACTTCATCAATACCGACCTTTCGCTATGCTCTTGCCTACAATTGAAAGCAGCAAAGTGAAGTCAAATTCACCCAATAACCGCAACAATCTTCATTTGACACTATCGCGCTAGCCTATGCTACGATACGAATGACGAAGTGTACAAATGACACCTTGTTGGTGAACATAGTCGTGCAGAATGCACTGCATATAGATAGAGAATTGAAGGATCCCGCGCATGGGAATACTCCCCATTTTTATCTATGTATCGGTGGCTATTCTCTTTGGGATTGTGGTAATGGTTCTGACCGCCTTTCTCGGACCTAAGAAACCAACCCCTGAGAAGCTAGCCCCTTACGAAAGCGGCATGCAAGAGATCGAGGCGCCGAAGCGGCGCTTTCCTATTAAGTATCTCCTGACAGGCATGCTATTTATTGTCTTCGATATCGAAATCGTTTCTTTTTATCCGTTAGCAATTTTACTTCACCAGATCAAACTACTGGGATTGGTTGAACTACTTCTCTTCCTTTTTATCTTGATGATAGCTTATATCTACGTGTGGCGAAAGGGGGCGTTTACATGGGAGTAAAGAACCCCTGGGAACCAGTACAGACATTCTCAAATGCACAAACACAGCGTTTGAAGCGCGAACTCCACGTGAAGAACGGGGAGGCAGGCATACTCACAACGCAAGTGAGTAAATTGATCGATTGGGGACGCAGTTCATCCTTATGGCCAGCTACGTTCGGCCTGGCATGCTGTGCGATTGAAATGATGTCGGCTAGCGCCGACCGCTTTGATATTTCTCGCTTCGGCGCCGAAGTGTTCCGTGCTTCGCCACGACAGGCAGACCTGATGATTGTAGCAGGACGCTGTTCCATCAAAATGGCTCCCATTCTGAGGCAAATTTATAACCAGATGCCCGAACCCAAATGGGTCATTGCGATGGGTGCCTGCGCCTCCTGCGGTGGTATCTTTAATAATTATGCGATTGTGCAAGGGGTAGATAAAATAGTGCCAGTGGATGTTTTTATTCCAGGCTGCCCGCCGACACCAGAGATGCTGCTCTACGGGTTTAATGAACTCCAACGCAAGATCCGCGAAGGTATTCCTAATCCTCCTGATCCACAGAAGGCCAGTGGCATGAGACTACAAGGGCCATTAGGAGAAGAACTGTAACACGAATTACACGTTCGTAGCAACAGCACAACAATTACGAATGCAATCATATTTTGAGGGATATCTAGAGTATGGCGACAACAGCAAGTTCGACGGTAGCGATGGTGAGGGAAAAATTCCCCCAGGCAGTAATGGAAACAGTCAATTTCCGTGGAGAGGAAACCATAGTTCTTCAACCCAAACACGTGGCGACTGTATGCACGTATCTTCTAAAAAACCAGCAATACAGTTTCCTATCAAGTATCACGGCTGTTGATTGGTTAGAACGCGAACCTCGTTTTGATGTGGTCTATCATTTGCTGTCAATTCCCAACCAGAGTGAATTACGCTTGAAGGTACGAGTTGGAGAAACAGGTGAGGAACATCCCTCGGTACCAACGGTAAGTGGCGTCTGGCCTGGAGCAAACTGGTATGAACGCGAAGTATACGACCTCTTTGGCATCATCTTCACTGGACATCCCGATTTGCGACGTATCCTGATGCCTATGGACTGGACGACTCACCCGTTGCGCAAGGATTATCCACTTACGGGCTTCGACTTGCCTGAACCCCACTGGGGAGGTCAGGTTCCGTATGATACTGACCCGGGTGTTGGCTAGCCAGACAATGCGCACGCCTTACAGCCGCGAACTCAATGAGAGCCGCAGCAAATTCACTGAAAATCAGGAGCCTGGAACAGAGAAAAGGTAATGTTGAGGATATATGCAGAAGCAGGATGTAGAAACACAATATATCATTGAAGATAGCCAGTCTCTCGAAGATGGGAAACGTGTCGATTCAATGATCATTAATATGGGACCACAGCATCCAAGCACTCATGGCGTGCTACGTCTCATATTGACCATCAATGGCGAAACAGTCGTCAAGGCTGTGCCTGACATCGGTTTTCTACACACAGGCATTGAGAAGACCGCCGAGGCCAAGACGTATCACCAGGCACTTGTATTGACTGACCGTATGGACTACCTTTCTCCGCTCAACAGTAACCTTGGATACTCACTGGCTGTAGAGAAATTGCTCGGTATCGAGGACGAGATCACTGACAAGATTCGCTATGCCCGCGTGCTGCTCGCAGAATTACAACGTATTGCCAGCCACCTGGTCTGGTTGGGAACACACGCACTTGACCTGGGAGCCATGAGTGTTTTCCTGTATTGTTTCCGCGAACGCGAAATGATCCTGGATATTTTCGAAGAGATTTCAGGCGTACGCATGATGACCAGCTACATTTGTCCTGGAGGTCTGCAAGCTGACCTGACACCGGGCTTCGATGGCAAGGTACGCGCGTTTACCAGTATCTTCCTTGATCGTTTGCAAGAATATCACGACCTTTTGACGAATAACCAGATCTGGATGGAGCGTACGAAGGGTGTGGGTATTTTGAGCGCAAAGGATGCCCTCGCCTACGGCGCGAGCGGCCCCGTTCTGCGCGGGAGCAACGTTGTATGGGATATACGCAAGGCATTCCCCTACAGTGGCTACGAAAAGTTTGATTTTGATATTCCAGTAGGCACCAACGGCGATGTCTATGATCGTTACCTGGTACGTATGTTAGAGATGGAAGAGAGCCTGAAGATTGTAAATCAGGCACTTGAAGGCATGCCAGATGGAGCATATCGAGTTGACAATCCTAAAATCACGCCACCGCCTAAATGGCAGATAACTGGTAGTATGGAGGCGTTAATCCATCACTTCAAGCTGTATACTGAAGGATACCGTCCACCCAAAGGTGAGGTGTTTGTGCGTACAGAAGCACCCAAAGGCGAGCTTGGCTTCTACATTGTGAGCGATGGGACAGCCAAACCATATCGCATGCATGTACGCGCACCATCGTTTGCAAATCTTGAAGCACTGCCCCTCATGATTGAAGGGGGCTTCCTCGCTGACGTTGTAGCAGCGATTGGCAGCATTGATATCGTGCTTGGAGAGGTGGATCGATAATTCATATGCAGCCGGAAACGACGCTAATGCGTCTGTCGCTTCACGATCATCCGTCTGAAAGGAACGTCTAAATGGTTTCAAAACAGGCAAAACAGCGCATGCGGGACCTGGCAGCACGCTACCCTGTTGCGCGTTCAGCTATCATGCCCGCACTCTATATTGCCCAACAAGAAGAAGGATATATCACCCAGGACGCATTGCAAGCAGTGGCCGAAGCGATTGGATTGACTGTTGACGATGTTGAAAGTGTAGCCACTTTTTATACAATGTATTATCAACACCCACCGGGGAAAAAGGTTATTAAAGTCTGCACCAGTATCGCCTGCTATCTCCGCGGTTGCGATGATGTTGCCAATCACCTCGAAAAGCGGCTGGGAATAAAACGTGGCGAAACAAGCGCTGATGGCAATTACACACTTATGGCGGTTGAATGCCTGGCCTCGTGCGGCACTGCACCTGTACTACAGGTAAACGATGAATTTGTCGAGAAAATCACACTCGAGATGGTCGATGCATTAGTTGATAAATGGAATGGTGAATTAGGGAACGTTTCAAATACAAACGCCTTAGATGGGCAGGGCGGAAACATCAAAGATGTTGAGCCAAAAACAGAAATAAGGTTGTAAGGACTCGCATAGCATGCCAGAACTCATTGTAACAAAAGACATAGATGCGCCCGGGTTGGATACTCTCGATGGCTATCGTCAGCATGGGGGTTATGAAGCCCTGAGCAAGGCGCTCAAAGAATATCAACCAGATGAACTGGTTGAACTGGTCAAGAAATCGGGGCTGCGCGGGCGCGGTGGAGCAGGTTTTCCCACGGGGATGAAGTGGAGCTTTCTCGCCAAGAATGACAAGACACGCTACCTTTGCTGTAACGCCGATGAAAGCGAGCCGGGCACATTCAAAGACCGCATGATTATGGAGAAAAGCCCGCATCAACTCGTCGAGGGGGTCATTCTTGCGAGCTATGCCTGCAATGTTTCAACAGCCTTTATTTATGTGCGTGGTGAACTGGCTCTGGCGGGTCGACAGGTTGAACGGGCCATTGAAGAAGCATATGCTGCAGGCTTTATTGGTAAGAATATCCTTGGCAGCGGCTTTTCTCTCGATGTCATTTTGCATCGTGGCGCTGGCGCATATATCTGCGGAGAAGAGAGTGCGTTGATGGAGTCTCTGGAGGGAAGACGTGGTTACCCACGATTAAAGCCACCATTTCCTGCTGTAATCGGCCTCTATGGTGGACCAACGGTCATCAACAACTGCGAAACACTGTCAACCCTCCCTGCTATTATAAGAAATGGGGCAGAATGGTACGCCTCGTTCGGAACTGAAAAGAGTACGGGAACACGTATTTTCTGCTTGAGCGGGCATGTCAAAAAACCAGGAAACTATGAGTTGCCTTTGGGAACCCCAATTCGGACCTTGATCTATGATGAACAGTATGGTGGAGGTATCCTCGACGACAAGCAACTTAAAGCTATCATACCGGGAGGATCTTCAACTTTCATACTTGGAGCGGATAAAGTGGACACTCCCCTGGATTTTGAATCTATAGCAGCGGCTGGTTCGATGCTTGGTTCAGGCGGAGTAGTTGTCATGCACGAAGATACCTGCATTGTCGATGCAGTATTGAGAATGACTGAGTTCTATCGAGATGAATCATGCGGCAAATGCACACCGTGCCGCGAGGGAACTTACTGGCTAACAGAGATATTGCACCGTATAGAACATGGTGATGGGAATGAAAACGATATCGATCTTCTCATGGATATTTGTGATAACATCAGTGGCAAATCCTTCTGTCCGTTGGGAGATGCTGCTACGAGTAGTATCACAAGTAGTATCAAACTGTTCCGTGAAGAATATGTATATCACGTTCGAGAGGGAAGATGCATGGTGAGTAGAGAAGCTGCCATGGTTGCTTCGTAGGCGGGCCGATACATCGGCCCCTACGGAAATTCCTATTTATCACATGGAAATCTATAATCGACACTAACGATTACATACATCATCGATCCAAACAGATAGATAAGCGGTAAATAAAGATATGTCAGAAGAGAAAACAGACGAACTCGTGCACCTGACCATTGACGATATACCTGTCTCAGTTCCTCCTGGAACTCTGGTCTGGGCGGCAGCAAGACAGGTGGGAATCGAAATTCCTATTTATTGTTATCATCCAAAGATGCCTCCTTTAGGCGCCTGTCGCATGTGTTTCGTCGAAATTGAGAAATTGCCAAAGCCTCCCCAGACAGCTTGCACGACACCGGTCAGCGAAGGTATGGTTGTGCATACTAAAACTGAAAAAGTGATTAAATCGCGCAAGGGAACTCTGGAATTCTTGTTGATCAATCACCCGCTTGACTGCCCTATTTGTGACAAGGGCGGAGAATGCGATTTGCAAGATTTCACACTTCGCCATGGACCTGGTGGCACGCAATTCAATCTCTATAAACGACATTACTCGAAACCGATCCCCGTTAGCGACAAGGTGATGCTTGACCGCGAACGATGTATCTTATGCCAGCGTTGCACACGGTTCAGTTCCGAAATTTCAATGGATAATGGTCTCGTGATGATCTCACGAGGTTACAAGATGGAAGTCGGCACGGCTCCTGATCATGCCTTTGACTCAATTTTCTCAGGCAATACCGTAGAGATGTGTCCGGTTGGCGCACTCACCGCTACCGCATATCGTTTCAAGTCGCGCCCCTGGGAGTTGAAGCGCATTCCAAGCGTCTGCAATAACTGCAGCGTTGGCTGCAACGCCCGTGTCGATGTGCGTGTCGATAAAATTATGCGCCTGATGTCTCGCACGAACGATGCTATTGACGATGGCTGGCTATGTGACCGCGGACGCTGGGGATTTGAGTTCGTCAATAGCCCGAAACGCCTGCGTACACCACTCATTCGACGAGATGGGAAATTTGAACCAGCAACGTGGGATCAAGCATTCTATTTGATAGCTTCACGTATACGAAGTATCGCGGATACACATGGAGCGAAAACTATTGGTGGCATTGGCTCGACGCGCACTACAAACGAGGAAGCGTATCTCTTCCAGAAATTACTTCGCGAAGTCATTGGCACGCCGCACATCGACCATCATCATGGATACTTCCCTGGTCCACGCGACCAGTTAACAGGTAAGCCATGGATGATGACGAACAGCATTGCAGACATAGAGAAAGCCTCCCACATTGTGTTAATTGCTGCTGATCCGTACGAGCGCCAACCAATTCTCAATTTGAGAATTAAGAAGGCCATGAAGTCTGGAGCGCACATCTACATCATCAATGAGAACGAAACAGAACTTGATCGATTTGCTGCGAACAAGATTACTATTCCTCAAAACGGAGCAGGTTCAGCCGCGAAGATGCTTTTGAAACATGTGCTGAACGACGAAATAGCAAACGCTCGCCAGTACGAGGAGATGCGAGCGAAGATTCAAAGCGACGACGAGACCATTCGTGCCGCGGAAGAAAACTTTGGGGTTGAAGCAACAACTCAATTGCAGCACCTTGCAGAAACGTTGGTTGGATCTAAAGGTGCAATTATCCTCTACGATGAAATGGCTACACTTGCTCCTGGCTGTGCAGACCTGGCTGTCTGACTTACAAGCACTAGCAGTTCTTACCGATAACGTCACACGCGCAGGATCAGGTGTTGGGCCACTCTTCGAAGATGCTAACTCGCTTGGCGCTCGTGATATGGGTCTTTTACCTGATACGCTACCAGGATACGCAGCAAACCACAGAGAACGGCCTTGCTTACGACGAGATGCTGAGTAGCCCAGACATCAAGGCATTGTTTGTGATGGGGGCAAATCCTTTACGGCATGTCGAGCAACTTCCATCGAACCTTGAATTTTTAATAGTGCAAGATATTCAGCTTACAGAGACAGCAGAGCTAGCAGATGTCGTGCTACCAGCGGTAACCTTTGCAGAGAAGGATGGAAGCATGACGAATGTCGATCATCATGTGCAGGCTATACGACATGCCCTACGACCTTTACCGGGAGCAAAGCCCGATTGGGAAATTCTGGTTGAGATCGCGAAATATCTTGGCCAGAAATGGACCTACACCAGGCCACAGGATATTTTGTTAGAAATTGCCGCCAGCAACCCATTTTATAGCGGATTGACATGGGAACGCCTGGGAGCGCAAGGGGTTCGAACTCAAGGGCAGATGGAGTTGAACGATGCCGGCGTAGCAATGCGAAAGGGGGCAGCGCATGCTTGATTTTCTCAATAATGAGATAGTTGCATATGTGATCAAAAGCGGGATCTTGATTATTGCATTGCTCACAGCCTTCGCGTATATGACGCTCATCGAGAGACGTGTCGTGGCAAAGCTCCAGGGACGCGTGGGGCCAAACCGCACGGGACCGTTCGGCCTTTTTCAGCCAATAGCCGATGCGGTTAAGATGATATTTAAAGAGCAAATCATACCAACGCAAGCCAAAAAAGCAATTTATATTGTAGCTCCTGTGATTTCGGTGGTGGTTGCCTTGTGCGCCTTCGCTGTCATACCAATTGGCAATGGCTGGCTGAATGGCAAACAAAGCATCTGGGATCCTTACATTGGTGATATCAATGTAGGCGTGCTGTGGATTCTCGCGATTTCGTCACTTTCGGTCTACGGCATTGTACTCGGCGGTTGGGCATCCGGCAATCGTTATTCATTATTAGGATCGTTACGTAGCGCTGCCCAGATGGTCTCCTACGAAACGAGCCTGGGATTAGCTCTGAGCGGCACCTTAATGTGGGCAGGTACGTTGAGTCTGGTTGGCATTGTGCATGCGCAACTTAACCAGGGTATCTGGTTTGTCTTTGCGCAGCCACTTGGCTTCGTGATCTACTTTATCGCTGCTATAGCAGAGGTAAACCGCGCTCCATTTGACCTCCCGGAAGCCGAGCAGGAATTGACCGCTGGTTATTTAACCGAGTATAGTGGGCTGCGTTGGAGTCTGTACCAGATGGCAGAATATATTAACATGATTACAGTTAGCGCTGTCGCTGCGACACTCTTCTTCGGCGGCTGGGGCTTTTTCGGCTTCGGACTGGAACGTATCCCAGGCGTATCGATTCTGATCTTTCTGATCAAGGTTGCGTTTTTCCTCTTCATGTTTATCTGGATACGTGCTACCCTGCCGCGTATTCGCTATGATCGCCTGATGCGTTTAGGTTGGACATTATTGCTACCTTTAGCCGTGCTGAATGTGGTGATCACGGCAACAGTCGTAGCGTTTGGTTGGCCCTGGTGGATAAATGGCCTGGCAGGATTGGCTATTATTCTGGCCGTTCTATTCTATGAGCGACGCACGAATTTACTGGCACAAACTATGCAACCTGACGAGAAGAAGATGGCATTACCGTTGTCGGTACGGTTGGCGAAGTTTGAGAAGGTGGCAGTCGAGCAAGTTCCAACAGCACAGGAAGTAAAGGTTTAAACTATGTCATTCGACATAATCAAGGGGTTGGCAACAACCTTTAAAAATATAGGGAAAAAACCAACTACCGTCTCGTATCCGGAAGAGGAGCGAGAGTTACCTGCACGTTTTCGTGGACGCCATGTGCTCCATCGTTATGAAAATGACCTGGAACGGTGTGTCGGGTGTTTTCTGTGCGCTGGTGCCTGCCCTGCAGATGCAATCTATATCGAGGCAGAAGAAAATACCGAGGAACATCGAGTCTCACCAGGTGAACGGTATGCCAAAGTCTTTGATGTCAATCTGTTACGTTGTATCTTTTGTGGATACTGTGAAGCAGCCTGTCCTACAGGAGCTATCACGTTGGAACACGAATATAAATTAGCGGCATTTTATCCGGAAGATTTAGTGTATCACAAAGAGCAGTTGCTTGAGCCTATGGGTCAGGCAACCGTCGGTTCGAGTGCTGTTTGGTTCGATCCACCTCCATCAGAAGCTGCGCAACCAATGCCGCAGTCACGGCACGTGTTTGATGGTTCGCAGGCAAGCGCGGCTGCAGTTGGTCTGGGCAATATTCCAACTGATGAACCAGTCCTGGTGGAAAATGAGGAGCAAGATGAGGACAGGAGGAAGTTTCAGCATCATGAGAACAGGGAGGACGTATGATTGACTCACAAGTACTTTCATTCTTTGTGCTGGCAGTTGCCAGCATAGCCTCTGCTTTAGGGGTCATACTTTTCAGGAATGCCGTGCATAGCGCATTGAGTTTGATCCTGACTCTCCTGTTTCTGGCGCTCTTTTACTTACAATTGGGTGCGATGTTTATCGCTGTTGTGCAAATTCTGATCTATGCCGGCGCTATCATGGTCTTATTCCTATTTGTGGTTACTATGCTGGCTTCTGAAGCACGCGATACGAGTATGACAGACCGTATACCCTGGCAACGCGGCGTTGCCGCAACGCTGGGCCTGATACTTGTAGGAGCTTTGAGCTACCTGCTCTTCACGGGCACTCCGACTATCGATGCAGCCAGAACCACTGGACCAAACGGCCTCGCTCATGTAGTGTTACTTCAAGGTGATACTCAAGCCTTTGGCCTCGCACTTTTTCATGGCTTCTCATTCCCTTTCGAGGTTACCAGCTTGTTGATTGTGGTGGCGATTTTGGGCGCGATGGTATTAGGCCGTAAAGAGTAATGACTCTTATGTAACTTGCCAAAGACGCTGGCGAAGCTTGATAGCATCTCTGCAACGACGCTAGCGCGTCTATTGCTGCGCAGTCAGGCAAGCTGCAAGGAGTAATTGGAGGAATCATATGTCATCTAACTTGACCTGGTATTTAGTAGTAAGTGCGATTATTTTCACAATAGGGGTAACAGGCGTACTTATCCGAAGAAACCCACTCATTATATTTATGTCAATAGAACTTATGCTAAATGCCGTTAATCTTTCATTTATTGCTTTCTCCCACTACCTGAACTCGGTGGATGGCCAGATGTTCGTCTTCCTCGTACTCACTGTGGCAGCAGCAGAAGTAGTTGTGGGCCTGGCCATTATCGTCTCTATCTTCCGCACCCGGCGTGATATCGATGTTGATGATATGAACATACTTCGAGGCTAGTTGATTATGACAAATTTGACTCTAGGGGTGCTACTGATGCCTTTATTGGGATTTATCATCCTGGGATTGATCGGTCGCGCTTTACCACACAGAGGAATACTTGCTGTGGCGCTAGGGGCCTCTGGCCTGGCATTTATTTTTACAGCTATTAGTTTTTTCTCTATGTTAGGCACAACACCGGTTTCAGCACGGCTGAGCGACCAGGTGTTTTATACATGGTTAAGTTCTGGCACAACGATAGGTGTTGCACCTCTAAGTATCAGTTTTGGATTGCTCTTTGATCCCTTATCCGCAATCATGTTGATGGTGGTAACGGGTGTTGGCTTGCTTATTCATATTTATGCAGCAGGTTATATGGAAGAAGATGAAGGATTCTGGCGCTTCTTCTGCTATATGAACTTTTTTATTTTTGCGATGACCTTGCTCGTAAGTGCAGACAATTTTCTTTTCCTACTGATAGGTTGGGGATTAGTTGGCCTGGCATCGTTCCTGTTAATTGGTTTCTGGTATCAAAGGCGCGCTGCGGTTGCTGCCGCGCAAAAAGCGTTGGTCATCAACATCATCGGTGACTTTGGCCTGATGCTAGCGATCTTCCTGATTTTCAAACACTACGGAGCGCTGAACTATTTTACCAACAGCACTGGCACCATAGGAGTCTTCAACCAGGTCACAGCAGGAGGCATCCCAACAATCTCCACAACCATAATCTGCCTTTTGCTTTTTCTCGCTTGTACTGCCAAATCCGCGCAGTTACCCCTATATATGTGGCTTCCAGATGCAATGGAAGGGCCAACACCAGTCAGTGCACTCATTCATGCCGCAACGATGGTAACGGCTGGAGTGTATCTTGTAGCGCGCGCCAATCCACTTTTTGAAGTATCACCCAAAGCGCTGCTCGTTGTCGCAATCATTGGCGGCATTACCGCGCTTTTTGCCGCTTCGATAGCTTTGTTCCAGTTAGATATTAAACGCGTGCTGGCCTACTCGACCATCAGCCAGTTAGGTTATATGTTTATGAGTGAAGGCGCTCATAATTATAGCGGTGGCATTTTTCTTCTCATGGAGCATGCTTTCTTCAAAGCGCTGCTTTTCCTGGCTGCGGGCGCGGTAATCCATTCTCTTGGCGGCGAACAGGATATGCGCGCAATGGGGGGATTGCGTTACCGTCTCAAAATCACGTTCTGGGCATTCTTGATCGGAGCGCTGGCGATCAGTGGGATACCACCGCTCGCAGGCTTCTGGAGTAAAGATGATATTCTGAGTTCCTTGTTGACTTATGCTTCCTCAGGTGGTGGATTTATTTTCTATCTACTCTGGGGTATTGGCATTATCACCGCTGGTTTGACTGCTTTTTATATGTTCAGGCTTTTCTTTGGCATCTTCTCAGGGAGTTATCGAGGCAGTGCAGTCACTGAGGATGAAGAAGACTCGGGACACAGTCACCAACTCAAAAGCGATGACGAGATTCATGAATCTCCCGCGATCATGACGGTTCCAATGATAATACTGTCAGTGCTGTCTGTATTTGGTGGTTTCATTGGTTCATTCGCGCTCTTCGGGGACGAAAGTTTACATCCATTTGCAACGTTTTTGAATCCTGTTTTTACCAATCCAGCCTGGACGAACGTGCCAATAACAATTCCTGTCGGGTCTTTACCGATTGAGTGGGTATCAACTCTTATCAGCGTTGGTATTGCGCTGGCGGGTATTTTTGTGGCCTGGACTTTGTATCGAAAAGGCTTCTTCTATAAAGAGAACACGAACCCGCTCTACCAGTTTGTATTGCATAAGTATTACGTCGACGAGTTCTTGATCGCGGTCGTTATTCAGCCTGCCCTGTGGATTGGTCGAACGTCGACTCGCCTGCTCGAGCGCGATGCACTCGATGGTGGTAGTCGATCTCTGGGAAAGCTTTTCCTTGGCATGAGTAAAGGACTACGTCGACTACAAACAGGATATGTACGAAATTATGCTTTAGCAATCATGATTGGAGTTTTGTTGATTATCGTGTACTACGCGGTGAGGGGGTAGAGGCATGTTTCCTTTGTTATCGCTCATTACATTCCTACCATTGCTCGGTGGAATTGTTATTTTGTTCTTGCCCAAAGAGCGGCTCAATCTTATTCGGTGGACAGCGCTGAGTGTCGCCTGGATTGATTTACTCATAGTTCTGGGTTTGATGTTAGCCTATTCACAGGCTAACCTGGCCTCAGGGTCCACAATCGTTGGCTCAAGTCCAACCAGTACCTTCTTTGCAAATGTCAGTGAGCAAGTTACGTGGATCTCCACACCAGGATTCATCCTCAATTATGGCCTGGGTGTCGACGGTATCAGCCTGTTACTTGTTGCGCTCACATCGTTGCTTACAGTCGTATGCATTGCAGCATCATTCAAAATTGAACTGAAGGTCAAGAATTATATGGCCTTTATGCTGCTTTTGGAATGTGGTATCTTAGGCGTTTTTCTTTCCACAAACCTCTTCCTCTTTTATATATTCTGGGAACTGATGCTGGTCCCTGCTTATTTTCTGGTTGGAAGCTGGGGAGGCGAACGCAGGGTGTACGCGGCTATCAAGTTTGTGCTTTACACTTCTGTGGGCAGTTTGTTGATGCTCGCAGGTATTATTGCTCTGGGCTATTATCACCAGCAGTTAGTTGGGGGTCCTTATACTTTGGACCTGATCACCTTATTAAACGGTAAACTCAGCTCTACGATTCAGATCTGGCTATTTCTAGCCTTTGCGGCAGCTTTTGTGGTCAAAGTGCCTTTAGTGCCCTTCCATAGCTGGTTACCTGATGCCTACAGCGAAGCGCCTGCTCCTGTGACGGCATTACTGGCTGGAGCGATGGCGAAGACAGGAACTTTTGGTTTCCTACGTTACTGCATACCTCTCTTTCCTAGCGCCGCGCATACGCTCGCCCCACTTTTCGAAGTACTGGCTGTAATTAGCATCCTTTATTGCGCATTGCTGGCGGTGGTGCAAGTTGATATAAAACGCCTACTTGCTTATGCCAGTATTAGCCATTTGGGCATCGTCATCCTAGGCATGTTTTCATTCAATATACAGGGTGTTGAGGGTTCTGTCTTGCAAATGGTGAACCATGGTATCACCATTGCCGCGCTGTTCCTTATTGTCGGTTTCATTGAAGCACGAACAGGAACGCGCCGTTTGAGCGACTTTGGCGGACTTGCAACTCGTATTCCTGTGATGGCAACTGTCTTACTGATTGCTTCTCTTTCAGCGCTAGGTTTGCCAGGATTGAATAGTTTTGCAGGCGAGTTCCTGGCCTTGATCGGCGTCTTTCGTAGTAGTTCAATTTATGGCATACTGGGTACGGCTGTGATCATACCAGCAGCCTGGTATATGATGCGATTTTTCCAGGGTATGATGGAGGGACCACGCCAGACGGAAGGTGTCGTAGCTTCTCTGCTGCGCAAAGGCACTCTGACAGATCTTGAATTAGGCGAATTTGCATTGCTCTCGCCATTGCTTCTCTTAATTTTTTATATTGGGCTGCAACCAAATTCGATCACTTTTTTGATGGAGCCATCAGTAGTGAATACACTACAAAATTACGCAAGTGCTTTGATAAGGTAATGGTTGCCTTGGGGGTTTTCTATGTCGTTCACATATATAGCATCAGCAGCCGATTGGGCGCGCATTGCACCAGTAGTGGTGCTGGCAGTAGTTGCGCTGCTGGTTCTCATGGTTGATTTGCTACTGCCACAACCAGCTAAAAATCAAAAAAACAGTACAACCTATTTAGTCTTGCCAATATTGAGCCTCCTGGGATTGGCAGGCGCTATAATCGCTACGATCATACTCTTTATGTTCGGAGATCATCTGCCCGCATTTTATATGATGATCAGCTCTGATCAAGGCTCACTGTATGCCTATATTATTATTCTGAGTGCGAGCGCTCTCGGAATACTGCTTTCTCCAGCTTATTTGCAACGCATGAATCTTACACACCAGGGGGAATATTATGCGCTGATGCTACTTGCAACTATTGGCATGATGATCCTGGCTGCTGCCACTAGCTTTCTGACTGTTTTCCTGGGCCTGGAGATGCTGTCACTGGCGCTCTATATACTTAGCGGGTTTATTCTGCGGCGCAGCAGCTCGCAGGAATCAAGCATGAAATATTTCTTGCTAAGTTCGTTTGCATCTGCATTTTTACTGTATGGTATTGCCATGACCTATGGCGCAACAGGCAATACTTCATTCATCGGCATACATTCCTTTCTCTTCAATAACTTTCCAACAACACGCTCCCTCAATCCAACGGTAGTAGGACAGCTACCTGCATTTCTGCTGATTGGGATGGGCTTGATGATAGTTGGATTCGCTTTCAAAGTATCAGCAATACCTTTCCAAGCCTGGACGCCTGATGTCTATGAAGGTGCCCCAGCTCCTGTCACGGCATTTATGTCGGTTGGCACTAAAGCTGCCGCGTTAATCGCATTCGCACGTGTCTTCGATGTAGTGCTACCACTGGTCAAACCAGACTGGGAAGTTGTTGTGCTAGCCATCACTATTCTGACAATTATTGGCGGTAACATCATGGCGCTTGTGCAGAGCAACGTGAAACGAATGCTGGCCTATTCAAGTATTGCGAATGCAGGCTATCTTCTGATTGGTGTTGTTGCAGGTGGCGCTATTGGCCTTTCAGCCATACTTTTTTACTTGCTGTGCTATACATTTATGAACCTGGGAGCCTTTGGCGTTGTTTCTGTGCTGGAACGCTCTGATAATACAGGCGCGAATTTAAGTGAAATACGAGGCTTGTGGAATCGTCAACCAGTGCTTGCTGGCCTGTTAGCATTTTTCATGCTGGCATTAGCAGGCTTTCCTCCTATGGCTGGTTTTGCTGCTAAATATTACATATTTTATGCTGCCTTGCAAAGTGGTCACCCTGAACTCATGATTCTTGGCGTACTCGCAAGTATCCTGGGCATGTATTATTATCTACGTGTCATTGCAGCTATGTTCATGGAGAAAGAAACTGTACCAGCAATAACCACACCTGTATCTGGCAAGCGCATCTCAACAACTTTGAGCGAAGGCGGTACTCGAACGGCAACCGCGGTAGCAGTTAAAGCGACACCAAAGACAGCAGTTGAAGTCGAACCTGTCGTTGAGCAAGGTCTCGCGAATGCAGGTTGGACGACATGGATAGCTCTCGGCATAGCTGCTGTGGGAACGTTAGCCATGGGAACAGTGTTGCCGTTCTGGCTTGTTGACCTGGCATTGCAGGCTGCAAGAATGATGTTGCTTCTGGCAAGATAAGTTTGCTCCTACATTCTGGGAAACGGTAAAGCCCAGATCCAGATGCAGGCAGCAAAAGCCACACTTCCAGCAATTACGAAAAGATGGAAGATTTCGTGAAACCCCAGTACGTTAGGAAAAGGATCTGGTTTCTTACGGGCATAAATGACTGCGCCGATTGTATAGAGAATACCTCCCAGAGCAAGGGTTGCCAGTGCTGTCCAGGGTAGTTTCGTTATGAAGACAGGTAGCGCCAGAATTGCGACCCAGCCCATACCAACATAGAGACTGGCAAGCACCCAACGAGGAAGTTTCAGGGTAAAGAATGATAGGCAGACGCCAAGAACTGCAAGCGACCAGATCAACAACAGCATGACGATACGGAACCATCCACTCAAGACATTGAAGCACAGAGGAGTATAGGTACCCGCAATCAAGATAAAGATATTCGCATGGTCAATGGTACGTAAAACTCGACGTTGAGGGGCAGGCCAGTTGCCAATGTGATACATGGCGCTGACGGTGTAAAGCTCGATCATACTCAAACCAAAGATGAGCATAGAGATCATGCGAGGGATATCGCCCCGACTCATCCAGCACAAAGCCGCTGTTAATATAATTGCTCCCACCGCTGCCAGCGCGTGGAACCATCCACGTAAGAGAGGTTTTTTCAAGAGTACTGGTTCTACTGGTCGTATTTTTTCCTGGATCATTGTGTTTTAGCATTTCCTATAATATATCATTCTATATTCAGTATATGCTGTTTCCAAGCGAAAAGCAGCGTTGCCAGCTAACAGAACATACCTCGACTTTGCACAATTCTCCTCAACAACAGAAAGCAGGAAGGTTCCTAATCCCGAGATCACTTTATCTTACAGCGAAGGCGGTGGGTAGCATGCGTATGTTTCACAAATAAGAGAAGAAGCAAGTGGTATACTAGGGGTGAAGAACTCTCTTCATGCTCCTTTCTTGGAGGATGCTGATTGTCAGGGACCCAATCCCGTAAAACGGGACGGGCTTGTATGAGTCCAACCTGACCAGCTCACTTGCAAGAGTAGCCGTTATCGTGTTCACGATACCCCCCGGTGCAGGGCCAGCTTGGAGACCTATCGTCTCGCATTAAACATCTGTAGTGGGTGAAGGAAGTGTGTGAGACCGAACAAGCCACGATAACTGAGCGAGGCCGCAAAGGGAAATAACATATGACATATGCTACGAATTAGGCTTTTTTCTCTACATGGACACCTGAGATGGCCTATGTCTTTGGCTTCTGGTTTGCAGACGGATGGATGGGACAACCTCACAGAGACCTTCACATAGGTTTTGTGAGCAAAGATAGAGAGCATTTACGACTTATCCAGTCTGTCATGAGTTCTGAACACAGGTTGTGTGCAAGGCAGGGGAATTGTTACACATTTAGAATTGGCAATAAGCAGATGTGGGATGACTTACATAAACTTGGGGGTATTCCTGCAAAATCCTTAGTTGCTGAAATGCCTTTCATTCCAAAGGGGTATCGACGCCATTTTATACGTGGTTACATCGATGGTGATGGCACCGTTCGTTGGGACACTTCAACGCGTCGCCGTCCTCACGTAAGTATGGTTGGCGGTTCGTTGTTTCTTCATCAGGTAGCTCAGATGCTTGATCAAGAAACAGGGGTAGGGGTTGCGAGAGTAAAGGTATATGGCAGTAAAACACCTGAAATTGTCTATACAGGTATTAAGGCCATGGCCCTCGCAAAATGGCTCTACTCCAATACTTCTCTAGCTCTGGAACGGAAGGCAAAGGTGGCACATGAGTTTGAGACATGGGAACTCTCCAAATTCGGATGGAAGAGTCGAGCAGTTATGACACTGAAGATGCAAGCGATATTGACAGGAGAAATCAAATGAAGGGTTATCAAACCGGCAATATCGTCAAGGCAGTGGTGACACACGGCAAGAGAGTCGGAACGTATGTCGGACGGATAAAACGAGACGGGCTTGTATGAGTCCAACCTGACCAGCTCACTTGCAAGAGTAGCCGTTATCGTGGTCACGATACCCCCCGGTGCAGGGCCAGCTTGGAGACCTATCGTCTCGCATTAAACATCTGTAGTGGGTGAAGGAAGTGTGTGAGACCGAACAAGCCACGATAACTGAGCGAGGCCACCATTACCTGGGAAACCAGAGGTCCGAAAGGGCAGATATGTCAAAAGTGTTTGTCGTAGATACCAAGAAGCAACCGCTAAACCCGGTCCATCCTGGGAGGGCACGTCTCCTGCTCACTCAAGGCAAAGCTGCGGTGCTGCGTAGATATCCCTTTACGATTGTGCTCAAGCGTTCTGCAGAGTCACCGCACGTCGAACCATTGCGCGTGAAGCTTGATCCTGGCTCGAAAGTGACAGGACTGGCCATTGTGAACGATGCCTCTGGCGAAGTGGTCTTCGCTGCGGAGTTGAAGCATCGGGGACAAGCCATCAAAAAGGCACTGGATGCCCGTCGAGCAGTACGCCGTTCACGGAGGCAGCGCAAGACACGCTATCGTCAGGCCAGATTCGCTCATCGCAGAAAACCGCAAGGATGGCTCCCGCCCTCCCTTGAAAGCAGAGTAGCCAATGTTCTGACCTGGGTGCATCGACTACGCCGCTGCTGCTCGATCACAGCGATCAGCGTGGAGTCGGTCAAGTTCGATCTGCAAAAGATGGAGCATCCCGAGATCTCAGGCGTCGAGTACCAACAGGGGACGCTCTCCGGCTATGAAGTTCGGGAATATCTTCTTGAGAAGTGGGGGCGCCGGTGCGCCTATTGTGGCATGAAGGATGTCCCGTTGCAAATTGAACACATCCATCCACGTGCCAAACTGGGCACTGATCGGATCAGCAACCTGACCCTGGCCTGTGAACCCTGCAACAGTAAGAAGGGAGCTCAGGATGTGCAGGTGTTCCTGGCACACAAACCCGCTGTCTTAAAGAGCATCCTGGCACAGGCGAGAGCCCCGCTCACACATGCTGCTGCTGTGAACAGCACACGGTGGGCGCTTTTTGAGCGGCTGCAAGTATTGGGGGTGCCCATCGAATGTGGCAGTGGGGGACTCACCAAGTTCAACAGGACGATGCGAGGATTGCCGAAAGCGCACTGGATGGACGCAGCGTGTGTAGGAAAGAGCACACCTGAGCACCTCCATATCAGTGATGTGGTGCCACTGCTCATCACAGCGCATGGGTATGGCAATCGACAAATGTGCTTGATGGACAAGCATGGCTTTCCACGAACGAGATCCAAACAGGCCCGATCAGTGAAGGGCTACCAGACCGGCGATATCGTCAAGGCAGTGGTGACACACGGCAAGAGAGTCGGAACGTATGTGGGACGGGTGGCAGTTCGCGCTACTGGCTTCTTCAATATTACGACAGGAGCAGGGACGATAGAGGGCATCAGCCATCGTGACTGTCATCCGATGTATCGCGTGGACGGCTACAGTTATCAATTTGGAAGGAGGGCGGCGTTTCCTCCCGTCGAGTGATCGGCAGACGGGTCTCCACGCCGCTTTCTTTATGAACAGAATTATAGTGAGCAGCTTCATGCTCTGAGCGAAACGTAAGGAAAGCAATTCCTGCATGTTTCTCTCTTGCACCCCGTCCGAAGGCAAGGCGTCTCACTCACCTGGCATTCACACGATAAGACTTTCTATCGCCAGGAAGAAAGGATTCTGATGAAGACGCGAGAACAGATTGCGGCTTTTCCTCAGCGACAGTATCGCCGCGGCCTGTTCGTGCTGATTGTTGCCGCCTATGTGTCCCTCCTCGTCTCCATACCATTTGACCCGTGGCGTGTAGCTATCCTGGTTGGACTCGGTCTCCTGTATACGGCGGTCGGGTTGTTTGGCCTGGAGTACTGCTGGCGCTCACCATCCAGACCGATCATGCTAGTGTATTTTATCGTCCTCGTCGTCATCCTCGGAGCAATTCTCTTCCTCAGCCTGGGAGAGGGCTTCCTTCTGCTCGTGCCCCTTGCAGCCTATAGTATTGTTCTCCTTCCCGAAGTGGAGCGGTCGCCATGTGCGTGCTGCTGCTGCTGCTACTTGGCTTTGTGGACAGAAGTGTCGGAGATACCTGGAAAACCATCCTCCTGATCGTTCTCTCGATGTTTGCCTCGTGTGTCTTCGTGTTCGTCTTTACTGAAGCCGTGATGCGCGAATCACAAGCGCATAAAGCACTTGGCGAAGCGCACCAGCGATTACGCGAGTATGCTGCAGCAAATCGAAACGCTGGCGACAGCCGCCGAACGGAACCGCCTGGCACGGGAGATCCATGATAACCTGGGGCATTATCTCACTATCATCAATGTACAGCTTGAGGCGGCACGGGCCATGCTGGACGTGGATCCTATGCGTGCTCGCAGTGCCATTGAGAAAGCGCAGAAGCTCACGCGGGACGGATTAGGCGAAATTCGGAGTTCCATTGCCGCGCTGCGCGCCTTGCCTACTGAGAACCGTTCCTTGCCTGAGGCACTCACAGATCTGGTGGGGGAGTCGGAGGCAGCGGGCGTGCCTACCTCGCTCCTCATACCTGGCGCGTTGCCCCAACTCTCGTCTCCGGTGAAATTCGCGTTATATCGCATTGCGCAGGAAGGACTCACCAATGTGCGCAAGTACGCGCATGCCACCCATGTCGACCTCACTCTTGACGGAACCGAGGAGCATATGGTGCGCTTACGCGTGCAGGACAATGGTGTCGGGGTTCTCTGCACCACAGACGGCTTCGGGTTGCTCGGAGCGCGCGAGCGAGCCAGGGCCCTGGGTGGACAGATCCGCACGGCCAGTTCTCCTGGTGAAGGCTTTCTCTTAGAAGTGGAGCTCCCGCTATGAGCACTCCAATTCGCGTACTGATTGTCGATGACCAGGCATTGTTCCGCGAAGGACTGCACACCCTCCTTTCCGTACAGACTGACCTGCAGGTTGTGGGAGAGGCTCGCAATGGGGAGGAGGCGCTGCGCCTGGCGGCTGCCCACGAACCAGATATCATCTTGATGGACCTGCATATGCCCATCCTGGATGGCGTGGCTACGACCCGCCGCCTGCAGAGCTACCATCCTGCCATCAAAGTGATTGTGCTGACCACTTTCGATGATGACGAGGATGTTTTTGAGGGTCTACGCGCTGGAGCGGTCGGCTATCTCCTCAAAGATGTCCCCTCGGAAAAACTGGTCGAGGCCATCCGTGGAGTCGCGCGTGGTGAGTCTTTCTTAGAGCCTTCCATTGTGAACAAGATCGTTGCTGAGTTCGCGCGCCTGTCACCCCAGCGGCCCTCCTCATCTCAACCTTTGATCGAGCCTCTCTCCGAACGCGAATTGGAGATCCTGCGCCTGCTTGGTCAGGGTGCCAGCAACAAAGAGATTGCAGATCACTTGATCATTACTGTGGGCACAGTGAAGAATCACCTGACGAGCATAATGGGAAAATTGGGCGTACGTGACCGCACGCAGGCTGCACTCAAAGCCAGAGAACTGGGGATCATATAATTCATTCCTATCTCTCTTCCTCTTGTCTCAGTGAGAGCATCAGCAACTATTGGTCATAGAAGGTCATGGGGAAGAACATGACCTCTCAAGGTGACCTTTGTCACCTCTCCTGTACTTACAATTCGCTTATACTCTCCACAGAAGATATGTGAACCGATTACTTTGATAACCTATTAAGAATTAGAGAGGAAAGAATAATATGGAAACACGTTACTATGAGACCCAGGAGATCAATATTCCACCGATTGCTCAAGCGCTGGTGGTTGAATATCTGGCGCAGGGGTACAAAGCACAACAATTTGGCGATGCCAACCAGACCACTGTTCAACTGAAGAAGGATAGCGCCTTGAGAACTATCACAGGCTTTGATAAGGCACTCGCGATTTCTTTCCAGCGTGTTGACGGCGGGGTGCTCGTGAACGTAGGAGCGCAGGACTGGGTCGATCAGATTGCAGTAGGAGCGGTTGGTCTGATCATCCATCCCTTGCTAATTACAGCAGCGATAGGAGCAATCCAGCAAAATAATGCCTTACATGATGTGCTCAATTCAATTGACCAACACATACGGCAACAACAGCCTCAAGCCAGGGCCGGGGTACCTTCTGCAAACCTTATGTAGAGAGAAGACAGGTTGCTTTGCCTGAAACGGGAAACCGAAATGCAAAACGAACCCTAGAGCGCGATTGATGTATGAGTAAAAAGGAGTAGACTGTGCGCATACACGCTATCCAAACAGGAACCGTTGCTATCAAAGCACGTCAGTTGAACGGCCGGGGGCGTGGTGCCCTGCGGCCAATCAACACCCTGCTTGATCCAACATGGACAGAACCCCTACCTATCTATGCCTGGGTGATTGAGCATCCAGAGGGTCTGATCGTTGTTGACACAGGCGAGACCGCCCGGGTGGCAGAACCAGGCTACTTCCCCTGGTGGCAACCCTACTTCAAACTGGGCGTGCGCGAACTGGTACGTCCTGAAGAGGAGATCGGGCCTCAACTGCGCGCCCTGGGCTTTGCACCAGCCGATGTGCGCTGGGTGCTGCTAACCCACTTCCACACCGATCACGCCGGTGGGCTGCCTCATTTCCCAACTTCCGAGATCCTGGTTTCGCGCACAGAATATCAGGCCGCTTACGGTTTCCGGGGACAGATGAGAGGCTATTTGCCTCAGCACTGGCCGACGTGGTTCAAGCCACACCTGATCGATTTTGCCTCTCAGCCTTTTGGGCCATTTCCAGGCAGCTATTCGCTCACCAGCGCGGGTGATGTCCACCTGGTTCCGACACCAGGTCATACTTCCGGGCATTACTCGGTTATTGTGCAGGAAGATGAGCACGCGATCTTTTTCGCGGCTGATACCTCCTATACCCAGCAATTGTTGTTTGATGATGCAGTTGACGGGGTCACACGGGATGTAGCGCTCTACCAAAAGACATCACAACAGATTCGGACATACCTGCAAAGCGTGCCATCGATTTATCTGCCTAGCCATGATCCTGAGGCAGCCCATCGTTTGGCAACACGTAACGAAGTTCGTCCTGTGAGTGCTTGAGGAGATCCTGAGTGAAAAGGAGAGAAAACGATGATTCCTCACGATGAATTGCATGTCGTCTTTGGTACCGGACCCGTTGGTCTCGCGGTGATGCGCGAACTCCACGGACAGGGAAAGCGCGTTCGCCTGGTCAATCGTAGTGGCACAGCAGCGGCCCCGCAGAGCGTCGAAGTCGTGAAAGGCAATGCTGCAGACCAGGCTTTCACACGCCAGGTGTGCCAGGATGCGACTGTCGTCTACAACTGTGTCAACGCGCCCTATACCGACTGGGCAGCGCTTTTGCCTCCGATGCACGCCGCCATTATCCAGGGCGCGGCAGCGGCCAATGCAAAGCTCGTCGTGACCGAGAATCTCTATATGTACGGCCCGGTCTCCGGTTCTATCACCGAAACGCTTCCCTTCCACCCCACTACACGTAAAGGGCGGGTGCGCGCGAAGATGGCCGAGGATCTGATGGCAGCCCATCGTGCAGGGATTGTGCGAGCTACCTCCGGGCGTGCATCCGACTTTTATGGACCTGGAGCTGGTTCACAAGGCATCTTTGGCGACCGGATCGTCCCTCCCCTGCTGAATGGCAAGAGTGTGTCGGTCGTGGGCAAGCTGGATATGCCCCATACGTATACCTATGTCAATGATTTCGGGAAAGGGCTGGTGCTGCTTGGCGCGCATGACGAAGCGCTTGGCCAAAGCTGGCATATTCCTAACGCACCGACGCTGACCACGCGCCAGATGCTCACTCTCTTTTTCGAGGAGGCCCAACTACCTCCCAGGATGAGTTCTGTCCCCGATCTGCTGGTAAGGATGCTGGGCCTGTTCAATCCGCTACTGCGCGAAGTCGCTGAGATGCTGTATGAATTTAACGAGCCCTTTGTGGTGGACAGCAGCAAATTCGTGCAAGCCTTCGGTGATATCGCCACGTCCCATCAGGAGGCGGTCCGGCAAACTCTGGAGTGGTATCGCTTGCCCGCTCAAACGAAAGCCGCATAGTAGTCTTAGCTCCGTTCCCGATATCTCCTCTTGCTGGTACCCGCGACCCGATCGTGGCGGTGTCCAGCGGGCGGTCGCTCTCACTACAGGCGTTTGGTATAAGAAAATAGGTATGCGATGGCTCAAGAAAACATCGCAGTAAAATTTGAAGAAGGAGAACACTCATGACACAAACGATAACATATACCAACGAGAAGGAGACACAGATGCCCAGCTCACCGAAGCGCCTCGCGCAAATCGCCGGCGTCCTCTACCTGTTCGTCGGCATCTTCGGCGGCTTTGCCGAAGGCTTTGTGGAACCAAGGATGTATGCTGCAGGCAACGCGGCGACCACGGCTGGGAACGTCGTCGCGAACGCCGGACTTGTGCGTCTCGGCGTCGTCTCCGACCTGTTAGATCAGACAATCTGGATCTTCCTCGGACTGACCCTCTACCTGCTGCTCAAGCACGTGAACAAGAGCGTGGCGATGGCAATGGTCGTCCTCGTCGCAATCGGGGCCGGCATCACGTGCCTCAACACGGTCTTCGAGTTTGAGGGCTTGCGGGTTGCAACCGGTGCAGTCAACCTGGCTGCCTTCGGCACCGCGGGTTCGAATGCCCTGGTGCTGCTCTTGCTCGACACCCAGCACTATGGGATCTTCATCGCGCAGATCTTCTTTGGTCTGTGGCTGATACCGCTGGGGTATCTCGCGTACAAGTCAGCAGGGTGGTTTCCCAAGTGGTTGGGCGTCCTGCTCATCGTAGGGGGCGTCTGCTACCTCGTGGACTTGTTCGCGCAGTTCCTGGTCCCAGACTTTGGCAAAGAGATTCATAGCTTCATCTGGATCCCGTCAGCACTCGCGGAGATCTCGATGGTCGTCTACCTGCTCGTGATCGGTGTGAGGATTCAAAAACCAGACGAACGCATCCCCGCCCCAGTTCGTGATCCCGTGGCTGTAGACCTCAACACGCAGTAGCGTCCATTTCGTATTCGAAAATACTGGAGCCGACGAGGAGATTCGAGCTTCCTCTTGCTGGACACCCGCCACGATCGGGTCGGGTGTCCAGCAGGCGGTCGCTCTCACTACAGGCGTTTGGTATAAGAAAACAGATATGCGATGGCTCAAGAAAATATCGCACGAGAACTTGAAGAAGGAGAACACTCATGACACAAACGAAAACAAATACCGTTGTAAGGAAGCAGGAGGAGACACACATGAAAGCGATTGTGTATCACACCTACGGTTCACCCGATGTGCTGAAACTGGAAGACGTTCAAAAGCCGGTCCCGCAGGACGATGAAGTCCTGGTACACGTTCATGCAGCTTCCGTCAATGCGGGTGACGTTTTTTTATTGCGAGGGAAAGCCCGAATGATGGGCTTTGGGCTTCTCAAACCAAAGCACACGATACTCGGATCTGACATAGCCGGGGTTATTGAAGCGGTTGGCAGAAACGTACAACAGTTTCACACAGGTGATGAGGTATTCGCAAACACTGCCAAGTATGGTTTTGGCGGTTTTGCCGACTATGTCTCTGTGCCTGAAACGGCTGTGGTCCTCAAACCGACCACGCTCTCGTTTGAGCAAGCAGCAGCCGTGCCTCAAGCGGCTCTCACCGCCCTGCAAGGCCTTCGCGATAAAGGACACATTCAGAAGGGGCAGCAGGTGCTGATCAATGGTGCGTCCGGCGGCGTGGGGACCTTTGCGGTGCAGCTTGCCAAAGCATTTGGAGCGGACGTCACCGCCGTCTGCAGCACAGGCAATATGGAGAGCATGCGCTCGCTTGGGGCAGACCAGGTCATTGATTACACGCACGAAGATTTCACCCACAATGGGCAGCGCTATGACCTGATTCTTGCGGTGAACGGCTATCATTCGATTTCAGAGTATAAGCGTGCATTACGTCCCGAGGGAGTGTATGTCATGACCGGAGGTTCCATGGCCCAACTCTTCCAGGCCATGCTCCTGGGGCCAGTGATGTCCAGGACTGGGAGACAGAAAATGGGGAACTCGGCTCATACACCAAACGCACAGGATTTACTGGTGATGAAAGAGCTGATTGAAGAGGGCCTCGTGACACCGGTCATCGATAGACGGTACCCGTTAGGTGAGACTGCTGAGGCTATCCGGTATCTGGAAAAAGGACACGCCCAGGGAAAAGTCGTGATTACTGTCGCAACCTAACAATAAAGCCGAACAATCTCAGAGAAACATATGAAAGCAATTGTCTACACAGAATACGGATCACCGGATGTACTTCAGCTCAAGGAGGTAGAAAAACCTACTCCCAAGGACAATGAAGTGCTGATAAGAATATATGCGACAACCGTAACAGCAGGGGACTGTGAACTTCGGAGTTTCAAAATCCCACTCTTTATCTGGCTTCCCCTGCGACTATACATGGGCCTCAGAAAACCAAGGAAAAAAATACTGGGGCAAGAGCTAGCCGGGGAAATTGAAGCAGTAGGCAAAGATGTAAAACTATTGAGGAAAGGTAACCAGGTTTTTGCAGCTACCGGTTTTCGTTTCGGCGCTTATGCTGAGTACATATGTCTGCCTGAAGACGGGGTGCTGGCAATAAAACCAGCCAATATGACCTGTGAGGAAGCCGCCGCCGTTCCTGTTGGGGGACTTGAAGCATTGCATTTTCTTAGAAAAGGAAATATCCAGAGCGGACAAAAGGTTTTGATTAATGGTGCGGGTGGAAGTATAGGTACGTTTGCGGTACAGCTTGCCAAATCATTCGGGGCTGAAGTGACTGGCGTGGACAGCACGGAGAAATTGGATATGCTGCGCTCAATTGGCGCAGACCAGGTCATTGATTACACGCAAGAAGATTTCACCAAAAGCGGTGAGACCTATGATGTTATTTTTGACGTGGTAGGTAAGAGTTCGTTTTCACGTAGTGTAAGATCGCTAAAGCAAAATGGACGCTATCTTTTAGCTAACGCTGGGCTGTCACAGATGGTTCGAGGGCGATGGACTTCAATGAGAAGCAGCAAGAAAGTAATAGTTGGGGCAGCAAGCGAAAAGACTGAAGATTTAATTTTCCTCAAAGAGCTGATTGAGGCGGGAAAGATGAAACCGATCATAGATAGACGCTATCCGTTGGAACAGATTGCCGAGGCTCACCGGTATGTCGAAAAAGGACACAAAAAGGGAAATGTCGTCATAACTGTGTGAAGAATGTACCGGGGTTCCGTTGAGGTCGTGCGCACAGAGAGTCCGGGCGAACTACTCGTGGTTTAAAACTAAGGAGGGATGATCAGGATCTTTAGCAACTCCCACTCTATTGCAGGAGCAGACCCATGAAGAATGAGTGGGTCATGTATCACGTTCCAAGGAGGGACAGTATGTCACACACAGGCGAAATGATAGAAAATCCAGTCACGCATGACCGCGTCATCTTCCGCGCGACAGCACAAGACACGAATGGCGCATTGTTAGAGTTCGATGATTTCCTACTGGCGGGATATATGAGTCCACCAGAGCACGTTCATCCGCACCAACAAGAGCACTTCGAGGTGATCTCGGGAGCATTGGGCGTGCGAATCGCTGGACACGAACAGGTACTGCATGTCGGCGAGAGAGTGGCTGTTCCACTGGTACACCACACACAATATGGAAGGTCGGGGATGGAGAGACGCATGTAGTCGTTGCATTTCAACCAGCGCTTCAAACCGAAGCCTTTTTTGAGACCATGTTTGCCCTCGCCCGCGATGGGAAAACCGACAAGGAGGGCAAGCCCAGCCTGTTGCAATTCGCTTCCGGGGCATCAGAGTATGGGATGTACGTGACCCGGCCGCCCATCTTTTTGCAAAAAGCCCTGTTTGCAGTCCTTGGTCCTCTGGCTCGAGCGCTCAGATACCAGCCACATTATGGAGTATAGATTAAAGTGTCCTTGCCGCACCTGTAGAATCTTGGTGTGTGACTGCGCGGCGGCTGATCTCAAAATCTGAAAATTGGGATTCATTTCCCTTCCTCTCCTTTATGGAAGAGAGAGCATTAGCAACCACAGGTCATAGCGGGTCATGGGGTAGAACATGACCTTACAAGGTGACCTGTGGCACCTCCCTTGTGCATGTAATTCGCCTATACTCTCCACAGAAGATATGTGTATCGGTTGCTATCACAACCTGTAAGAAATAGAAAAAGAGAAAGAACCAATGCTTCCTACACAGACTGTTTCAACACCTCCAGGCAGGGCTTCTCTGCTCCGCAGTATCGCGAGCTTGCTGATTATCAATGTCGCCATTCCGTTCGGTTGCTATACCCTGTTGAAAGCCCACAATGCCTCTGATGTCACTGCACTTGGCGTAGCGGCAATAGCGCCTGCTCTTGATGCCCTGATAAGCGTGCTGCGCGGTCGCCGCATCAACATCATCTCACTGTTTGTCCTCGGCGGTCTTGCCGTCGGGTTCATCTCGATCTTCCTGGGAGGAGACCCGCGCCTGTTATTGATACGCGAATCGCTCTTTACCGGCGCGCTCGGTATCACCTGCTTCGTCTCCCTGCTTTTCCCGCGTCCGCTAATGTTTTCGGTAGGTCGCTCCTTTATAGCGGGCAAAGACCCAGAGCATATCGCCCGTTATAATCAGCTTTGGGAGAACCCGTCAGTGCGGCACACAAGCCGTGTGACCACCATTGTCTGGGGAATTGTCTACAGCAGTGACTTCCTCCTACGCCTGCTCCTGGTTTCTACGTTGCCGATTGCGGGGGTGCTTGCCTTTGGCCCGATCCTCACAGGAGGTCTAATTGGACTTAGCTTGCTCTGGACGTTCGCTTACCTGCGCCGAGCGCGACAACGTATACAAACTACACAGACAACCGCTGTTTATGCTGGTGAGGAAGCTCTTCCAGATAGCGGCGAGCAGCCTGCGCCAGCGTCACTCTAATGGTGCTTCTTCGGAAAGCAGATAGATGAAAACTATGGATAAGCAGTTTGCAACCGCCCAGAGCATGCTAGTGGCGCTCCGCACAAAACGCATTTCTGCACAGGAATTGCTCGCATGGCACCTGGAAAGGATCGCATGTTATAATCCTGATCTCAATGCGATTGTAACCTTCAACGAGGAGCAGGCTCACCAGCGCGCGATCGCGGCCGATGCTGCGATCGCCAGAGGGGTTTTGCTTGGGCCACTGCACGGTTTGCCAGTGACGATCAAAGACTGCATCGAGGTAGCAGGATTGCCCACCACTGCCGGAGTACCGCAGCGTGCGCAAGCGATCTCTACCACCACAGCTCCAGTGGCACAGAGCGTACTGGATGCTGGAGCGGTTCTGCTTGGGAAAACCAATCTCCCTCCCTATGCGACCGACTGGCAAAGCAGCAACCCACTCTTTGGCCGCACGAATAACCCCTGGGATCTCACGCGCACCCCAGGTGGGAGTACAGGGGGAGGGGCTGCTGCCCTGGCAGCAGGACTGACGCCGCTCGAATTCGGTAGTGATTTGGGGGGCTCGTTGCGTATCCCTCCTGCCTTCTGTGGAGTGTATGGGCATCGTCCCAGCGAAACGGCCGTTCCGCGCAGCGGCCATATCCCCGGCTCGCCCCTTGAGAATCCAGCTATCGTGATGAATGTCATGGGTCCGCTCGCCCGCAGCGCGATCGATCTGGATCTGGCACTCTCGATCATCGCCGAGCCAGTTGTTGGTGAAGATGTGGCCTGGCGTCTCATGTTCCCGCCAGTGCGTCACACCGCACTAGCAGACTTCCGGATCGCAGTCTTGCCCACTGTCCCCTGGTTGCAGGTCGATGAAGAAATTATTGCTGCTCTCGACGACTTGACGGCGCGATTACGCCATCTTGGAGCACAGGTGCATGAGGTGCAACCAGAGGGGTTTGATCTGAAACAGCACCACGAAGCCTATTCCATGCTCCTGAGTGTGATCGCCTTCGCCCACCTTGATGATGACGAAAGAGCCCATGTCGTAGAGTTGCTTCAACAGTCGTCTGATCTGTTCGCCAATGCACAGAAGGTGGGTGTGAACGCGACGGTCTCTCAGTTCATCGGGATGCATGGGCAGCGTGGTCGCTACCGTGCCCTCTTTCGCGAGTTCTTCCGCAATTTCGATGTGCTATTGGCCCCAGTAACGATCACACCTGCTTTTCCCCATATCAGCAGCCAGCTACCCATACTCAAGCGCACGCTCCAGGTGAATGGCGCAGAAGTCCCTTATATGTACCTCCCCATCTTCGCCGGAGTAGCCTCCTATAGTGGGTTGCCAGCAACAGCCTTTCCCTGGGGACGAACACGCGATGGCCTGCCCATCGGGCTACAGGCAATTGGCCCTTACCTGGAAGACCGCATGACAATCGCATTTGCCTCGATGCTTGAGCGCGAATTTGGCGGATTTACGCCACCTCCTGGCTATCCCTGATCCCCAGCGATTGGGATAGTTTCCAACTAGCATAAAAAACGATGTCTCTCTGGCAATTGCCAGAGAGACATCTGACTCAAAAACGTGTTTCTTATACTACATCATGCCGCCCATGCCGCCCATTCCACCCATACCGCCCATTCCACCAGGCATAGCACCAGCGCCCTCTTCCTCAACATCGGTGATAAGCGTATCTGTGGTGAGGAACATGCCTGCGATGCTGCCTGCATTCTGCAGAGCAGAACGAGTCACTTTCACAGGATCAATGATACCTGCTTTGAACATATCCACATATTCGCCATTGAGCGCATCGAAGCCGTGACCCCGCGGACTTGTGCGTACATCATTGACTGTGACAGCTCCATCACGTCCAGCATTTTCAGCAATCTGACGCAAAGGCTCCTCGAGCGCGCGGCGCAGGATGTTAACGCCTGTCTGCTCATCACCAGGAGCAACCTTAACAGTATCCAGTACAGGAATGGCATGCACCAGTACAGAACCGCCTCCCGCTACAATACCCTCTTCAATTGCGGCACGTGTGGCAGAGAGCGCATCTTCAACACGATGCTTCTTCTCTTTTAGCTCTACTTCAGTAGCAGCGCCAACTTTAATGACCCCAACGCCACCGGCAAGTTTAGCAAGTCGCTCCTGCAGTTTCTCGCGATCATAGTCACTCGTAGTCTCATCGATCAAGGCGCGAATTTGCCGCACACGAGCCTTAATATCCTCTTCGCTACCGCCACCCTCTACAATCGTGGTGTTGTCTTTATTCGCTGTTACTGTGCGAGCGCGACCAAGATCGCGAAGTGTTGCGTTCTCTAACTTCAGGCCGGCTTTCTCAGTAATAACCTTGGCACCTGTAAGAACTGCGATGTCTTCCAACATGGCATCTCGGCGATCACCAAAGCCAGGCGCTTTAATAGCCAATACTTCGAAAGTACCGCGCAGTTTGTTGACAACAAGAGTTGCAAGGGCTTCACCGTCGACATCCTCGGCGATGACCACCAACTCTTTGCGACCAGTTTGAACGACACGCTCTAACACCGGCAGAATATCGGCAATCGCACTGATCTTTTTATCCGTGATAAGGATATAAGGATTTGAAAGCTCGGCTTCCATGCGCTCCATATTCGTTGCCATATAGGCAGAGATGTAGCCACGATCAAACTGCATGCCTTCAGTGTATTCTCGCTCCATCGCAAGTCCACGGCCTTCTTCTACGGTAATGACACCATCTTTGCCAACTTTATCCATGACTTCAGCGATGAGTGCGCCAATTTCAGCATCAGCCGCAGAAATCGAGGCAACCTGGGCAATCTCTTCGTGCGTTTCGACCTGTTTGCTCATCGATTTAATCTCTTCGACGACAGCATCGACACCTCTCTCCAGGCCACGACGCAGAATCATGGGATTTGCGCCTGCAGCGAGGTTTTTGAGGCCCTCGGTAATGATGGCCTGGGCAAGGACGGTTGCTGTTGTAGTCCCGTCCCCAGCTACATCATTTGTTTTGGTCGCGACTTCTTTGAGTAACTGCGCGCCCATATTCTCAAATGGATCAGGCAGTTCAATCTCGCGGGCGATGGTCACGCCATCGTTTGTGATCGTCGGTGCACCGAACTTTTTATCCAATACCACATTGCGGCCCTTTGGCCCAAGTGTTACTTTTACTGCACCTGCAAGCGCATCCATGCCTTTCTTCAAAGATTGGCGCGCTTGCTCATCAAATAGCAGTTTTTTAGCCACGAAACATGCTCCTATTTCTACTCAACAATACCCATAATGTCGCTTTCGCGCAGAATTAAATATTCTTCGCCATCCAATTTGACTTCGCTACCTGCATATTTGGCAAAGAGTACTTTTTGTCCAACACTCACTTCGAGGGAAGTACGCTTGCCGTTGTCCAAAACTTTCCCTGGCCCAACTGCCAAAATCTCCCCTTCCTGGGGCTTCTCTTTCGCGGTATCGGGTAACACAATACCACTCCTCGTGACGGTTTCGCTCGATAGCGGCTTGACCACCACACGATCACCGAGCGGTCGAATCTTTACGCTCACCGTGGTCATACTCCAAATCCTCCCTATTTTTAGGTGTGAGTCTAATGTAAACTCTTTTTATTTTAGCACTCTCTTATTGAGAGTGCGAACCTGCTATATAATACACCATTGTGATCAAGGCCGCAAGGGGATTTTTCTGTATTTTCTATACACTGAGTATATCTTGCAACTCATTCCAGGCGTATACTAGAGGTGATTGATCATATCCTACCTCTCTTGGACGCACTTGAATAGTCGGGGTATCCAACGTAAGTTCCCACTTATACATTTCAACCCGACGAATTAAACTGTGACGTTCTGCATATACCAGGAAATCTATTGCTCGTTTGCGGACCTGATTCTGTTTCAAGAGACACTGATCCACATTCCGACCAGCGTTGGCCAACTTTACCGCTTGATGATGCATGGCATCCATTATTTCATCTAATGTAAACGATGTTAAACCCTCATGATTTGCTTCTACAAGAAACCCGCTTGCGAGTTGAGTCGAGGTGATGCGGGCATTTCGTAGCCAGGCATTGCGAAGCCGAGTATCCAGCTCATTAGTAGACAAATGCGATGCATTTTCAATAGATGGAGCAAAGTCTACAAAAATGCGCATTCGTCTAACAGTCATAAAATCATACATAATAGAGATCGGAACTACTCTCATGTCTGAAGAAATGTGACGCATGATGCGATGCAAGCCAGAGTTGATAGGGCTTACTTTTCCATCGGGAGAAAGTTGACCTTCCGGTGAACCAAATAGGGAGCCTCCACTTAACACCCACGCATTGAGTTCAGTAATGCTGTCTTTTATTCTTGCTATCATCCGCCGTTCTACTAGTCGGCGTGTTGATTGTAAAAGAATATCAGAGCTACAATATTGTTGGAGCGCATACTGGTAACGCCAATCAAGTAGTTGCGAAAGCTGATAGGATGCGATTTGCTCCCGGGATACCCCGGTGATAGTTGAAAATTCTTCGATAAAGCTTGAGGTGAATACGCCACCAACACTACTTTCAATATCCAGTTGCAGGGCCTCGCGCACCCACTCCTCTGCAGGTCGCATGAGATCTTGCATAGGGTGCGCTCCTAACCATCGTAAAACTGGTCCTATGGAAAGAAAACGTAATGTATGCGAGAGTAAGCGAGGGTGCATAACTAGCCGTCCGAGAAAACCAGGCGTAAAGCCATCGCTGCGTAAGGCAAAATGCAGATCTCCTGCCAAACCCTTCCATCTCCGGTGAAATAGGACTGTTGGTATGATGATAATCGGATCCAGATCACGTTTATGCAATATACCATAATAGGTTCGAGGCACAACAGTATCGTGTTCAACGCCGTGAACTTCAACTGTATGAAATATTCTGCTAGCAACCCAGAAAGCGCTGGCAATTATGGCTCGGCAGATTGCGAGCGGTACAGATATGAGATTTTTCAGCACAAATAATCACCCGGTGACTGCTTATGTTCTTCTGCATTCAATCAAGGTGACGAAAGAGTGTGAGACGCTGAGCTTCTTTACTCAACAGGCTCTTCAGGGCCAGAAATGAGAATACTTAAGAATCGTCTGAGCGCATAGAAGACTAAAAAGTAGACAGCCATTGCAATAAGGGTAGACCATTCGATGACCGCTCCACTATTTCCCAATTTTGTGCTTGGCACGATACCATCGAATGGGTAGAGCGGGATTACAGTC
Source organism: uncultured Chloroflexia bacterium (assembly GCA_963702765.1). Taxonomy (GTDB): domain Bacteria; phylum Chloroflexota; class Ktedonobacteria; order Ktedonobacterales; family Ktedonobacteraceae; genus DATMNR01. Next base: position 37,013 of record CAVPEB010000035.1, read on the forward strand.
AAAGCATACATGAAGCCAGCGAACAGGTTATTCTGGGCCGCACCTATGAGCTTCAAGAAGAACTCTACGAGTAACGTTACTTCCAGAACCGTCAGAAACCAGAGGAGATAATCGTTCAGTTTCCCAATGGCAAATTTGATGGTCAGCGCTTCCTCCCGGCCAGTCACAGGACTTTCCCCTACTTCCATGGGTGTAGCCTGTTGAGCCTGAGCCGATGATCCATTTGGCGCCGGAGGTGGAGGTTGCACAGCATATTGAGGTGGAGGTGGCTTAAGTGGTAGTTCCTCCATTGGAGGATACGCCTCGGTAGGTTGCGTTGTAATCATTTCTTCTGGAAAAGGATTACTAGGATTGTACATCATGCTCTTCTCCATAAGCGCTCTGTTTATGTAGGCTGGACCTAGCTTTGTATAAAACGATTATAACATGATTCACGTGTCAAGTGCTACGGCGAACTAATAAGATTACACCGTCAGCACGTGCAAGAGGGCGATATAGTTTTGAAAGGCCATTCAGTTCATTTATAGCTTCGGCTGGATTTTCTACAGTTACGTCGTTGAGATCAACAATAACATATTGGACGGTATGATTACATTGGGTATCAAGGCATACTGAAGGAAAGACGGCTAAAAGCTGGCGTTCGCTCAAGTGAGGATTGAGGTTCGTCCCCGCAGAGACTGAAGCATCTGGTGGAATAAGCGCCAGCACTCGTTGAATTTGTTCTTCGCGAACGCCAGGAGTATGATCCGCCCAGAAGGCATTGAGTTGAGGTATAGCAATCATGTAGTTAAGCCAGATTAATAGCACAATCCAGACAAACAGTACCCACTGTAATTGGAAAACAGTAAGCATTTTAGCCAGTGGAGACATACGCGCACTAAATCTCTGCCACTGTTCGTGACGCCATGCAGGCAAAGTCAGCCGCATCACTCGAGGTTTCAAGAGGTCAACTCTATGGTTTAACCAGGAAAACAAAGAAGAGTTGAAAAGCGCGATGGAATATGTTCCTCCAGTAATATTGCTAGGAGTGGCCAGGGTATCGGTTGGTAAGCTAGATGTTGTCATTGCCAGCCTGGGCTGAACAGAAGGTTCGATATCAACAAGCCCTGTCCGAACCAAAGTATCATCGGTCTCTAATTGTTCTAGATAGGTTGGTTGTTCTTGACGCCAACCTTGCCAGATGTTAATTAAACGACGCGTGCCATGAATGGCCGATATCATGACAAATGGAATAATCGCGGCATTATAGTGATAGACGCCGCTATATAAAAGAGGATCAGTGCTGAGTAAGTTTACTGCAAGGCTAGGTAGCGCGGGTAGTAACCATTCAGGGGCAAGCAATGGCAGAAATCCGACACTTCGCACGAGACCAACGAGATAGTAGAAGCGATCCAGGGTAAAGAATGTTGTAAAAAGTAACCAGGGATGAATGATCAGATTCGCAATTGCCGAGCCAGGTGAACTACCCAGGGCTTCGTAACGATACCAGTAGTTGTTTGCCTGAACACCTGGATAGAAATGCGGAATTATAAATTTAAAAGCGATAAAACTCCACAGCAGGCCACCAATCAACAGAACCGTGCCTAAACGCGGAAGTTTATATTTCCATATAACTAAAATACCAAGCAGAGCTACAGCAAGCGGAATATCTTCTTTACACATGCACGCAAGTACACAGGCAATCAGAAACCATACATAACGCTTGTAGGTAAGCGCAAGTATCGCATACAACAATAATGGGGTTGCAAGGCTCACCGGATGGAAATCAAATATGTTTAAGCCGAGCAAAGCTGGAGACATTAGATACGCAGCAGCCATGAGAGTTGCAAAAATTGGCCACTCAGGGATGTATTTGCGTGTGAGAATAAAAACAGGAAGAGCGCCTGACCCTAACACCAGCGTTTGGAAAACAAGCAAGATACGTGGGTCGGCATGGAAGGCATAGAGTAGCGAAAGCGGTAAGATTATCGGTTCAAAATGGATGGCCAGACGCGTTGGCGGTCCGTACCAGTCAATAGCCTGGTTTGTAAACTGAAAAAATCGTCCATGTATTGTGTTCCACAACACCTGGTCCATATTACCGAGGTCAAAGGCGCCTGCTTTGAACGTGACATATCGCAAAATAGCCTGATAACTCATTTCTACCATATAGATGAGTATGATGAGTATCAAGAATCCCCAGGCTATCTTCTGTTGTGTTCGCAGGTCAAATCGTTTCATTGCAACATTTCAAATTTTAATAATGGCTTGCCAGACGCCCAGAAAGACAACTAGCATACATGAGTAAACGATCACATATTCCGGCCAGTCACCTGTTCGAAAGCGCCAATGCGGATTTGGGGGAAAACCAAAGCGTTTATGATTCGGCCATAACAATGGCACACCACCTTCAGTCAATCCATCTGCGGCAATATGTAGAATACAACCAATCAATATGGCAACGAAAACAAGGTGAGATTTTTCTATAAATTGGGCAGGAAAAATGAAACCTCTTTGGGCTAAGAGAAATATTATCAGTTGCTGCACACCAAGCGCAAGTAATGAACCTAATAACAAACCTAAAAGGCTATGAAATATGGTCCGATGACCCGCAATATGTTGAATCTCTTTACTAATCCAACCAAACCTGCGACCTATAGTGCTTTGTGCGTTATCAATATCGGGTAGAAGCGCTCCAAGGGCTACCATAGAAAAAAAGATGACCTTATTGATAATCAAATCAACAGGCACAGGTGTAGTAGTAGCAAGTGGCGGGCCTGAAATATGCATAACGCCATCAAGAACGACTGCAGCGGTCAAGCCAAACATTACATGTGATCTACCAAGCATGCGCGAGGCTCCTCTAGAACAATCCGAATCAGTTTGCTCATTGTAGGAGTTTTTAGAACAAATATCAAGAGGAGATGTAGCTACTACGCTTCGTCCGGTAGACTCAAAAGAACTGAGTTTCCCACTATTTGAACTCGATACGTTTGAATATCCTGGCGTGCCGGGCCACGAAGGACCTTTCCAGTACAAACGTTGAACTGCGCACCGTGCCATGGACATGTGAGTACTTCTCCATCGAGTTCGCCTTCATTGAGAGGTCCGCTAATATGCGTGCAATTATCAGTAAAGGCATATACGGAATTATTGACTTTCGCCAGGCAAATTGGTTCGCCATCAACTTCCACCGCCAGGAGTTCACCTTCATCCAGCTCATTTACTTCAGCGACTTTTACAAAATCTAACATACGTATCCTCTATATTCCCCTACCTTGAACGGGGAGAATAGCACCTGTGATGCCGTCGCTCGCGGGTGACACCAGGAAAATTGCAGCCTCTACGATTTGCTCCATGCTCACCCATTTCTTGCGCAGATCTTCGGGTGAGGGCTTCATAGATTCGATATTTGATTGTGTGACGATGAGGCCAGGCCCAATGGCATTCACGTAGATTCCAATATTCTTGCCTTCTTTGGCGAGCGTTCTGGTAAGGGCATCTACCCCTGCCTTGGCACAGTTGTAAGCTAGCATATTGGGTCCAGCGCTTTGTGCACCACCTGCGCGACTAAAATTGAGGATCTTGCCATTGTTCTGTTTCTTCATAACAGGCCAAACAGCACGAGAACAGAGGAATGTAGAACGCAGATTATTGTTCAACTCGAAATCCCAGTCGGCCAGGGTTAATTCGTCTGAAGGACTATATTTCGTGAGACCTCCAGCAAGGTTCACCAGGATGTCAATGCGACCATAGGATTTCAATGTTTCCTGGACTAATGCATTGACTCCCTCTTCAGTGGTTAAATCAGCAGGCACTGCAACTACCTGCGCCCCTTCAGCTCGAAGTTCTTCAGATCGAGCATTGACGCGTTCAGCAGTACGGGAGCTGATGGCAAGTCTTGAACCTTCGCGGGACATAGCTGAAGCAAGCGCAAAACCTACTTGTCCTGAGTGGCTCACGCCAGTGATAATAGCAACTTGATTTTTCAGTCGCATTGAACTTTCATGGTTACTAATCATCTTCATCGTCCGCCGGGGGCTTCTCTAAACCTGCCAGGGCCAGGCTACGATGCAGAACGCGTAATGAAAGGAAGGCGCATTTTGTACGAGCTGGACTGATGGGTATGCCAAGGGCATCCAGCACATCATCCTTACCGAGTTGCACGACTTCTTCTACGGTTTTTCCTTCGATCATCTCAGAAAGCATCGATGCCGCGGCCTGGCTAATTGCGCAACCACGTCCTTGAAAACGCACCTCTGTAATGTGATCATCCTCTACCTGGAGATCTATTGCGAGCTGATCTCCACACAAAGGGTTGTTGTCTTCGGCATGAGCATCTGGATGATCGAGCTTTCCATAGTTACGTGGATTGCGATAATGATCCAGAATGTATTCGCGATAATAATCCATTGACATAATCTGGCCCCTATAGGTTAAATATTTGCAGCGCTTTGTGCAACCCCTGCACCAGGGCATCGATATCCTCTTGTACGGTATACACATAGAAACTTGCACGCGCAGTTGCGGCCAGATTGTAGCGATCCATCAGAGGCTGCGCGCAGTGATGTCCAGCGCGAATGGCGACACCCATTTCTTGATCAAGGATTGATGCAAGGTCATGTGGATGAATATCAGCCAGCGTAAAGGAAACAACGCCACCACGTTTCGTAACATCTGGCCCATAGATGGTTAATTCTGGGACGGTCTGCAATTGTTCCAAAGCGTAGGCTGTAATTTCTTGTTCATGCTTGAATACATTCTCCATGCCAAGGGTATTAAGATAATCGACAGCTTCTCCCAGTCCAACAGCTTCGGCTATCGCTGGTGTTCCAGCTTCGAACTTCCAGGGCAGATCGTTCCAGGTAGATTCGCGTAATCCAACTTTGCGAATCATATCACCGCCGCCCATAAATGGAGGCATGGCTTCTAGTAGATCCCGTTTCCCATACAGTACGCCAATCCCGGTTGGCCCCAGCATCTTGTGAGAACTAAAACACAGGAAATCAACATCCAGAGCCTGCACATCTACATGCATATGTGGAACGCTCTGTGCTGCATCGAGTAATACGATAGCTCCAACTGCATGAGCCTGGGCAATCATTTTCTGGGCAGGATTAATTGTGCCTAACACATTGGACATATGTGTGAAAGCTACAAGCTTTGGTTGCTGCTGTAAAAGTTGTTCATACACATCCAGATTTAACAGCCCCTCGTCGGTCACAGGCACAAATTCCAGGCGAGCGCCTGTTCGTTGTGCCAGCAGTTGCCAGGGAACGAGATTGCTGTGATGTTCCATTTCTGTCAGCACAATCAAATCACCGGCGGTAATATTCGTATTACCCCAACTGTAAGCTACCAGGTTGATGCTCTCGGTGGTATTACGTGTAAAGATGACCTGTTTACTACGATGAGCATTGATGAAACGAGCTACTTTGACACGAGCCTTTTCCATTCTGGCTGTGGCTTCTTCACTGATCTCGTAGACTCCACGATGAACATTGGCATGGTACATTTCGTAATACGTACTCATAGCCTCGATTACAGCTTCAGGTTTCTGAGAACTCGCTGCGCTATCGAGATAGACCAGGGGCTTGCCGTGTACCTGGCGAGCCAGGATTGGGAAGTCTTTACGTATTTCTGCCGCCGTGCGTATGGCAGAGTTTGTTTTCGTATGTTCCATTGTCGTCACCGGTACACTATCGAATGTTGGCATTCTCTTCCTGATTTCTGATTGATTATTATCAAAACATTACAAGGGTAAGATTTTCCAGTATAGTTCATCACAATTTTGTGATGTTTCTTTTTTTGCCATCTGCAGTAGCAAAACAAGAAACAAGGATTTCTTGGGAAATCCGCTGTTGCATTACCCCGATGCATCAGCTCCGAAATCCGACAGGCGGCGAAGCTCCCTGCATTTCACATTTAATACTCGGTGAGTATTATTTCTTCGTCTACGGGCTTGTCGGCCAACGAGACTGCATATTCGTCGACGCCTTCGACTTCCCAGCGTTCCTGAGCATCAACCCAGGTGTCTGCTTCAGCTTCGTACGAACCGCTCATGCGGCGTACGATACTGCGGCGCAGGCGTGTGCGCAGGTTCTCTAAAGGAATGCGTTGCAGCACTGGCTCAAAGAAGCCTTGTACGATGATACGTTCTGCTTCTTCGCGCGGTATTCCGCGCACCATAAGGTAGAAGAGTTGCTCTTCATCGATTTGTCCGGTCGTAGCGCCATGGCTGGCGCTGACTTCGTTGGCCCCGATCTCAAGACTGGGTATTGATTCTGCACGACACTTCTTACTGAGGAGTAACGTGTGGTCTGAGAGGAATGAAGCCGTTTGCTGCGCTTTTGGCTGCACGCGAATCATGCCTATAAACTCTACGCGAGACTCGTCTGTGAGTACACCTTTCACCAGGGTCTCAGCATTGGTAGCAATGGCGGCATGGTTCGAGAGTGTGTTGATTGAATAGCGCTGATCATGGTCGGTGAAGAAGACACCCACCAGTTCGCCCGCGCTTCCATTACCACTCAGACCAACGCCGATGTCTGAAAGCATCACTCTACTGCCAAGGTCGGCAAGAACCCACGTGGTGCTGCCGTCCTTTTCATGTACAGCGTTCTTATTCGTGATGGTCCAGACGTTCTGGCCGAGGTCTTGCATGTTACTAAACTCGACATGAGCTGCATTCTTCACGTACACTTCCACAACACCATCCAGCAATGAGGGCTGATCGCCATCAATAAGCGAGTTGTGTTCCTCTACGTAACGCACGCTACTCTGCTCATCGGCAATAATGAGTGTATGCGCAAACGTGGCTGATGCAGGGGCATCAATCCAGATTTGAGTGAGAATGGGGTCTTCAATTTCTACGCCCTTAGGAAGGTAGAGGAAGACGCCCCCACTCCAGAAAGCAGCATGCAAGGCTGTGTATTTTGTGCTGTTTACTGGTACGCAGGTTGTCATGAAGTACTGCTGAACAAGTTCGGGATATTCTCGCACGGCTGTATCGAGATCCGTCAGAATCACACCCTGACGTTTCAGTTCCTCTTCGAGTTCAATACGCACGACAGAGGAATTGCGCTGCACGAGAAGTCCAGAACGTTGATCGACCAATGCTTCCTGTAAAGACTGCTCAATAGCAGCAGGCAATATGCCATTACTGTTGGAGGAAACATAGGGATTGAGTTCCTGGAATTTGAAATTGGAGAACATGCGCAACGTACCCAGGTCGCCTCGACGACCAAGAGGAGCTGGCATGCTTTCGTAGATATCCCAGGCTTGCAGGCGCTTTTGTAGCATCCATTCAGGTTCTCCCTTACGGCGCGAGAGTTCCTCCACCGCGCTGCGAGAAAGTCCAGCTAATAGAGCATCAGGCATTGACCGTCACCCCATTCTCTTCGTCAGAGGGCTTGAGCCATTCATAACCCTTGTCTTCGAGTTCTAAAGCTAGCTCTTTGTCACCTGACATGACGATGCGACCATCAAACATGACATGCACATAGTCAGGGGTAATGTAGTCAAGTATGCGCTGATAGTGAGTGATAAGCAAAATGCCAAGATTAGGGCCACGCAAAGCATTGACGCTTTCGGACACTATCTTGAGCGCGTCGATATCCAGTCCGGAGTCTGTCTCGTCCATAAGCGCGATTTCTGGTTCGAGTAGTGCCATTTGGAGGATCTCTGCGCGTTTCTTCTCGCCACCTGAGAAGCCATCGTTGATAGAACGGTTGATGAAGCTGTTATCTACTTTAAGCAGGCGCATTTTCTCCTGTAGCAATTTACGGAACTCACCGGGCGGTATGCCTTTGCGCTTGCCCATTTTACCTGTTGGATTCTCCCCTTCTTCCAGTGGTTTGTTTCCTTCGCGAACCGCTTCAAGTGAGCGGCGTAGGAAATTTGCCACGCTCACGCCTGGAATAGACATAGGATACTGGAAAGCCAGAAAGAGGCGCATACGAGCGCGTCGATCGGGTGAATATTCCAGAATATTCTCTCCCTTGAACCAGATTTCGCCCTCGGTCACTTCGTATTTGGGATTACCCATGATGACGTTTGCAAGAGTGCTTTTACCAGAGCCGTTGGGGCCCATGAGAGCGTGAACTTCGCCCTGTTTAACGATGAGGTCGACGCCACGTAGAATAGGTTTGCCTTCAATGTTTGCGTGAAGGTTTTTAATGATCAATTCTGATTCCATTTACTATTACTTGTCCTGCCTTTTTATGTTATTACTAACTTGTCTTCTCCCTACTATGGGGAAAAGGGAATACTGGGACCAGTAGTTGCATTTCCTGGATGCGCGACTCACCCCAAATAGAATTGCTGTCCACTGGAACTCTGTTTTACATCAGTTTGCGGCAGAGTTGGTCACATGAATGTCTGAGAGAGCGATGAAGGTGGTTGGAGTGTCTTTCACCGGGTCAGATGTGCCCACAAGTTCTGCCAATGTCATTGTATCAATCGTTCGAGCTACGGCGTCCCGCACCTTAGCCCATAGGGTTTGAATTTTGCAGGAATTCAGAAAGCCGCAGATTTCAGTCATCTCACCTTCTTTTGCACAGATCATCGGTGCAATGGGACCTTCAAGCACTCGCAGGACCTCGCCCATGGTAATTTCTGCTGGAGGGCGACTCAGACGATATCCTCCATGCGCGCCACGCGTGCTGGTTAGCAAGGGTGGATCAGCTTCTCTTAGCAGTTTTGCTAAGTTGCTCCAGGTATGCTAATGGCAGCATTTCCGTCTGTGCAATGTCGGTGAGTGAGCGCGGACGTTCACCATAATGACGAGCAAGATCGACCATTATACGCACGCCATATTCGCCTTTTGTAGATACCTGTAACCACATGGTCATCTCCTTCTCGTCTATAGTAGAGTGCAAACTGCACGATTTTAGTATGATAGCGCTAAATTAATCCGACCTTTTCACTAGGATATATTTTAGCACTAGAGAGGGGAAGGCGTCAATGGGGGTGGATCTGATTACTCAGCAGTAATCAGGCGAGGAAGTCGACGTGGCAATGGAAGCCCGTGAGAGCAATGTCGATGTATGCATATCTTCGTAGCCCTTTCCTTTAAAAATCCAGTTTGTGAAAGGCGGGTTTTCAAAGATCATTGGTAGATATAGCTACTCCTTTTTCTTAAGGTCGAGTGGACCTCCAGCCGGATCAGGTTTATCGTTGAGAGATCGAGCGGCCTGCTCTGCTTGCTTTAATAGAGCCTCTGCCTGTGCATATGAACCTCTTGATTGGAGAAATTGGTAGAAAACCTTTACTCCTCGTATCAGATCACGCTGCATTTCTCGCTTTGAAGCTATCTCAAGAGCAGCTAGCACATTATTCATTTCTAGTTCAAGAGCATCATAGTCTGATTCATTGACTTCTATATAGTTGATAAAGAACCGAACCATACGTTCTTCAACTGCCTTGTCCTCAAGGTGCATTCTTGCGTAGTCGGCAATGATCTGATGGAGGGTGTAGCGTTCCGGTCCACTAACCTCTAACAAGCCGGCGTCAGTTAATGCATCAAGTACCTCTGGAGATCTGGCACTGATTGCTAACGCCGCCTCCTCTGAAAATGCATTCAGTTTGTGGGGGAAGACCGAGAGGGCACGCAAGGCATAACGGGCCTCCTCATTTAGATATTGATCGCTGAGGCTGATTACCGTTTGCAACGAAAGAGGTGTTTCAGGTGGCAGACCCGGAGAGATGTCTGCAGGCCCTCGCGGCTGCGCCAGCCGCAACCGTTCATCGACATGTTGAAGACGATCAAGTGCTGTGCGCAAACGACGATGCTGTCCGCTATGCGTCTGCATGCGTAGGTACTTGCCTATTAAAGTCAGGGCCAATGGTAGACCACCTACAGACTGTACGAGGGCGCGTACTTCATCTGGTTCTTGCATGAAGGCTTCTGGTGCAAATTGGGCAATGAACATCACCCCCTCATCCTCGTTCAATTCATGTATGACTGTATTACCCTCCTCAGTAAATTGGAGCGCAATCTCTGGGAAACGGGTGGTGACAAGGTGAACGCAGTTGGGTCCACCCATCTTGAAGGCTAATGCATCCTCGATCCTCCAGGCATCGTCAGCTACTAAAAGAAACCGCCGTGTTCCAATTGTCGTACGAATAGCCTTCGTCAATTCTTCGATACTACTCAGTTTCTCCATGTCAGCAGTAGACATACCAAGTAAACCACCCCATCTCCTTAACAATCCAGGTATATCTGGCTCAGAACCTAAACCTGCCCAAAGTACGCCACCATGAAAATACTTCAGCACCTGACGGTTGTTGATAAGCTTGACTACCAGGACGGTTTTGCCGGCTCCAGGCAAGCCGTTGATGGCAAGATTTTTTCTCCTATGTAGTTGCTGTGTGAGGTCATCTAACAATTGATCGCGCCCTATGAGCCTGGCGGTTGTAGGCAGAGAAGGAAGAGCAGAATCGTAAACAAATTCATTGGAGATAGGAAATATGAATTCCTGACTAGGAGATGGAGAAGAATCTTGCTTTTGTATGCCCTCGTTTTCATTATGAGTCAATCCCAGCTCTTCGTCGCTCTTCTCAAAGAACTCTATGAGCTTCTGGCGAAAGTGAGGGCCAGGAGATGTGCTTCCTCTTTCCCATCGACTAATGTTTAGAGCTGTGGTACCAATCTTTTGCGCTAATTGCTCCTGTGACAGGTTGCGTCGTTCACGCTCACGCCTTAACTGCACATTAGGATTCGCGCCGGAAGTCTCTTTCGCTGCCATGCTTCTAAGCGTTTCTTTTACCTATTTAAGTAAGTATCGCAGAGAAATAATCGTAAAAATGAGAAATGAATGTCAATTGACAAACTAGTGAATAGTAAATGTTAGATAAGTGATAGGCATTTGATATTGTATCATATTGTTTCACATTGCACAACATACTTGCTTGCCATTTTATTAGAAAATGATTAGCAATGTTAAGAGAAAGTTCTTCCTGAATGGAAGAAGAACGCTTTCTTAAACAATATCTTTGCCTTTTGGGGAGTGGAGGCAATTCAATTGGGTTTTTATCGTTGAGTTTGTATCAGTTTTAGTATCAGCCACTATTATTTAATGTATAAGTAGTACTGTAATGACGTTCACAGAATTCGTGGCTGCACGTTCTCATCTGTAGTATATTCTACATCGGTACTGATACACTCTTTGCGTCTGGAAGACCCTTTGCCCTGCAAAAATGTGCAGCATACTCCCACCACATCGCTCAAGGCTCTTGCTGAAATAATCTACCCGTTCTTGTACGGCTGGACACTCAGAATGCAAAACATAAGAGCATTCGCCGGTTATGGTAATTGAGTGGATCCCTTGAGCTGGTGAAACACTCTGCTCCTGATCACCGTGAGCAAAGAGGGAGTTAATTCTGGTAATTACGTTAGCAACGTCCTTGTCATTGATCTTAGATACGGAGTTATGATCATGTTATTTGAGAGAAGCGAGGCTGTCGGGCCTACCACCCGCTAATAGGTTGAATGATGGCTCCCTCACTACAGCCGAAGATGGACATCGTATAGACCGGTCATTGCTAACTGAGGATGAGCAGCAGCAATTAGCAACATGGAACGCAACTGAGCATGAGTATCCCACAGATGCTTGTGTCCAGCAATTAATAGCCGGGCAGGCCACGGCCACACCTGATGCAGTAGCACTCGTTGCTAACGGCCAGGCACTCAGCTACCGCGAGCTGAACCGGCTTTCCAATCAGCTTGCCCACTATCTACAGGCACTTGGAGTCGGACCCAATACACTCGTTGGGTTGTGTGTCGAACGCTCCTTTGATATGGTGGTAGGGCTGCTGGGTATTCTTAAGGCGGGTGGGGCATATTTGCCGCTTGACCCCTCTTATCCACTTGAGCGTCTCGCTTTCATGTTAGAAGACTCTCAGGCATCTGTGTTGGTGACACAGCAATACCTGGCTTCACGTCTTGCCCCTCAAAAAGCTCAATTGATTTGCCTTGATACTGATGCGTCAGTGTTAGCACAGCAGAGTGAGACCGAGCCGATCTCAACCGTCACGTCTGATGATCTCGTGTATGTTATCTATACGTCTGGCTCCACTGGTCGCCCTAAGGGTGTTCAGATTACCCACAAGAGTTTGCTCAATCTTGTATTCTGGCATCAGCATGCTTTCGCAGTAACCCCAGTCGATCGGGCGACTCAAGTTACCAGCCCCGCATTCGACGCCACTGGTTGGGAACTGTGGCCTTATCTTACCTGCGGAGCCAGTATCTATCTACCCGACGAGGACACCCGCATCGCGCCCGTGCGGCTCCGTGACTGGCTACTGCGCAATAGGATCACCATCACCTTCCTGCCCACCGCGCTGACCGAAAGCGTCATTGCGCTGGAGTGGCCATCGACGGCCTCGCTGCGTTACTTGTTAACCGGAGCAGATAAGCTTCAGCGCTATCCAACACCCAGTTTGCCTTTCGCGCTGATCAACAACTACGGCCCAACCGAGGCCACCGTTGTGGCTACCAGTGGGCAAGTCCCGTCGACTGAGCACCATGATGGGCCACCATCGATCGGCAGGCCAATCGTTAACACACAAGTCTATATCCTGGATGAGCACCTGCAGCAGGTTCCTATAGGCATGACAGGCGAACTGTACATCGGAGGAGTCGGTGTGGGGAAAGGCTATCTCAACCGTCCTGAACTCACTGCTGAGCGGTTCATTCCACATCCGTTCAGTTCCGAGCCTGGTGTGCGGCTTTACAAAACAGGTGATCTGGCCCGCTACTTACCTGATGGCCAGATCGCATTTCTGGGACGTGCTGACCAACAGGTGAAGATTCGAGGCTTCCGCATTGAATTAGGAGAAATTGAGGCGATCGTGAATCGACATCCAGCCGTGCGACAAGCTGTGGTCGTCGCTCGTGAAGACGTTCCTGGTGAGAAGTACCTGGTAGCCTATGTAGTCACTGACCAACAGGTGATGCCAATGGCGGAACAACAACTCTTCCAGTTGCCAAATCAACTGAAAATCTTCCACTTGAATCGGACCGAAACGCAGTGGCTTTATGATGAGATCTTTGTCGATCAGAGCTATTTCAAGCATGGCATTGTAGTCACAGATGGGGACTGTGTTTTTGACGTGGGAGCAAACATTGGCCTCTTCACCCTTTTTGTACAACAAAGATGCCCGAATGCCCAGGTCTATGCATTTGAGCCTATTCCTCCCATCTTTGAGACATTGCGGAATAACGTAGGCCTCTATGGGCTGAATGCTCATTTGTTCCAGTATGGTTTGTCCAGCCGGACCGGAGAGGCAGAATTTACTTTTTACCCTCATTTCTCTGCTATGTCAGGAGCATATGCCGACGCCAAGGAGGACGAAGAGGTCACCGGAGCTACTTTGCGTAATCAAGGGGAGTTGTTGGCCCAATATGCTGATGAGTTGCTGGCTAGCCAATTCCTGAGTGAAACCTTCACGTGCCAATTATGTACCCTCTCCGAAGTGATTCGCGAAAACGCCATTCAACATATTAACCTGCTTAAAATTGACGTAGAGAAAAGCGAACTAGACGTCCTCAACGGCGTCCATGAAGAAGATTGGCAAAAAATCGAGCAAATTGTAGTCGAAGTCCACGATCAACATGAACACTTGGCTCTAGTAATGGACCTTTTGAGAAGGCACGATTATTATCTTACTGTGGAACAAGCCGACCTACTGACGAATACCGGCCTCTACACCGTCTACGCGAGGCGCTCTTCACGGCTGCACTCAATAGCAGCAGAATACCCAAGAAATACATCTCCTGATAGGTTAACACCTCTTTTCAGTAGGTATTTAGTGTCGGCTACCGAACTACAACGCTTCCTGCACGCGCAAGTACCCGACTACATGGTTCCTGCGTCATTCGTGCAGGTGGACGCCTTGCCGCTGACACCCAATGGTAAGGTGGATCGGGCTGCTCTGCCTGTACCAGACGAAACAAATACTCTGCGCGACAGACATCTTGAAGCAGCCAGTACGCCGATTGAACAGAGGTTGGCGGGGATTATGGGGTCCCTTTTAAGCTTAGAACGGATCGGTAGAGATGATAACTTCTTCATGCTAGGTGGGCACTCCCTGCTGGGTACACAAGTCATTGCACGGGTTGCCAAGATCTTCGGAGTCGATCTCCCCTTGCGTACCATTTTTGAAGCACCTACCTTGCGGCAGCTGTCAGCTGAGATCGAACGATTGATTATCGCCAAGTTGGAGATGATGAGCGAAGACGAAGCGCAGCGTTTGCTTGAGCAAATGCAAAAGGCATAGTAGTATGGTAGATCGCCTAACAGGGAGAAATAAAAATGACGATGCATATAGGGATATCACCCATTCCAGGTAAGCAGGATTCGCCTTTGAGCCTCTATCACTTGCTCGACCCGCAGGTGCTTGCCAATCCATACCCGCTGTATCATCGGCTACGCAGCGAGGATCCGGTGCACTGGGATCCATATCTGCATGCATGGGTGGTCACTCGCTACGCTGATGTAGTCACGGTGTTCCAATACTTCTCGGCCAATCGCACGCCCACACCTGAACAACTCACTGCGATGGGTCTCTCCGCATTAACTCCGTTAGCGGAGGTGATGGCGCGAGTTCGCCGCCGGATTGACTTTGTCGATGTCCAGCGGATTTTTGGGCAACTCAGCTAACAGGCTCTCGGCCTTTTGCAGATGCTATTCACCCGTCTGTGCCAGCGCCATATCTCTATGATACATTCCGCTCAACGCCAGGTATCCAACCACGCTTGCAATTGATCCACTCTTAACCACGCATAGGGCAATAGCAATAAGCACCCACTTCTTTCTAAAAGTTCGCTTTGATCCGAGCCCTCTTGCTTCTATGTTTGTCCCAACGCTGCCTTGCCGAATCGTCCGCAGCCCAGGAGTTATCAATCGTACTGTTCGCTTTTTTTCATATCTACTGCTCGTTGAACTAAGGTTAGGTACTCACTACGATGTAGCCGTCAATAGTTATCACTAATCCGACCATAATAGCTCCTACCTGTGCAAGTCGCCTCAGGTCGTGGTGTAAAAGAGCATCAGTTAGGCAAAGCCCCGTTGGCAACATTCGGAATTGCCGTCGTTTAACATGTGATAGATACATGGCAATCCCAGGTCGCGAAGCCGCCGAAGCCTTGTAGATTCGAAGATGAGTCGACCTCGCTCACCTTTACTCGGTACAGCGACCTCTTTAAGTAAGCGCAAAATGAAAGGACGGAGAATCCTGGATGCGCCGATGCTCACTTAGGTAGACGGCTTTGGAACAGCTTGGCCTGGCAACCTTTCGACAAGCTGGTGTCCTCCTACCACGCTTCCGACAGAGAGAGGAACTTGTATCTCTTGCACATCGCTCCCTGTACTACTTCTATATCACGGACCAGAAAAACATTACCTTACTTCATCGAATACTATTATATAAATGAATATCGATCTGGGCAAGCTCTGGAGTTACTCAAGTTTTTTTCATCTCCACTTTTTTCCCTCCACTAAAAAATGCTAGAATACTATCGTGCAACAAAAAGGATTTATTAGGTTATACATAGCATTTTTACTCAGGATCAGGAGATGTAGGCAAAAACAAATGACCAGGACGCCATCTACAACAGGAAGTAATCTTTCTGATGATCTAACTTGCTCTTACTGCCATACTCCGCTACCACCACAAGGGGTATTCTGTAGTTCTTGTGGTAAGCAAGTCGAGCAGAAGCAAAACGGTGAACTGGAATCAGACACTGAACTTAGTAGTGATGGGGCACAGGAGCAGAAAGCCAAGACGATCCGCTTAACATCACCCCTAGATATATATTTGAAGCGTTGGCTGGCATATCAATCACGAAAGAATATGAACGGCTCTGGCCGACCACAGGGAAGCAGCCCGTCATTACATACAAGACGCAGAAGAGGTTTCAACACAGCCAATTTTATCTGTACAAGAAACAGAGTCCACAGATGTAACAGTGCTGCACGAATCTCCAATGCAAAGCGAACCAGTGCTATCTTCGCCAACTACCTCTACCCCGACAATACTGAAGGCATGGAAACAGATTCCAGTTCGTTCAAACTTCTTGTGGCCTACGATTATTATTCTCTCTGCTCTCGCTGCTGGTCTCGTAAACTTCGTGTTCACAGGTACAGCGATACGCCCGATCGTTGTATTCTGGTTCCTTTTCGTCTGTCCTGGCATGGTGGTGGTTCGTTTCTTACGTCTTAAAGAACCTGTAGTCGAATGGACGCTTGCCATTGCTCTGAGTTTTGCCATTGATGCACTTGTGGCAGGCATACAATTGTATGCTGGGAAATGGTCACCTGCAGGCACCCTCACTCTATTGATGATTCTTTGTCTTTGTGGCTCCATCGTGCAACTTGCAACCATATATCCTATTACTCACCTCCATCGGAGCGTTGACGTAAGCCAGCTCAACAAGGTATTTCGCCCTGTTGGGGTAGTCCTAAAACTCTACCTTATCAATCCACTCTATGAAGGATTTAGCAAAATTGTGAGTAATAAGAAGACTACTCCGTCCCTACCAAAACTACCGCGAACCATACTTGCAAGGAACTTTCGTATACTCTTACCTATCTTACTTACATTACTGGTGGGCGTAATCGTTGGAGGGAGCCTTTGGTCTTATGAAGTTTACCATGGTTCTGGTTCCGCAGCTTCAACTTCGGCACTACAGCATAAGGCTGTCCCTCACTCCAGCCCTACCTCAACGGTGCTACCTACTCCATCAACCTCCTCTACAAATATAGCAGCATTGTATAACGGCACTATTTACGACATATCAGCGAATGTTACCACGAAAATGTCCCTAACAGGAATTCAAAAAACTCAGACGACCATTGGTGGTAACTTTACTGGACTTCACAGGACTGGTACTTTTAATGGGATCATCGATCCTCATCCTCCTAAACATATCCTGTTCATGGTTAAGGATTCAACAGGACATGTAATTCTTTCCTTTGATGGGAACATGCAATCCGATGGTGAACTTTCAGGAAGCTATTGCTATGTTGACCAGAATGCCCAATGCACCGGTGAATATGGTCTTTGGAGTGTTGCTCCTGCGTCATAAGGTTACTAGACTTCACTTCAACACGACTGAATATCCGAAATGTAATATAGAAAAACGCCACTTTTCTTCGGGTCTTTATTTCTCATCTTCTGTCACACATCATTTCACCTACATCCCTGTGCTACAATGACCTGGAATATTCGAGCAGGAGGAAATTAAGCATGGCTTTTAGACCTTTACTTTGCATCAGGATAGATGATGATACAGTGTTGCGCCTCTATGAAGAGCGACATGCGCAGGAAGTTGCTGTACTGGTGGATCAGAATCGAACATATCTGCGAAAATGGCTTCCCTGGGTAGACAATTCCAGGTCAGTTGAAGATAGCAGAGCCTTTATTCGAAGCTCCTTACAACAATTCGCACAAAATGAAGGATTTCAGTTGGGAATCTGGCACAAAGATACTTTTGCGGGTGGCATTGGTTACCAGGGGATTGATTGGATTGATCGCAAAGTTGAGATTGGATATTGGCTAGGAGAATTATTTCAGAGAAAAGGGTTGCTGACAAAAGCGTGTCGAACACTCATAGCATATGCCTTCACAGAATTAGGATTGAACAAAGTGGAGATACATTGCGCCACTGAAAATATTCGCAGTTGTGCTATCCCTAAAAGACTAGGTTTTACTCAAGAAGGGATCTTACGAGACGCACAATGGTTGTATGATCACTTTGTAGATACGGTTATCTATGGTTTATTGGCCAGAGAGTGGCAAGGTTAAGATGTGAAATTGTTCATATCATCTGAGTATTACATGAGATATAATGCTATATAGGGTTCCATTTTTGAATTTGAGCAAGGCCATAGATATGTTTGAGAAAAGGTCTGAATATATATCAGCAAAGCGGTGGCACAAATTATTCACTGTTCTTGTAATTGTAGGAATGTTATGTCTCATCCTATTGGGAGTAGCTGGCAACTCTCCAAAGGCATACGCGGACGGCATTCCAGGCGGTAATGTCTCTGATCCAGTTGTGCGCGCAGTTGACATCGCTAAACCTGCCGTTGTGCGCATCATCACAATCTTAAACGGTCAGTTGATCGTTCATTTCGCTTCACCTGCACATAAAGATGTCACATTTCCTCAAAGTAGCAACGGCTATCAGATTGCTTTATCTGGTAGCGGCACGTTTATTACTGCGACTGGCGAAATATTGACTGCTGACCATGTTGTCAATCCTCCACAACAGGATCTGGATCAATTTTTGCAGCAGCAGGCAGCACAAGATATTGCTAACTATATGAACCAGGTGCTTAAGGCCAATCCACCAGCCTCAGCAGACCAGGTAACAGCGCAACTGGCAAGCGGACAGCTAAGCTCCACTTCCCAATACAGCACTCCTCAAAGCCGCGTATACTTGAGCACAGCTTATACCGGCCCATTAAACGTTACTAATATCCAGGATGTTCCTTCGAATCTTTTTTCACCGGTGGATCGCATCGAAAAACAAAGCTCGTTCAATGACAAAGATGTTGCTATCATCCACGTCAGCAATATGAATGATATGGCTATGGTTCAACTGGGTGACTCTTCCAGTGTGCAACAGCAGGATAACTTAACGATTATCGGTTTTCCAGGCAATGGTGATATTGCAGGCAATACAGCGACGGATCTGCTGACATTGTCAGTAAATCCAGTCTTTGTCAGTTCGTTCAAAACGACAAATACGGGAGCGCCAGTCATCCAGGTTGCAGGGAATGTGGAACATGGAGATAGTGGAGGCCCTGCGCTCGACAACCATGGCACCATCGTTGGCATTGTTAGCTTCGGAGCTACTAGCGGGCAAGGCAATACCAGCTTTTTGCAAGCTAGCAGTAGCGCGATTGCACTTGTGCAGTCACTTGGATTGAATACAACTCCCGGGCCATTCCAGAAAGCCTGGAACCAGGCTTTTACTGATTATTCATCCAATACACCGGGTCATTGGCATAAGGCACAGAGTGAATTCGAGCAAATCGCTGCTAGATATCCACTATTCAAGGGAGTCCAACCTTACCTTGATTATGCAACAACCCAGGCTAAGATTGAGAAAGTGCCTCAAACGCAACCTTCACAAAATTCTCATTCTTCAACACAACCTGTATCGCTTAGTTCTTCTATACCATGGGTCGCGATTGTAATTGGCGCTATACTGGTGGCGATATTGCTGCTCTTTGGAGCTATTGTGTTTCGCCGAAGGCGGGTCAAGAAAACTTCAGCGACAACGCCGCCTACAGTAGCTTCAAACAGTGCGCCCGTGCAGGTTGCACCACCAGTGATGCAGGGAAGCACTATCAGTCCTTCTCAATCTGTATATGGCCGTCAAGTGAATGATGCATTGACAGCATTTGGAGCACCGCCATCCGCGAATTCTCAATCACCCAGGTCCGTACAACAGCCATTTCAGTCATTTGCACCGCCTTATCCGCAAAATCAGTCATCCAATGTACCAGCGAATAGTACAACATTGCCATCAACCAATTCTGGCACTCTGGTGCACTGGCCCTGTGGACATATGAATCGTCCTGTAGCCCGCTATTGTAGCGTTTGTGGCGAACCTGCTCCTCCATCACCACCTGCTCGAAAATTTGAGCAGTAAACTCTTCATGAAAGTTGGTCATATGTTACAAAAAGTCTCCCAAGGCAGCATTTTCCCTCGCGCAGACGGCAAGATCATTGACGAGCATTTCGGAGCTTTGCATACGCAGCAAGATAACTTTAGCCTGGCTCATATGACTGCACCACCTGGTTGGCGTGAACCAGCACAAATCGCGGAATTTGACGAAGTGGTGATTGTGTTACAGGGTGTGCTTGTTGTAGAAGCTGATAACCAACGCATTGAGGTAAGGCCTGACGAAACCTACTTGATTGATCGAGGTACAAAAGTGACCTATAGTAATGCTTCTCAAAATTCACCGTGCATTTACAGAGAACGGCCCAGAAAGCCCTGTTTTTTCTAAGCCGGGGATGAATGGGCGTTCCTTGTTTGGGGCAGGGGTGGAGGCAGGACGGCCTTAGTGTTCGCTTTGTTGTTGAATATATCGTTCAACGGTTTCGCTGCTGACGTTGCCTGCTGTCGAGAGGAAATAGGAAGGCGACCACAGCACAGGCAATCTTCGCAAATGGGCAAATTCCTGGCGCAAGAGGCGTGAGGAACGTCCTTTAATGAGCCTGGGAAGATCTGAGGGAAGGGTAGATGGATTGGTTCGCACACCCAGATCAACATGATCGGGTTAAATCGCCAACTCGATAAGCTGCCACTCGTGTTTGTATATAATCTCATGAATAATCTGCTCAAGCCGCTTTTTCACATGTCCTTCAAGAGGAGCACGCCGATACTGTGGACAAAAAATCAGATGATAAACAAGTAAGTGGACCCTATGCCGGTCGTGCTGATCTTCCATCCGATGTCATTTTTCTCTTGTTCATCTGATGGTCTCGCTTTCTCCATCTGCCTTTGAGGGCGGCAACCGCTTTGATCGTATGGCTTTGCCCGGTCCCTTCGACATCCTGGGTTTCGCGTCTTCGCTACATGAGCGGCCCAATCATGCAATAAAGCCAGGAGGAGAAGGCGCGTCACTGTCACGCTGTGCAGTTACCGGAAAAGTCTGCACGGGAAGAATAGTTTTGTAGAAGCAGGAGAGAAGAGCAGGAACAAGGGGCGGGCAAGAGTTCTCGTCCCTTGTTCGCAAGACATATCACATGCAATGAAAAGGCAGAGCACACCATGAAGCGAGCGAAGACACCAACCTTTCTTCTCGAATTGCCCTTGCAGGTCGATTGGAGCCAGGAACGCCATGTACGTGCGCACTTGGAAGCGGCAAGGTCACTGTATAACGCTCTGCTTGGTGAAGCCATGAAGCGGCTCAGGTGCATGCGCAACGACCCGGCATGGAGCAAGGCGCAGGCTATCCATCGCTCACACAAGCAGGAGCGCGCACAAGCTTTTTCTGCTCTGCGCAAGAAATACCGCTTCTTAGAATACGAGCTGCATGAGTATGCCAAACGTGCTCGCGTCTCGTGGATCGCTGACCACATCGATAGCACGATGGCCCAAACGCTTGCTACCCGTGCCTATCAAGCAGCCAATCGCGTCTGTGTCGGCAAAGCCAAACGGGTGCGCTTTCGCAGCAAAGGCAGAGGCATTGATAGTGTGGAAGGGAAACGCAATGATGTCGGCATGCGCTTTGTCCTGGACCCGGGCGTGGGAGATGGTGGTTTTCTGATCTGGAATGAAGAGGTGATGCCGACCATCATCAACTGGCTTGATCCAGTGGTGCAACACGGCATGGGTCACAAGATCAAGTATGTGCGCCTGGTCCGTCGCAAAGCTTCTTCCCCACAGGCCCAAGGGACCGATAAAGACGGCAACCGCTATTATGTGCAACTAGTTTTAGAGGGCCATGCTTTCCTCAAGCCAAAACATGAGGAAGCGGGAAAAGATACGATCGGGCTGGATATTGGACCGTCAACGTTGGCGATTGTGCCACGAACGGGCGCTGCCGATCTGGTCACGTTTTGCGAGGAGTTGACGCCCGATACCAGGAAAAAACGGCGATTGCAACGCAAAATGGATCGCCAGAGACGCGCCAATAATCCCGACAATGATGATGAAAAGGGACGTGTGAAAACAGGTCGCCTGCACTGGAAAGAGAGCAAGCGATACAAGGCGAGCAGACGACAGCATGCGAACACCGAGCGCCACCTGTCCGCACACCGTAAGAGCCTGCATGGGCGTCTTGCGCATCGCATTGCGCAGATGGGCACCACGATCACTATAGAAACAACCTCCTTCAAAGCATGGCAGAAGCAGTATGGTCGAAGCATAGGACTGCGCGCACCGGGGCTGTTTGTAGCGCATTTGGCTCGCATAGTTGCAAAAACTGGCGGCATCCTGTACGAAGTCTCTGCCTACCAGACCAAACTGTCTCAATATTGCCATCAGTGCAGGCAGTATCACAAGAAGCCACGATCACAGCGCTGGCACACATGTCCTTGTGGATTTGGACCAGTGCAGCGTGATCTGTATTCGGCTTTCTTGCTGGCCTACCTGGAACCGGAGCAAACGCTTCCCTCTGTCAACCAGCCTGTCTGGGAAGGTGCGGAGCCGCGCCTGAGAGCCGTGATGGAGGGTCTGCAACAACGTGCGAATGAGGGGCAGAAATTGCCCCGAAGCATGGGCTTGTCGGCTTCTCGAAAAGCTGCCCGTGCCGGAGCGCGTCGGCTCGAAAGTCCTGCCTATCCCCACCAAGACTCGGTTGTTACTTCGGGGGCGACCGGAAGCGGTGGGTGAGCAACAGGAACCCCCGCGCATTTATGGCGGGGAGGTCTCAGTGGTCGTTATGTATGCCAGCATTTCGTCTTGAACGAACACAAATCGAAAACAATTAAAGCAAAAAGGCATGAACACAAGATAATCTTTCGTGCTCATGTCTTTGAAGTTTAATACGTATGCTTATGCACCCATAATGTTATAACCAGCATCGACGAAGAGAATTTCTCCGGTAATTGCACGGGCAAGAGAACTACTGAGGAATAGTGCTGCATCTCCAACTTCACTCTGATCAATATTACGCCGCAGTGGTGCAGCTATGCCCATATGTTCACGGAAGCTCGTAAAACCTGAGACACCACGAGCAGCTAACGTGTTAAGAGGTCCAGCAGAAATGGCATTGACACGAATATTATATTCACCGAGTTCAAAGGCAAGATAGCGCATGCTGCATTCCAACGCAGCCTTGGCAACTGCCATAACATTATATTTTGGCATGACCCGCTCGCTGGCCATATACGTCAAGGTGAGAATGGAGCCACCGCCGTTGGCTTGCATAATCGGCTTTGCCCGTCGGGCCATAGCAACCAATGAATAGGAGCTTATATCCAGTGCTGTATGGAACCCTTCGCGTGTCGTTTCATAGAATGGATTCTCCAGTTCTTGTGGGGGAGCAAAAGCGACTGAATGAATCAGAATGTCGATCTTACCACCAAATGTCTCATTAGCCCAGGCGAAAGCTGCGTCGAGCTGCTCATCATTCTGCACATCGCATGAAAAGACCGGGGTATTGGGAATTTTGGCTGCAAGTTCACGCACATACTTCTCCATACGATCCTGGTAGGTGAAGGCTAGTTGTGCTCCTTCTCCTGCGAGTGCTTGAGCAATCGCCCAGCCAATGGAACGATGGTTGGCAATACCAAAAATAAGTGCGTTTTTTCCTTCTAATAACGGCATTGGTTGACTCCTCTCAAGTTTTCTTTCCATTGTACGAAATACTAACGTTCAATAGGATATTGTCGCATAAACCATCCATTCATACCATTAGCCAGATTATAGACATTTTTCAAACCCGCCACTAATGCAATTTCGGATGCAGAAGCACTTCTTTGTCCCACAGCACAAACAAAGATAACATCTTCATCCTCAGGCAGATGTAAATCTTTGAGCGCCTTCCCAAAAGAGTAAATTCCATCGAGAGGTACCAGCGTCGCTTCGGGAATATGACCACGCTGCCACTCGTCAGGTTGGCGCACATCAATCACACGTGCTCCCGCCTCAATCATGTTTTTGGCTTCATCAGTACCAATGGTTGTATATGGGTACTTCTCATCTTGATCATTACTGTTTGGCATTTTCTTCCTTGTATTCGCTATCATATTGTTCTAACCAGAGACGGCCATATGTTGTTGGTATGAGTACATATTCGTCTCCAACGAAGTTCATTGTGAGCAAGCCCTGATCTTCCATCTCGCGAAAGTCATCTGTAACCAGAAAATAGTTATCTACTAAATGCGATACATCACTTTCTGGCAGTTGCTTCCATATCAGGAGTTCACGCATGACAGCTGCATACTTGGGGTTACTATCGTCAATAGCTCGCACAGACGCTCTCCTTGATTTGCACTTTCACGAGTGATACATTGCTTGTAACGTCACTCTGGATGTATTCAACGTATTTAGCTTGCCCTAAGTGTAACAAATCCAGGCTAGTTGAGCAAGTCAACGACCCCACGTGTTTGACGCGTGGGCTTGCCGAATGCAAGCCCGTCGTTGTCCAGCCCCGGTCCCTGATCGAGACGGCCTCGAGACGAGGGGACTCCGTTGGAATGGTCATGGCACCTCCGGATGCTTCCTCAGTCTGGAGCGATGCCGCTCTCGCGTTAAAAGCCCGTTCGGGGTATCGGGCGGTGCGCAGAGCTTGACAAGCCGCTCCAACATGGGCGAGGGGAGCGTCCCGGGCACGCCGGCCTGGGACCGTCATACAGCCCCGTAAGGGGACCCGCGTCACGCGGGGAACAGGAGGCAATGTCATGGTGTTTGTACTGGACAGGCACAAGAAGCCACTCATGCCCTGCTCACCCAAAAGAGCGCGGCTGCTGCTCGCGCGCAAGCGGGCGGTGGTACACCGCATCAGCCCGTTTGTGATCCGGCTCAAGGATCGGCGCGTGGAAGAGAGTAGGCTACAAGCGGTGGCACTCAAGATCGACCCGGGCAGCAAGACCACGGGCATGGCCATTGTGAGGCAAGAGGCAACGCAAGATGGCCCGCACGATCACGCGCTGCACCTCGCAGAGGTACGCCACCGCGGAACCGCCGTGCATCAGGCCATGCTCGAACGCGCGGGTCACCGCCGCCGCCGCCGCAGCACCAACCTGCGCTATCGCGAACCGCGCTTCGACCATCGCACGCGTCCCCGCGGGTGGCTCCTGCCCTCGCTGGACTCGCGGGTCGGCAATGTGCTCAATTGGACGCGGCGCTACGGCCGGTGGGTGCCCGTCAGGCGCATCGAGGTGGAACGCGTCACATTCGATTCGCAGCTGCTGCAGAATGCAGAAATCAGCGGCCTCGAGTACCAGCGGGGTGAACTGACTGGCTGGGAGACGAGGGCCTATCTGCTGGAGAAGTTCGGGCACCGCTGCGCGTATTGTGGCAAGGGGGAGGTGCCCTTCGAGCTCGATCACCAGCTGCCCCGCAGCCGGGGCGGCTCCAATCGGGTGTCCAACCTCGTACTGGCATGCCACGACTGTAACAGTGCCAAGGGCAACCGGACGGCGGCCGAGTTCGGCTACCCACAGGTGCAGGCGCAGGCGCAGGCCCCGCTCAGGGACGCCTCCGCGGTCAACGCGACGCGTTTAGCGCTGCTGCGCGAGCTCGAGAAGCTGGGGCTGCCCATCGGCACCTGGAGCGGAGGGCGCACGCGCTGGAACCGGGCGCGCTTCGGTCTCCCCAAAACGCACGCCCTGGACGCGCTCTGCGTCGGAGATCTTGCAGGGATCGATGCGGGCAGTCTCAAGACGACGGTCATCACGGCGATGGGGAGAGGACGCTATGGTCGCACCAACAGTGACAAGTGTGGCTTCCCGCGTGGCTATCTCATGCGCCAGAAGCAGGTCCGGGGTCTCAAGACAGGCGACCGGGTGGAAGCGGTCGTCCCCGCCGGGTTCGCCGCACGTGGAACGCATACTGGACGCATCGCGGTCCGCGCCAACGGGCAGTTTCGCATGGGCAAGGTGCAGGGCATTCCAGCGCGTTTTTGTCGTATGCTTCAGCGGGCCGATGGGTATGATTACGCAAGGGCATGACAAGCAACGAGGCGCTTGCTCCCTTGCCTACAGCAAGGAACGCTGCTTCCTCTCCTTGCATGCATGCAGGGGCTTGGAGCAGGAGGAAGTTGGTGACACAGCCATTGCATGAGTGCACGCTTAACCCGACGGCAAGCCATAACTATGTTATAAAAGTGGAAGATACCTTTCAGGAGGGAGACAGGCTTATGCAGTCCAATGTAACACAGCCACCAATTCAAGCGAGCACTGTTATTCGCAATATCGGACAACTTGTTACTGTTGCGCTACAACCCATCGCGGGAGCAAGTGGCAGTCTACAGGTCATTTCAAACGCAGCCATTGCAGTCGATGACGGAGTCATTGTCTGGATTGGCCCTGATGATATTGTAGAACCTATGTTCGATAACATTCGTTGGCCTGAAGATGATGGGATTGCCATTGTAGATGCACAGGGTGTTCTAGTCACTCCTGGATTTGTTGACTCGCACACCCACCTGGTATTTGCAGGTGATCGGTCAGAAGAATTTCATCTGCGAAGATCAGGAATAAGTTACGGTGAATTGCTCGCACAGGACCGCGGCATCCTCACTACTGTGAATGCAACACGTGGCGCAGATACTGAAAAACTCACGGAATCCGCACTGGCCAGGTTGCATATTATGAGCCAATATGGCACAACAACCGTCGAGGCTAAAACAGGCTATGGTCTTGATACGATCACTGAAGAGGCTTGTTTGCGAATTCTTAACAATCTCAATGCATTGGAAACCAGCCCTACTTATGCATACAAGCGAGTGCGGGTCGTTCCGACATTCCTTGGAGCACATGTAATACCACCAGAATATAGGGAACGACGCAGCGCCTATGTTGATCTGATCGTTGAAGAGATGTTACCTTCATTTGTTGGGCTGGCACAATTTTGTGATGTATTCTGTGAACGAGAGGCATTCTCTGTAGAAGAGTGCCGTCGAATTCTTGAGCGCGCAAAAACTTTTGGCTATAAGTTAAAAATTCATGCAGATCAATTAAGTCCTTCAGGAGGAGCAAACCTCGCTGCCGAGTTGGGCGCAACTTCAGCCGACCACCTGGATTTTGCTAGCGATGCTGACCTAGAAAGACTGCGTGACGCAGGTGTGGTAGCAACATTGTTACCCGGGTGTTCATATTCGCTAAGAAGTCCCTATCCATCTGCGCGCCGTTTTATTGATTGCGGCCTACATGTTGCGCTCGCGACAGATTTTAATCCCGGAACCTCCTATTGTGAAAATATGCAAATGATACTGAACCTTGCAATGTCCTCAATGGACATGTCAATTGAAGAAGCCTTGCAAGCGATCACTATAAACGGAGCGCGTGCCCTGGCATTGCACGAAGAAATAGGTAGTATCGAGATTGGTAAACGTTGCGAACTGGCCTTATGGTCAATTCATGATTATCATGAAATTGGTTACCACTTCGGCATCAATCTGATCCAATCAGTTTTGGTCGTTTCATGATTTCTCTTGAATAGAGAGAAATCCTTTCAGATGTAATATGTTTCACGTGAAACATATTACATCTTCAAAATGTGAAACATAATTTCCCTGGAACTTTTATTATGCTCCAATCAACTGATAACGAAAATCAGTTCGTCGTCGAAATACTGGCGAATCTTCGCAAGGAGAAATTTAGTCTTCTGGCATGGATACATTTTCTAGGAAGTTCCTGGAAAAAATCCCGCGCCACAGCAACAGCAAATTCTACGCTGAAATATTCCTGGATATATACGACTATCTTTATTGGCGTGTTCGCACTGTCATTACTCGTTGTCAATCTTATCATCGAGGGTCCAGTTGCGACGCTTCGTTTGATACCTGGTTTCCTATTTTTCGTTTGTTGGCAGCAAAGTGATCTCTACTGGCACCTGGGGTTATATCGTCGAGCCAGGACTGAAACACTTCTTCCGGTAATTGGTACCGCCACAATCATGACTCTATTGCGCGGGTTAGGAGCATCCTATTTACTGGGAAGATGTATCGGTGGAATTAACACTCCCTCATGGCTATTATTGCTGGTTTTTCTCTGTGGAATACTAACTGACGTTCTTGATGGTCAACTTGCGCGGCGAACACAGACGCAAACCATATATGGACAAATTGCAGATGGAGAGGCGGATTTTTTCCTGTACGTTGCAGCTACATGTATTTTGATTCAGGAACATATCCTTCCGCTCTGGTTTGGATTGTTCCTACTTTTGCGCTTCGCAATTCCGTTTTTTGCCGCTGTGGTTAGTTATTTCTTCTTTACTCATCCAGTCCAATTTGGCTCGACTCTGTGGGGAAAAGCAGCAGGTTTAGCACTATGTTTCTACTTGCTTATATTGCTTGCACCAGAACAGTTGATGTTGCTTACCACATTCTTAGATCGTCCTATGTTAATTTTAACCCTGTTACTGCTTGCTATCGCGCCGCTTGCACAGATCTCTAGAAACTTAAAAAACAGAAAATTCAGATAGTTATAGCACATTTACGCTGCAGTTGCTTTTCTGCTACAATGTGCTACACAAGAGGCACCGAAGCCACGAAAGGATAAGACTTCTATGACGAAGACAGAAATTACTCATGAACTTCCCGGAAATGTAATGATAGATGGGCAGGCTTTAACACGTATCCAGGCACTTGCAGTTGCACGGCATCATGCAACAGTAAGCCTGGGTATTGAAATCAATAGCACGTATTCAAGCCGCTCGAGCGGTGATTGACACTCTGGCCGCTCAGGATGAAAAGGTGTATGGAGTAACAACCGGTTTTGGACATCTGAGCAGAGTTCGTATTCCACACGATCAATTGCAAGATTTGCAGCATAATTTGTTGCGCAGTCATGCAGCTGGAGTTGGTGAGCCATTAAGCGAAGAAGTTACGCGTGCAATGATGCTATTGCTCGCTGCAAGTCTGGCACGAGGCAATTCTGGCGTACGCATTGAAGTGGTGCAATTATTGATAGATATGCTAAATGCCAGGATTTATCCAATCATACCTTCGCGAGGATCGGTAGGATCAAGTGGCGATTTAGCTCCACTTGCTCATTTAGGCCTGGTATTGATCGGCGAAGGTGAAGTCTTACTTGATGGAAAACACTTGACTGGCAAAGAAGCTTTGCAAAGGGTAGGGCTAGTGCCCCTTCGTTTACAGGCAAAGGAGGGATTAGCGCTCATTAATGGAACGCATCTGATGGAGGCTATAGCAATTCTGGCAATTTCCGCTGCTCAGGTACTCCTGCGAGCAGCAGAAGTTGCCTGCGCTATGAGTATCGAGGGATTAATGGGTAGTCATGTCCCTCTAGATGCTCGCATTCACAAGCGTCGAGGTCAATATGGACAACAACTGAGTGCAGCACGATTACGATCTCTTGTGAACAAAAGTGAAATTAACACCAGTCACGAAGACTGTCCCAGAGTGCAGGATCCATACACGATGCGCTGCGCTCCTCAGGTCTTTGGTGCTGTTCGCGATGCCTTAGATTATTGCACTAGCATTTTCGAACGCGAATTGGATGCAGTCACTGATAATCCGCTCGTTTTTCCTGAAGACGGTGATGTACTCAGTGGTGGAAATTTTCATGGACAACCACTCGCATTAGCTTTAGATGTAATGGCTATTGCGCTTGCCCAGGTGGCCAGTTTCTCAGAAAGGCGCATTTTCAATTTGATGGGTCCTCATGATTGGGACGAAGCAGGTGCTCCACTTTTTCTGGCACCAAATCCAGGATTGAATTCTGGTTTTATGATTACTCAATATGTAGCTGCAGCGTTGGTTAACGAAATAAAATTGTTGGCCCATCCAGCCAGTATTGATTCTATTCCAACCTCTGCTGGTATGGAAGATTTCAATAGCATGGGCGCAACAAGCGCTCATAAAGTCTTGAACATTCTTGATCTAGCGCATCAAATCATTGCCATTGAATTCATGTGCGCCGCCCAAATGTTGGAATTTCGCAAACCCTTAAAACCTGGTGTGGGTGTACATAAAGCATTTGAAATCGTTCGTTCCTATGTAACGAAACTTGAATTTGATCGTGTACTTGCGCCTGATATTGCAAATCTCTCCAGGGCTGTAAAAAATGAGGCATTTGAAGATTTAGATTAAAATAGAAAGCATTGAAAATTATCACGAATGTTTCACGTGAAACATTCGTGATAATTTTCAATGCTTTCCAATCAGAATTCCCGGTGCTCACTTCAACTTGTCGTTTTCCTCCAAATTGTGCTACACTTCACTCAGCTAGTCGATGATGACTATACATCTTCCTCTTAAATAATGCACAAAGAAGAGCGCATTCGAAGGGGGTACCAGCTTGATAATCCATAAAACACCTGTAGACACCACCAACTCCTCGGTTTATTCATCCCCTACACTACAAGAACAACACAATTTAGTTAGAAAACTTCGTAGTGAGTTACTTCAGCGATCTCGCTCTAGTATACAGCAAAACCCGAGTCCAATTCGAGTGATGGCTCGAATGGTGGCTGAATTGGAAAAGCAATGCCGCGAACTTCATATCGCTGAAGAAGTGCTTCAAACTGAAATAGTCAACCGCACGATTGGCGATATCGACTTGCGTAAGATTACTGAGTGTGAAGGCAAACCAGGTGGACTTGGGGATTATAGACTTCTTGCGGATGAGTTGGGTGTTGCGCTACCTAATGAACAAATGCATGGTTACGTGGCCAGTGGCGAAACCTATATGTGGTTGCGTGATCAAATGCAGCAATGCGAAAGAGAGCTACTTCAACAAGGCATAGACTTGCGAATTTATGATCTTCATGGTGTTGGTAATCCTATATTACGCTCCTGGCTCACCAGGGAAATGCAAAAATTAGGTCTCTTCGTCCCGGTTGAACAGCTGTATCTTGCGTTAGGAGCTATGGATAGCATCGATAAAGTTTTTCGTGGACTCTGTCAAATGTATCGAGAACAGTACCATACAATGAGCGGTGTCCTCTTTCCTGAACCTGGCTTCAATGTTCCAGAGTGGCAAGCAAGAACACTAGGTTATCAGTTGCATCAATTTCGCACCCGGGCTGAAGATAATTTCAAACTCACGGCAATCCAACTCGATGAAATATTACAACAGGCTCCTGATATTCGTATTATTTATCTTACTGTTACAAACAATCCCACTGCTTTTGCTTATACAGCAGGCGAGCTTACCAAACTCTTTGACGTATTACGAAAATACTGGGAAGCTGGCCGAGAAATCCACATTATTGCTGATCTGGCCTATATCGGCACTACAACACCCGAAGAGGATCAGGTACGCATAGAGGCTTTTGCCGTCAATGATGTATTCTTGCATACGATTTTTGTCAGCACCTTCTCAAAATCACATACCCTCACAGGTGAACGCTTCGGTTGGGTAACGATCGGCGATTCTAAAATTGCTACTGCCCTCATGCCAAGCTGGTCTAACACAATGGCTTCGCTGCCTGCTGAATGGCAGTTCCGCTTCATGGCCTATGTCCGCCTGATACAATCGCGTCCCTGGTTGGTGGAAAAACTGCGAGCGTTTTATAGGA
Organism: uncultured Chloroflexia bacterium; assembly: GCA_963702765.1. Taxonomy (GTDB): domain Bacteria; phylum Chloroflexota; class Ktedonobacteria; order Ktedonobacterales; family Ktedonobacteraceae; genus DATMNR01. The sequence goes on from CAVPEB010000035.1 coordinate 68,172, forward strand.
TGCGGCGTCATAGGCTCGTCGCACAACTCCACAAATTTGATAATGAACAACATTTGTTCGTGAAAATTCATATAGGTGATGATGCAACCGTGTATAACTGGAGCCAAATTATGCCTGGAGAAGATGCTTTTTCGCTCTTTGAGAAAACTGGCATTGCCGGTGTTCCAGGTTCTGGTTTTGGCTATACAAATGATTACATCCGCTTTTCAATTGGAGTCATTCCTGTTCCCGCAATCGAGTGAGATTTCCAAATCACATATGCATCACAAGATCACATTTGGAATGTTGATTGAGACTTAAATGTGATAAGCAGCCTTGATGAGACAGGCTTCTTAATGATACTCTTTTAGTGGAGGAAAGAAGCTGGATACTTCTTAACACGTAATGTTTCACGTGAAACATTACGTCGTTTCACCACTTATGCGCTATCCAACTTAAGTGCAGACTGATAGTTTGTAATTACATCAAAGGAGAACACCTGCGTTATGACTACACGTATAGGCATTAATGGCTTCGGAAGGATCGGACGTCAATCTTTAAAGGCAATGTTGGAGCGATACCCGCGCGATCTCGAAGTAGTTGCTGTAAACGATTTGACCGATACTAAAACGAATGCTCACCTATTAAAATATGATTCCACCTACGGACGCTTTCCCGGGGAAGTTGAAGCAACGGCTGATTCACTCATAGTAAACGGCCATATAGTCAAAGTGCTTTCACAGCGTGACCCGGCACAGATACCCTGGGGCGATCTAGGTATTGAGATCGTTTTAGAGTCCACAGGTCTATTTACCGACGCAACGAAAGCGGCAGCACATTTGCAGGGTGGGGCAAAAAAGGTCATCATTTCTGCTCCAGCTAAGGGTGAAGATATCACGATGGTGCTTGGAGTCAATGAAGACATGTATGACCCCGCCAGGCATAACATCATTTCGAATGCTTCCTGTACAACGAACTGTCTCGCACCTGCAGCGAAGGTCATCAATGATGCTTTTGGTATTGAAAAAGGATTAATGAACACCATCCACTCATATACCAATGATCAGCGCATTCTTGATCAGGTACATAAGGATTTACGCCGCGCCCGTACAGCTGGTGTGAATATTATTCCTACTTCTACAGGAGCTGCTCGCGCGCTTGCCCTGGTTATTCCCGAACTCAAGGGACGCTTTGATGGCATGTCGCTGCGCGTGCCAACCGTGACCGTTTCTGTAGTTGATTTTGTAGCAACTTTGCGCAAAGAGACTACTAAAGAAGCCGTTAATGACGCATTCAAACAAGCAGCAGCAGGTCCTCTCAAAGGCATTCTCGAATTTAGTGACGAGCCTCTTGTGTCCATGGATTATCGTGGGGATCCTCATTCTTCGATTATTGACGGACTCTCGACGATGGTAGAAGGCGGTAACCTGGTCAAAGTCCTGGCATGGTACGATAATGAGTGGGGATATTCCTGCCGCATTGCTGATCTCACCAATTTTATCGCTCAAAAAGGCTGGTAAGAGTTAGGGATCATCACTTTGGATGATCCCTTTTTCATTTGGGATAAAGATTATGAACAAGAAAACTATCCGCGACATTGACCTCGCTGGAAAGCGAGTTTTGGTGCGTGTCGATTTCAACGTACCACTAGACTCTCAACAGCATATTACCGATGACACACGTATTAGAGCTGCTCTTCCAACCATTCGTTATATCCTTGATCAAGGTGCATCTGTCATATTGATGTCTCACCTTGGTAGACCAGATGGAAAAGTTGTCGAAAAATTGAGCCTGGCACCGGTAGCACAACACTTGAGTGAGCTACTAGGCAGGGATGTAGAAATAGCGAAAGACTGTATTGGCCCAGAAGTTGAAGCTCAAGCAAAATCACTGCAACCAGGTCATGTGTTGCTTCTTGAGAATCTGCGTTTCCATAAAGAGGAGGAGAAAAATAATCCAGACTTTGCCAGGCAACTCGCAATGCTGGGTGAAGTCTATGTCAACGACGCTTTTGGTACAGCACACCGCGCGCATGCATCAACAGAGGGTGTAACGCAATATTTGCCAGGTGTTGCTGGCTTCCTGATGGAAAAAGAAATCAATTTCCTCGGGTCAGCGCTCGAGGATCCAAAGAGACCTTTCGTAGCGATTATCGGAGGAGCAAAGGTTTCTGATAAAATTGCCGTATTGGAGCGCCTCATAAACATGGTCGACACCTTATTGATTGGTGGAGGTATGGCAAACACGTTTTTCAAAGCAGAAGGGTATGAAATTGGCGATTCTCTCTTTGAAGAGAGCAAAGTAGATGTAGCTAGAGACTTGATCGCGAAGGCTCGTCAAAAAGATTTAATGTTTCTACTCCCAAGCGATGTAGTAATAGCAGATCGTTTCGCTGCTGATGCAAATTTCAAGGTTGTTGCTGCGAATGAAGTACGAGAAGGCTGGCGCATTTTAGATATTGGTCCAAAGGCTGTCGAAGCTTTCCAAAAAGCTTTGTCCAATGCACAGACTATTGTCTGGAACGGAACTCTTGGTGTGGCTGAGATGCCCGCATTCGCAAAAGGTACCGAAGCCATAATTGAGATACTTGCCAACCGCACTCGGGCTGGAGCGACTACAATCATCGGTGGAGGAGATTCAGCAGCAGCTGTTGATCAAGCAGGCGCAGCTGAAAAGATGACGCACGTATCGACCGGAGGAGGAGCTTCACTTGAATTTCTCGAGGGACGCTTACTTCCTGGTGTTGCAGCTCTACAGGATAAATAAACCATGACTACGTCAAATCGTACCGCAATAATTGCGGGGAATTGGAAAATGAATTATGGTCCCATCCAGGCCGCTGACTTTACATTGGAGATTGTGCCTGAACTGGGGGAATTAACGCATCAGTACCGCAATATACTTGCCATTCTTTGTCCACCTGCAATTTCATTGGCTGCTGTGCGAGAAGTAATGGATGCCCATCCTTTTCCTCGTCTTGAGCTAGGCGCCCAGAATATGTACTTTGAAGAAAAGGGAGCATATACGGGCGAGATTTCGCCAGCTATGGTGCAAGAACTCTGCTCAACAGTGATTCTTGGTCATTCTGAGCGGCGTACTTACTTTGGTGAAACCGATGAGATGGTCAATAAGAAAGCCATGGCTGCTCTTGATCATAGTCTGAGACCAATTGTCTGCATTGGCGAAAACCTCGAGCAATACGAAGCAGGCAAGACTGAGGATATAATTCGCTCACAGGTAAAACTGAGCCTGGAAAACTTTCCGTCGCATGGCGTTCAAGAGGTTGTGATTGCCTATGAACCCATCTGGGCAATCGGCACAGGGAAAGCAGCAACAGCCGATGGAGCTGGAAAGGTAGTTCATCTTATACGTCAACTGTATGGTGAGATGTATGGCGAAGAAGCAGCCATGACTCTACGCATTCTCTATGGTGGCAGTGTCACCTCAGCCAATATCAGCGAATTCATGGCTCACTCTGACATCGATGGAGCACTTGTAGGCGGGGCTAGCCTCAAGCATGATTTTGTTGATATTGTGCGAAAGACAACGGAAACTATTTAGCAGTATCTATGTTACATTTACCATGTAACAATATTAATGCAGCACTCATAATGTCATATATCTGATATTATGAGTGCTGCATTAATATTGTCATTCGCACAAAGGTCTAGCTCAAATCCAAAGATAGCTGGTATTAATTCTTATGCAGAGAAACTCCTTACATGTATAACAAATACGGGTAAAATCGCTAGACTCCTTAAAGGCTCTTCCACACGTCTGATGCTGCTCTCTTGCGATCAGCATTCATAGTCATGATAAGCTTGATTGCCCCAAATACTGCTTTATCCCAAAAGAACAAGATTGGAGAAATTTTCTTTTGTCCTTCGTGGTATATTCACTCTATAAACAAAGAAGCGAGGAACGATTTTGCCAGTGGAAAGAAACGAAGCTCTACCGCATAAAAAAAATGAAGATAGTGAACCTGAGAAGAGCGTCCCCTTATTCGAACGGCTTATTCCTATCCTTTTCGTAGACGACCTTGAGGCCGAGCGAGACTTTTATGTCCGGCTGGGATTCACTGTCAGCTACCAGGGATCAGAGTTCCCGGATTTTATCGCGCTGGCTTCTGGATCCATAGAGTTTGGGATTGAACGAAAGCATGGCTTCGCTCCTGAATTGTCAGATAGGGTATTGCTCTGGCAATTCGGGGTCACAAATATCGAAACCGCCAAGCAACGTTTGACTTCAACTGGAGTCTCGTTCCGAGAGGAATGGGTAACCCCTCGGGAGGATTGGAAGTATCGAGTCCTGCATACTTATACTCCCAATGGATACCACCTCATGCTCGAAGGAGCTGTCGAGTAAGAAACATTAATAAAGACTTTACAATATGGAGGTGAAAAGTGTTCCTTAGGATGATGTAAGGTTAGAATCAAGGTAATTTCCATGCAACAGTTAAAGTGTTACATGGAAAGTGTCTTGGTATTGTCCAAATATGTGATGCACAATGATCTGTTCTAGGTGGATAAACGCCTAAACTTATATACCTCCATTGCTTCGAGAACTGGTACCGTTCCATCTTCAGCAATTTGAAATTCAATAAGTCCTCCTGACCATGTAAATTTTGTCATACTGATTGGAATGCATACGCCTTCTCTCATTTCGTCATCATTGTCATGAAAGCGAAGTAGCATTTGACCATTTGTAATCTGAATGGCGATTGTTTCACCACTATCATTCTCTCTATAAGTACCGTTGTAATGCATCCATGAGAACGGATCTGGTAAAAAGAGAGGATCACGTTCAAAACGTTCACATAGTTTTTCATCAATCGTGATATAGCGCACAGGTTTCATAGCTTCAGAAATGAAGCCAACAGATATCGGGCTCAAACTACCAGGCCAATAGCCGAAGTAAACATTGGCACTGTGCGCCTGCAAGGAAAGGCGTTTACCGTTCAATTCCAGCATCAGGTGATTATCCTCAATTGAAATAATCGCCAATCCTACACGTGCTCCTAGAAATGATCCAATGTATCTGGGCCACAGTGTTCTCTCAGGCTCTTTGAAACTCAGTTGCGTAGAAGTTGAGGGCAAGTGGATCAGTTGATCAAGAATGACGTTCACGAACCGTTTCATAAAAGAGATGCGGTTCACCATGAGTATTAGTGCTAGACGCTTATCAGGTAATAGCATTAGCTGGCAGCCAAATGTGCTCATCGATCCGCCATGGCCAAAACAACGTACCCCTTTGTATTTCATCAGTTCAAAACTCAAGCCGTATCCTGCAGGGTGTGTCAGAAATCTTACCGCTTGTTGTGTTTGCATTTGTGAAATTGACGATGTGGATAGAAGCTACCTGTCGTGAAAACGGCCATGTTGAAGGTGCATCATGGCAAAGTGCGTAAGATCCACAACAGTGGAATAGACTCCTCCAGCAGGGGCAATCGCCTGACCAGAACTCACTTTATGTAAAACGTGAAGATGGTTATCGCGGAGAATATGTGGAAGTGCAAAAGGGTAGGTCAGAACCAACTGCGGATCAAAGGTCGTGAGATGCATTTCTAGTGGATTAAACACGAGTTCCTGCATGAGATCAGAGAAACGTTTTCCGGTCACAGCCTGAGCAATGTAACCAACGAGACTAAAGCCAGCATTCGCGTAGGAATACAGTCGACCAGGAGGGGCAACAAAGAAGTAGTGAGGAAGGCGTTCACGGACGCAACGTTCGAGACCATCAGAATCGCCAGAACCGCTATAAGAGTCAGCAGGCAGCCCGGACGTGTGGCTCAAGAGCATACGCAGGGTAATTCGCTCTTCAGCTTGTGGTTCACTGAAGCGAAGCCATTTAATGTATGCGTTGAGAGGCTGGTCCAGGTCAAGCTGACCATTTTCGACTAGTCGCATTACTGCGTGCCTACTAATGGTTTTGTGACCGAGCCAATTCGAAAAAGCATCCGAGGTGAGACAGGTGCTCCTCCTTCCTCGACACTTGTCAGACCAAAACCCCGTGCATAGAGAATTTCTTCCTTGTTCACAACTGCAAGGGCAACAGCCGGAACATGGGCCTGTTTCATGTGTTCTTCAATACACTCGTCTAGTTGGTGAAAGTCCAAAGCTTACCTATCTTTTACAGTCAGTGCTCTTCACTTCGATAACTTGAAATTGACCTTTCCGCATATGTTCCAAACCGTTCTTGTAGATAATTTTGATAGGCAGCATTAACTACGTGATGCTGCCTGCGATACATACAAAGCGCTTTTTCGCTGGCCACAGGAACCTCTTGACCTCTCACGAACAGAAGACCCAGAGTATCATGAGGCCAGACGAGTTGATAACGCTGATTGAAGAAATTCGTTAGGTACCCTCCGCTCTCAACTGGTTCAAGCATAATGACTTCGATCATGATATCCTTACAGAGTATGGCGCGTTTATGAGAAAACCGCTTAGCTGGAATATCTGAAAGATCCGGAGTGTTAGCTAACCACTGATCCAGTTGCAAAAAGTTTGTGGTCGGGTACAATAAATCGATATCGTGATAAGATCTGGGGTAACATAGTCCCCACAGTTCCTCTGCCCAGCCACCAAATAGCCACGTCGCAATCTGAGCTTGTGCCAGTCGGTGCATGATTTCAAGCACAAAGTTAAAGGCAAACTCTGTTGAGTTCAACCCTTTCTCTCCTCTCTAGAAAGGGCAAGTATCTGTTGGCATTACTTTTACGGAAGATTTGCATGGATGCTCCATCGATTTCAGCATTGGAATAATCCGCCCTGGATACCCTCTCACTCTCGCTCTTTTCTACTCTTACCAGCGGCAAACGACAAGCCTTGCTCTTCAAGGGCATTACGAAGTAGATCAATCCCGCGTGGTCCAAGACCATGGAGATTCTTGAGTTCTGCCTCACTAACTCTGGTTAACTGTCCAAGACGCATATAGCCAGCTCCGTTGAGCGCCCTCAGAGCAGGTGCAGATAACCCTGCAGGGAGATCGCTTTCATGTTGCGTCATCTTATTTTCCTTCAACATTGTGAGCGACGGCAGTGCGAATGAGTTCTTTCAAAGCAAATTCATCGACTATATCACCCTCATGAAAATCGATCGATCGCATAGTTTTAGCATCAAGGCCAGCATTGAAGAGTGTATGTGGATCTTGCAGAAAAGTGCCCTGGAAAAAGTTCATTTTTACTGCTTTCTTGAAAGCTGCGAGAGCACACACAAGTCCATGATGAGACCAGACCGCAGTATTCCACTTCCATTCTTCGGTGATATCGGGATCGGCCTCGTGGATAAGTTTGCGCAGTTGGACGAACATCGGACCACGCCAATCAGTAAGCTCCGATATTTGCTTGTCGATACGTTCAGTTGGATTCATTTTTAACGCTTTCTTTCCGTGATACATCCTACATTTAGCACGCTATTAATATAATAAAAGCTCACGGCGCTCGAGCCACATTCCGGCAACTAAAGCAAGGGCTATGATGTAGACTGCAACAAGGAACATTCCTAATACACCACTTAAACCAATCGTTGCCGAGACACTTACCTGATAACAGGCCGAAATCGGCCATAGAGGAATACGCACAATTGCCAGTATATTCAGAACAGAAGAGGGAATTGTAAAGATGGGGCTCATGGAAAAGAGGACAACAGCGATCCATATAAGAAAGAGGATGCGCAACAGTCGGGTTGCAATTGGTGATGAGAGTGCAACGGTTAGCACAGAAACAAGTATTGTAATAGGTAGCACACCAAGAGTACCTATGAACATCTTATCCGCAGTAGGATTGATCAAGCGATGAACAACGAGTACGAGCAATAGCATAAACAAGAAAATTGGAATACGCAATGCAGCGGCAGCGATCATCAAACCACGACTATAACTGACTCGTGAGGTTATCCGTGCCAGCAAGACGTACGTACGAGCGCTTGTTGCTTGACGCACCATGATAGCCGCTCCTAGTACGGCTATAACGCTTAAATCCCAATTTGAAGTTCCATAAAAATAGGACACGTCTTCTTGAAATGGAAAAAAAAGTGCGGCAAAAAAGACAAGTACCAGAACAAATTCTGTCCACATCCAGCCACTACGAAAGTAGCTTTCTAGAGTCAAACGGGCTATCGTCATACTCGGTGTTCGCCAGAATGATCTCGAAGTTGCTAAGCTATCTACATCCGAAGAGCTAGGTGAGTGTTGCATCGTCTTTATTTCCATTATCGCGTTCTAGAAAGTTCTGCATCAGGCCTGGTTGTATGAATATACACATCCTCAAGTGTCTGGCTTACAGGATTGAGTGAGTGTATCTGAACATGAGTTGCAACCAGTGCTGCCAATACTCTATCTTGAGATTCAACGCTTATGCGCAAGAGGTTATCATGCGCATCAATAACAAGCTCTCGAATATCCAGTTGAGTTATGACGTCGTTGGCAATACAATCATGTTTGAGGACAATTTCAATAGCATTCTGAGTATGCACGAGGTCAGAGACGGCACCACTTTGGACAAGTTTACCATGCTGTAAGATACCAACCGTATCGCAGAGCATTTCCACTTCCGCGAGGTAGTGCGAACAGATAAGTATGGTTTTACCTTGTTTGCGCAACTCAGCAATAATTTGACGCACTTGCCACTGACTATATGGATCAAGTCCATTGGTTGGTTCATCTAAAATCAGAAACTGCGGATCTGTCAGTAGAGTTTGAGCGATACTCAAGCGTTGCAACATCCCCTTGGAATATGTGGCAAGACGTTCATCTGCAGATACATATAAGTCAACTTGCTCCAAGGCTGATTCCACGCGCTGTTGTGCTTTTACATTCCTGTAGCCGGAGAGTTGTGCCATATAGGTGAGATAACTGCGAGCTGTAAAACGTAGCTCGACATAGGGCCGTTCATGAAGATATCCGATGCACGAATGTGCTCGACGGACCACTGTCTCACCAAGCACGCTAAGTTGCCCTTTTGTTGGAAATATAAAGCCCATGAGCAACTTTACCAGGGTTGATTTACCCGCTCCATTTTCTCCCATCAGACCAAAACTCATGCCAGGTTCAATGGTGAGCGTCAGATCGTTAAGCGCAGGGACACCTGTTTGATAGATTTTTGTCAGTCCCATGCAGGTTACAACTGCTGGTGAGTTGACCTTCATAATGTTTGCCATACTTCTCTATACAGATTGATTTTCTGCAGTGCTCAACAAGTATAACATGAACGAAATAGGGGTAAAAGCTAATTAGGACTCATCATAAACATAGAGGGCGCGACACATTTGTGTCACGCCCTCTAATAAGCATCTACTAACGTTAATCCAGGTAATCCTTCAATTTGCGGCTGCGGCTGGGATGGCGCAATTTGCGCAAAGCCTTGGCCTCAATTTGACGAATACGCTCGCGAGTAACATGGAACTCTTTGCCAACTTCTTCCAGAGTACGACTGCGGCCATCATCTAGCCCAAAGCGCAATTGGAGCACTTTACGCTCGCGCTCAGTCAAGCTTTCAAGCACATCCTCTACCTGCTCTTTCAAGAGTTGATGGCTGGCAGCGTCAGCAGGAGCAAGCGCTGTATGGTCCTCGATGAAGTCACCCAGGTGGCTATCTTCTTCCTCGCCGATAGGTGTCTCAAGACTTACCGGCTCCTGGCTAACCTTGATGATCTCCCGTACTTTCTCAGGACTGATCTCCATCTGCTCGGCAATTTCCTCGGATGTGGGTTCACGGCCAAGGTCCTGCAGCAGACGACGACTGATCCGGATGAGTCGATTGATTGTTTCAACCATATGCACAGGAATACGAATCGTTCGAGCCTGATCTGCGATGGCACGCGTAATCGCCTGACGAATCCACCACGTAGCATATGTGCTGAATTTATAACCCTTCGTATAATCGAATTTCTCGACAGCACGAATTAAACCGATATTACCCTCCTGGATCAAATCCAGCAGGCTCATACCACGGCCTATATACTTTTTAGCCACACTTACGACAAGACGCAAATTGGCTTCAGTTAAGCGGCGCTGAGCGTCTTCACCGTCTTCAACAATGCGATAGTCCCGGCTTAGAGGTGATTTGGTCAATTCAATTCGACCTCGCTCCATTCGACGAGCCAGTCGCACTTCTTCCTCGGCAGAAAGAAGTGGAACGCGTCCAATTTCGCGCAGGTACATTCGTACCGGGTCGTCTAAACTACTTTCAAGATCAGCGACTACGATTCCGAGACCATCGTGCAGGTCATCCCATTTGGATCGGGTTATGACTTCAACGTCTATATCGTCTTCGGGTCCAGGCTCCCAACCTGCTGGCGGCCCTTTGGTTGGATCCAGAGCATCCATTGCTTCTTCGTCCTGTAGCTTGAACAGGTCAAATGACTCAGCATCACCGACAGGAGTAACAAAACTTCCTGCAGGAGTGCCATGTGCATCACCTATAGTATCAATATCAAAAACATCGTCTTTGCCGCCCAACAGGGACTCATCAAACGATCCAACAACAAACATAGCGTCGCTTAAAGGTTCCGTGTGTACATGTTCATTTTCTACTATTTCTAATTCAAGCACTTCTTGCTCCTGATTCACCATTCTTTCATCCCCCTTCAGAAAACAGGCGTTATAAAAACGAATAAAAAAACGATAAATCCTGTCTCCTGATCATACGTAATAAGGTAAAAATGATTCCACAATTCACAAAGATAGATTCGAATAGGCAAGCACTGCTCGTATAACTAACCTTGCAAATGCATTGCCGAGTCAATTGTTCGCAACTGACGGTGTATATCCATCAATCGCTGCTGGAGTTGCTGCATACCTGCACCATCTCCAACTTCTTTAGCACCCCGAACGAGGTACTGTAGCTCCGTATTCGATTGTATTAAACGTGCGCGTTTGAGCCGAGTAGCGCATTGGACTGCATCTTTTACCAGTCCTGCACCCTCTAGGGGGGATCTCGACTCAACACTCTTCCGCACTCTGTCTACTGTTTCCAGCAAAGCAGAAGGCACAAACTGCTCAAAGGATTGAAATAAGGGGGAAGCATCACGTTGATAGACTGAGTTGAATATGCGGTACAACTCTCGCGTGTCTGTCCCTGCAAAGTCACCATCGGTAATTATACCACAAACATGCGGAAATAACTCAGGATTCTGCAAGAGTAGCCCAATTAGGTAGTCCTCCCATTTTATCCTATCTTTAATACGTTTGTCAAGTCCGAAAGTTGCTTGTGGTATTTGGCCCGGTGCATTGTTTGTAGGGAAACGTTGAACTGATTCTTCCCTTAAATCTTCTGGTTTCGCAGAATCCGAGAGATCGTCATCTGAAAGTGGTTGGCTCCCTGCTAAGGGCTGGCGCTCTATGGATGCTGCTCTACCAATGGAACGATATTGGCCAGTATGGTCCGAAAATGCCGCGATAACACTGGTCGATTTTTGTCCTCGCAGTATTCTTTGCAACTCCTCGTTTAAGCTGCGTTCATCAATACTAATCATTGTTGCAAGCTTACGAAGATAAGCATCTCTTTTAACGCGGTCTGATATTGAACCAATCACGGGCAACAGGCGTTTTGCTGCCTCTGCCTGGTCGGCCGCTTCTCGTAAATCTAGGCCATTCGTTTTTGCAACAAAGTAGTAATCAACTAATGGAAGTGGATGAGACACTGCGTACAACCAGGTTGAGAAGTCGCGACGGATCACTTCATCAGGATCTTCTCCCATGGGTAATTGCAATACATTGATCTCGGCATCCACCCGCTCTTCCAAACGAATCATACCGCGAGGTTCACGCTTATATCCTGATGATCTCATCGGACGTCTCTCAGCTGTCAATGGCACAGGCACTACTGTGCGATCGAAAGCTTTCAAGGCCTCCTGTATTCCATGTTCAGTTGCAGCCATTCCTGCTTCATCAGGGTCCAACGCAAGCGTAACTTGTTTTGTAAGTTTTTTAATCTGTTGAATGTGCTTTTCAGTGATAGCACTACCGATACATGCTACCGTCTGTTTTGTCCCATATTGATGAGCTATAACCGCATCCACATACCCTTCGACAATAATAACTTGTTTTGCGGCTTTTATTGCGTCCCGCGCCATGTCCAGTGCATACAGAACATTATTTTTTTCAAACAACGAAGTTTGAGGGGAGTTCAGGTATTTAGGATGATTATCGCCAAGCGCACGTCCTCCAAATCCTATCACCCTTCCTCGAACATCCCGTATCGGAAAAATTATTCAATTCCGAAAGTAATCATATACCCCGCTACCTTGCTCCCTTCCCACTGCACTCATACCTGATGCAACCAGCGCTTTACCCATCTCTCGGGCACGAACTAATCCAGCTTGTTCCAATTCGTACTCAGTATAGCCCTGTCCGAGTAGATACTTACTTAATCCATCCCAACTATCAGGCGCATAACCAAGACTAAATGACATCACCAATTCAGCTGAGATCCCGCGACTCTGTATATAGGCTCGCGCTTCTGCAGCACTTTTCGAACGCAACAGCATTTGATGGAACCAAAGAGACGCTTCTTCGTTGAGCTTGCGTAGCTTCTCTTTGAGAGCATTGACTTCACGTTCTTGCTCCGGATTAGCACTACCATACTCTTCAACTGCGACGCCGGCCTTCTCTGCCAGATAGTGTAAAGCCTCCCGGAAATCCACCCCCTGTTGCTTCTCTACAAAGGTAAAGACATCGCCACCTTCATTGCAGCCAAAACAACGCCAGGTTTGTGACTCGGGAAACACATAGAAAGATGGTGTCCGTTCATTATGAAATGGACAAAGCCCTTGAAGAGATTTTCCCGATTTCCGAAAAGCAACAACGAGACCTACTTCTTCAGCCACGTCTATTTTTGCTTTGATTGCCTCTATAAGAGATGTCATGATAACCCCTCTAGCAAAACGTGGATGTTGAAGTCAATCAGTTACTCTCACACCAAATATAACGAGCAATAGAGCAGAAAGTCGCACGAATTTGTAGAATTATGCAAAGTTGGGGTAATAACTCTTCCAAATGTACTACCACGAAATTCAAGCTTTGAGTAATTCACATTGCATATGCATTCGAGAGTGCCCATTTACATTTGAATGCGAAATATATTACGTTACAATTTCGATAACTCTCACAACCTGATGTTCATCTTCATGTTTGTTCAGGCAAACATTAAACGCGCATGCAAAACAAAAGTAACTTATCCACTTTATCCACAGATCCTAATTACTAAGATTCATACATTTATATTTATTAAAATATTATTGTAGTAGTAATAGGTGTTGTGGATATGTGGAAATGCCGTAAAACCATCATGAAGTAACATCGTTTTGTTCTTACAAACGAGCCTGTAGAGGTACACCAAGCCAGGTGGATAAGTTACCCACATAAGATAAAGAAGTAGATAGTTTGGGGATAGATATGCATCTGAAGTGGAGAAACTCCTTGCTATTGAGGACAAGAAAAATAGAGCTATTCCAGCCGTCGTTGTTTGGGGATAAGTTATACCCATGTTGAGTGGATAAGAAGTTCTTTCTTTCCACTGATCCAGGTGATGTTCATAACTCGTCCACCGTTAGTGTTGATAAAATGCACAGCTATCTCTTCCTTATAAAGGATGAAGGAAGCAACATGATTGTAACATCGTTTGCAGACAGCCAATCATGCGAAGTTTCTTAGTAAAAATCGGTTGAAAGACACTCAACATGCAATACGAGTGTAAGAAAAAAGGAGGGACTTTTGCACAATTCAGGGTGGTTGTCCACAAAATTGACCGATTTATCCACTTTATTGCTCCTTTGATTAGCTTTTTATAGATTTCGTTATTATTTGCCGGAAACAAAACGAATGATTTGTTCAGGTAACTTTTCAAATGTATGGATGGCAAGGAATGGATATGAAAAAGTGAAAGTGGAGAAAAATGAAAAGTTATCCCAATCATTTGTGGAAAAACCATGTATAATAATGCTCTCTTTGGAAAAAGTGCAAAATGTATCCCCAAAATATGTGGAAAACTTAGGGGAAATGCACAAATTCAGGGGAGATGTTGAAAACTTATCCTCTTTTTATGTGGAAAAATGAATAATCATCTATTCATGTTCATATTGTTGAAAACTTATCCCCAAAATATGTTGAAAATTAGATGTTTTGATCCTATCTGGGTCTTTTTCACAAACTTATCCACATTTACTGTGGATAAGTTTGTGAAAAAATGTGCAGAAATGGGAAACATATTTACATAGTTAGAGCTTTATTCTGAAATTGGACATCAAGGTGTGCTAAAAGATCATAGACACGAAGGATCTCGCCAGTACTTATTGCAGATGCAGCCATGTATCGTGAAGCATGTGGAACATCCCCCTCGAATACGCCGCCGAACATTCCTAACATGCCTTCAGTGAGGTGCTGTTGAAATGCTTCTAGTAGATGAATCCCAGTGTGCCAAACTTGTTCCAGATGAATATTGCTCTCCCTGGAGGTCTGTGGTGGAATTGCTGATTTCACTACGCAAAGCAATGCATCTATATATGGTCCGAGTAGCCAGGTCCAGACGCTGCCCTGATGTAAAGCGCATTGTTGGTCCTCAAAATTCTCTTGCAGTTGCCCATGATAATGAATATCGTTTAGAGCCAGCGTTCGCAATCCCAAAGGGGTTACAAGTTGCCTGGTAATGAGATCTAGTACGCTTCGCCTGTGATCTTGATTAAGCACAGGATAACGTAAAGAAAATGCCAGCAGTTGATTTGGGCGCAGACTCAGATCATCTCCGTCGGGTCCATCTATTACATCGTAAAGATAGTTACCATCAGCATACCAGAAGCGCTCGTTGAAGCTTTGCTTACACAGGCTGCTTTGCTCTTTATAGAATGTGGTCTGGCCATTAATTCTTCCTTTTTGGGATAGGAGTTGAGACCATTCATCCATCAAACAGAGGGCGTGATACCAGAGGGCATTCACCTCTACTGGTTTGCCGTATCGAGGTGTAATTGGGGTGTGATGTACACGCGCATTCATCCAGGTGAGGGCAACTCCTGAATGATGTGCTACGAGCAATCCATCTCGGTGATTGGCGTGTATGTCATGATACGTACCCTGCACATACCAGGAGATAGCATCTACCAGATGCTGGTATATATCATCCAGCAGTTCATAGTCTCGTGTGACCTGAAAATAGTGGTCAAGTGCATAAAAATACCAGAGGCTCGTATCGACACTTTCATAATCCTCTTCCTTTAAAGGATGAGCAGATGTTGGTAACCGATTTGGTAGCATCCCTTGCTTAAAGTAACGGGCCAGATAGCGAAGTATGTGTAAGGCTATTGTGTATTTTCCAGTAGTCAAAATCAACCCTGGTAAGGCAATCAACATCTCACGGATGTTATCTTGCATATTGAAATAGCCAGGGATCAATATAGGGATAGTTTCAATGTCGTTAAAGAAAGGAGATGGGAGCTGATTACCTGAAAGATCTGTGTATGGGATTGAACGCTTAGCAAAGAAGCAATTCCCCGCTTGCCAAAGATATTGTATAAACTCTTCATCTGTTTTACATGGGCGTGAACTGCCATTGATAGGTAACACAGGAAAAGTATGGAATGCGTTTCTTCTTTCACCAAAGGAGAGTCGAGATTGTCCATATACACGTTGCTCTTCAACAGCCTTTTTATAGGCTATGTTGAGCTGGCTGGTATTGAATGTTTGAGTTGATAACTCTTCAGCCGTTACAATGATTGTTACTGTTGAAGCTGTATCAGGCGATAATTTTGCGCGAAAGACTCCTGGAAGATAGAGATCGTCTACTGCCTCTAAACCTGCTGCCCTATCCACACGACGTAAAAAATGCCAGTACCAGACGCCTGTAGGAAGAAAAGTAGTATCACTTCCTGAATTGCCCACCGCGAAAATATGATATGGTTGTGAGTCATCCCTGGCTCGAATAGTGCAGCCCGCAATCTCGTCATCAGCATAGCTGAGCTGCTGTTTCTCATCTCCAATTGAAAACTCTTCGGCCTGGTGTGTTTTTACCTGGAATTGCCACTCATAATTGCCATATTGACACTCCTTATAAAGTCGGTACGCTGCAAATGGCAATAATGTAAGGGTAAGAACTCGTTGGTCTTCTGGAGTATGCTCTTGTTGATGACTGCGTCCATTATGTAAGCGTCCATTTTTGTCAACGCCATTCGAGAAGTTATTTTTATGTAATTGCCCATCTGGTGTGTGTGGGCGAAGCACGCGATATTGAATGTAGGTGGTATTACGTTCACTGGCCATCCAAATTTGTTTTTCAAGTAACAACCCATCAATGCCACCGATCCGATAGGTAAAAATAGGAAAGCCTTCTTCGAGATGAAAAGTTTCCAGGTGGACAAAACCTGCTGGATTAATGGTTCCATCCCTGTATTCATTGGTGCCTAAATAATAGGTGCGTTGGTCGAAAAGGATTTCTTCATTAATCTTTGCCAACAAAAGCCGTGGAGATACTTCATCACTTGTTGAAGCTACAAGCAATCCATGTTGCATGCGAGTCAAAGTACCCGCAACGGTGCCAGATGCATAGCCACCAACTCCATTTGTTATAAGCCACTCACGTGAAATGGTCTCATCTAAGTCACAGCAAATACTGCGATCAAAAGCGATGGGCATCTATTCCTCTCAATCGTCTTCTATGTAGAAACTGTAGTTGGTATTAGCATATGTCATTTGGGAATGGAAATTCCCATAGTGGTCGGATGCTGTGATGTAAAAACCTTACCCCATCTTTAGTGTACCATACCCTGGCATGAATGAGTGAATTTCTTCTCAAATTCTTCTCCTGTTTTCTCACAATATCAAGAAATTGTGATATTTTTTCTGCCTGTTTTTATGAACAGTGTGATACACTGCATGCCAGAAACGTAGTTACAAACAGATACAATGAAAAGGTAAGCATCCTGATGCTTGTCTCAGCATGTTTATTTGGGTTTTTCATGTATCTGTGTAATGCATTCATTACACGGCGTCTGCTTTCAGCAAGATAGAAGATTTTTTAAGAGGTGATTTCTTTATGGAAGCTTATTCTCACAAAAAAAGAAGCAGGAATACTTCAAAAGGTATGTTATGTGTGGGAATGCTGATTTTGTTTGCTTTGTTACTCTCAGCATGTGGCAGCAATTCAACAACTGGCAGCGGTAACATTCCTACAGCTAATCCTGCGACACCTACAATCGCAGCTCCCAATGACCTGATTTCTCCAGGCACATTGACAGTAGGCAGCGATACAACATACCCCCCACAGGAGTACATTGACACTGCTACAGGTCAAGCGAAAGGCTTCGATGTTGATTTGATCACAGCGATTGCTCAGCGTATGGGCCTGAAAGCAAATGTTGTCACGGACAAATTTACTACAATCTTTGATGACTTGGTGGCAAAACGTTTTGATGTTGTCATATCGGCGGCGTTCATCACCCCTGAGCGCCAGAAGAAGGTTGATTTTGTGCCATACTTCAAAGCTGGAGAGTCGCTCTTAGTACAGACCGGGAACCCCTCGAATATTAAGAGCTTAGCTGACCTGTGTGGCCAAAATGCCGGCGTGCAGGCTGGCACAGCGGAGCAGGATGAATTGAAAGCCGCCAGTGATGCCTGTGTAAAAGCAAGTAAGCCTGCGATTAACGTTACTATCTTGCAAGATCAGACCGCTGTAGTACAGTTGCTGGCAAATCATCGTGTTGTTGCGACCTATCAAGACACCCCGGTCACTGATTACTACAATAAGCTGAATCCAGGCCAGTTTTCCGTTGGAGGTGTGGTAGTCAATTATACCACGGAGGGTATTACTGTGCGTAAAGGTGATACCTCCATGTTTAACGCAATCCAGACAGCCTTTAACCAATTGAAGGCAGATGGGACCTATCATTCAATCATTTTGAAATGGGGACTGAACACCGGAGAAATCTCGCTGCTTGATCGCCGGACAATTGTTACCTAACAGATCAAACCATGATCATAGGGGCGCGATTTATCTCATCGTGCCCCTACAAATCCTTTGCATATAAGGAGCCTCGCCATGTTTCGTTGGGACATTGTCTGGCAATTTCTCTTCTCGAGTTTTATTTTCCAGGCAGCCTGGACGACTTTGTGGATATCAGTTGTCGCTCAGCTTTGTGGGGTCATTCTTGGCCTCTTTCTTGCACTAATGCGCATGTCACGTTATCCCTTGCTTTCGAGGCTCGCTGGCGCTTATATCTGGTTCTTTCGCGGCAGTCCGCTCCTGGTACAGGTTTTGATCCTTTGGGACGGCCTACCAAGAGTTGTACCCAGCCTATTACTGTCCAGCTGGGCAGTAATAGTGATTGCTTTCTCGCTTAATGAAGGCGCGTATATGGCAGAGATTACTCGTGCTGGTATTACCTCAGTAGACCCGGGTCAGATGGAAGCCGCAAAATCGTTAGGGATGCGTTATGCCCTTGCCATGCGTCGTATCATATTGCCGCAGGCAGCACGTGTGATTATTCCCCCATTGGGTAACGAATTCAACAATATGCTTAAGACCACCTCAATTGCCTCTGTGATCGGCCTCGAGGAACTGACAGGTACGGCTGAGATCTTCGGTTCGCCAACCTTCTCTATTTTCGAGTTGCTCATCGTTGCTACTTTCTATTATCTACTTCTCACAACTGTGTGGGGTTACATCCAAAAATGGATAGAGAATCGTCTTGATCCCGATCGTCTGACGAAAGCAGAAATTCAAGAGAATAAGAGCTGGACTCAGCGTATAATAGGATTTGGTTCGCGAACTGGTGGTAGCCTGGTTAGTGGCCGCTAGGGAGAAACAATGAGCATGGACAAGCAACAGACGAATGTAATCGAAATGCTAAGAGCTGAAAAGATTGTGAAACATTTTGGCAGTCTAACGGTTCTTGATGGCATCGATCTTACTGTCAAACGAGGCCAGGTTGTGGTAATTATTGGGCCAAGCGGATCCGGTAAAACAACACTCCTGCGCTGCATTAATCACCTGGAGAAGATCGATAGCGGTCGTATCTATATAGAAGGTGAAATGCTGGGCTATCGAGAGGTGAACGGGCGGTTAGTAGAAGATCGGGAAGCTACTATCGCCCGAATTCGCTCCCAGATTGGATTTGTGTTTCAACGCTTTAATCTCTTCCCACATATGACAGCGCTGGAGAATATTATCGAGGCACCTGTTCACGTACTCCATCAGCCTAAAGCTGAAGTGAAAGAGAGAGCTATGGCTTTACTTGAAAAAGTGGGACTGGAAGATAGAGCCGATACCTATCCACATAAGCTCTCAGGTGGTCAGCAGCAACGTGTGGCAATCGCGCGTGCTTTGGCTATGAACCCTAAGCTCATGCTTTTCGATGAGGCCACCTCAGCACTAGATCCCGAGTTGGTTGGAGAAGTGCTCAAAGTGATGGACCAGCTTGCGAAGGAAGGTATGACGATGGTCGTGGTTACGCACGAAATGGGTTTTGCTCGTGAAGTGGCCGACGAAGTAATCTTCATGGATAAGTCTGTAATTGTAGAGGAAGGGCCTCCTGAGCAAATTTTTGATCATCCTCAACACGAGCGAACGCGTGAGTTTTTGGGGATGATTCTCTAGACGCAGGTCTATAGACCTGCGTGGCTTGTAGCGTGATACGTCGTTTTTGTTGTGGCCGGTATAGCACAAAGACGTTGCGGTAATGTAAAGTTCGTGTGTGTGTCCAGGAGACTCAGGAAAGCGCGTACAAGCAATGGGTCAAAACTTGCGCCGGAACCGGATAACAAACGCTCACGCGCAGCGTCTTTGGAGAGAGGTACTTTATAAGGGCGCTGCGAAGTCAAAACATCGTACACATCCGCTACAGTCAAAATGCGAGCGCTTAAAGGAATCTCCTCGCCTTTAAGCCCAGATGGATAGCCTCTACCATCCCATGCCTCGTGGTGATACAACACGGTCTCGACATAAAATGGATGCACATCACAGCCAATGAGAATTCGTGCTCCAATCAGTGGGTGGCGTTCCATCGTTTTGCGCTCTTCGTCTGAGAGCGAATCAGCTTTCAGAAGGATGTCATTCGCGATCCAAGTTTTACCCAGATCATGCACTAACGCCGCTAGTGCCAGGTCACGTGCATCACGCCTACTCCATCCTACATAGCGAGCCAGGCGTTGGGCATATGTTGCAACTCTACGAGAATGATCATAAGTGACTATGTCGCGTTCCTGTATACTTTTTGCAAACGAGAGCAGTATGTGTTTATTTTCACGTTCGCGGTCGAAACGAGCTTGTCCACTACGTAAGCTCATCTCCTTGCGTGCGTAAAGATTTGTTATAGCGTCTCTATTTTTCATTATTAAGAACAGCGCCTTTGCTAATTTAAGAAGAGATCAATATATTGACTCGATAGATATATAGATCGAACATAACTCGTTGTTCAGTAAAATATCATTCTGGATAGAATAATAGTTCGTTTCTATTGCGTCAAACGGTTAGGACTTCTGGCCAGAAGCCACAACAAACGAAGTGTTGAAGTGTGGAGGGTTTAAGATTTGGCACCCGGCTTCTTTGAACTTACAGAATATTCCTAAGCTCTACATATTAGAACACATTATTTTCATGAACGTTCCTCAATCTGGTAGAACTATTACTTTTGTACCACAGAAAAAGTGCTTGAAAAGTTTGGTGCGGCGCTGGCGTACCTCTCCCCCAATAGTCCCTCTTTCTCTGTTACAAGTTTTTAAACTTCAAGGTTTATGATAGACTCGTCATAAGTGGCTTTAGAAATTTCGCGAATATCGATAAGAGATATTTTTCATTCGGGGAATCTTTGCCTATTCTGGTTACTCGTAAGTTAAAGTAGAACTATGGTGCAAACACATGGAGCAAAATCCTGAGCTTCAGCAGACGGAGGACACAATAGAAGAACAAAAGTTGGCGGATGGTGTTATCACTATGGTATTAACCGCTGACAATCATTTAGGATATATCGCTTCGGGTCAACCTCCGCGTAAACGCGAATTGCGCAAGCAACAATTGCGCCACGCTTTTCAACAGGCAACAGATTTTGCTATTGGTCAGGGAGTAGACCTCTTCGTACAGGCTGGTGATCTTTTTGATACTACAAACCCTGATGAGCAAGATCGAAGCTTCGTCGCCGAGCGCCTCTCTCAACTGCGGCATGCAGGCATTCGGACTTTTGCTATTGGCGGCATTCATGATACATCGATTGAAACATCCTCCGCGCTAGATGGAGCAAAAGCTGATTTCGCTTCCTCTACTCCTTCTCCACAACAGAGCTATGAACGCTTAGGAGCCTTACACTATTTTGTGCGACCTTCTGAAACATCGAAGTCTCAAAATCCTGTTCAAGCACAGGAAAGCAGGCAGCTTGAACCAGTCGTTTTAGATATACGCGGCACTCAAGTTGGTATATGTGGTTTAAGTGTCGCGGCAGGTCAAGAAGGCGATCCTTTAGAATTCTTGCGTGCTCACAATGACTTGGACCGTGTGGATATGTCTTTGCTCATACTGCATGCACCAATTGAAGGATTTGCGACTGAGTCAGCTTCAGGTGAAATTCGCGCTTTAGTAAATCGAGTCAGTATTGCGAACCAATCGATCTTTCGATATATTTTGGCAGGCTACCATCATGCATACCAGCATGAATCAATTGGCCAATGTGATCTTGTAGTTGCTGGAGCGACACAACATATCGACTTTAATGATCCTGACGATGAGCCGGGTTTTGTCTTTTTAGGACTTGCAGCCGATGGGATTCGTTGGTGCAAGCATATCGCTTTAGAGTCCCTCCAATTACGTCGATTGGTTGTGTCTGCCAGGGATTTGATGCAGCATTCCGACGCTGGCCATACAGATATGACTGAAAATATTGTGGAGCGTCTGCGTCCTTTATGTACTGAAGATGCCATGGTGCAGCTTCGCTTTGAAGGCGAACTCACGCGTGAACGATATCATCAATTGGATCTTAAACAGGTTCGGCGTTATGGTGAAAAACATTGTTTTGCCTTATCAATTGATGACAGCGCACTTTCATTCCTATCAGAAAACGAAGTCGCTTCATCTGTGGATGGGCATGGAAGTCCGGTTCAAAGAGATGAACGTTTTTCCCCGCGAGAGGAACTTGTGTCTCTTGCAGACGAATGGATTGCTGTAGCTCCGGATGAGCAGGAAAGAAACGCCCTGCAGGCTACGAAAGAAGAACTACTGGCCGCACTGAGGCAGATGTAGAAACAAACATCCTGTGACTACTAGACTCACCATCGGAGTAAATATATATGATAATTCTTAAACATTTGACGGTCGAACGTTTCAGGCTCTTGCGAGAGATTGATCTGCACTTTCCACAAAGGGGCAGTATATTGATTCAAGGGCCAAACGAAGCTGGCAAGTCAACCTTATTTGAAGGCATTTACTTTGCTCTCTATGGTGAATCACTCGCTTCTAAGCAAAAAAAACATTCTCAAGATGAGCAGAAACGCTACGATGATCTTATCCTCTATGGTGAAAAAGAGGCTCACGTTACTCTCACACTCACTATTGGTCCTTCTGAACTTGTCATCAAGCGTAGCATTAAACGAGGTAAAGGCCAGGAGATCTCACTCAGTATGCGCAGGCTTGGTATGTCTGAGGAACGTATTACAAATCTTGATGCGGCCAACGCGAGGATAATCAGTGAAATTGGCCATATTGACGGAACGACGCTTCGAAACTCCTGTTTGATAGAGCAAAAGGCATTGAACCGTGTTGAACAACTAAGCGGGAGCGAGCGCGAAGCTACCTTGCATACATTGCTTGGGCTTGAGAAACTTACTCGTCTGGCAGAGCAATTCAAAGTAACCGACGAAGATGAACGTTCGCTGACCGAATCTCGAGAACTACTTGACTTGGCTGAAATTCAGAGCCGTATACCCGAATTGAGTACTCAATTGGGCAAGCTCGAAGCATCTCTCGACGCCGTCTCAATTCGTGAAGGTCTGGTTGAAGTAGAGAAGCAACAGGCAGAGATCGCGGAGCAGGAACGCGCGCTTGAACGCCTTCGACACAAACGGGAAGATTTTAAGAACCAGCAGCATCGTATACAACAACTTAGAAAAGCCCAAAACATACTCAGTGAAATTATTGCTGCTTACGAAATGATCGCTGAGGCACAGCGCGAACTTCCTGATCTTGAGCGCCAGCTTAATGATATTGAACGACGTGAAGTTGATGAGTTACCCGCTCTTGAGCAGCGTGTGCAAGCATTAGCCGATCTTACGCGATCTTTTGGCACATTGGAGCGTATGGCTGCAGATTTACTCGCAGCCGTCAATACTATCAAAAACCTTGAACAAGAGCTTGAGGAAGATGAGAAAATCCAGGCTCAGATCGCTGAAATTGATGACCAAATAATACAAACTCGCCTGCTTGTTGATGAGGTTCTACAATCGCAGCAGGAATTAGAAGCACAATTCCGTACTGCGCGACCTCAGTTGGAAGCTCGTCTCCAACGCCTTCAGGCTTTGTCTGATCGGTTCACTGCTCTCGAAGAAGCGGAAAAGGCGCGCAATAACAGGTTAGACGATCGCGTGCCTGCCGAGGAGAATAGCGTTGAACTGGCTAAAGTAGATGCCGAATTGCAAGAGGCAGAGCAAAAACTTACGCTCGTCGAAGGTGAAGCAAAACAGTTACAAGATCAAGCTGATGAGATCGAAAAACATTGGAAACAACTCAGTATTCGACATCAGCTTGAAGAATGGCTGCGCGTAATGGGGCTGAGCCAGAACCTTGCGCATGCTGAACAAAATGTGATGAATGCCCACACTCAGCAAGAGCAATTGACACTTTCCGTTCTTGCAATGCGCCGAACCGCAACCAGACAGATCGGAATCTTCATTGCCTGCATTGTATTGTTCATTTTGTGCGTTGTTGGCACGTTTATTCAGGCGACTCACCAATCGTTTTTTGTCATTGTTGTTGTATTAGTAGCTCTACTCCTTCTGGTGGGAGCAGGATTAAGCATCAGAAGTTACATACAAACTCGCGAAAAGGAGCGGCATGTTGACCAGCAGATGCAGGAAGCTATCAGCCGTGTTGGCATGATGGTAGCCGCGCGCGAAACTGCAATGCGTATGGCTGGAGGACCTGAAGCCTTTGCCAGGATTGAGCAGGAGATTCGCTCGTTAGGTGGTACTGTCCCACGTTCTGCTCAGGAGGCCTCTTCTTTACTTCAGCAGATACCAGAGCCCAAAACAAGTTTAGCGGACTTGCAACAGCGACTTACTGAAAGTCGGCAAGAAACTCTTTCGGCCCAAAGTAAGGTCAATGACGCGTCGGAAACTGTTGAGGAACTGCGTAAGAAACGATCAGACATGCAAGATTTGCGCCAGGCAAAAAGCTGGGACAATATTGATGAAAAAATTCGTGATGACGAAGAAACTATCGCGCGTATGCGTAGCGAGATAACGACTGCCGCGGGTGAAGAGGGGCTGTCTATTGTTCTTGCGCCTGTTCATGGCACAGAGAATACATCTTCTCCTTCAACCGCCATAGCGCCTTCAGATAAGCAACTTCGTTCTGAAGTCGAGGAAACTATCAAAGCAACTCAACAGGAAATAGAAACTATAGATAGTAAAAAGGAAGTATTGCCCGAACTTGTATTGCAGCACAAAGGCCACCAGGATGCACTCGATGTACTTCTGGCACGTAAACTTGATTTAGTGAAGCAGCACGAAGACTTTCAAGATGGCGTTCCGTTAAGACAGATCGAACGTGCTCGTGAACAACAAGGAGCTTTACGTGATGCATTGCGCTCCCTGCAAGACTCTCTCCGCCAGCGTGTTCAGTCTCTGGGGCTAACCTTTGGGCAGACGGCGATCAGTACTGCCGAAGCCGCTGCTCGCAAACAGCTTGAAGCGCTCCATCTCTCACTTGCACGCAAACTTGAGATTCGAGACCGCCATACTCACCAGGCAACCTTGCTCAAGGAAAGCCAGGAATCACTCTCTGATTACTATCGCCAACTTGCAAAATACAGTGGCTCCGTCGGTAGTTGGATCATACCGCCAAATCCGTTCGCTGAGACATTGCAAAACCTCTATGCTCGTTGTGAACAGGAAATTCACGAAGCCAATGAATCAGCTCTGTTGCAAGGGCTTGACGATCTCAATAAACAAGAAGGCGCTTCTCTGGCTAAAATTGATTTGTGCAAGTATGAAATCGAGATGACCCATGATCGAATAGCAGGGACGCTTGTACAACGCAGTCGACCACCTGCCAGGGCGTATACTCTTATAGATATCTCGGCTGTTTGGCCTCTTCTTAACGAGTATTCACCAGAAGATCGCGCTAAGCTGGAAGAGCAAATTGCTGTAGTTGAGTTAGAGTTACACGAATTTGAGCAGAAGGAGTTGGAATCCAGCACGCGTCTCCAGACAGGCAGTGAGAAAATTGATCTTGAACAGGCACGTCAGCGTATGCAAAAACAGGAACGTAAATATCAGACCAAAAAACGTGGTGGATTATTGATCAATGCAACGGTTGAACGCCTCATGCTTAAGATGATTCCACGTATTGAATATTATCTACAACAATTGCTGCCCGTGTTGACCCGGGGTCGTTATCACGATGTGATGCTCTCCACTGAGCCTGAAGAAGGTATCACCAGTGGTGGTACTCTCCAACTAAATGTCTGGGAACAGGCGGCCGGGGAATATATTCCCCTTCCGGCCCTCTCAGGAGGAACTGTAGATCAAATTTCTCTTACCTTACGCCTGGCTTTCGCCATTGCTGCGCTTCCGCGTGAACTGAACGCTGCTCCTGGTTTTATCTTGTTAGATGAACCATTGAGTCAGGCCAGCCAGGATCGGATGCAGGCGCTCGTCGACTTAGTCACGAGCCATCTGATCTCAGATCATTTTGAGCAAGCGTTTTTTATCTCCCACAATAGCGTTCTTGATCTGGCATTGTTCAAATACCATCTTTCTATTGATAATGGTCAGGTGATGGAATCTAGTTTACCCGCTGACATTGCAATCGAAGAGCAAGCTCAACCATCAATGCCTACCATCGTCGGCTCAAATGGGCATAGCTCGAACGAAAGTGCTGTAGAGCCTCAGGTGATGCCGCTATAATCTGTGTGACTTGCGGTAACTGAATGAAGAGGCTGCGCAAACTCGATCTATCTATGGTTTGCAATCAGATGCTATCCCTATTTTAAACTAGAGGCGATGTATACCATTTGTAGAGGATCTTTGCTGCTGGTTTCCAATTTGGCTCGAACAAATCGATAGACCATGCCCAAAAATAGATGCCTCCGATATGTTTGTCACCAACCACATTAGTCAATGCAGCATCATAAGCAGCAGCCTGTTCAGTCGGATCAGGTTGTTGTCCTTTAATCTCCTGTATCTGTGGATCACGTTCCCAGGGGCGATAAAGAGCATAATTGCTATCTCGATAGCCAATCTCTGATATGAGCACTTGCTTGGTGAGTTGTGTTGAAAACGAATTTAGAAGTGTACCAATTTTTGCTAGCCAAAGTCTGGGTAGAGTTGCAGGATCAAGCCTCTGTGGCGTATCTGTCAATTGGATATACACAGAAACTCCAATAGCGTACAAGGATGGATTATGCATCCAGGAGGGAATTGGATTATTACTATTAGGATCAAGATAAGGATAAAGAGATGACCAGTTCATATCGTATGTCAGTTTCCCAGGAAAAATCTGGTGTACTCTTTCGATTAACTGATTCCAAAGGCTTGCTGGCGCTTGTTGAAGCTTTTCAAACTCGGTACCTATCGATATTTCGTCAGCGCCAGCTTGTGCGGCTGCTACGACATACGGCTGTAGTGCTTGCCAATAGCTATCAAACCACTCCTGCATTTGTAGGATATTGGAGAATTGTATCGAGCCTGACCAGTTATAAGACGATCAGTACCAGCAGTCAGTAGCGGGACGATAAACACATGATAGTACTTACTGTGTGCTGTGCGAATTCCTGCTGCAACTGCATCGGGTGTTGGCGTGGTGGCTGAGACGCCAACCTGTGTAGAATAAATGGAAGGTTGGTAGAGATTAACAGGTATTTCGATCCATTGCGCGCTCGTCTGATTTTCTATGTCATTGAGTCCTATTTGCCAATTTTTATCAGTTGTATCATAAGCATTTGTTCCCCATTGAGGAAAAATGATACCGGTCTGGAAAGTGGGCCTCTGCATGCGTAGAACAGGGGTCATATTCTCATCTCTTGACGCCACTACTGTCTGGTATTGTTGATAGGGCAATGGTTTTGCCTGAGTTCGAAATTGCGAGAGGTGTACGAAAGGTATGTGCCCGCTTAACAACAGACCTTGAAGAAGTAACCCCGATATCATTAAGATAAAAGAAATGAAATAAACACGACTCGAACGCTTTTTCACACTTTTCTCTCCATTGGTATTGTATTCCACTCTTTCCGAATTGCCTGCATATGTGTAGTATCAACCTTGTTTTCGGCTGCCAGGCTCGGTTTTTGAATTACAAAAAAACCTTGCTTTGGTCGTAAGCTATAGATTACTCCGGCCGCTTCTAACAATGAATACCAGATGCTACAGAAGACTAACAGCCAGGAGACAACACGTTTCCAAAATAACTCGATCTTCTTCTTTTTCATAAAGGGATGCGAATGCCTGGCCTGTATGTCTATGCCGTGTAGATATGCTAAGATGAATGTAGCCCAGGCGAAGTCGGCAGGTAATCGCATCCAGTAGAATGGACTGGCATGTACAAAAAGAGCTACCACGGCTATCAAGAAAGGCAAAAAGGCAAGTTGCCACAGGCCCGTGAATATACCAAGGCATAGTCTGTACCCGAAAGGGATTTTTCTATCCCTCAAAACCGCTCGTATACCTGACAACCAGCGACTACGTTGCCTCACAAAGTCCTTTACACGCTGGGGTGGTTGTTCGTGTAGATAGCCCTCTACCCATGCAAAGCGGTATCCCTGTGCCCATGCTCGTAACGCCCAGGCAGCATCTTCTGTGATTGAATTCGCGTAGCCAACATCAAAAGACAGTCGAGCATCATCCATCCCTCTAATTACGATATAGGAACCATGAATACCAAAAAGGGGCCTGCCTATAGCGTATTGGAAGCGGAATCTCCCCAGATCATCCGCTGTTCGCAATGCGTCTGCTCCTCGAAAAAACCAGTTCCCTCCCTGGTATAAGATCGCTCCTTGCCCGATCAATCCTGACGGGTGGCTTTTCTTTTTGTTACGCTGTGAGCGAGCTTCTTTTTCAATGGATCTCTGAACGAAACGATAGAGCCCTGCTAGCAGCTTCTCATCAATGAGGCTTTCCTCATCGAGATAAATGTACCAATCTTCTAGCTGGGGACGCACACATTTCTGTAAATAGGCTAAAGCCCGCGCTTTAAATCGCGATTTATTCGGTGTAGCGTAGCCAGGTGGGACCACATAAATATTTGTAGTGATGCCAGGACCTAAATTGAGAGAAACAGGGCACTCGCTCACGATTTCGATCTGATATGGTCCAGAAACTTGCGGATATCGTATAAATGCCTGGTGTACTGCTACGACGCTATCTCGCAGAACATCGACATTATCCCCTCTAGTTACAAAGCGAAAGACAAGCCTTACAGGTTTTGTAGTTGGATATGGGAGATGCCATTCCTTTAAAGTAATGAAAGGCAAACTGATTGGCTCTGGATCAGGACGGACTGCTTCAGCAAAGATGAACCAGCCTAACCAGAGGATCAATGCTAACGGCACTGGTGCTAACCAGACTAGTTCTGCCCATTGAACACCGGTCCTTGAGATTGAGGCATGGGCAGGAACATGATCGAGGGCTCCCTGGAGGCGAAATAACAAATATGTGAGCATGCCTGTTGCACAGATTAACAAACTGCGGTAGAACCAGGGGAGTAATACAACGGATGCTCCTGTGCTTGGATGTGAAACCGCCACAGTGTTTATACGAGTAAGTGTCTTCATCTCAGGCAGGATTGGAGTAGGCATAGCGGGCAGAGGAAGCACACCCAGTGACGGCCCGTTAGAAGTTTCAGCGGCCGATTTTTGTTTGGTGACAGTTTCCATTCGCATTGTTGACTGATCGCATACTGCCTCTTTCAAATCTGGAAAATCTGGGACATGAGGCACTGTTGTAAAAGGCAGAGGGTTAAATTGAGTTTTAGCGCCATTAGACATTCCATTTCGTTTCCCGTTTTGCCCTATTGACCCTTGATCTTGAAAATGCTTTACTGATCTCGTGAGAAGGAACTAAAGCAAATAGCCACATTGGCGAGAACAACTCATAATGATTTCCTTTTTGTGTCGCAAACGCTCTTTAGCGCGAATGATCTCGCGGTACAAGTGCGGTAAATCGGAACAACAGACATTGCCCAGTTCGACCCGCTTGAGATAGTTCCAGATACCCTCGTCAGGATTGAGATCGGGAGCATAGCCGGGCAGCTGCTCCAAATGCAAACGTTTGGCGGCCCCGCGCTTGAGAAAATCCTTGATCTCGTGAGCGCGGTGGATGGGCGAGCCATCCCAGATGAGCACGATCTTGCCGGAAATCTTGCGTAAGAGCACGCGCAGGAAACCTACGACCGCTTCCGCATCATAGGAGTCGGGGCGCACTTGCATGAACAGTCGCCCATCGAGCGTGATACCGCTGATCGCCGAGAGATGATCGCGCGTCAACTTGACGCGCAGAATTGGCGTTTGCCCGCGTGGAGCCCAGGTGCGGACTGCCATCGGCAGCAGATAAAACCCGGCTTCATCGCGCCCCGTTGATGGTCGCCTTGTCCTGCTCGGCTTTTTTTTGATGTCTGGCCAACGCTCCTCCGACCAGTTCTTGAGCGCCTCTTCGTTGCGCTGACTGGCTCGCTCCACGGGTTTCTGTCGGCTCCAGCCCGCTTCTCGCATCAACTTCCCCACGTGATCGCGATGATAGCGCACGCCAAAGGTCCGCTTGATCACTTCGGCCACTCGACTCGCTGTCCACACATCTCCGCGAAACCCGTAGGCTTCTGCTCCTTTGACTAACAACTCGGGAATTTGCGCCTTCTGCTCCGCTGTTAAGCGCGGACTCACTCCTGTGGGCGGATGCGCGTTGAGGGCCTCCATCCCTCCTTCTCGCCCTCGGCAGGATCCACTGACTCACTGCCCCTTCACTCACGCCTAACGCTGCAGCTATGTCTTGTTGTTGCCAGCCTTCCTCTTTTAATGTCCAGGCTCGTTTTCGTCGTTCTTCTCGCCAATCGGCTTTCTTTGGTGCTCCCATGTCTCCATGTTAGCACACTTGACTTTGCCGATGTCATAAACGCGCTGATGCTCGATCCTCCGGGCGATCAGTTTGCATATCCAATCCTTATAGAGCTCATTTCGTTGAGCTTGTGAACGTGTTAGCTAGAAGCCTGACCTTTGAAAATTTGAAAAAGAGAGTCCATGATGTAGTTTTTGAACTTAGATCAGGCCCCATCAGCTCAGGCATAAGGAGAGCCCAAACACGTACCTCCCCGAATTGTATAACGCGGCTTGAAATATCCAGTCACTTTGCGGCCTTCTTGAGCGCGGGCTATAAGTACAAAAGTACCGTAGAGAAGGAAATCATTATCTGCTTGACGTCATGCAGAAGCTGATGATAGGAAGGTGCGTGGGTAGTTAGATGACTCATCTTTTCACGTCTGGACACACCCTGGTTTTCGGCTCCATAGCTCCCCTACAGGAAGCTGTTGATCCTTTTTTATAGCCGTGTTCACCCCTGTTTCTGAGGGGTTGAACGCCTCAATCTTATACCAGGCCGGTTCTACAGGTCTGCTTTTATCCAACCAGGAAAATTCGTTGTCCGTGCATCTCATACAGAGAATTACCCAGGGATCCATCCAGACCAGAGCTAGAAACGCTCGATAGTGTACCAGAAAGCCCCTGCTACCCCGCGCCATGCAAGTCTGGGGGTAGTAGTCGTGATCAGGGGTTCTCCATACATGCGATATGCAGGAACTGGCATATTTCTCATAGTGTAGGCGTGGTTGCGTAGTTCAGTCACTCGTTCCTGCATATCCGTCGTATCTCCAGGATAATGCAGAGTATAGCCATCGTTGTGTTGTACATATCCAAATGTGTCGTTGTGACCGAACAAAGACCAGAAGAGATCTCCTGTAATCGCGTGATTCGTCTCGACTGCCGTGAGAAAACGAGCGAGGGAATCTCCTCCCCCTTTATTATTCCAAGCATACTCTTCGGCAATAAAGACCTTATTGGCTTTTTGCGCTTGATCTGCTTGTGTATTGAGTTCAGCTATATTCAATGGATAATACTGTCCGGTATATACGTCGACATTGCTTATGGATATACATCACGAGTAAAATTTGGTGTGTCATAGCTTTGTCCACTGTTGCCATCAATGACAAGGTGATTGGGATCGATAGATTTCAAATACGTGGCGATCCTCTGAACCCAATCAGGGGGTGCAGTTAAGCCGTTCCCTGTTTCCCAGCCGAGAATGGTTGGATCATCTTTGTAGGCAATACCGGTAATACTATTCACCCTGTTGAGGATGTGGCTGATATAGTGCTCAAAATCTCCAATCACCGTCGCATTGGTGTAGAACTGTTGCTCGTCGGTGATCCCTCGCCATTCGGTAAATGTATGCTTCCCTCCATGATACCAGTGAAAGTTATCTACCAGAGGTATGATGAGTTTGAGTCCATGCCTCTTTGCTGACACAATGGCATAATCTACATGTTGAAGTGCAACTTCATTGAAGACACCAGGGGATGGTTCGATACAAAGAGGACATCCAACGGAAATACCAAGCGTATGGGAACGTACGACTGTAGCGCCCATTTCCTGTGCCGTTGCTAATGCGTCGTCTACTCTAAACCTGGTTGGATAGTCTAACCCATCGACATTTTCATCCAGGCCCAACCAGTAGATATTCGCTCCTGAGAAGCGGAAAGGTTTACCCTTCAGCAGCAATTGGGATCCTGAGCGAACGACAAACGTATCGGGTACTGCGTGAGTTGGTTGGAGAATAAGCTGTCTGATATAGATCAGAACAAAGACCATCACAAGTATTATGACGAGGAAAATAGCTGTGCGTCGATATGAAAAGACAAGAATTTTTAGTTGCTTCAAGTCATGCCTCCATAAGCGCCTCAACTCACTTTCAATTTCTGGATTGTGTTTTTTCATTATATGCTTCAAAATTGATGTATGCAAACTAAAAATTGATTTTGTAGTGCAATATCTATTCTCAATAGCGCAAGAGCTGTGGTATAATCGCAATTAGTAGAAGTTTCCTCATTGAGGATTGCTCTTTAAGAATTGGGTATTATTTCGGACTAATATAACTTCAGTTCTTTCCAGCAGTTTCTTGTATACTCTGGTCTTCGTAGGTACATCATCGTAAGCATGGGATTAGTACGTTATGACCTCTCTGTTTTTCAATCTACCTGCTATACTTATTCTTCAACAATTGTTATCGCCTGGACTATCGAGGGTGAAGGTCGAATAGTACCGAAGGGGGATTTTGAAGATGACAGATCGCCAGGGACAACGGCTTGGAAATTATCGCCTGATCCGCCTCCTGGGGGAGGGAGGTTTTGCTGAGGTGTACCTGGGAGAGCATGTATTTCTTGGAACTCGGGCTGCTATCAAAATCTTGCTCGTGCGGTTAGCGGACGAAGAAATGGAGCGGTTTCTCAAGGAAGCTCGTACCATTGCTGGATTGACTCACCCCAACATTTTACGCGTTCTTGAATTTGGGGTTGAAGCAAATGTTCCTTTTCTCGTGCTGGAATTTGCCCCAAATGGTACATTGCGGAAACGCCATCCAAAGGGAAGTATTTTGCCTTTGACGGTCATCGTGCAGTATGTCAGTCAAATTGCCTCTGCTTTGCAATATATTCATAATAGAAAATTAATTCACCGCGATATTAAACCTGAGAACCTTTTACTGGGAACCAATAATGAAGTGCTGCTCAGCGATTTTGGAACGGCCATGGTGTTCCAGACACTTCATAACCAGGCTACTCTGGAGATGGCTGGAACGGTATCCTACATGGCACCTGAACAGATACGGGGAAAGCCTCGGCCAGCCAGCGATCAATATGGGCTAGGCGTTGTTGTCTATGAATGGTTATGCGGAGTGTGCCCTTTTCAAGGATCTTTTACTGAACTGTATAGCCAGCACATGTTGGCATCTCCCCCTTCTTTACGTGCCAGGAACC
Organism: uncultured Chloroflexia bacterium; assembly: GCA_963702765.1. Classification (GTDB taxonomy): domain Bacteria; phylum Chloroflexota; class Ktedonobacteria; order Ktedonobacterales; family Ktedonobacteraceae; genus DATMNR01. Next base: position 101,347 of record CAVPEB010000035.1, read on the forward strand.
CGATGATCTACCCTGAGGTGGAACAGGTCATATTAACAGCACTCTCCAAGGAACCAGAAAATCGTTTTGCGAGTATATCGGCATTTGCAAATGCCTTGGAGCAGGCGAGTAAGCCAGACCAACGTGCTTACTACCCAGCATCTACTGTTGTTTCACAGCCTTCTTCTCGACCACCTAAAATGGCCTCTTCGGAAGAAGAAGTGTTACCAACTCTTAATGCCTCCGTTTCTGAACTACTAAATAGGCCTGCGAGCACGACACCTCGGTATCCTATCCAGGAACATACCGGGGTTCCAGATACTGTGTCTTTTGCTCCTCAACCTGTCATCACTCCAAAGCCTGTTAGTCCCCCTCCAAACGTTAAGCCGTCACATGGTATCTCACGGCGATCTGTTCTAGTGGGCCTTCTTGGTTTGGGAAGCGTCGCTGTAGCGGGTGGAGCTGCCTGGCTGATAGTTTCAAAGCAAAATCCCTTTGTATTTGGTGTAAGTGCAACACCAACAGCGGTGCCGATACCTGTTGGGGGCACACACTACATCACATATAGAGGCCATTCTAAGCAGGTTTATGCCGTGGCGTGGGCACCCAATGGGCAGTATATCTCCTCAGGGGGTAATGATCACATTGTAAAGATCTGGAGACCGGTTCAACCCGGTGGGAAGGATCAGCTAACATATCTCCGGCATTCAGGTTCGGTAAATTCTTTAGCCTGGTCGCCCAACGCGGTGCGCGTTGCCTCGGCAAGTTCTGATATGACGGTACAAGTTTGGGATGCTACTAATGGTAATAGGCACTTTACATACAAGGGCCACACTGACAATATACGCGCTGTTGCCTGGTCGCCCGATGGAACGCGCATTGCCTCTAGCGGCGATGATAAAACGGTACAGGTGTGGGATGCGAACACAGGGAAACCTTTAGTTACCTATTCAGATCACACTGGAATTGTCTGGTCAGTTAGCTGGTCGCCTGATAGCACTCGTATCACCTCAGGAAGCGCCGATAAAACCGTGCGGGTGTGGGATGTTGCTACTTCGGGCAAGACTTTTTCCTATGTCTATCATGGCCACTCCAGGGCTAATGCCGTAAAGACGGTGGCCTGGTCGCCTAATGGGCAATATATCGCCTCGGGTGGAGATATCCCGGAAAGTACTGTGCAAATATGGAATGCTTCCAGCGGGGCACCGCTTGTTACGTATTCTGAGCAAACCGCTGGTATCTATGCAATAGCCTGGTCGCCTGATGGGCAATACATCGCTTCGAGTTCATGGGGAGAGGTACGTGTATGGAATCCTGCTCCGCCTGCCGGGAAAACCATAACCATCTATACCGGTAATGCAAATGGAGTACATGCAGTAGTATGGTCGCCTAAAGAGCGGCGCATTGCCTCAGGAAGTGATGATACAACAGTGCAAATATGGCAGGCAATCTAAGATTTTGAAGTGTAAAACTAACTCGCTGATAAAGTAAATTTTCCAGGTGGCCTAATGTAGTCATCTACGATAAAGGATGAACCCGTAGCAAACCAGAGGTC
>CAVPEB010000036.1:0-132909 GCA_963702765.1 uncultured Chloroflexia bacterium
AGAACAAGCACGCTTTACAATTATTTTACAACATCCAGGTGCACTACGAAAGATGTTCTTGCCTCCAAACGATCTGACCCTGGGTGAGGCATACATCTACAACGACTTTGATATCGAAGGAGATATAGAAGCAGTTTTTCAACTTGCTGAACATTTTACGGGTAATCGATGGGGAAAGTTGGAGCAAGCACGTTTTGGCAAACGATTGCTCAGTCTACCGAATACAGGCCAGGCCCGCCGACCCGTAGATGCATCGGCAAAATTGCGCGGCACACGGCACTCGAAAGAGCGAGACCGGCAGGCTGTGGCCTATCATTACAACAGATCGAATGAATTTTATGCGCTGTGGCTGGATTCACGAATGGTTTACTCTTGCGCATATTTCATGAACTCTGATGATGATCTCGATACAGCCCAGGAACAGAAACTCGAGTATATTTGTCGCAAGTTGCGCCTGCATCCTGGGGAGAGATTGCTAGATATAGGTTGTGGATGGGGCGGACTGGTGATTTATGCCGCGCAGCATTTCGGGGTACAGGCATATGGGATTACACTGAGCGAACCACAGGCTGAACTGGCACAAAGGCGTATCGAGGAGGCAGGTTTGACTGGCAAGTGCAAGGTTGAGGTACGCGATTATAGAGAGGTCACTGAAGCGAACTCATTTGACAAAATTGTAAGCGTGGGCATGTTCGAACATGTTGGAGAATCACTGCTGCCTACCTATTTCAAGCAAGCCTGGCAATTGCTGCGCCCAGGTGGAGTATTCTTGAATCATGGAATTGCAAGTGATTCCTTCGATGCAGCGAAAGCGAAAACAAGCTTTGTCAATCACTATGTGTTTCCAGATGGAGAATTGTTACCAATTAATAGTACCCTGCGAGCAGCAGAAACAAGCGGCTTTGAGGTACGAGACGTAGAGAGTTTAAGAGAGCATTATATGCTCACACTGCGCCACTGGGTACAGAGACTGGAAGCTCATGCTGAAGAGGCTCGCAAACTTACCAATGATGTGACATATCGTGTCTGGCGTTTATATATGTCTGGCTCAGCGCATGGATTCCAGAATGGATCCAATAACATTTACCAGACGTTGCTCGCAAAGCCTGATCGCGGAGATAGCAGTTTGCCATTGACAAGGGCTGACTGGTACAGATGAAGATACACCTAAATGAGGAAGGTACAGTATGAACCAACTTGTGCAATTAAAATGTACAGCTTGCCGCAAAGGTGAGCCGACAGTTACCGATGAGGAGATAGAGGAATTTCGTCCGCAGGTACCTGATTGGAGCATTGTAGAGGTTGATGGGGTGAAGCGTTTGGAGAAAACATTCAGGTTTGATAATTTCGTACATGCTCTAGCTTTTACAAACAACATTGGCGAACTCGCAGAGGAAGAGGGGCATCACCCGGCACTGCTGACTGAATGGGGGAAAGTGACTGTGTCCTGGTGGACGCATAAAATTGGGGGCCTGCATCGTAATGATTTTATTATGGCAGCCAGGAGTGATCAGCTATTTGCGACGGCTGAGGGCAGAAAAGCGGAGTAGTCCGGGCCAGGACGGCGCAAGCGCCCCAACCCAACCCACCACATCCCCCGTCTCTACGCGAGAAGGCATGGACACACCTGTATACGATGGAACTCGGAAAGAAGAAAAATGGATATCGGTGAGACCTTACTTGTTACCACTCGCGAGGAGTGGCGCGCATGGTTGGTACAGCACCATCGCGAGTACAAGGAAATCTGGCTGGTTTATTACAAGAAGAATTCCGGGAAAACGGGTATTAGCTACGAGGAATCTGTAGAAGAGGCGCTGTGTTTCGGCTGGATTGACGGGGCGATCAAAGGCATTAACCTGGAAACGTATGCGGGACGTTTCACACCCCGTCGCCCGAAAAGCCCCTGGTCGGATTCCAATCGTGAACGGGCAACACGTTTACTACGAGACGGCCGTATGGCTGAGGCAGGATTAGCAGTTCTACCGACTGATTTGCGGTAAGCCAGCAGGACAGCGCAAGCGCCCCCACACCTCATCCACACGGCCCCTGTCCCTACGAATTATGGTTTTGGTGCCAGGGCCAATTCATTGATTTCTCTCAAATCAAGTGTAAGTCATATATATTATTCCATTACGGCATAAGATGGGAGATCAATGACTGGCTCTGGTGCTGGGTACGGCTTTTTGAAAGAAAAGGCGTGAGGAGTTTCGCCGTGGGCACTCAAGTAGGACAGGCGCTCTTTTGCCTCCTCAACGGTAGGAATATGGCCTGATGGCACCCACCAGAGAGCTACGTAAGGGCCATTGAAGCGATGAAACCACTGAGGACGCTGCTGCAATACCTGGCGGTGGCGACTTTTGTAGACGAAGGTGGTGAGATCGGTGAGACTTTCCCAAAGCGAGAGATTCACTAGAATGAGATCGTCCTCGAAGGGACGAATGTCTGTTGCATTGCCTTCAGGTGTTTGCAGTCGCCAGAGAAAGCCGGGGCTGTTGTCGGCGAGAGCATTTATCGCATCTAACTCAGCTACAAATCCGGCCATAATTGGATCAGTGAGTGGTGCCAACATACGAGCAATGTTGACCTGCGCCAGATGATAAACCATTGGATTCCTTTCTGTAATTCTCGTAGATGCTTGTTACTGATACATCACCATCAACGGTGGAGGATCCATCTTCAGCACATCTGATGGGGACATAAGAGGCTGATCCCACCTGTAGAAGAGTTTAAAGCCGGGATATTGGATCAACTGCTGCTTATCGAAGATACGATAATCGCCGATTTTTGCTTCTGGGGTTCCAAAGCCATCAACCGACGTCACGACTTCAACGCCTGGTTTGATGCGTATGTTTTGCCAGTCAGGTAACATCAATTCGCGGAATTGGTGAATGATGAGTATTTTCGGCGGCAGATGTTGCGTGAGCACGAGGTTGGAGAGTTTGTCAATGACCCAGTTGATCTCAGAAGCTGTCATATGCCCAAATTCAATACCTGGAGTGGTGCCAGGAGGCATGTCAAATTCGGGATCAAGGGCCAGATCAACACCGGGCTCTTGAAGGAAAGACCAGACATTATTCACTTCGTTCTGAACGGTACTATGGGCAATTTGCATGTCCATAAAGAAGAGCATGTGATTCGAGTTGGCCAGTTCACGGTAATGTTCAATTGAGTCATCAGGCATACGAGCTGTCCATGTACCATCTGCGGTTGCAGAGGCTTGCGCGACGGGGGTGACATAATCAAATGCTGGTATAACCGGATGTTGGGGGTCAAGATCGGCATAAACCTGAGCCTGCTGTCTCAGTTTAGCAAGCAGTTCGTCATCTGAGTAGGAGCCTAGAGGACCCATGGCTGAGGAGAAAGGGTTCCCATAGTAGATTACCAAGCGATCAGTAGGCAAAGATACTCTCCACATCCAACCCTGGGGGCTTAGTAAATGATGTAGGAGTGAGATTTCGTCATAAAAGTTGGTTGGTGATTGGGTAGGAGCGGGTGTAACTGTGGGAGGAGCAGTGGTTGGTATAGCTTTTGTGGGTGCAATTTTAACTTTTGCAGCCGGTGTAGGTGTAACTTGATTCTGTGCTGTGAATGAAAACGATGCACAACTCGAAAGAAATAAGAGAGAGCTGATAAGCACAAGAGCAAGCCAGGGAGTATATATTTGCCCAGTTTTTTTGGGCTGAGCTGGTCCGGTAATTTGTTGTTCGTTCATCGATTGTTCTTTCGCAAGATGTGTTCATGCACCGCATCCAACAGTGGATATACCGATAAAGGGTACCAGAGCCCATAAACGCGAACTTATGCCTTTCTCTTGCCGCCTGCGGCGGCAAGGAGGGAGTGATGTGAGCGGGGACACCCCGCGCCCCGTCAGGGGACTCTGTCCCCTGCACCCCTTAAGTTCCCTCCTATGGTGCCAGCGCTATCTAGAAATAAAAATGCAACGATGCGAATTATGCTCTTGTTTTACGTCAACGTTAGATGTAACATATAAGGCATTGCTGTGTCAATATTACAATACATAAGAAAAGACGACCGCAAGATTGATTTTTGCGGTCGTCGATACAATAGTTGTTAGATAGCTTGCATAGATGCAAGCAGTAGTATAGGAAACTAGTTTCCGGCTTGTAATTCACCAAGTTTGACATTGATGGTCATTTGCTGGCTACCACGATAGATGTGCACAGCAACGACATCACCAGGGTTATGACTGGCAAGAGCTTCGCCGAGAGATTGCGTATCATTGACTGGTGTATTGTCGATCTGAACAATCACGTCACCTGCTTGAATTCCAGCAGCGGCGGCGGCGCCATTTTGCACGACATTGGCAACATAAGCGCCATGATCAACTGACAGGTTGTCCTGAGCAGCCAGATTTGCATCTACATCCGCGACCTGTACACCAAGAGCTGCACGCCCAGTATGCGTGACACTGCCAGTAGAGATGATCTGCGGAACAATGGTTGCAACGCGATTTGATGGAATTGCAAAGCCAACTCCACTTGCCGGCGTGTTGAATTCCGGGTCAATGGCTGTCAGAGTAGGAATACCGATTAGATTGCCCTGCATGTCTACTAATGCACCACCACTATTTCCAGGGTTAATGGCAGCATCTGTCTGGATAGCATTGGGAATGATTGCTCCACCCTGGCCTTCAGAGACACTGCGTCCGAGGGCGCTGACAATGCCATGGGTGACAGTTTGTGTAATTCCCAACGGATTTCCAATTGCCATGACATCCTGACCTACGATTAACTTCGATGAATCTCCAATCTGTGCGACAGTCAAGCCTTTTGAAGGCGGGGTGATCTTGACCACAGCGAGATCATCAGCCGGGTCTGTCCCAACCAATTGAGCTTTGAGATTGGTGCCATCATAAAGCGTAACAGTCATGCTCTGTGCACCAGTGACAACGTGATTATTGGTAACGATATAGCCACGGCCATCGATAATGACGCCTGAACCAATGGCGCCACCTTGCTGGGTGGTCACATTGACTTCGACGACGGCGGGTCGCACTTTTGCAATCACTGCTTCACGCACGGCCTGTTCGTTGTTTCCAGTCAATGGTGGAACGGTTGACTGTGGCCCGGTTCCTGGCTGTAATGTTGCTACACTTGAACTAGCTCCACCAGTAGACGTACTGGTTCTACCGAATTGCCATCCGGCAAATAAGCCTACACCGAGTACTACCAGAAGAACAATTGACAGTGCAATAATGGCACCTGTACGCATGCCATTCGAACGCCTGGGATAGACAGGTGGCATCGTGGGTGGGGTTTGCATTTGTCCAGGCACAGCCTGGTGCGGGGCCGTAATTGGCATCGCTGGTTCTGTGGGAGCCTGATAAGCTACTCCCGATTGATTATCTGAATAGGGATCCTGCATTTCAAATTGCCTCCAACGTTATTACGTATTTGTTTCAGAATAAGTGACTACTTGTGTCTGCTCTTAGTGTAGTCTGTACATGTGTGGAATCCCGCAGAAAAGTGTAAAATAAATGTAAAGACTTTTGGGCTATGGAAGATGAAAACGAGGGAGTGATCGGATACTCTTCGTACATTTATTTTACACTTTCCATAATTCTATTTGATCTTTCAATTGTATACTTTTCATAGAAAGTTTAAAGAGTTGTATGAGTACAAAATCCAAAGTGGTCTGATATATCGACGATGAGTACGATACATCGGCTACTACAGAGGATAGGTAGGAATTTGTATTGTTCAGCATGTATATCGTATTGTAGCATTATATGATATGAAGATAATAATGAATCAGAAAGACATTATCAATGAAAAAAATATTGATTATAGAAGATGAAGCAACAATAGCGCAGCTTATCAGACTTTATCTTGAGCAGGCTAATTTTCAAGTATTGACAGCAGGTGACGGAGTGGCTGGATTGGAGTTACATGCACGTGAACGTCCCGACCTGGTCATTCTTGATCTGATGCTACCAGTAATGGACGGGATGGAAGTATGCCGCAGGATACGTGCCTGGGCAAACACTCCCATTCTTATGCTAACAGCTCGCCAGGGTGAAGAAGACCGTATCGCAGGTTTGGAGTTGGGAGCAGATGATTACCTTGTTAAACCCTTTAGTCCCCGTGAAGTGGTAAGTCGTGTCAAGGCTATCCTACGCAGGAGTACACCGTTTAGTGAATCCGCTGAACAAATGGACGTGCCGTTAGAAGTAGCTGCAGTACGCAACGGAGAGTCTGCGTTTACTTATGCGCATCACAATGGAAGTCAAAACGCTGCTCACGGAGTAGCCGGTACGAATCCTGCAAATAGCATTGAAGAAATACGCTTCGACGGGCTGCGCATCAGTGTTCCTCAAAGGAGAGTCGAAGTTCACGGACAGGTCGCATCGCTCACAGCAAAGGAATTTGATTTACTCGTTACAATTGCCTCGGCACCTGGACGAGTGTTTACCCGCGAGACCTTGCTTGAACACATCTGGGGATATACATTCCTCGGTGATGGACGAACAGTGGATGTCCATATAGGAACACTGCGCAAGAAATTAGAAGTTGCCGGTGGGCCTGGAACTCCTCATTATATTAAAACAGTCTGGGGTCTAGGCTACAAATTTGATCCCGAGGGTTTATAAAACTTTCTTATTCATTCAGAAACGCCGTTACCGAAGCTTAAAAAAGCTGCTCACTTTTTCATCTGAATGCAGGGAAGTAGAAAGGAACTTTCTCGTGCTTACACGTTCCTACCGCCCAGGGTTCAGCCTGCGAGCAAAACTCGTGCTGAGCTATCTGGGCGTCACCCTGGGAGCTATGCTCTTACTTATCATTGTAGTCTCGGTAGTAGTGCAAAACTACTTTTATACGGCACAACTCGATCAATTTAAAGCGAATGCAGAATATACTGCACAACAAATTGGCCAACGGGGTAATATTGGTCCGATCAACCCTGTAGGGTCAGAACTTTATATCGTGGTAGACTCGAATGACCATTTAATTGCTATATCCCCGCCCATTGATATTACACAATTCGAGCAGTCTATCCAGCAGGCACTACAAGGGCAGGAAGTGCAAGGTAACCTGCAAGTCTCATCGGATTCCGAAAATTCGCTTGCTGGATATGTACATAAGCGTTCCAATACGTTCTGGAGGTCAACCCACAGGAGCTATTATAGGAGCGATGGTTGTTGCTGAACCTCAACTGTATCCGGCGGGCTTTTCCCCATACGAGTTCCTGGCAAAAGTCGATAGGGCAATATTGATTACTGGCAGTGTGATAGCCATTATCGTGATTATTTTCAGCCTGTGGCTGGCAAGGCGGTTAACCAAACCCTTAACATCACTTACTTTCGCTGCTGAACAGATGGGAGAGGGGAATTATGATGAACGAGTTGTCATTCCTAAAGGAAATGATGAACTCGGAAGATTGGCATTAAGCTTTAATTCGATGGCAGAGAGGATCGAGTCAGATGTGACAGAGTTGCATCGCCAGGACCAGATGCGGCGCGATCTCGTTGCCAATATTGCTCATGATCTTGCAACACCTCTGACTGCCATACAAGGATTTAGTGAGGCGCTCGCTGACGATGTGATAACTGATCCTCAAGCCCGGCAAGATACAGCACAATTGATAGGCCGTGAAGTGCAGCGTTTGCGCCGTCTGGTAAGCGATATGCAGCAGATGACATCTTTCGAATCAGGGCGAATCCAACTCGATCAAGAACCATTGGACTTACATACACTGGTTGATGAAGTATTGGAAGTGATACTGCCAGAGTGCGAACAGGTTAGCATTCACTTACTCAATGAGATTGACTCAACAACACCGCCTGTACTTGCTGATAGTGATCGAATGACACAGGTATTACTAAACCTTTTAGACAACGCCAGACGCTATACACCCCCAGGTGGAAGTATCACGATTGGAGCCTGTATCGAGGGTAGTGATGGACAAGCCCGGCAACAACAGGTAGAGGTTACGCATGCGCGACATGCTCAAGACGGGCAACAAGCAGAAGAGTACACACCCAGTTGGCAGGCCCAGGTTTCTCCACGTACCGCTAGCAATACCGGTATGCTAAGCACAAAACCCTCTGGCAAGTTGGCAAGCGATGGATCACTTTCAAACTCTGGGTATATGGAATTAGCTCAAAATGGCAAAACGAAATGGCTTACTGTTTGGGTCAAGGATACAGGTACAGGCATTGATCCAAAGGATCTTCCCTATATATTTGACCGATTCTTCCGTAGCGACCGATCACGTTCGGGTGCGAGTGGCGGCAGTGGTCTGGGGCTTGCAATTATAAAAGCGATTATTACGGCACATGGCGGTACCATTCGGGCCGAGAGCACGCCCGGAAAAGGTACATGCATCACATTTACACTACCACTGGCATGAAGGAGTAGTGTATCATCTATGTTAGAGGAAATAGATGATGCGTGACAAACTTGCAATGTAATGACTAGACGTGAAGGAAATCCCATGCGGACAAGGCTTTTACCTCCATTCATCTTGTTGATGCTTGTACTGGCAGCATGCGGGAGCAATCAAGGTCAGAATCAAAGTGCTACGCAAGCAGTTATGAAAGCTCCTGCCTGCCAGTCAACTCTCCCAATGGAGTCGAATACTCCTCAAGCACTTCTTCTCAAGTGGCAGCATCCCGACAGATGAATATGGGGCCACATATGAAAATGACTCCATATCAGCCTATCACTCCATCTGATATCACGCGTATGAAAGCGATCGTGCAAAATGCACATGTGTGTTTTGACAAATACCAGGATTATCACCTGGCACTACATGACGGATACCAGATCTTTGCTCCAACTATACCGCAGGACATCTATCACTTTGCGAACATTCAGAGCTTTGCTGAAGCCCAGACAACATTTGATCTGGCACATCCTTCGGCACTACTGTACAACAAAGTTGCAGGTGGATATCAGTTCGTAGGTGTGATGTATAGCGCCCCAACAAATATGACCACAGCACAGTTGAACCTGCGTATTCCAATAAGCGTCGCACCATGGCATTTGCATGTGAATTTCTGCTTACCAGCAGGAGACGCTGAGCAAACGCTGTTTAAAGCAAACTCACTGTTCGGGCTGACCGGCACAATTTCGACAAGCGCACAATGCTCAAGAGTGGGAGGCACATTTTATTCCTCGATGTATGGCTGGATGGTGCATATACCATTGTTCGGAAGTGTAGGAATTGGTTAACAAGCCAGTCATGTAGTATGTTTTCTTCACTGTGCACGACTTGCTATTACATTACTCCCGTTTCTCAAATCCATGTATGGCGGCACCAAGTAGCGCAACTTTAGGATTGAGAATAACATGCACCGGCATTTGTGTAAGCAACGGTGTAAGTCTACCCTTATGCGTAAATGCTTGCATGAACTGGTTATTTTGCAGGTAGGACAGGATGCGAGGAGGTATTCCACCACCAATGTACACACCACCTGTAGCAAGAACTTTGAGGGCGAGATTGCTAGCTTCGGCTGCTAGAATAGAAACAAATGCATTGAGCGTAGCTACGCAAAGTTCACATGCATTCTCTTTGTCCAGTGCATTGTTAACAATAACTGGTGAACGATCTTGAGTCGCAGCTAATTGCTCAGCGAGCCATTGTGGTTGCTCAGCATAGCCTGAATCTTTCAGGTAATCGTAAATGTTTGGTATACCCTTACCAGAACATAAACGTTCGAAACTCACATGTGGGAAACGCACCATCAGATAACGCAGCAACTCAACTTGCAACGAGTTAGCAGGCGCAAAATCCGCATGGCCGCCTTCAGAGGTATGCTCCTTATACTGCGAACCATCCCAGGTAAGAAATGCTTCCCCCAGTCCGGTACCTGGAGCAATGACAGCAAGTGCTCCACCAGGGATTGCTTGCCCTTTATTCAATACATAAAGATCTTGTGCATCAAGGTGGGGTACTGAATGAGCAATGGCATCCAAATCATTCATCAGGCGAACAGATGGGATTTGTAATGATTGCTGAAGTTGCTGCTCATCCATCATCCAGGGCAAATTTGTAATAGAGGCATGCCCAGCTACTACAGGTCCTGCTACACCGAAACTTGCTCGATCAATCGTGAAATCGTGTTGCGCAAGAAACTCACGTACAAGCAATTCGAGGTCAGTATAATTTATACTAGCGAATGTCGCTTCAGCAAAAGGTTTTCGCCAGCCTGTTTCAGATGAAAAAACAGCTAGATTGGTTTTTGTTCCACCAATATCACCAGCAAGTAACATATAAGCTTACTCCTCAAAGTGGTCAAATTCGCAAATATAAGGTCTTGTATATCATATCAAATCTATTCCCTGTATGTGAAATGCAGAGGACGTCTGGTAATTATTCTCAAAAGTCACTCTATAGCTGCTTTCTGTGCGCCTGCGGCGCGTTTAGGTGAGAATGTGAAAGGAGCTTTGTGCGCCCGCGGGCGCACAAAGCTCCTTTCACATTCTCACGAAAATGGCTCGCAAGCCATCTCTGGTTAAAGGCAACTTTTGAGAGGCCCTGAAGTCTGTTCTGGAGATTCTTATGATGACTTACACATTCACGCTTTTGGAAAGATATAATACTATCGTTGTGTAACGAATGGATGTCATACTGGACAAGATAATCAAAGATCAGAAATACAATTGATAGGAGACAGGTAACAATGAATGAATATGATGCAATAATTATCGGGGCTGGACAGGCAGGAGGCCCTCTCTCGACAGCATTGGCACAAGCAGGTCGGAAAACGGCCATCATCGAGCGAGTGCATGTTGGGGGCACTTGTATTAACGAGGGATGCACACCTACTAAAACGATGGTAGCAAGCGCACGCGTGGCTTATTTGACACGCAGAGCAGCCGACTACGGAGTAGAGGTTGGGCCGATTTCAGTAGATATGAAAGTAGTGCGGAAACGGAAACGTGATATTGTAGAAAGCTTTCGCGGTGGAAGCGAACGACGCATTGAGAGCGTAGAAGGAGTCGATCTTTTGATGGGCGAGGCTCGTTTTATCGAGCCAAAGGTGGTGGAGGTTCGAATGAACACAGGTGAGATACGCATACTGACTGCAAACACTATTTTCATCAATGCTGGCGATCGTCCATCCATACCTCCCATCGATGGGATTGAAAATGTGCCAACCCTCAATTCGACATCCATCATGGAACTGGATAGCGTGCCTGAACACCTGCTTGTATTTGGAGGTAGTTATATTGCACTGGAATTCGGGCAAATGTTCCGTCGCTTCGGGAGCAGGGTGACAATTATACAGCGAAGCGCGCATTTGCTGTCCCGCGAAGATACTGATATAGCTGATGAAGTTGCGAAAATTTTACGTGAAGATGGCATAGAAATATTGCTTGAATCGAGCGTCACGCATGTCGGTCAAAACTTGAATGGAAGCATCGAGATGGCATTACGAACAGCAGGTGATGAACAAATCCTGACAGGATCGCATTTGCTTGTAGCAGCAGGGAGGATACCCAACACCGATTGGTTGAATCTCGAAGCAGCAGGGATAGAAACTGATAAACGCGGATTTATCCGGGTTAATGACAGATTGGAAACCAATGTGCCGGGTATATATGCACTTGGGGACATTAAAGGTGGGCCAGCTTTTACACATATCTCCTACGACGATTTTCGCATCATACGCACGAATGTACTCGAACATGGAAACGCAAGTATACGCGATCGCCTGGTGCCTTATACAGTGTTCATTGATCCTCAGCTTGGACGGGTGGGGATGAGCGAGTCGGAGGCGCGGGCATCGGGACGAGCTATTCGTGTTGCAAAGATGCCAATGAATTATGTAGCACGAGCCTTAGAAGTAGACGAGTCACGGGGATTCATGAAGGTTATAGTTGATGCTGAGAGCGGTCAAATTCTAGGATGTGCAATTCTAGGAATCGAGGGCGGTGAGATTATGGCCATGCTACAGATGGCGATGATGGGTAAATTACCCTATACAGTGCTGCGCGAAGCTGTGTTCGCCCATCCAACGCTCGCGGAATCATTGAATAATTTGTTTACGATGTTTGAACAGTAGGAAGGAATAGCTCGGGCGAGGAGGATTGGTCTCGCAACTGCATTTCTCTTGACGGTTGATAAGGGCTGGGATATACTTCTTTGCGGTTGATAACTCAACAATCGTGTGAGAATACTCATCCATAGAGCACATAGGTTGCTCGAGTGTAGGAGTTATGGAAGAAGGATCATTCCAGCATTTTCAGTCGGGAGAAAAAATCGCGACTCAACATATGACTGGTTCTGAAACTTCCGCTGGGGTGGCTTCAGCGGAAGATTTGCGTCTAGTCAAGGCTCTACGAAGCGGTAATGAAAGTGCATTTGTCTCACTTGTTAACATGTATCATTCCTCCATGTTGCGACTCGCGATGATATTTGTTCCATCTCGGGCTGTAGCTGAAGAGGTTGTCCAGGAGACATGGATGGGTGTTCTGAATGGGCTTGATCGATTTGAGGGCCGATCATCGTTAAAGACATGGATATTTCGCATACTTACTAATCGAGCTAAAACTCGCGCACAGCGTGAAGGACGCAGTGTGCCATTTTCGTCATTATCTGAATTTACTAGTGAGCTTCATGAATCTGGGATTGAGCCTGAACTATTCCAGGGATCTGATCAACGATCTCCCGGGAGCTGGGTATCGTTTCCCCAAAGTTGGGAGGAAATACCTGAGGAGCGAATTCTTTCGCAGGAAACCATGGCACGTATTCAGGAAGCTATTGATACTTTGCCAATCGGGCAGCGCGAGGTGATCACACTTAGAGATATCGAGGGATGCACATCTGATGAAGCCTGTGGCTTGCTAGGTGTTTCTGAGGCAAACCAGCGCGTATTGCTGCATCGCGCACGTTGCAAAGTTCGACGCGCATTAGAGAGATACTTCGAAGATGAGTAACAATGATATGACTAATGCCAATCAGAAAGAATTAAACTGCCAGGAAGTTGTAGAACTTGTTACCGACTATCTTGAACAAGCGCTTTTGCCTGAGACACAGGAACAATATCGCAGATCACATCGAACAGTGTCCCGGGTGCAAAGTCTACCTGGAACAAGTACAGCAAACAATTGTGATGTTGCGAAAACTGTCCGAGCAGCAGACGTTTCCAGAAACGAAGCAAGAACTCCTTGAAATCTTCCGCGACTGGAAGCAAGATGAAAGTAAAAGCAATTCCCCCCTCGTGTGACCTCGCTCACGTTCAACATGTGAATATATTGCTTCAATAACAAGGACGGTTGGCGTATCATAGCTTCTGAAAGGTCTATATTCTAATCATCACCTTTCTAAGGAGAATTTTTATGTTGAAGCGTCCCTTTATCAGCTTTGTCTTCATTTGCCTAGCAATCTTCAGTTTAGCAGCATGTGGTAATAATCCAGGCAACGGATCTGGCTCTACACCAACTGCAACCGCAACATCGACTCCAGTACCAACACCATCGCCAACATCAGTGCCATTTAAAGTGACAGGTGTTGATCTCGTGGTAATTCCAAATAGCATCGCAGGGAAAATATGTGGCAGTTCAGCGAGTTTTACTTACACAGCTACCTTCCATATTCCGGCGAATACTGCTGGAGGAACAATCCAGTTTCAGTACACACTGGATAACGGACGTTCTTCGACCAATGCGAGTTTGGCAGTTAGCCCCGGTGATACGACTAAAACGTATACCTTTAGCAACTCCGGTACGCTCTATCTTGATCATACCTATCCAGGAATTGCAGAAGTGCTAGTGAATAGTCCGAATAGTATTAGTTCGCCACAGGTCAAACCTGCGGGGACATGCACCTTGGCAGCTTTCAATGTGACCAGCATCAGCATGGCAGTAAATCCTGCAAGTATCGCGGGAAAAACCTGCGGAACCGCGATTGTTGTCACCTACACTGCCACCTTCCATCTCGCTGCAAATAGCCCTGGCGGGACAATTCAGTTTACTTACACGGTGAACAATGGTCGTTCCTCGCCTGGAGCGAGCGTAACTGTCAGTCCCGGTCAGACAACCACGACCTATTCGTTTACATGGTCCGGGAATCTGCCTTCTGACCATACATATCCAGGTCTGGGAGGGGTGATTACGAGCAGTCCGAATGCAGTACAATCTCCGATGGTGCAGCCAACTGGAATGTGTAGTTAGGGTTGGATATACATTGAAGTGTAGGGCAACTTTTATGGTCGCCCTACACTCAGTTCAACAAAGCTAACAAAAAGCGATGACTTTGGAATTTTGAAGCTGAAAGAACAATATGCGATAAATGAAGAATGTATGCGTCTATCTTTGTAGAAGATTTGTAACGTATCCGATAGACTCAGAAAGACAATTTTATGAAAACTATATTCAAAAACAATAATCGAGGAAGATCCACCCTTTACATTGTTTTCGCTCTTTCTATCCTCTCATTAGTAGTTCTCTTCCTTTGCGCAAATTTGATCCCTGTAAATGTTTTTTACTCTTCGCTTACTTTCATTCTTCATATGTATAGCGTCCATGGGTAGATTTATTATTCAGATTCGAAGTGGCCCTCCCTGGTAGGTGTTTGGACGAGGGATTCGTCAAACTGGCATTAAGGTCGATAAATCAGCGACGTGCGCGATACATCGGCACCTGCTGATGGTTGTAAACGTTTGTTCATATGTAATGATATGTCCAAGGCTATAAGATATAAAAATGAACCCAGGAAATACCTGGGTTCATACTGTAAGGCTGAGAGGGCTCGAACCTACAGCTTGCATTCATTGAGGAAAAGAGCCGTCTACTGATTGACCTGATGTAGTACAATGTGCATAGCACGTCGGTGTAGCTCAGTGGATAGAGCGAGGCTCTCCTAAAGCCTAGGCCGTGGGTTCAATTCCCTCCACCGACGCTAAAACTCGTAGTCCTGTGCCCACTTCACACCTTGCTCTTGGTTATTCTTGGCTGGAAACAACCTTAGATGCATCTCGGACGCTGCTGGTGCTTCCCATACAGAAACCACATAAATTTTCCCTGTATCAGGACTATATACCCCGAACCAGTCGGCCCTACCCCGATACCCGCTCTTCTTTTTCTTCCATACCCCAGCACCTCCCATAGAGACAGTAGAGGTGTTAAACACCAGAGACGCACTATCCTTCGCAAGCCGCGCAGTTTTACATTGGATACGGACTAACCGGCTCTCTTTATGGACAAAGAACCCAAATTGCCGTTCCTCCGTCTCGACATAATAGGCCAAGTCATAGCCCAAGTCGGGGCTCCAGGGTAAAAGAACTTCATACCCTAACTGTACTAAGCGGTTCAATACGGCAGTCTGGCTTATCATTCCTTGTCTTGACGTGTCGCCCATGAGAGTATCCTCCGATACAATCGAAGGGCCTGCCTATCTTCCAATAATGCTTCAATCCAACTAGTGCAGTAGCCAGCATCGAATTGATCAATGCCGCGTATATCAAAGTTATTTGTGCGAGGATCGAATATACATCACCGTAAGAAAGCAGTTTGTCCTTGAATTCATGGTAGTAGGTCAAATAACCACTACAAATGCCATGAACAAATTCCTAATCTGTGCTCTCAACTGCAGCTTTCTATGTTACGGTAGCGTTGCCAGCTTGCGTTGTCGCCATGCAGTAACTTCCATGCATGGTATTACTTGCTAAAACTACTGAGAAGGTCAATAATGCCTATTACATAGTACTATCTGATAGTACTACAATGCGTGCTTGCTTGTCAATGCCAATGAATGTTAGAATTAGGCGATACACCTGTGTGAGGCATCAAAGTATGATTAAATTGAAGGTTCGAGAATTTGCCGACGCCAGAAGAATAAATATGGCGAAATTGAGCCGTATGGCCGATGTCAACTATAACACTATTCGGGCTATCTACGATAACCCTAACCGCGATGTAGCTGTGACCACATTAGAGAAAATAGCCAAAGCCTTGAAGGTAGAGGTCACAGATTTGTATGAAATCATACCTGACGACGAACCCTAGACAAGTAGCAGTGGTTCTCCAGCTCTTTTCATGAGCGAACTTCAAGTCCCGCCACAGACGCCACAGCTCATGCCCCTGGCCCTTTATGACGTCCATCATAAATTTAGAATAAGTAAAAAATCCGCGCTAGCTATGGAAGCGGTACAGCTACGTGAAACGGTGAAAGTACTCTCACGCCCATTTGTGCGCTCTACTCCAGTACTTTTGCTTCTTCAAGGGGAGCCTTGCTCGTCTGGAGTGAGGGAGACGCCTTGCGGTTGGACTGGCGTACCCACAACGAGACATGCGCTGGCTGCATGGTTTCCTGAACGACATGGAGCAAGTGCTCACGCACCTGGCTCAAGTCGACTTCATCGCGCAGGGTTGCGCTGAACGTTTCCACTATCTTTGCCGCATCATACTTTCGACGGTAGAAGCTGCGGTCGATGATGCGTTGAAGACGGTGGCGCAAGGGTTGGAAGAGGGCGGCAATGGCAAGGGTTGAAGCAACGATGACGATGGGAGACTGCCCAAGCTGCCCTGTGAACAGGCGCACCAGCGACCCTAGGCCGATCACCAAGCCAACATAGACCAGCGCGAGTATACCCGTCAGAGCACCATACACGAGGGTGCGATTGATCAGCACATCAATGTCGTAGAGTCGATACCGCATAATCGAGAATCCGATGGAGAACGGGATCGCGAGGGAGGCGATGGGGAGGATGAGAGTCCACGCTTCATTCAAAAAAAGAGTGCTGTAGAGGGATTGAATGGAGCTGATGAGGAGTAATGCTAGGAAAACTCCAACTAACACCGTTACTCCAAAGACCACCCACTTGGTCTGTTGGCGTTGAGTATGTGTAGAGACGCGTCGGTAGCGGTAGATTTGCGAGAAGATGATGGCTCCATAGAACATGAGATTCTCCGGCAGGTTGAGCCACCCTGGCACGTTCGCATTGAAAGGTGAGATAGGGGAGGGAAAGTTGTCGAGGCATACATAGATGATATCGAGTAGCAGGACCAGTCCCATCCAGCGCGGGACAAGCAGTCCATTCGGGAAGAACAGAAAGAACGCGCTGAACGAGACTCCAGCAAGAAAGCTGACGAGGCCGAAAGGCACAGCAAAGACGGGTGAGGTAAGTGCCAGCGCTATGAGGGAATTGCCTGTGAGAGTGGTGCCTTGCATCACAAGAAAAAAGGCGGCCAGCAGCGCTAACCAGTCATCGGACCTGCGCCAGAAAATGAGGAAGCCAACTGCGCACCAGATGGCTGCTATGATCGCGATGAAAATGGTGAGCAGCGCTGCGTATTCACTCACCGAGAAACCATGAGAGATGAGGTTCAGGAGGTCTTCGACAGTCAGTCCCCCATTGAGACACGCTCCGGCGCCACACACCTGCGCCCTTTGGAGTTGCTGATAGTAGGCAGGGAGGCCGACTACAAAGAGTCCTAGGCTGGGGAGAACCAGTGCCAACCACATAGTGCGGGCAATCATGAGCCAGGAACCAGTCAAGCGCGTCGTCTTGGTGCTTGCGCTTTCGTGTTCAGTATCCAAGTGCTTCATGCAACTTCCCCTTACCAGGAAATCGACTCTCCTGTAGAAATAGATGTGCGGTAGCAATGGCACAAGAAGAGCGTTTCTTCTGCCAGTATCCTCATACTACAAGTATAGTATCACAGAAGCGTTAAAAAATCGTTACGGCAAGCGTTACGATTTTTTCACCAGTGAATGTGGAGGGTTGAAAAAAGTAACGGTCTACGGCATGATGTGCTTCTGCAAAACAGTACAACTGAGCCAATGGACGCGTCGAAACAATGTTGCCCGAACACAGCGTGCCCTGCAAGAGGCCAAATCGGATTGGGGCAACACCCCGATTTATTATTCCCAGCGGGGACACTATCGCTGTACGAGTGTAAACAGACGTGTATTGTGCGATGAGGAACGATGCTTGAAGGGCTGCGCAAGTCGAGAGAACTGTTGTGATCGTATTAACATTGACTGGCGTATGGCTGTCCCATTCAGGCCATTGTCCACGCGTTCGCGTTAGACGAAAGAATGGTAGCGTTCTCAATACTGCTTTTTTATTGAGTGGTTCAACGGGACGATGCGTGAGCGGCTGGCTGCTCTCACGCGTACTCTCGTCATGCATCTTACCATTTTGATATTCACTCGTTTAAGAATTATGCAAGTTAGGAGGAGGCAAATTTCACTACCTTTTCTCACTTCGCCCTTATTGGACAAAGCCCACGAACTTATTCATCTCCTTCTGGCAGCACAGGATCGTTTATATGAATCTCTCCATCGGTTAAAATCTGCGCGTGTAGCCCTCCGCGATGAATAAGTGCTGAAAGGAGTTGGTTCTTCCCTGTCAGATCGACAAGATGCTTGCAAGGCTCACAGATCTCGACACCACGCATCAGAACCTGCCCAATTCGAAAGGTTCGCCCAACAAGGTGAGCGAGAGGAACGCCTTGCGTAATAATATTGCGTCGTGTTTCCCCAGGAGCAAGTTCAAGATGATAATCTGAAGCCAATCGCTCCAGCACTTCTGCTTCAATAAGCGAGACTTCACGCAGAGGACCACCAAACCACGAGTAAAATCCTTCACCAAGGAAGTAGCGATCACCTTCCAATCCCTGTCCGGCAACGGCACGAATTGAATCGCGTGCTACCATTGGCGCTCCAACGGTAGGAGCAATGTGAATCGAGATTACAATTCCATTCCACATATCTGTCTTCTTTTATGCTCCACAGTAGATCGAAATTATTGTTCTTCGATGCGACTGGTGGCTGGGACTCCGCGTTCCTGATCATAGTCAATTTCAACTACTTGCTCTGTACGCAGATGCACGCGTTTTTGTCCTGGTGGTGGCTCGGTCACCATCGGGCCACGTTTGGATGTTGGCCAATGTGGGAGGGGGGGTATTTTTGATTTTTGTGGTATTGTTTCTAGTTCTGTTGCTTCTTTTTCTTGTTCCATGGTTCAATGACCTCTTTTTTACATATTGTACCACGTTGTACATGCCCGGAATATTAAGGATTCTGCACTCTCTAAACCAGTGTTGCCTAGTACTTCAGGGCTGTTCTGTCCTGCTTCATTCCCTTGCTCGTTGCATAATAGTGACAAAGGATTAAGGTCTTTTTACTATTCAATTATGCCAACAGCATTCAGAAACGCTGCTCTCGCTGTTCTTGCCCGTTCTGCCAACGCTGCTTCGCAGCTACCCTTCGGGTCAGGCAGAACGAAAGGCAGCTAGAAAGATGTGGATACATCTTTCTCATCTGAATGTAAGGAAGTATTTTGGAAGGATGACATATGAAAGTACTGATTACTGGCGCGACAGGACTGCTGGGGGGACACCTGATCAAGGAGTTGCAGCAGCGAGGTGAAGATATTCGCGCACTGGTACTGCCAGTAGAAAATGCAGATAAGTTGGAAAAACAAGGTGTGGAGGTTGTGCGTGGAGATATTACAGATGCAAGCACTTTGGGACCTGCGGTTCACAATGTCGATCTTATCTTCCACCTTGCCGGGATGATGGGTGTATGGCGCCCGTTATCCGACTATCGTCTGGTGAATGTGACTGGTTCAGAGAACTTATATAAAGCTGCTCAGAAAGCTGGAGTACGCCGCTATGTACATACCAGTTCACACACTGTATATGGACTTGGCTACGGACAATTCTTGACTGAGAAAGATGCCCTACGCCCAGATCCTGATCCATATAGTCTCACCAAAGCTGAGGGAGATCGTTTGATACGCAGACTGATGCTGAACAGTGAGGTTGAGACGGTGATTCTCCGTCCGGGAACGTTCTTTGGCCCTGGAGATCGCCTGCACTTTGGGCGCATGGCACAAAAGATGAAAGATGGCAAAGGTGTGATTATTGGACGAGGGGATAACGCTTTGCCGTTTTGTTACGTGACAGATGTGGTGCAAGGTTTCATGCTGGCCGCTTATCACGAGAATGCACCTGGTAACGTGTATAACATTACCAACGATCGTCCGTTGACACAACTCGAGATGTTCAATGAGATTGCTGACGCTGTTCATGGTGTGAGGCCAACACGGCATCTCCCCTATTTGCCTATCTACTATGGTAGTATTGTGGCAGAAAAAGTTGTGGCGCGCGTGACACGGACCAAGCCAATTGTGACACAACTCGGGGCGATGATGTTTGGGAGTGATAACAGGCATAGCGTGGAGAAAGCACGACGAGAATTGGGATATGAGCCAAAGGTTGATCTTCGTACCGGGATCACTTTAGCGGCGGAGTGGTTTAACGCCGGGGGTATGGATGAAGTTGCTGTTACGCAAGCCAGCCAGGCCGCTCCTCTGGCTGGGGCTGCGAGATAAACGCAAAGGGTTACAAAAAGAACACTGTTTAAGGTCGAATTTATTTGCCTATAACAGTGTTCTTTTTGTCAGGATGTCTATTCAGAAATAGTGCTTACTTTTTTACCAGCACCCTTAAATCCAAATTTCTTGATTGTTTTGTGTAGCCAATCAGCGGTTGGGCCATCGTCAATTTTTTTGCTGGTTTCGACCAGAAAATTAGCTGATTGAGGACGCGGCGGCAGTTCATTGTTTTGGCGTAGAGAAGCGAGTTCCTGATAGTGCTGAAAAGCCCAGTATAAGTTGATACGGCATGACTTGCAATTTTTGACGTCGTCATCATTCATAGTTCCACATTGTGGACATTCGGTCATTTTTGCCTCCTTATTTGATCAAATCAGACCCATCCGCATGGTTTCGGCAACAGCTTGCGCACGGTCTGTCACTTGTAATTTGCGATAGATGTCTTGCATTTTGCGTTTTACGGTTACCTCGCTCCAAAATTGACGAGCGGCAATTTCTTTGTTGCTGCATCCTTGAGCAGCTAATTGCAGTAACTCGATATCAAGATCGCTAAGCCCTGAACGAACACGCTCTTGTTCTTTTGTGAGCTTTTCGAACTCACCTAAGATCTGTGTAATCGCACGAGGTTCGCCGATCACACGCTCACCTCGATACACAGCATGCAAGGCATTAAGCAATTCGCTAATCGGCAATGCTTTTTGAAGGTAGCCATGCACTCCAATGCGCATAGCACGAAAGAGATGGCCCTCCTCTGTATGCCCTGTGAGTATCACAATACGTGTTTCTGGGCAACCTCGTTGCAATTGTTGTGCAATATCCAGCCCGTTACTTGAACCAAGGAATATGTCGAGTAAAACGATGTCTGGTTGTAATTGCATGGCCAGAGTTACCGCAAGTTTACCAGAGCCAGTTTGTCCAACAACTTCGAAATCTTCTTCTTCGCTCAGCATTGAGCAAATTCCTTTGCGTACGATTTCGTGGTCATCCACAATAAGAACGCGAATGGTTGCTCGTGTTAGCTGTTTTGTTGAGTCTGACATCTCCACCTACTCTAAGCGATTACCTCGCTTACATGCTTTTAACGAAATACTAGTCAGTAGTATCTTCTGAGTAGGATAAACTTCCTAGAGTGATAGTTTTTTGTACGGGTATGGCTTTTGCCGCCTGCGGCGCAAAAGGGGAAGAGATGGGCGGGGACACCCCGCTCCCCGGCAAAGGGCTACGCCCTCTGCACTCCCTGCGCTGATAACAAGCGCAGCATACCGTTCTCTGCACTCCCCGTGCTGGAGTGTTGCTTCAGGACACTACGTCTCGTCTGATGACAAGCGTTGTTCATCGTTATTATATACTTCCTGCACCGATGGATGCTTCGACACAGAGCTGAAATCCTAAATGTCGATATTCGTTGAGGTTTGATACGAATGCACAGATTTAATTATACCGTAGTTATTGCTCAATCGATCAGCAATAGCGGATACTACGAGACGGATAAAAAGGGGGAGATTAAGATAGGAGAGATACTTAATGAATAACCAGCAGCATGGAGATTATCAAGTAAAGACTGATAATGATGGTTTCAACCAGAACAATGTAGTTGGATCGCATGGAGGTGAGATCAAAAAAGACTTAGCAGATCAAGAATCAAAAACTCTTTCATTGAAAGAAGAGTCTCAAAATCCCAGCATGTTACAAACAGGACAGGGAAGCATAGCCTATGAGCTTTTATTGCTGCAACAACGCTTAGATGCTTATGAGCAATTACATATTGAAGAGATGGCAGAATTACGCGAGAAGATTGAGATATTAAGACGCGCTTTCTTACAAGAAACCAATCCGCAGATGCGTATTATGACTCCTTCTCATAATCTATACACAGAAAAAGACGTATAGATGGACATTCACGTGAACCGGAGGTGGTAGCAAGTTCAATATCGCAAGAATTGAAATGAGTTTCCGCCGGGGTTATTTGAGATGTTGCCTTATCTTACTCAAGAGTAGATCAATTTCAAATGGTTTTGCTACGAAATCATCTGCTCCTGCTTGTCTTGTGGTTTCTTGCGCACCTGGATGAGCCGAGAACATAATGATAGGAATATGTTTGGTATTCTCTTGCATTTTTAGATGTTTGACAATCTCTCGTCCATCTTTACCTGAAAGCAGCAAGTCAAGTAAGATGAGATCTGGAGGGGTGTCATTATTTAACCCCTCCAGATAGTCATCTTTGTCCGTGGTAACAACAATATACCCTTCGTCTTCCAAAATAACTTTGAGGAACTCAAGAATGTCTTGTTCATCATCAACAACGAGGAGCTTTTTCTTCTTGCTCTGCATAGATAACTTTCACCTCTATTCCACGTTTATATCAAGGGAATCTAATGTATCTTCTTGTAAGATAGGCAAAGCAACATAAAATGTTGCACCCTTGCCTTTTCTACTTTCGACCCACATTCGGCCATGATGGCGATTGACGATTTCATTTGAGATATAAAGGCCCATACCCAGACCAGGATACGTTCTTTCCTCTGGATCAGTGACTTGATAGAATCGCTCGAAAATCTTGTGGTGATGGAATTCATCAATGCCGATACCAAAATCCTTCACAGATACGATGGCCTCTTCCTTGGTGCGTGAGAGCTTAATTAGCACCTTATCTGATTTTGGAGAATACTTCACAGCATTTGTTAACAGATTGATGAATACTTGCTCAAGGCGGTCTTTATCTCCTAAAAACTGTACGCCTGTCTTTCCCTCAATCAGTAAATGATGAGAGAGTGAAGCAGCCTGCACATCTTCAACCGTTTCCTGAATGAGCGAATCCAAGTCAAAAGGTTCCTTGTGAAAGGAAAGTTGCCCGGCCCGCATTTTAGAAATGTCTAACAAATCATTAATGATTTTTGCGAGCTTGTCGAGTTGAGACTCCATGCGTGAAAGATAATGCAGTGTTTTTTCATCGCCTTGCTGTGTTAATCGTCGTTGTAGTACGTTTGTAAAACCTTTCAGGCTGGTCACGGGCGTTTTGAGTTCATGACTTGCCATACTGATAAACTCGTCTTTACGCTGTTGTTGCTCATACGATTTGGTGATATCGCTGAAAATCGCGACCGCTAGCTGAACCTCGCCATTTTCATCAATGATAGGTTGTGCTTTCACTAAGGACCATTGTCGTTGTTTCAAATCTTTATCGAAATATTGAACAATAGCCTGAGGAGTTTTCTCACCTCGCAACGCACGACGCCCAGGGAGTTCATCAAGCGGAAAAGGCTTCCCACGCTCATCTAATATTTCAAAACGGTGTAGAGTATATTCTGCCTGTGCTAGATGATCAGGTGCCTTGAGTAGCTCTGCAGATGAAGTATATCCGCAAAGTTTTGCTCCTGCTTCATTCATATACACGATATTTCCATCCACATCTTCCACACTAATACCATCTGCAATGTTTTCTAAAATCACCTCAAGCTGTTGCTTGGACTTCCATAGCTCAGCTTGCAGCCGCTTTTGCTCACTAATGTCACGCGCGATGGCAGAAGCTCCTATAATTTCGCCTGATGCATCTTTAATTGGCGAAACGGTGACAGAAACATTGAGTCTCGTACCATCTTTTCTCACCCGCATTGTTTCATAGTGATCAAGCCGTTCGCCTCTTTTAATCCGCTCCATGATCGCTGAAAATTCGTCCTGGCGGTCACGCGGGAAAAGGAGCGTAATTGGCTGACCTACAATTTCATCAGTTGTGTATCCGTACATACGCTCTGCAGACCCGTTCCAGCTGGTGACAATCCCATCGAGCGTCTTTCCAATGATAGCATCAGAAGAAGATAGCACAATGGCAGCAAGTTGATGACGGACTTCTTCTGCTACTTTCTGCTCAGTGATATCATGTACGATCGTAATAGCGTACAGCGATTTCCCTTGATCGTCAAACACTGAACGTGATTTTACCAAGGTCCACCGTTCGGATTGATGAGTAGTCGTGTTGCGATAGCCTATCGTTGCCCGGGCTTCCAGTTCACCGGCAAATACGCGCCTATGTGTCAGTTGGGAAGGTGGAAAGGGATGTCCCTGTTCATCAATCATTTCATATTTGGAAAGAAAACCTAGAGGTGACTTTTCCATCATTGCCTGTATCAAAGCATAGCCAGTCAATTGTGTTGCAGCCTCATTGGCATAAATAATCTGGCCGTTTTTATCATGGACAATAATTCCATCGGCAACGCCTTGCAAGATAATGTTTAATTGATCACGTGCCTGCTTTGCTTCTCGATACAATCGAGCATTTTCGAGGGCTACACCTGCACGGCGGCCGACTTCTTCTGCGAGTACTAGATCATGCTGGTCGTAATTTCTTCCTAACTCCGTTGAGACAAAAGAGATGACACCAATAGTTCTCCCACTAGCAATAAGTGGAACATTCATAACAGAAGAAAAGCCAATTTGCCGTGCGAAGGCCAGTTCCTCTTCATTTTTGACAGAAGCTAATAATATTTCATCGGTAATTTCAGAATAAAGTTCAGATTGGCCGCTCCGTACAACGTGTGGGGCACCTGTAGAGGCATCTGGATCAATGGGATATTTCTCTCTCAGTGTTTTAGCCCATTGTACTCGTGCAGGATCTTTATGATAGAGCTCAATCAATTCAAATTGTCCCTCAGCATTCGGCAGGTCAATAGAAAACCAGTCAGCAAGCTGTGGAACGATCAGTTGGGCAATACTGCTAAGGGTATTCTGGTAGTCCAGGGAAGAGTTAAGTACTTTGTTAACCTGGGCAAGAAAATGTTCTTGTTCTGCTGCTCGTTTGCGCTCCGTCATATCGGTAAACATACCTAAAGCCCCGATGATTGTCCCTTCACCGTCTCTTATTGGGCTGGTACAGGCAAGTGTGTACACTGGACGGCCGTCTTTACGACGAAAGCGGAAATCAAACTGCTCGTAATTGCCAAGCAAATTGCTTCTAATATGAGAGTGCCCATCTGATTCGTCATCTGGAAAGACGAATTCCAGCACAGTATGATTGAGCATTTCCTCTGGGGTGACATCCAATAATTCGGCCATTCGATCATTCGCATAGAGAGTGCGGGCCTCGGTATCAATGAGCCAAATTCCCTCATTGGCCGTTTGAACAATGGTGCGGTAACGTTCCTCGCTCGCTCGCAAAGCATCCTCTATACTCTTACGTTCTGTGAGATCATGGGTTATTGTCACTGCGCCCTCAATCATCTTACTTGTGGGAGCGTATAAAGGAGCCGCGCTAACAGAAACCAGGCGATCCTGTTGCCTTACAGGAACACGATACAACAATTCTGCTCCGATTACTGTCTCCCCTCGTAGCGCGCGAACGAGAGGCAACGCTTCAAATGGGAATGTCTCACCTCCCGCTCGACGGACCGCAAGTTGACCTGACATCTCTTCAACAGAAAGTGGGGGATTTTTTGCATTACCTATTTCGCGTGCTACACGATTCTGCTGAATACGCCTGCCTTGCGGGTCATATAACACTATTGAATCGGGTATGGCATCGATGATCGTATCCAATCGAAGGCGTAACTGCTCAGACGTACGGCGGGCACGTTCAGTATTGCTGGCGAGAATGCTTATCGTAAGTCCAACAGCTATATATAGTAAGAGTTCGATCACATCTGATGATCGACCGATGTTTAACGAATAGGCAGGAGGAAAAACAAAGAAAATCAATAGGACAGCACCGACAAGCAGAGCAACAATACTAGGACCAGCACCCCACCCAAGAGCTACTAACAAAATAAACAAAATGAGTGGACCTTCTAGAAAACGAAAGGAAGGATAGATATGAAAAAGCGCCAAAAGTCCTACGACAATAATCAGTTGACCGATACATGCAACGAAATAACCAAAGATAGGTCGAGACCAGATACCAGAGAGAAAGCCTGGAGCGAACGTATTTACCTGAAACCACTTAAAGAGCCATGTCACAATGCGAAAAGGCAGAGCTTTACTACTTCGTTGTTTTGCCGAGGAATAGGGTTCGTTTGCACTCTGGTTCGCGTACTCAGAGGTCCCTGTTGATTCAGGAATGTTTTGGGTTTCCACTACGCTTGCCCTCCACAAGGCTTCTTGCGATGCTTACCAGCAAGATTCATACTTATGGACAAAGTATAAACAGTTCACTCAAATAGAGCAAACTCAACAGCTATTGTTCAATTGATGGAAATTACATAGAGAATACATTTGGGATGCGAGATATAGGTGAATTCTTGAAAGAGTCTGATGATTGCAAAAAACAATGACGCGGGTTGACTGCATGTCAAAAAATAGGGTGATAGCAAGGGCTGTTGAATGGCGAATAAATTGCACCTTTAGCTTAGAAATAGCGAAGCATGGCGGATTGGTAATCAGGATGTTATGTTGAGCATCAGAGCGTCAATTCGAGTGAGATCCTTCGCTGACGCTCAGGATGACACGACAGGTGAGTGCGCTCCGTCCTAAACGCGTTTGACAAGTCCATCCAGAATTCCTGAACGAATGTGTTGGATTCAAAGCAAAAGGACATGCACTTTGTATTGTAAAGGCATGTCCTCAAATAGGATGTTACCTTAGACGTGGATTTCTATTTGAGAATCGGCTTTGTGGCCATTACTCTGAGTACTCTGGCCATTGGTATGACCGTTGGTGAGACGCGCTTCATCTGCAGCATTGATGACAGGCAGCGTGCGCAACCTGGCTGATGTACCATTCGACTTGTTTGAAGATAGCGCGGATGTCATAGTTCCTTTGGCCACATCCAGCGCCACCGCACTCAGCGTCGGCGTATGGCAGAGCATATTGGTGTAGGATGCATTGGCCAGTGGGCAATAGCATTCGCCTGCTTTGATACTCCTGCGCAGTTCATCGGCATGGCTGGTCGTCCAGACGGAGCGAAAGTCGTAATCGTGCTCGCGCAGGTTGCCAACGGACTCCGCTCGAATACAACACGTCCACACATCCCCATTGGGGGCGATTTGCGCCGAGGCCACTCCCGCCAGGCAGGGAATCACCTGCCGTTTCTCCACCAGTGTGCGCTTCACAATGTCGTAGTAGCGATCACGGAAAGCCTGGGTGATGCGTGAGACTCCGTTGAACTCAGCCTTCCGGATGCCTTCCTGCAGGCGTTCGATCACCGGCTGGTATTTCTGGATGGGTGGGGTGATACCCATGCCAACAGTATCCAGCTCGACACGCTCTTCGGCAATTTCACTGATAAAGGAGTCGGGCTTGAGTTCATCGCGGACGAAGGCATAGATGTGCTCGAACTCATCGACATTGAAGTTGGAAATGACGGTATGCACCCCCAAGGTGAAGTTCTTATAGCGACCTTTGAGCGCCTTCAGGCCAGCATAGGTGCGCATCGCTCGCTCAAAATTGCCTTTGACGCCACGCACAATATCATGCTTTTCCCCTACCCCATCTAAGGACAGGTTGATGATGACATCACTGGTCGGAGCGGCCTGCAAGACCTGTTCGATCCGTGCGGGAATAATCTTATCCTGAATGCCGTTGGTCGGGATATTGATAATGCCTGGTCGGCAATGCCGATAGGCAGCAGCCACCATCTCTGGCAGGTCTTTGCGCAACGTCGGCTCGCCACCACTGAAGGTGAACCAGTACGCATCTCTGCCAACGGAGGCAAACGTTTTGTCATACTCCTCTATCGTGAAGTCATCATTGGGTCGCTGCCACACATTGCAGGTTTTGCAGCGCGAGTTACAGCGATAACTGACACTGATGGTGAGATTCAACGGAAGCGCAAGCGGCTTGCCTAGCGCATAGGATGCTTGCATTTTCGCTATCTTGGGTAATACTTCTAACACGTTACGTTTCCTTCCCATCGATCGGAAAGTATAATACATACTTTTTGTAAAAAAGGGGAAAAGCGTTTTTGGAGACCAGCGATTGCCCCCCACAATGCATGGTCAGGAAGCCCTTTGGGGGACGGCTCTCTTCACCCCTATAGCTTTTAATCTACTTAAGTACGACGAAATACATCTTAAAAGGTATCATTTAAGGTTTTAGGGTACTATGCGTACATTCGGCCTGATTCTTAGGTCCAGTTGCATTGGAAAGAGGTATGACAAGGGTTGAGTTAACATAGAGAAAACTCCCCTGTCATCCTACGCGTGAATAAAGGTTATTACGCGATGGGCAATGAGATCCTTCGCTCACGCTCAGGATGACACTTTGTGGGCGGCTCATCTGATGGCATACTAAATTGGAATCAATGCTTACTCAGCCTGCATCTACACAGAGGATTAGATGGCTTTTCACATATGAATTATTCTGCTATGCTATCTTTACAAACAATGTTTCCGATTTTAAGAATCCTAAAAAGAAGTCATATACAAGAGCAAAAAGAAGACTGCTCTAATATGTATTTGGGAGAGCAAGGATGATTGACCCACATGACCCCACGCTCGAGGAGCATCTCAAACGCCGAAATCCCAGTGGTCACTTTGAGATTAGCGAGATCGAACTGGTATTAGCCATTCGCGATCTTCGCGCCAAAGGCGATGATGAGTCAGTTAGAATGCTATGTACAGTACTTTTGGAACGATGCGCCCCAGAATTTCAACGTCATACCTGGGGATTACGTCACCGACCTGATCTGCGCGAAGAGGCCATCGCAAATATGGGTGAGCATCTTTTGCGCGAGGCAATAAATCCAAAAGAAATATTTATGACACAAAATTTTATCCATTACGTCAGATGCCTTTGCGTTGATGAGTTCAATCGTGTTTTGAGGCAGGAGGGTTTGCGTTATCAACGGGATCAGGAAGGTCGTCCAATGGGGCGACCTTACCATATACCACGCTCATTAATGGAGCCTTTGCAACAGACGCCATCAGACAGTGATGGGGCATTACCTTCAGCAGATGTGGCGGATCCCGAAGATCAATATGAACATTTACATGCAAACGAGGAGAGCCTACGCATTTTGACTTTTTTACCTGATCCATTAGATCGCAAGATTATGGTGCTGCGAGCTATCGAGCATATGAAATGGGATGACATCGCAGTTCTTTGCAAACGCACTGAACGCACTATTCGCTTGCGGTATGAACGCGCACGCGGTTACCTTCGTGAGTGCATACGGAATGAACAAACGCTACCTGTACAGATGAACCAACAACATTGATGGCGCGGATAGAAAGGCAAGAATAGAGATATGAATAATGATGAATTGCAACAGTTGAAAATGGCCTGGTTGGCTGCCGAGGATGCTGGCGATAAAGAGAGACAACTCGCGTTGCTACGCGATCATCCAAATGAACAAGAGTCACTGATTGATTTTATAGCTGCGTACCACATTACTGAGCCAGGTGAAGAAAACGTGCAACAGGTTGAAATATTGCCACTAACGCAACGTGCATTCGCGAGTACTTTAGAACGAGTCTTTAGTCCTTCGATGGTTCAGGGCGGCCTGAGGCAGATGCGAGAACATATGGGGTTGAGCCTGGTAGAGACTGCTCGCGGATTAAGATTAGGCATCGATGTGTGGAAAAAATTTGAGGATGGTGTCATTGAGTTTGTCAGTCTCAGTGAACGTCAATTAGAACGACTTGCAAACTTTTTCCATGTTGGCGCAGAGCAGTTCGGCACAATGCTGAATAACAGCCAACCAGTTCCTACGCTAGACCGTCGTCAAACAGCCCAGGCAGCACGAAGCACGCTCGGCCAGCAGAAAAAGCAGAGTTTTGCTGAGGCAATGAAGAAAAGTTCGATGTCCAGGGAAGAGAAAAAGGAATGGCTCATCTAAATCGAATCATGCGCCTTTGTAGCATAGCCCACATAGGCCACACTTTTAATCCGACCAGGGCCCATTTTTACATGGCCATTGACGAAACCACGAGGTACAAAGCCCTTTATTTCTTGTACGTGTAAGCCGCTCGCTGAAATCAAGTTCTGTAATTCTACCGGCTTGATGAAGGCATGATAGTTATGAATCCCAGGCTGTAAGCCACCGCTGGGAAAATTTTCGCCATACCAGATCAAAATGGCACGCGCCAAGAGTGTGCGATTGATGGTATCGAAGACGAAAACACCGCCAGGAGCAAGCACTCTCGCGATTTCCTGAATGGTGGCTTTTAAGTCACGTACGTGCTCTAAAACATCAAAACAAACGATAGCTGAAAAACTGCCGTCGGCAAAATGCAATGCTTCGGCATAGCCCTGTTGATAGTGGATATGTTGTCCCAAACCATGTTCTTCAGCATGAGATGCAGCCGCATCTAACGCCCCTTGTGAAGGATCTATGCCTACCATATCAGCCCCGCGCCGCGCAAGCTGCTCACAAATTAAACCACCACCACAACCCACCTCTAAAATTTGTTGTTGTGCGAGCGATTTGTTACCCAGTGCTTTTGTGATACAAGATTCGATGTAATCGCAGCGATCACCGGTCATTTGATTGAGAAAGCACCCTTTATCCCACCAGCCAAAGGTGGAAAATATTTCATCTTGCGAGCGTTTGCGTTTCGACACGTTGGTCTCCTTGTTGCAGCATCTGCTTTGATTTCTATCATTATAATGCATAGAGCGAAAATCAGCATCATAAGAAGAAATTGAGAGATTCTCGTGATATTGCAGGCGCATTTGAGATTAGAAAGAGTGGAAAAATAGGTTAGAATCAATTCGTAATTCTATTTGTATGGATCAAGAATACTTACCTATATATTCGGGAACTTTGCTATATGAAACAACAAGCATCTATTCGTCACTTGAGAATCGCTATAACGCTTGTTCTTAGTGTGCTTGCGCTGGGAATTGCAGGATATATGCTTATTGAGCATTTCTCCTTCATCGATGCTCTCTTCACCACTGTCGATATGATGTCAACGGTAGGCATAACTGCTCGTCCTCTTTCAGATTATGGTAGATTGTTCACGATTATGATCATTGTCCTGGGCGTTGGATCACTCTTTTATACTTTTGGTGTGATCATGGAATTTATGATAGAGGGCCATTTTAGCCAGGCAATCGGGAGGCGCATTATGGACAGAAAGATTTCAACACTGCGAAATCACTGTATTATCTGTGGGTATGGCCGTGTGGGTTCGCGCATTGCTGGTGAATTCGCAGCGGCACGTAAGCCATTTGTTGTGATCGATGAAAATGAGGACACCGTTCAACGCTGTATTCAGAAAGGATACCTGGCACTGCAGGGGAATGCAGCGAGCGACGAGATACTACGTGAAGCCAGTATTCAATATGCCCAGGCATTGCTCGCAGCAACTGACCAAGATGCAAACAACATCTATATTTCGCTCTCAGCACGAAATCTCAATCCCAAAGTGCTCATTGTCGCACGCGCAAATCATGATGAAACCGTTGTGAAGCTCAAGCGGGCAGGTGCGGATCGTGTGCTATCACCTTACGCTATCGGTGGACACAGAATGGCAAATCTGGCACTCCAGCCAAACGTGGTGGATTTCTTTGATACTCTAATTAACGCGGAAAATCCAGGTTTAGCCATTCAAGAAGTAATTCTCGCTGCACATTCGCCCCTTATCGGCAAAACTATTGCTGATGCACAGAACACACTCACCGATGGAACGATGATCTTAGCCATCAAAAAACCTGGCGGATTGGTGATGGGTTCTCGTTTGGAAACTTGCATAGAGAGTGGCGACGCGGCCATGATTGTTGGCACTCCCAAGCAAATATCGGCATTCGCCAATAAGAATGGATTGTCTACATGATGATTACGATATTTCCTTTCCACAATTATTTTTTGAAAAGAGGGAAATAGTACCTATTAAAGAGCATAACAGAGAGGCAAAAACGTGTTATAATTGGGACAAAATTAGTTGAATGGTGAAGAGGATATAGCGCACTTATGGCAATGTTTGAAAGTTTATCGAAGCGTCTTGAAGGGGTTTTTACAAATCTTAGTGGGAAGGGCAAACTGACCGAGGCAGATGTCGATGAGGCAATGCGAGAAGTCAGGCTTGCGCTGCTTGAGGCCGACGTTAGCCTTAAGTTAGTGCGTCAGTTTGTCGAGCGTGTCAAAGCAAAGGCAGTTGGAGCAGATGTGTTGGGTAGTTTCTCTCCAGCGCAGCAGGTCCTTCAAATTGTCAATGATGAATTAGTAGAGATGCTTGGCGGCTCTGATGGTAATAATAAATTAGACCTGGGAGGAGCCCCTCCTAACGTGATCATGCTGGTGGGTCTGCAGGGTTCAGGTAAAACAACGACTGCTGCGAAGCTTGCAAACTATCTTCGCAAACAAGGCCAACGCCCATTACTAGTTGCGGCAGATATGTATCGCCCGGCTGCTGTTCAACAGTTACAAACGTTAGGCAAGCAACTTACTATTCCTGTTTATGCAGAGCAAGCGGGATCCAATCCTGTTGATATCTGTATACATTCATTGGAATACGCGCGAGAGCAGGTCCTAAACGTAGTGATACTAGACACCGCAGGACGTCTCAACATCGACGAGCGTATGATGCAAGAAGTCACTACCATCCGTAACCGCCTGCATCCAAGTGAAGTACTGCTCGTTGCAGATGCAATGACTGGACAGGAAGCGGTACGTGTAGCCGATGACTTCAACAAAGCGGTTTCGTTAACTGGATTGATTTTAACGAAGATGGATGGTGACGCCAGAGGCGGTGCAGCGTTATCGATCCGCTCAATCACTGGCGTGCCGATCAAGTTCATGGGCATGGGTGAGAAAACGGATGCACTGGAGCCATTTTATCCAGATCGTCTGGCCTCCCGTATACTGGGAATGGGTGATGTACTTTCTCTCATCGAGAAAGCACAAGAGGCAATCGATGAGGAAGAGGCATTAAAAGCCCAGGAAAAACTGCAACAGGGCAAATTTGACCTGGAAGATTTCTTGAATGCCATGCGCCAATTGAAACGTATGGGGCCACTGCGAAATGTAATGGAGATGCTTCCAGGCTTCAACAAGTTGGCAGATATGCCAGATATGGAGGAGGCACTTGAAGGAGATCAGCTCAAACGTATCGAAGCAATTATTCTTTCTATGACATTGGAAGAAAGGCACAATCCTGATCTTATCAATGGTAGCAGACGCAGGCGCATTGCTCATGGCAGTGGTTCAACTACGCAGGCTGTAAACCAGCTACTCGATCAATTTCACGAGATGCGCAATATGATGCGCCAGATGAGCACCGGAAAGGGTCCGTGGGCGAGGTTAGCCCAACAGTATGGTGGCGGGGCTGGTATGCCCGGCATGCCTGCGCTACCTGCTGGAGCTGGCTATTCAAACCAGGGCAAGCATAGCGGCGGTAAGAAAACAGGTAAAGCTGCTCGAAAAGAGAAACGCAAACATAAAGCACGCAGTGGACGGAGGTAGCTTAATATGCATAGAATAGGTTCCTTTCGCTCGACTCAGATCATACTAGCAGGATTGTTAGTCGGCATGATGCTCTTCATTACAGCTTGTGGGGGAAGTTCTCAATCGCAAGCACAACTCAATCAAAGTAAAGCCACACTCGACCAAGCAATCCAGCACGCACGATCGATTGGTATACCTGTATCTGCTCTACAACCAATCATGAAGAAAGAGCAGCAACTGAGCAGCGCAGGTGCCCCTTTTACCCTTTTCAATAACCAACCAGCGACTGATTATAATACAAAACTTGCCAGTAACTACCAGCAACTGGAAACTCAGGTCGAGGCAATAGTTAGCAACATTTCAGATCAATACAATGTTCAAGCTCAACAGGATTTGCAATTTTTTCAATCAAGCCTATCTGCGCTCCAGCAAAGAAAAGTTGGTAATACTCAAGCTTTCGCAGCCCGGTACAATAAAGATTCATCATTACTAGCAGCCGCGCAATTTCCGAAAGATTTCGCTGCAATCAGCAATGATGCGCGTAAGGCCACTGAAGCGTTAGACTTATCAAACACTACATTCAATCAGCTCAATACATTCAATACCACGATTAAGCAGATGAAAGCAGCCAATCTAGATGTGACTGCGATGCAAACCCAGTATCAGATTGACCTTGCAACATTTAATATCGCAACGACTTCGATTGAGTTTCAGAATCTCGGAACGTTATTAAATGCACAATATCAGGAAGCGGTTGTAAATTCTATTCAGGCACTTCCGTTTGTCAGCACAGCCAAACTCGGCCAATTCAAATCTCAGTTGGCCCTGTTAAAAACATACGGTATGGATGCCAGCCCTTACCAACCACTCTATAACGCAGACCTGGCCGCTTTAAAGAAGACATCTACGATTACTGGTTTCCTGGCCATATCACAAAAGATCGACACGGACATTGCATCGATGCATGATGACCTTGTGCAAGGCGCTTCCCACTACCTTATAACCGCACTTGATCATGAAGCCAACACATGGGGCAATGCACATGCCTATCATGATAAATTCGATGGCAAAAACTATATTCTTACAGCGGGATATACATTGCCAGGCATTGGCTACTGGTTGAATAGAGAATTAGGCTGGACCTATCTACCATCCGATTACCAGGCAGTCGTCGATGAGGAGAATAACGAATTCTTCAATCTGCATATGCTCGAGCAAGACTATAGCGATCCGACACCATATAACCGGGTACATGCTACTGATATGCTCATGATGCAGCATTATCCAAGCCTGCAACATGGTATGGTATTGATGGTCTCACAGGTTGAGCAAGCCATGCGTGTCTATCTGAATGGCAAGCTGATACGATCTTTCCAGGTTACAACAGGTCGTGTTGAACGCCCTGCTCTACCAGGTGTCTGGACAGTACAAGATCGGAAATCTCCTGATGAGTTCAAATCGTCAGATCCGCCGAGTTCACCTTTCTGGTATCCACCTACTCCCATACATTATGCGATTCTGTACCATTGGGGTGGCTTCTTCGTGCATGATGCCTGGTGGCGGGTGAATTTTGGCCCTGGTACGCAGTTCCCTCATTATGACGTTGGTGGCGACGAGTCCTTCGCGGGCAATGGAAGTCATGGATGCGTCAACATGCAAGAAAATGATGCTGCCTGGGTGTACGCGAACACAGACTGGAATACTCAGATCGCGATGTACTAGCAACATGGCACCCTTACGGGTGCCACTACACTTTAGGCTATTCATCAGAACACTAGAGTGTTAAAGGCGGCAACTGATCTTCAGATACAACAGGCAGTTGCCGGTACATATCCGCACCGGTCAACGCAGTATGCCCGCTCTTAGCTTTCTGCAAATCTTGTATGAATTCTGGTTGGAGATCAATTTCTAATGCTTGCCAGATGAGGCTTATAGCACGGCGAGCACATGCAATATTGTTACGCGGCTCTATGCGATCCAGATCTTCAAAGAAGAAGCCGCAACTCGTAAGGCTACATTGCTGATAATATTGGGCTTCTAGCAACAGCAATGTTCTGTGCATCAGTGATTGATCTGTTGGAGGTTGTTGATGTTTGCTCTGTTTCGTCCAAAAACTCTCTTCTGTCTCCCACCCACTACGGACAGGTAGATATACATCACGCGCTGCCCAGGGATCAGTAAGCGTTTCAGAGCAATAGCGTTCAAAAAGCTCATCTCCTTTTTCAGAGAGATTTCTCAAGGCTCGATTCAGATCGCCCTTCCAACTGCTATCCCCTTCGGTACACTCACAACCTGCATCCCAACGGGCAACTCCGTGCCCGCAGCTCCAGGCACTTGGAGTCCGCAAACTCACCTCTTTCGTAGGGGGAAACATCCGCATATAATGCTCTAATGAGCAGACTTCGAAACCAAAACCTGGCGCCCCGATCTGAATGAGATGAGTCAGAAATTTATCACGCCATAGCTTGTGATGTCCGTAAAGTTCACCATCCGTGGCTATAAGAACGATTTGAGCTTCTCCAGCATTACGTTTACTCTGGACAAGGTGCTCAGGCAGGTAACTTTCCGCGAAGAGATCCGCGTTATTTGTCATGTTCGAATCAAATGAGACACCGCCCGAAAGTGGAGCATTGAAGAAAAAAACAGTTATGCTGCGGCCACCTGGTAGAGATACCAGGTATGGTTCAGAAGGGTCTATGTTAGTAGCAGCCTGCCAGGGAGCAAGCACTGTATAAGTAATGCCATGTTGCGCAAGTAAGTCCAGGCATTCTACGTCTACGGCGGTCTCTGCCAACCACATACCTATAGCTTCACGCCCATAACGATGGCGGAAGTCGCTTAAACCCCACAGGATTTGCGTTTGTTTATCTCGCGTTTTGCACAGGGGAAGGATCGTATGATTGTAGGCCTGGGCCATAGCGTTTCCAACCCCATAGATGGCCCTATGCCTCTTGTCGGCATCGATTATGCGCTCGTACACATCTGGATGGGCACTTTCCATCCAATTAGCTAAAGTGGGTCCTAAGTCAAAGTTGATGTAGTCAAAATTTCCCGCTTCCGCGTTAGGACGATAACATTCGGTCGTTATTTTTTCGTTGAAGTTGGCATATGGGGTGGCAGCAGGTTCAATTGGAACCTGATTTGTAAACGGGTTGTCTCTGGGGGGCTGATAGAAATGACCGTGCAGACAGAGGTATACAGGGGCCAATTTCTGGTCGGTTAGCGGTTTGTCGCTGATTTCGTTTATCTGGTTAAGCATTTTCCACCTTTGCTTGCTCAGCAAGCATGATAGGAACATTCCTGCTCCTATGAGAACACAATTTGTTTCCCTTCTAGTAATTAAACGATTCAACTCTAGTAAACAATTCCAGATGAGTTCTGGCTAGTACCCCCTTCATTTTGTTTTGTTTCTCTCGCCGCCTGCGGCGGCGAGAGAAGAGTAATTAGCGGGGACACCCCGCGCCCCGTCAAAGGGCTTCGCCCTCTGCACTCCCCTTGTATGGACTCAATGCTGTGCCCCATACAGATCTCCAAGAGAGGTAGGAAGCCTGGTTCAGGCGCTCAGGCTGTGTGATCTACCAATCTGCGCGCTGAGCAGGAATTCTTCGTATGCTTCGCGCAGCTTGGGGTAGCGTAACAAGAAAAACCCAGCATATTCTTGTGTAAGCGGGCGAGGTTGGCGCAGCAAGCGCATATTGATCTCTTTAGGTAATCGATTGCCCTTTTTCCCATTACACGCTTTACACGAAGCTACAAGATTTTCCCATGTACTCTGTCCACCTCGGGAACGTGGAATAACATGATCAAGTGTCAATTCGCGACTACGCTTCCCACAATACTGGCATGTTTCTTCATCGCGTAACAAAATGTTGGAACGAGTTGGCTGTAGAGCCATACGCGGTATGCGCACATTGGCGAGCAACTGCACAATGACGGGACGTTCCAGTTCAAGGCGGCGAGCCTGGATACTCTCTTCAATCAACTGACGCACGCTATCATCTACAAAGGTTACTTTTTGCTTGGAAAGCAACACAATGAGACGACGCTCAGGAATGACTGATAGAGGCTGGAGTGAGGAGTTCAATACAAGAACGGCCATGAAAGACTTCCCTTCCTCTCTGTCGGAACCGATTCCTAAGCAGACAGCGAGGAAGAAGCTTGAAATGAGCGAAAGAGGAAGGAATGATCAATCCCTTTCTGCTTCTACCGCCGCCTGCGACGACGACCGAACGGATAGGGATTGAAGTCGTTTGCGCGTCCAGGTAGATTTGGCACGGTGTGGCATCTCCCGCCAGTCCATTGTTCTATACATGAACGCTGGAAGGCGGCGATCAGATTGCAACATCCAGTTGTCCTGGATGATGTAATTAACTGATATGCCCGCATCTATGTCTCCTATTGATACCTGATTATGTGACACTACTTATTGTAAGCGATTGTGCCATCCTGGTCGGGGTGAGAGGACTTGAACCTCCGACCTCAGCGTCCCGAACGCTGCGCGCTAGCCGACTGCGCTACACCCCGGTATTGACGATCCGCGCAAATGATTCGCTGGCCCTATCCAGTGAACCATTCTAATCATGAAAGAGCTTGATTCGTTTGAACGTTGTTGTTAAGCGATACTATACGAATCACACACCTTCCCTGCTTCAGAAGTAGTATAGCATACGCTAGCGAGTTTTGACAATAGAGGTGAATATTGACTCGCCACTTATGGCGAGTCAATAAAGGATTATGTGAGAGCTCCCCACACCCCGCTTAAGTGCTACCGTCCCTAAGAACCCTGCTCTTTGCCGTGGTTCAATTCTCGCACTAAGCGATCAGCAAGTTCGAACGAATAGTTCTGTCCTCGATCATGGGGATATACCTGGAACATGTTAGCTACCCACAAACCTTTAAGCGGAGTGCGTAGGGGTGGGATATGCTTGCGATAGTCTGTGGTGACTATAGGTTGCGCAAAGGGAGCCTGATAGAGCCAGCTTTCCTGAATCCACTCATGTTCAAAATCGGAATTTATACGTTTGAGGTGTGGCAAAAACTCTTGCAAGATCTCGTCTTTGTTCATCTTGAAAAGTGGATCATCCATCGATCGATAGTTGCCAAGATAGATGAGGTGCCTACCACCATACTCCGAAGGGGGTCGGTAATTGGTATGCTCAACAAGACTGGTAAATGGATAGCCCATATCACAGGGGTTGATCCAATAGCTATCAGTTAGCTGACAATTCAGCGAGAGTATGAGACATTGGGCACCATAAGCTTGCCCCCAGTCATAGCTGGCTCTATACTCCTCAGAAAGTGCAGGTATGAGACGGCAGGTCAAACGGGTCGCCATGGTTGAGATGACACGATCAGCTGTCCAGGTCCCATTGTTGGTCTGGATCTCCCAGCGATCACCATCGATTGGTTCCACTTTCTCAACTCGGGTACCAAGCAGAACTTTTCCACCTGCCTGGCTGATTCGCTCTACTAAACGATCATAGAGTTGCTGAAAGCCGCCACGCATATAGCCAAGGTAGGTCGTACGATCGTGAAAACGCGCCCAGAACCACGGTAGAGCAATCTGGTCACGCAATGCCCCAAATTTGGCAATAAACAGTGGCTCAAAAATCATACTGTAAGGTCGCTTGCCCATCCATCTCCGCAACCACGGTTCAGCAGTCTTGCCTTCGTAAAAGCTTGAACCGGTTAATTTGAGGAGAGCACCTACAGTGGCTACCCGCACGCGTTCATCCATACGCAAGGGTGAAAATTTCAATAGAGTCAGGGGAGAATCGAGCTGTTGGAATTTACCGTCGATGAGACAGACTGTGCGGGGATAGGACCATTCCAGCTTATCTCCTAAACCTACCTCTTGAATGAGTTTGATGACAGTGGTATCTGTACGGAACAGATGATGATAAAATTTCTCAAGCCACGCACCATCTATTTGAAAACCGGAGGCGAGGCCACCAGCAGTTGTTTCCTGTTCAAATAGCATCACTGAATGGCCAGCTTTTGTTAGTCTATAGGCCGCTCCCAACCCTAATGCGCCCCCACCGAGTATGGCATATTGCATATATGTTTATACCTCATCATTGCTAAGTATTCGCTTGTTAAGACGTGGCAATTGTAACATAATCAGGGAGATTGAGGTAGAGTCAAGTGCGGATAGCTAACGCATTAAAGGTTGGTGGCTGAGGAGCCAAGTGCTCCTCAGCCACCAACCTTTAATGCGTTACTTCCTGTCCGGGAGTCCAACGCAGATTGGGCTTGCGTGCGGCTAACGCCTGATCTAAACGCCCAACAGGTGTTGTATGTGGGGCGGTTTTGACAACCTCAGGATTTGTGCGTGCCTCTTCGGCGATCTGGCGCATCACACTGACAAAGTAATCTAGCGTTTCGCGGGTTTCCGTTTCAGTAGGCTCGATCATAAGAGCTTCGTGTACGATTAGAGGGAAGTAGATGGTTGGCGCATACATGCCGAAGTCGAGGATACGCTTGGCGATGTCGAGCGCTGTGACACCATATTCGTCTTTCTGATGTTCTGCCGTGGCAACGAACTCGTGTTGGCAGATTTGTGGATAGGCGATCTCATAGTCAGTTGCTAACTCGTGCTTGAGATAGTTCGCGTTGAGGATTGCACTCTGCGCTACGTGGAGAAGACCATCGGGTCCATATGTGCGAATGTAGGCATACGCACGCACCAACACTCCGAAGTTACCATTGTTGGCACGAACTTTACCAATCGACTGTGGTCCTTGCTCAGCCCAATAATAGCCATTATCTCCCAAAGCAGGCAACGGACCAGGCAAGAAAGGCACGAGGTGTTCTTTGACGCCAATAGGACCTGCGCCTGGGCCACCTCCACCATGGGGAGTGCTACAAGTTTTATGCAGGTTGAAATGAACCACATCAAAGCCCATGTCACCAGGGCGAGTAATGCCGAGTACTGCGTTCGCATTGGCTCCATCATAGTAGAGCTGGCCGCCAACATCGTGCACCATCGTCGCAATCTCGAGAATATTACTATCGAAGAGACCTAATGTATTGGGGTTAGTCATCATAATAGCAGCAATATTAGACCCATTCGAGTCAAGCACAGCTTTGAGATGCCCAATGTCGATACCACCCGTCAGAGGATCAGTTTTGACCTCGACAGATTTGTAATCGGCCAGGGTTGCGCTTGCAGGATTGGTGCCATGCGCATTATCCGGGATCAATACTAGATTACGATGTCCCTGACCATTGCTCTCATGGTGGGCTTTGATGAGCATCAGCCCGGTCAGCTCGCCA
This sequence comes from uncultured Chloroflexia bacterium, assembly GCA_963702765.1. GTDB lineage: Bacteria > Chloroflexota > Ktedonobacteria > Ktedonobacterales > Ktedonobacteraceae > DATMNR01. The sequence goes on from CAVPEB010000036.1 coordinate 40,905, forward strand.
TGAGCGCCTGCTGAGGGTTGGAGGGTCACGCGAGCCATGCCAGAGATCTCGGAGAGATATTGTTCTAACTCGTAGATTACCTGGATCGCGCCCTGTACTGTACTATCTGGTTGCAAAGGATGAATATGGGCAAAACCTGGAAGGGCTGCCATATCTTCATTCAATTTTGGATTATACTTCATTGTACAGGAACCAAGAGGATAAAAGCCTGTATCGACGCCAAAGTTCCGCTGCGAAAGGTGAGTATAGTGACGCACAATCTCTATTTCGCTTACCTCGGGCAACGCGGCAGGCGCTTGACGTAGCATACTTTCAGGGATGATGCTTTCAAGCAATTCGGCAGGTACATCCATGGCTGTCATGGTGGCTGCACGGCGGCCAGGTGCGCCTTTTTCAAAGATCAAACTCTCGATACTCATGCTTGCACCTCCTTTAACACCTTTACGAGGTAGTCGATATCTTCTTTGGTTCGTGTTTCTGTTACACAGAAGAGTATGTCATTTGGCATATCAGAATAATTTTTGCCAAGTGCAAAGCCGCCAATGATACCCGCTTGCTCAACATGTTGCTGAAGTTTCTCAGCAGTAACGGGAGCAGTGACGACAAATTCATCAAAAAATGGGGCGCCGAATGTTGCCTTATAGCCGGGTATAGCGGAAATCTGGCGGAACGCGTAATGAGCTTTTTGCAGGCACAATTCGCCTAGTTCGCGAAAACCTTGTTTACCCAATGCCGCCAGGTAGATCGTGGCACCAACGGCCAACAACGATTGATTGGTGCATATATTTGAGGTGGCACGCTCGCGGCGGATGTGTTGCTCGCGCGTCTGCAAGGTTAGCACATAGCCTGTTTGTTTCTGATCACCCTCTTCGACTGTTTGACCAACCAGTCTTCCCGGCATTAAACGCATATATTTATTCCGCGCAGACATAAAGCCTAGTGCTGGGCCACCATAGCTCATCGGATTACCAAAACTCATTAGCTCACCCACAGCAATATCGGCTCCGTATTCACCTGGGGATGCCAGCACCCCTAAAGAAGCTGGTTCAGTAATAGTTGTGATAAAGACTGCTTTGCCTTTATGCGCAATGGGTTCAATGGCATGCATATCTTCGATACAGCCAAAGAAGTTCGGCTGCTGGATGACAACTGCTGCAGTCGTGGTGTTGACCGCAGAATCCAGATCTTCAATTGAAGTTACGCCATCTCGTGTTGACACCTCCCTGACACTAAAACCGCGAGCATGAGCATAGGTATGGAGAACACGGCAATATTGCGGATCAACACCCAACGAGATAACGACCTCACCTCTTCCACCGGGGCCAATCGCCAGCAACACGGCTTCTATCAAAGCAGTAGCACCATCATAGAGCGAGGCGTTCGCGATATCCAGGTCTGTGATTTGGCAGACCATTGTTTGAAACTCATAGATGGCCTGCAACATACCCTGGCTCACTTCAGGCTGGTACGGCGTATACGAGGTTACAAACTCTGAACGTCGTTGCAGGTGCGGAACAACACTCGGAATAGCATGATCGTACGTCCCCGCACCCAGAAATGAAATAGTCGAGTCAAGGTTTTTGTTTTTCGCCGCCATGCCATACATCAAGCGTTTGAGGTCCGGCTCAGCAAGTGCAAGCGGGAGTTCCAGGGGACGCCGAAAACGCACATTTTCAGGTACGGGCGTCAACAAGGCCTCAAGTGAAGAGATTCCCAGCTTATTTAACATGGCTTGCTGGTCTTCAGGGGTATTGGGTATGTAACTCATACGAATTCTTCTCCCTAATGGGCTAACCTGGCACCCACAAAGAGTGAGGTAACCTGGCACCCGCGAGGGGTGTCACTACTTGTCTTCCTACAATGAATGGGTATATTAGAAAAGTTTATGCTGGTTTTCTACTATCTGCCCTGTAAATAGATTTCATATTCTTCGGCATTCATAAGGCTCGCAACCTCGTCAGGGTTAGCTATCTTCACAACCAGCATCCAACCATTTTCATAGGGGCTGTCGTTGATGAGTTCTGGCTGGTCCTTCAATTCTTGATTTGAACTCACTACCTCACCACTGAGGGGCGAAATAAGTTCAGAAGTTGCTTTGACAGACTCAATGTCGCCGAATTTGGCCTCATGTGAGACGCTTGAGCCCTCATCCCAGGGTAATTCAACATAGACAATATCGCCAAGCTGATCCTGGGCATAATCCGTAATGCCGATGGTAGCCTGGTCGCCTTCTACTCGCACCCATTCGTCTGTTTTACTGTATTTTAGATTTTCAGGATGTTTGAGATTTGCCATAAATACATGTCTCCCTTCAAAAATAATGCCCTAGAGAGCTAAAAAGTTGGATGGGCTCAATGAATTACGCCCCTATTTTTGCCGTTTGTAAAAAGGTAACGCGACAATCTGTGCCGCGGTACGTTTTCCACGTATGTCGATGTAGACTGGTTTTCCAACGACGGCATGTGAGGCTTCGACATAACCCATACCGATGTTCTTGTTAAGGGTCGGGCTGGGCGCTCCGCTGGTGAGTATGCCGATTTGTTGATCGTCTTCATAAATAGCATAACCACCTCGACATACGCCCCGTTCGACCATCTCGATGCCGATAAGTTTGCGTTTAAGCCCTTCCGCTTTTACTTCGAGTAACGCATTGTGTCCAATAAACTCACCCTTATTCAGCTTCACAGTCCAGCCAAGGTTAGCTTCCAATGGATTGGTTTGCTCATCGAGTTCATGCCCGTACAAGCAATAACTGGCCTCTAAACGCAAGGTATCACGCGCTCCCAGCCCGGTAGGCAGCAATCCTTGATCTTTCCCAGCAGCGAGCAGGTCATTCCAGAGTTTAGGAACATCCACTGAAGCACAATAAAGTTCGAAACCATCCTCACCTGTATACCCCGTTCGTGAAATGATGCATTGTATGCCATTCACCAATCCCGGTGCGCAGTGGTAGTAACGAATTGTTGACAGATCTACTTCTGTCAGTGCTTGCAGAATGGTTTGGGCTTCTGGCCCTTGTAAAGCAAGTAGCGCAGTTGTATCCGACTGATTTGTGACATGAACATCAAATCCTCTGGCTTTTTTCTCGACCCAGGCGAAGTCTTTATCGATGTTAGCAGCGTTGACGACCAGCATATAGCTGGTGTCTTCGAGTTTATAAATAATCAGGTCGTCGATAGTACCACCATCGGGCAAACAGAGTTGGGTATAGAGAGCCTGGTTGATTACTAGACGAGACACATCATTGGGAACGAGGTGTTGTAGGAAGGCAAGCGCATCTGAGCCTTCGACTTTGAATTCTCCCATGTGGCTGACATCAAAGAGGCCAGCATGCGTACGAACTGCACGATGTTCGTCTATGATGCCGCTATATTGGACAGGCATTTCCCAGCCTCCAAACTCTACGAGGCGCGCATCAAGGGCAACATGCTGCTCATAAAGTGGGGTACGTTTCAGCGGGGTCGCTGAGGTGTCATATGCTGTCATGGTTGTTTGCTCCATTGCAGGCTAGAGGTTTACTGTGTCTGCTTCAATATATCAGATTTTGGGTGGAACGACAATGATAGGATAAAACAAAAGACTCTAATCTATACTTAGTATTGGAGTATGCTATGGGATGATGAACACTATCCATGCCTACACAAATGACCAGCAAATCCTCGATCGAAGCCATAAGGACTCCGGCACGCTCGTGCAGGCGCTGAAAACATCATCCCAACTACTACTGGTGCTACCCAGGCCCTGGGTGAGGTCATCCCAGCCCTTATGGACAAATTCCACGGCATTTCCTATCGCATACCTACGATCACAGTCTCAGTCATTGATCTAGTTACCAAATTAGAACGCGCAGCATCTATAGCCGAAATTAACGCTGCCTTCGCGAATACATCCAGCAAATCACTAGCAGGCTTACTTGGCAATACAGACCTACCTTTAGTTTCTAGCGACTTCCGTGGTGACAGCAGATCAAGTATCGTGGATGGATTGATGACCACCGTACTTTCTGAAGAGAATATGGTCCATATTGTGGGTTGGTTATGACAACGAGTGGGGTTATGCGAGTCGCATCGCTGATCTGGCCAACTTTATCAGTGAGTGTGAGCATAATGGACAGCGCCTGAAACGAGCACGTGTAGTCGAGCGTGATTATCTTGAGCGAGCATTGCGTATGGTTAGTTTCGCACCAGAAGAGCCTCCACTCTAGGACCGGCAAACTTTTAGCTCAGACCTTTGTTCAGCTTTGAGGAGGCAACTTATCACGCGGGGAGAAGATTAGCCTGCACATCACTTGTAGACTATGTGTAGTTTTGGTTCCTACATAAGGATAGTTCCAAACTCTCAAATGTAGGAACAATTTACCCCACGTTTGAAGGTTTGGAACTATCCTTATGTAGGTTACATTTGTATCCAAGGTTAGGTTATGTTTAGCAAGTGTATGTACTCGTAAAAGATAGCTAATCATAGGCTGAGCTAGTATCACAGCGCGTATTTCACATTTCCAGACAAGCTCAGGTGCAACGATCGGATTTCATTCTGTACAAGAAATGAAAGACAAACATGGAAGAAGACGAGCTCAGTGATGAGTTCCTGATCGAAGCCATCGCGGGTGGAGCCATGTGGGCACTTGAACGTCTCTGTCATCGTTACAGAGGACGACTCTATGCGTTTGCCTATCGCATGACCGCTGATAAAATGGTCTCCGAAGAGTTGACCCAAGATACACTCCTCGCGGTCTGGCAGAACGCCAGATCATATACTCCCCAAACAGGCCCAGTCCGCGGTTGGATCTTCTCTATTATCTACCACCACACTGTTGACTATTTACGGCACTTGCGCCGCCGTTCCACACTACAGGAAGTCAAGTGGCAGGAGGTTGAAGCGTATGAGCGCTTTGCTATATCGGATGTCTGGGAGGAGGCATGGAGTTCCGCACAGATTGATGAATTGCACGCATGTTTGGAGCGTTTGCCCACAAATCAACGGACAGTAATTAAACTCGCATATTTTGAGGGATGGACACATACAGAGATCGCCCAACGCTGTCAAATTCCCATCGGTACCGTCAAAGCGCGTATACGCCTGGGGGTACGTCACCTCAGGAAAGCACTTGAGCATGAAGGATCTTCTCAGCTCCTTGCCAGCACTAAGAATAGACGGGAATCTCAATTAAGACAGGCAGAAACGGTGGTTGTTCAGGTGACAGAGGGTGGATGTCTCACAGGCTTTGAGCTGTATCGAGAGGGATCATGCAAGTGTTTTGGTTATTCCGAGTGGGAGCATCTCATTGAGCAGATAGAGACGTTTGAGTTCCGTGGAACCACTGGAACCTTCACCGCCCGAAAAGAAAAAAGAGCCCACGGCTGTGTCTACTGGTATGCCTATACATGGGGGAGGACTGGGAGACGGAAGATCTATCTCGGTCGGCCTGCAGAGTTGACACTCGCACGTTTAGAGGTTATGGCGGCAAAATTGAGTGAGTGATATCGAAGAATTTTATTCCCCCGACTCCGACTTACTCCAAAGATTCCCAAATTTTCTACTTTATACTGTGCAGTTACAATACATTACAATTTCATAAGAATGTATTAGAATTGGCTTAATATTCAAGTAAGCACAACATTTATTTATCTATCTCGCCCCAAAAAGCACATTCCATCTGCTTCTTTTGAAGCAATGAATACTTCACTGATATCTTTGTTGAGGAAGAACAAATAGCTTGCTATTTAGGAATAACCGTTTGCACAACGTTCATTCAAAAACCTGTCATAGAAATGAAGCAGATGGTTTCAGGTTCGCTTTAGAGCCAACTGAAGCGCTCGTAAATATCTACCGCATGACAATCTTCCGCTTCTATTACAAAGGTGAAAAGATCTGAGGAGCTATCAAATTTCATTGTCTTCAAGTGTTTGTAATTGATGAATTTAAACTAGTATATCAAATTCAATCAAAATAATGTAAACAAATAACTCATCCAAAGTATTTTATTAGCGTAATCCGTACAGAATCTAAAGGCGTATTACTTAGAGGAAACTATGGATCAAGTAGGATAGCCTTTACACAGAATTTAGAACTGCGGCTTCTTTGTGTGTGATATTTTAGCAGGCCTAGAGCGAATAGCGCTCAAGGAGGTACAGCATGGCGACCAGAACACGCGTGGAGGAAGTCCACATCGTCTGGATAACCGCTGGACTGGGCTGCGATGGTGATTCGGTATCGATTACCGCAGCTACACAACCCAGCATCGAAGATGTTTTGTTGGGAGCCATCCCCGGACTACCCAAGGTTCATCTTCATAATCCCGTACTCGCTTATGAACTTGGTGGTGAGAGCTTTATGACGTGGTTCTATCAAGCAGAGCGGGGTGAACTCGACCCCTTTGTACTCGTGGTGGAAGGCTCGATTCCCAACGAGAATATCAAGGCTGAGGGCTACTGGGCAGCCCTGGGTACAGACCCGACCACTGGCCAGCCAATCACAACCTGTGAGTGGATCGATCGTTTAGCGCCTAAGGCTCTAGCAGTAGTGGCAATCGGCACCTGCGCCACTTATGGAGGCATCCATGCCATGGAGGGAAATCCTACGGGAGCTATGGGTTTGCTTGACTATCTCGGCTGGAATTGGCAAACACCGGCGGGAATTCCTATTGTCTGCGTTCCAGGATGTCCAGTGCAGCCAGATAATTTTATGGAGACTGTGCTCTATCTCCTGTACCAGGCAGCGGGAATGTCTCCGATGATTCCTCTGGACGAGGCACATCGACCAACCTGGCTCTTCGGCAGGACTGTCCACGAGGGATGCGATCGAGCCGGATACTACGAGCAAGGTGATTTTGCAACTACCTATGATTCACCTAAATGCCTGGTCAAGCTCGGATGTTGGGGACCAGTAGTGAATTGCAACGTACCGAAGCGAGGGTGGATGGCTGGTATTGGTGGTTGCCCTAATGTAGGAGGCATCTGCATTGGATGTACGATGCCGGGATTCCCAGACAAATTCATGCCATTTATGGATGAACCAACCGGTGCCAAGTTATCTTCCAACCTTATCGGGGTCTATGGGAGAGTCATCAGAAATCTTCGCAAAATGACGCAAGCTACAGACAATAAAGAGCCATCCTGGCGACACAAGGGTAGAGAGTTGACTACAGGCTATCAACCGAAATGGTGACCATAATGAGTAGATGAAATGAGAGTACAGTGACTCTACAATGGAGTAATGTCTCTTATCTAGCTTGCCAAAGTTGCTACACTCGGGCAAGCTGAAAGGAGTTAATATTATGGCAACAAAAATTGAACGGGGAGAGACCCCAACACCTCCATCACAGCTTGTAGAGATGTCGTGGGATCCGATCACACGCATCGTTGGCAGCCTTGGCATTTATACTAAGATTGATTTCAAGCAACGCAAAGTTGTGGAGTGCCATAGCACCTCCTCTATTTTCAGAGGCTACAGTCTCTTCATGCAAGGCAAGGATCCGCGTGACTCCCACTTTATCACCAGCCGCATTTGCGGCATTTGTGGCGACAATCACGCGACTTGCTCCGTCTATACCCAGAATATGGCCTATGGAGTTAAACCACCAGCTTTGGGAGAGTGGGTGCTCAATCTGGGCGAGGCTGCAGAGTACATGTTCGATCATAACATCTTTCAGGAAAACCTGGTCGCAGTTGACTATTGCGAGCAGATGGTGAAAGAGACAAATCCTGGCGTGCTAGAGAAGGCAAACAAAACCGAGGCTCCTCACGCGAGTGATCATGGTTATCGCACGATTGGCGACATCATGCGGGCATTTAATCCTTTCACTGGTGAGTTGTATCTCGAGGGACTACAGGTAAGCCGGTACACCCGAGAGAAGTTCTGTTTGATGGAGGGGCGGCATGTCCATCCATCGACCCTCTATCCTGGAGGAGTAGGAACAGTTGCCACCGTTCAACTCTTCACGGACTACCTGGTTCGGTTGATGAAGTACGTCGAATTTATGAAGAAGATGGTTCCGCTGCATGACGATTTATTCGACTTCTTCTACGAGGCGCTGCCAGGTTACGAGCAAGTTGGCTACCGACGAACCCTGATCGGTTGCTGGGGGTCGTTCCAGGACCCCGATGTATGTGACTATGATTACCGCACCATGGACAAATGGGGACGCGCAATGTTCGTCACACCCGGTGTGATTGTGGACGGAGAATTAGTGACTACGAGTCTGGTGGATATCAATCTGGGCATCCGAATTCTGCTGGGTCACTCTTATTATGACGATTGGCAGAACGAGAGAACTTTTGTTGACCGCGATCCACTTGGCAACCCGGTTGATAAGCGCCATCCCTGGAACCAGACGACAATCCCGAAGCCGCAGAAACGCGACTTCGACGGCGCTTATAGCTGGACGATGTCGCCACGCTGGTTTGATAAGCGGACCGGCGACTATCTAGCCCTGGATACAGGTGGTGGAGCAATAGCTCGTCTATGGGCGACGGCCCTAGCTGGGATAGTCGACCTGGGAGGTTATATTAAGGCTACAGGCACCAGTGTCAAGATTCGATTGCCCAAGTCCGCCACTAAACCGGAAGTGGAATTTGAGTGGAAGGTTCCGAAGTGGAGCAACGCCATTGAGCGAAACCGCGCGCGAACTTACTTCCAGGCTTATTCTGCTGCTGTCGCGCTGCATTGTGTCGACAAGGCACTGAGCGAGATACGAGCCGGTCGCACCAGAACATGGAACGATTTCACGGTTCCAAAGGACGCCATCGGCTGTGGCTTCCACGAGGCGGTGCGAGGTGTGCTTTCCCACCACCTTGTGATCGAAAACGGGAAGATTGCAAACTACCATCCCTATCCACCTACACCCTGGAATGGAAGCGTACGAGATATCTATGGAACTCCAGGCCCCTACGAGGATTCTGTGCAAAATACGCCGATCTTCGAAGAGAATGGCCCGGACAATTTCAAGGGAATCGATATAATGCGAGCAGTTCGCAGCTTCGACCCTTGTTTGCCATGTGGCGTGCACATGTATCTTGGTGAGGGGAAGGAGCTGCAAGTAGTCCACTCACCGACTTTCGGCGCAACCCTATAGGCTCTATGATGTTGCCTACTCGGCAAGTAGTATTAGCCGTAGGGAGTTGCCATGGCCTGGTTTGCTTTGGCAACTCCCTACGGCTGAAATTGGAAGTACCGGCACTACAGCCGAAATTGAGATATATGGGTAACTGCGGATGCCAGGTAGAACTGACTTATATTGGAGAAATGAAAAGGTGGCCTCATGCAACAAGACCAGCAGGAGCACCTGCGCAGGGCGGAACGTATCGAAATGCTGATCCAGGAGGTTAACGAACTTCCTGATTCACACGCGCGCGCCATAGTCGAGGAACTTGTCCAGGCACTCCTTGATATGTACGGCGAGGGATTGTCCCACATACTCGAGCTGACTGCACGATCTGAGGCATCAGGCGACGAATTGATCAATACTTTTACGCAAGACGATCTGCTTTCATCTTTGTTTTTGCTTCACGATTTACACCCAGAAGACACAGAGACCCGTGTTGCCAGAGCGCTAGTAGAGGTACGACCTTATCTCAAGTCGCATGGCGGTAATGTCGAGCTAGTAAAAATCGACAAAGGTGTAGCATATTTGCGTCTCGAGGGAAGCTGCCATGGCTGCCCTTCATCAACCATCACGCTCAAACTTGCAATTGAAGAGGCTATTTACAAAGCGGCTCCAGATCTGGTTGAACTCCAGGTCGAGGGTGTTACAGATCCACCACCTCGACCTGGTAAACCAATCACGTTCGTTCCGCCAAAGAGACGCAAGAATGACGCGCAAACAACGGAGCAGAATGGAGCATGGACAATAGTAGGTGAACTGAACTCTTTGCTCGAGGGAACTCTCAGAGTGATCGCTGTAGAGGGTGAGCCACTGCTCTTTTGTCAAATCGCGGGTAGCTATTATGCTTATCATGACCACTGCGGTAGTTGTAGTGCATCTCTTGATGGAGGCAAGATAGAAGGAACCACTCTTATTTGTTCCTCTTGTGGGCAACATTTTGACATCTGTCGTGCTGGAAGAAGCCTGGATACTTCTAACGTTTTCCTGGAACCAATTCCATTACTGATGGAGAACGATAAGGTGAAGGTTGCATTAACCAAAGGTGTGCAAGCAAGTGCGGCCATACCAACCTTATAGTGTGAGGTGAGAAGGCATGTCAGCGTCTTATTTGAGCAATGATGGCGAGGATCGTTCCGCTATCCCTATGGGAGCTTTACGCCGCTTTACGCGAGAGCGCGAGCAAACTCGTGCGCCTTTTGAGCATTGCGAACTGTGCAGTGAAATGATTCCGGCGGATCACCATCACCTGTTGGACCTCTCAAGTCGTATCGTGATCTGCGCATGTCAAGCTTGCTCAGTGCTCTTCAATGGTCAGGGTACGGGAGGCGGTAAGTATAGACTTGTGCCCAGACGATACATAGCACTGTTGGATTTCCAGATAAGTGACGCGCAGTGGGACGAAATGATGATCCCGGTCAACATGGTTTATATCTTTCAAAGCACAATCGCCAACCGTATCATGGCTTTCTACCCTAGTCCCGCGGGACCAACTGAGTCCCTACTTGAGCTTGAGAATTGGGAATCGCTCATCGGCAACAATCCCATACTGAACGACCTGGAGCCTGATGTAGAGGCATTACTTATAAACAGGGTGAGAGATGTACGTGAATACTATATCGTCCCGATTGATGCCTGTTACAAACTCGTAGGTCTGATTCGCGTTTACTGGAAAGGCTTGAGTGGAGGTGAGGAGGTCTGGAAGGAGATTGCAGAGTTTTTTGCAGGCATACGAGCAAAATCCGAGTCTAAGAGAGGAGAGCCAGATGCCTGATCTGAACTTTGAAGTGGTTGGCGCCGAGGCTCCTGCTTTTGCCGCAGTCCCAACGCTCATTTTCAAACTGCGCATCGACAACGCTATAGATCAAGAGCGCATTTTTACTATCACTCTACGTTGCCAGATCCAGATCAATGTCACACGCCGGCGCTATAGCCCAGAAGCACAGGCACGACTTTTAGAGGTTTTTGGTGAACCTAAACGCTGGGGAGAAACACTGCGTCCTTTGCTATGGACCCATACGAGTACTGTAGTTCCGCAGTTCTCTGGAAGTACTATCATCGATCTACCAGTTTCATGCACTTATGATTTTGAGGTGGCAGGTACCAAGTATTTTGATGCTCTAGAAGATGGTGAGATTCCACTCACATTCCTATTTAGTGGAACCATGTTCTATGAGGACGAGTCTGACAAGTTGCAGGTTGGGCAGATCTCCTGGTCAAAGGAGGCAACCTATCGACTCCCGGTAGCACTGTGGCAGGAAATGATACAGCGCTATTTTCCTAATAGTGCCTGGATTCGCCTGCACAAAGATGTATTTGACCAACTGTATCAGTACAAAGCAACACATAGCCTACCAACGTGGGAGGAGGTAGTCGTTCAACTCTTGCAGAGAAGTAGCGAGGAGATCCAATTATGAGAATGGAAGAAATAAAAGAAATCGCCAACGCGGTGCTCTACGAGGGCTATCTCCTCTATCCATATCGACGCTCCGCCATTAAAAATCGCCAGAGGTGGACAATAGGTGTCGTCTATCCACGTGAATATAGCGAAGCAAATGGCAACATAGAACCCTGGATGATGCAAACAGAGTGCCTCGTCTCCGGTTCAGCAGATACAACACTCGACATACATGTGAGGTTCCTGCATTTGCTTTTAAACAGCACCGTGCAATCTGTTACTACGAGCAATATTTCAGAAACGGCGTTCGATACGATGAAGTCTACTAGTAAGTGGAGTGTGGCGAGTCATCTAGCAAGCGAACCATGGGAAGAAGGGACAGAACGCGAAGTGAGTATTTCGACTCTTCCGTTGATTGCCCTACTTGATCATCCTCAACTCGTGGAGATCACCTTCCCTGGCGAGCGTATGGTTGAAGAGTTAACCAATCAATCAACAGCTACTATCATTCGTGAACAGAAGCCACTCACTGGAGCCATCATTATTGATGCAAAACCCATTACAACAGGCCTCTTCAAGATCACTGTTAACATAGAAAACAGGACACCTGGGACTGATACTTTGACGAGCAATGCTGTAATGGCACACTCATTCGTCTCCACCCACACCATCTTACAGGTACATGATGGTACCTTCGTCTCGCTGATGGATCCCCCCGAAACGTTAAAGAGTTTTTCTCAAGGGTGTCGTAATCTGCATACCTGGCCTGTACTCGTCGGGAAAGAGGGCGAACATAACACGATGCTTTCATCGCCGATCATACTCTATGATTATCCACAGATCGCTCCAGAAAGCCCTGGTTCTCTCTTCGATGGGACTGAGATTGATGAAATTCTAACACTGCGTATCATGACTTTAACCGACGAAGAGAAGGAGGAGATGCGATATGGAGACGAGCGTGCCCGTGAGATACTGGAACGAACGGAAGCCCTCTCGCCCGAACAATTTATGAAGCTTCATGGTGTTATCCGCAGTCTACGAACAGTCGATGAAGGAAGCAAGCATGAATAGCACAAATAGAGATTTTCCAGGTGAAGATTATGCTCCACCAGAATCCGTGGTTATTGCTGGTAGGAAAGTGAAAGCAGGGGATAGCGTGCTATTGCGACCGGGACGGGGACGACAAGGAACATTGACTGATGCTATGGACATGATGCTGGATGGGAAGGCTGCACGAGTTGAGGTACTCCAGCAAGATTTCGAGAATCGCATCTATCTTGTTGTAACGCTGGATATTGACCCTGGTAGGGAGCAGTGGGACGAGCGAGTGCTGCCCGGCCATCGTTTCTTCTTCTTTCCCGAAGAAGTAGATCCGCTGGAGGAGACGACTGAAGAGGAATCCATGGAAAGGATAGCGAATCATAGATCAGAATCCGAACACACTTTAGAACAAAAGATTCCCGTACAGCGTATACTTATAGCATGCATCGGCAACATCTTTCTGGGAGACGATAGTTTTGGAGTTGAGGTAGCTCAAAGGTTGACGAGCCGCAAGACCAAACGGTACCCAGAGGGTGTACACGTTGTAGATTTCGGCATTCGTGGAATTGACCTTGCGTACACCCTGCTTGATGATTATGATGCACTCGTACTTAGTCGATGCAGTATCGCGTGGTGGAACGCCTGGTACGCTCTACTTGATCGAACCAGATTTGTCAGGCATCGATCCTGAGACAGGAGTTGCTGCTGGCAGAGCTGCGATGGAAGCTCATAGCATGGACCCATTGAAGGTACTCGCCTTCGCCGGGACCCTGGGCGCTCGACCAATTCACACTTTTCTTATTGGTTGCGAACCAGTCCCATTGAACGAAAATGAAGAACATATAGAAATGCAGATGGGATTGAGTGAGCCAGTGCGAGCCTCTCTAAATGAGGCTGTAAAGATGATCGACTCGCTTATCGATGAGTTATTGGCTATCAAAATGTAGGGATATCCTTTGTAGGTATTAAAATGAGGATGAAGTTGAACAACAGATAATATAGAGAAAGGAGCAAAAGTATGTTCAAATGGATTCTTCTACTGAGTGTCATTGGTTTAGGTGTTCTGATTTACCGGCAGATGATTCCTGACATTCAACGCTATATGAGAATTCGGAACATGTAACAGTGAGACGCTTTTCGCATAGTCCATTGAGAATGAAGCAACTAATCATAAGTAGTGAGGAAACTTTAGTGCTTCTGAACGGCCATCAACATCGGAAGAAGCACGACGCTATCAATGCTCGGCGTATTGCTATTCTCGCGATAGTCATACTTGGGCTTGGAATCGTTATTCCTTTGTTTCCTGATATCAAACGTTATCTGACTATACGATCAATGTAGCGTGGTTACTGAAGATGCTTATCCACATGCAGACTGCATATCTTCAGCAGAAAGGAACAAGACTATGACCGGATGGATTGTACTACTTATCATAGTCCTTGTGCTCATTGTTCTTGGATTGATTGGCTTACTTCTTCTACTTCCTGATATTCGACGTTATCAGCGCATACGATCGATGTAATACAAAGAAGATGACATATTCAAGGAATGAGAATGGTCATGCATGAACTGGCTATTGCGCAAAGTATCTTTGAGGCTGTTGAGGCTAAGGCATCTGAGTGCAAGGCGGCTCACGTGAAGACCGTACGACTAAAGATTGGTGAAGCAAGCGGCGTTGTCACTGATTCATTGACTTTCTGCTTCGAGATGCTGACTAGCCTCAATCCCACTTTAGCGGGATCGAAGATGTTGATAGATACAATGCCACATCGTGCCTATTGTCGTTATTGCGACCGCGAGTTTAGCGTCACAAACTTTATTGCGCAGTGTCCGGACTGCAAAGAGTGGTCCAATGAGATAGTTTCAGGCACTGAACTTCAGATACTTGAGATGGAGTTTGAAACATGAGGGCCGATCATGAAGTTTATATGAGGAGCGGCAGTTATGCCTAAAATAACCATTGCTCAGAATATTCTTGCTGCTAATGATAGCATCGCCCAGGATATTCATCAGGCACTGACCGTACGCGGGATCCGTACGATCAATATGATGAGTTCGCCCGGTGCCGGTAAAACGACCTTGTTAGAGCGAACTATTGAACGGCTGCGCGGGCAACTTGAAATCGGCGTAATCGAGGGAGATATTGAAACTGGCAACGATGCTGAGCGAATTGAAGCAGCGGGTGCAGAGACGGTCCAGATCAATACACGAGGGGCGTGCCACCTGGAGGCACATATGGTCAAAGATGCCCTCAAAGAAATGAATCTGACAGGGATGAAGCTACTTTTTATCGAGAACATCGGTAATTTGGTATGTCCCGCTTCATGGGACCTTGGAGAAGATATTCGCATTGTTGTAGCGAGTACCACCGAGGGTGACGATAAGCCAGCAAAATATCCACAAATGTTTGCGATTTCACAGATAATGGTCGTGAACAAGATTGACCTGCTTCCTTATGTAGACTACTCTCTAGACAAAGTCAGAAGGCAGGCGCTAGCGATCAACCCAACTTGCGTATTTTCGAAGTGAGTTGCCGCACAGGCGAGGGACTGGATGTGTGGTGTGAGTGGCTAAGTGCTTTTGTACATGGTACAACATAAAAGGGACTCGCAGTACGCGTATGAAGAAGACTCAAGTTTAACACTTGAAAGGCGTCGTATATGCCACCTGTTACAGGTTCGACTATTGAGAGAAGACGCATTGTCATTCAGGGAATCGTTCAAGGCGTAGGATTTCGGCCATTCGTCTATGGACAGGCTTTGCAGTGGGGACTCGTGGGCTTTGTGCTGAATGACAGCGGGGGCGTAACTATCGAGGTCGAGGGTACTTCAGAATCGATTAATGGCTTTCATGAAGCCTTGCACGAGAAAGTTCCGCCACTGGCTCGTATCGATACTTTGTCTACGGAATCGATTGCGCCACGTTATGATTCCAATTTCACTATCGCTCTAAGCAAGGCAGGCACTGAGCGACAGGCACTTATCTCACCTGATACTGCTACGTGCAACGACTGCTGGCATGAACTGTTCAATCCAGATGACAGGCGCTTCCATTACCCATTTATCAATTGTACGAACTGTGGGCCTCGCTTTACGATTATCCAGGATGTGCCATACGATCGAGATAAGACAACAATGCGAGTGTTCCCGATGTGTAGGGAATGCCAGAGTGAGTATGAGGATCCGCTGAACCGACGTTTTCACGCGCAGCCGAATGCTTGTCCAACTTGCGGCCCACAGGTATATTTGCTCGATAGAGCGGATGATGTAACAATATCTCCACAGACAAAAACTGGAGACCCGAATTCTTGAAGCAGCGAAGCAACTTGCTACAGGAGCTATCCTTGCGATTAAAGGGTTGGGAGGTTACCATTTGGCGTGTGACGCTTTGAATAGTGAGTCGGTTAGACAATTGAGACAACGCAAGCAACGCGAGGCTAAACCATTTGCGCTCATGGTGCCTGACCTTGATACGGCTAGAAAGCTTTGCCGAGTGAGCGATGCTGAAGCATCACTACTTATGTCGCACCGCCGTCCTATTGTGTTGCTCTCACGTTTATCTGATTGTCCAGTAGCTCCAGACGTTGCACCAGCCTACGATACTGTCGGAATTATGTTACCATATACTCCTTTGCATCATGTACTGCTGCATGCTTTCACCGAATATATAAACGTTAGCCGACCCGCTGTATTAGTCATGACGAGCGGCAATCTGAGTGATGAACCAATCGCGTTTAAAGACGAAGATGCTGCGCAACGACTGGCATCTATCGCCGATGGAACGCTCGCACATAATCGTGAAATTCATATACGCTGTGATGATACTGTCACATGTATTGCTGCTGGAGCCGAGCAGATTTTCCGTCGTTCACGTGGCTATGCCCCTGAGCCTATCATGATGTCATTCGATTTCCCTGTACCGCTCTTAGCCTGCGGCGCACACCTCAAGAACACGTTTTGTCTTGGTAAGGGACGACAGGCCTTTCTCAGCCACCATATCGGCAACCTGGAGAATCTGGAGACACTTACCTCGTTTCGTGAAGGAATTGAGCATTTCCAACGCATTTTCGATATCCATCCCGAACTCGTTGCATATGATTTACATCCCGAATACCTGGCAACAAAATATGCACTTGACACAAATATGCCGCAGAAAATTGGTGTTCAACACCACCATGCCCATATTGCCAGTGTTTTGGTTGAACATGGACTCCAGGAACCAGTAATCGGAATCGCAGCAGATGGAACAGGCTACGGAACAGATGGCGCAGTGTGGGGTTGCGAGATAATGAAGGCCGACCTGCTAGGGTTTGAACGCCTGGCACACCTGGATTATATGCCACTTCCGGGAGGAGAGCAGGCAGTACACCAACCCTGGCGAATGGCTGCTGCCAACCTGGCTCAGACATATGGCGAAGCTTTTAGCGAACTAGATATTCCGTTCATTAAGCAACTTGATTATTCTAAATGGCGCGTGTTAGCACAAATGATTGCACAACAGATCAATTGCCCACCAACTTCCAGTCTTGGACGATTGTTTGATGCAGTCGCATCTCTGATCGGGCTACGCAGCACGGTGCTTTATGAGGGTCAAGCAGCCATCGAATTGGAAATGCTCGCTCGACAACAAGAAGGATGTATCTACAAGGAACCATCGGATCTCTATCCATTCATGCTTAGAAATAGAGATAAGATGCCAGCAATACTGGATGTAGCACCAATGTTTCGTGCCATTGTTCATGATATTCAACAGGGCGTGGTAACTTCGCACATCGCACATCGTTTTCACCACTCAATTACCGAATTATTGGCGACCGCGTGTTTCAGCGTACGTGAGCAGACGGGATTACATGTCGTGGCTCTCAGTGGGGGGGTATTTCAAAATCAATTGTTGCTTGAACAACTTGTGCAACGCCTGGAGGAAATGGCTTTCCAGGTGTACATCAACCGGCGCGTGCCGCCCAATGATGGTGGAATCAGTCTTGGGCAAATTGCGATAGCTGCGGCGCACATGCAAAGAAGATAGGAGAACGAACATGTGTCTTGGTATTCCAGGCAAGATCATAGACATTGTGGATGATGCAAATTCCATCGCTAAAGTGGAGGTTTCCGGTGTTAAGCGAAACGTGAATGTTGCACTGGTACGACCTGAGGGCATTGGCCCGGGAGACTGGGTGTTGATTCACGTCGGCTTCGCAATGAGCAAGATCGATGAGGTTGAGGCTCAGGAAACAATGAGGGCACTGAATACAATGGGTGACGTCTATACCGATGAGCTAAAAATGCTTCATTCAAGTCAGATTGAATGAGAGTTAGCCAGAGAAACAGGAACTCTTGACGATACTTGTTGACGATGGAGAGTGTACAGATGAAACAGCCCAATAGGCCAGACATGTCAGACCAGGAGGCATTAGTAGAGAGACGATTCGAGCTAAGCATGACTGTACCTGACACGTTCTTTGAGAACGAATCAGGAAGGATCGCTGAGGTTTGTTGGGCTATGGCGCGCCGCTTCTCTCAAGGAGGGCGATTGCTTGCCTTTGGTAATGGCGCTCAGGCAACTGACGCTCAGCATGTCTCGGTTGAATTTGTGCATCCTGTGATCGTTGGCAAGCGAGCCTTGCCTGCACTTGCATTGACGAATGACAGCGCCACAATGAGTGGTATGATGGCAAAAGGCGATACTGACAAGCTTTTTGTTCACCAGATGCGCGTTCTTGCGCGATCTCAGGATATCGCAATGGGCTTTTCTTTGGATGGGAACGATGCCAATGTCCTGGATGCATTAAACCTGGCCAAGCAGATGGGTTTGCTTTCTCTTTGCCTGACAGGCGGCGATGGTGGACTTTCAAGGAAAACTGAAATCGATTATGTTTTTGTTATCCCGTCGCACGACGCATTTGTCATTCAGGAGACGCATGAGACACTGTATCATGTTTTATGGGAACTGGTGCATATTTTCTTTGAGCATGAAGGTTTATTATGATGAAAGACAACCAGGGATACTCACTACATCTTTTGAAACCAGAGATGGCACCTATCGAAGAGGTTTCTTGCGCACTTGATGGCGAGGGACACTGTATAACATGCTCTGATGAAGCACTACATGTTCGTGTGCTGTATGTTGATGATGATAACGGATTGGCTCAGGTGACCCTCGATGGTGCGGAAGAAGAGATCGACATTTCACTTGTCGAGAATATTGCTCCTGGCGACGTATTGTTGGTGCATGGTGGAGTCGCAATAGCGCGTGTAGATGAGGCAAGTAATGCATGACACAGAAGGATCTGAGTACGATCGACTCTTTTATCCTTTTCTCTTTGAAGGTGGTAAAGCCAACATAGAAGATGTTCTCGCACAGGTTCGCCATTCGATGCGTGAGAAGTGCCGAGAAGTCATTACTTTGCGACGCGCTACGTTAGACTACTCTGGTAAACAGATTGTTGCAGCTGGAGAAGCGATGGCGCAAGCGTTTGCTAATGGCGCTACATTACTGGCTTTCGGTAATGGAGGCAGCACCACAGATGCACAGGATCTTGTGACCGAATTGATCAATCCACCTTTCACCGCCTGGTCACCTTTGCCAGCAATTGCACTCACCAATGACATCGCAGTAATCACTGGAGTAGGAAACGATGTTGGTATTGACAATATTTATGCTCGACAGGTGATTGCATTCGGTCGTCCAGGAGATATTGCAATGGGTATTTCAACGAGTGGGAATTCAGCCAATATATTGTTAGCACTGGAACAGGCAAAGAAACAAGGATTATTAACCGTAGCGCTAGTTGGGTACGATGGTGGCAAAACGATGCGATCTTCTGCAGTGGATTATTGTATTCTCTCTCCCAGCGATCACATTCCACGTATCCAGGAGGCCCAGGCAACAGCTTACCATGCACTTATAGAGGTCATATATAGCCTGATGAAACCAACAGCTTAAGAGGCAATTAACACTCCCTCTAAGCTGCATTGCATATCAGCAGCTTGCAAGAACGCAAAAAGGAGAACTCTCTATGAATATGAAATATGTTGACGAATATCGCGATCCAGAACTGGCGAAGCGAATCTCAAGTGAGATTGCGAAACTGTCGGCTTCACAGCCTCTCAAATTAATGGAAGTCTGCGGAGGACATACTCATACGATATACAAGCATGGGATCGAGGATGTCTTACCGTATAATATCGACTTAATCCATGGACCAGGATGCCCTGTCTGCGTCTTGCCAATGGGCCGCATCGATGATGCTATCGCCATCGCGCGATTGGACGATGTGATCTTCACGACCTTTGGAGACATGATGCGCGTGCCAGGTTCCAAAGGTAGTCTTCTCGATGCCAAGGCTGATGGGGCTGATGTTCGTTTTGTCTATTCGCCGCTAGATGCCTTGAAGCTTGCCCGTCAACACCCTGATCGAAAAGTAGTCTTTTTTGCCATTGGCTTTGAGACAACCGCCCCCTCAACGGCTGTGACGCTTCTGCGAGCAAAAGCAGAAGGAATTAAGAATTTCTCCGTCTTCTGTAACCATGTCAATATCATCCCCGCCATGAAAGCCATTCTTGACTCACCGGATTTGCGCCTGGACGGTTTCATAGGTGCCGGTCATGTCAGCATGGTCATCGGTATGCGACCTTACAATTTTGTTGCACGGGATCATCGCAAGCCCGTCGTAATTGCAGGCTTCGAGCCACTCGATATCATCCAGGCTATTTACATGATCGTGAAGCAGCTTGCCGAGGGCCGCTCAGAGGTAGAGAACCAGTATTCACGGGTCGTGCGACCAGAAGGCAATGTGAAGGCGCTCCAGGCAATGGCACAGACTATGGAATTGCGGCCTTTCTTCGAGTGGCGTGGGTTGGGTTTCATTACACACAGCGCTTTGAAGGTACGCCCAGAATTTGCCGATTGGGATGCCGAGTTGCTATACGAGGTTCCAGGCCTGCGTGTAGCAGATCCTAAGGCATGTCAATGTGGTGAGGTGTTAAAAGGTGTCATTAAACCATGGGAATGTAAAGTATTTGGAACAGCCTGCACTCCTGAAACACCTATCGGGACCTGCATGGTTTCACCAGAGGGAGCATGTGCTGCATACTTCAATTATGGTCGCTTTTCCATGGCCTCAGAGCGTTCCCGCCTGAACATTCTTCCTACGGCAGGGTCGTAGAGCTTCGAAGTTTCGCACACGTATCAGGAGATTGGTATTGATATGTCTACAACAGATAATAGCGAGCGCATAGATGATGTGCTAAAGAAGATCGAACGCACCAGGCAGGCACGCCGTCATAAGTTTTATTTGCGTGAAGAAAAGATCACACTCAGCCATGGAAGCGGCGGCAAGTCGACTCATAATCTGATTGAAGGCGTCTTTGCGCCAGCTTTTTCGAATCCATTCCTCGATGCGATGGATGATGCTGCCACTTTTGGGATACAAGATACAGGTCAACGTGTGGCTTTTACCACAGACACCTATGTTGTAAGTCCACTCTTCTTTCCCGGTGGAGATATTGGAAAACTCGCCGTTCATGGCACAATCAATGATCTGGCAATGGCTGGCGCAGTACCACTGTACCTCTCAGCAGGCTTCATTCTGGAGGAAGGCTTTCCAATCAGTGATTTGCGACGCATTGTCGAGTCTATGGCGAAAGCAGCGCGTGAAGCAGGTGTTGCTATCGTGACAGGTGATACCAAAGTGGTTCAGCGAGGCAAAGCGGATGGGATATTCATCAACACTGCCGGAGTGGGAATTGTTCACGCGAACTGGTTACTCGGACAATCCCAGTTGCAGCCAGGAGACAAGGTTTTGTTAAGCGGCTCTGTAGGAGATCATGGAATAGCAATTATGCTGGCACGTGAAGCTCTTGAGATCGAAACCGATATTCAGAGCGACACCGCCGCGCTCCATACGTTAACAGCCGCGTTACTCGAAGCAGCCGGTGATGGAATTCATTGTCTGAAAGATCCTACTCGGGGTGGAGTAGCAACTTCGTTAAACGAGATGGCATTAGGTTCAGAGGTTGCTATCGGGCTTGATGAACATGCTATTCCTGTACATGGCGAGGTACGAGGAGCCTGTGAAATCCTGGGTCTTGATCCCCTGACTATCGCTAACGAGGGTAAACTGCTGGCAATCGTTGCTCCCGACAAAGCTGAGTGTGGCTTTGAAGGTTATGCGCAACCACCCTCTAGGTCGCGAGGCAGCCATTATTGGCTCTGTACAAGCCGATCCGCCTGGAATGGTCTTCCTACGCACTGACATTGGCGGAATGCGGGTACTGGATATGCTGGTTGGTGATCCGCTACCGCGAATATGTTAACATGTTTTCCTATCACCACGTTATACAAAGCATTGTTTAAACTATGTTGCATGATAGCTAGCAGATCATCAATACAATCATCAAAGGAAAACCTCGTTCCCAGAGGACGCGAGAGTCCATGACCACGAACGTCCCATGTAAGGACCCGATACTTTGGGGTGAGGGCAGGAAGTTGCGCTGCGAACATCCGATGATCGACAGTGGCTCCATGAGTGCAAATAACTACAGGACAATCTTCTGGACCTTCGATCCAATAATGCAAAGGAGCGCCTTGACGCTCGAGGATATGTTCTGTCACTGGTGAGTTCATGGTAGTCCTTCCTCATTCTTTGTTGTATCTAGTCCTCTGGCCCTTCCATTCGCTCCTTTACCATCTCCATTGTTGGAATCCCCGCTATCCCAATGTGTTCAATTGATAATGATGCTACGCAATTTGCGAAATCAACCGCCTTTCGAGGGTCACCTTCCCTGTGATAATACATCAGGAAGGCAGCGGCAAAGACGTCACCTGCACCTGTAGGATCAACTTCTTGGGCGGCATAGGCAGGAAAGCGTTCGGCAATGCCGTGTTGGAAAAGGGTAGCGCCATGTCTTCCATCAGTGGCAACAAGCAAAGGCACTTGCATACTCCACTGGGAGAGCATGGCATCTGCATCAGTACGATTACCGTTTGCGAACGGGAGCAAGTCGTCGTGACTAAGTATTAGAACATCAAGCAAAGGCAGAATATCTTCTGCATCAGTCCAGGGTGTAGGCCAGACTCGACCATCCTCGTCCCAACGACGTAACCAACCCTGGGGAGTTGCCGCAAAGATAGATCCGTGAGAACGCGGGAAATGCCTTATGAATGAGGGTGAAAGTTCCTGATCAAGAGGACCGAAGAGAACAATCGATGCCTGACGCCATGCTTCTGGTACGTCTTCTAGTTGCAACTGATTAGCTCTAGCTCGTAGATATTGGGTGCGAAAGCCCTCGTTATAGGTATTAATAAATGCTGTAGTTGCGGATGATGTACGAACGGCCAGACCGATTTTTGGTAATCGAGCAGGTAATTCAGCTACAAGATCTGCATCACCACAGGTGGTGATTGCCGCAACTAATCCCAAACGATAGGCAGTCAAGGCAGCAAAAGTAACAGTGCCGCCAAGCAAAAATGACTGGTCTGGTAGTATATCTCGTGTGACATGCCCAATGGTTAAAAAGTCGGGTGTGGTACCGTTTTCTATAGACTGGAGAATTGAAGACATGGGTGAGGCCCCCGGCAGGTTTTCTCGTAGGACAGCAGGATGGAGATATACCCCACCCCACATTCTTACAAGGATTTTTTAGACCAATTCGTCTAGACAGGACGACCCTTTGGTCACCCCGACCACTCTGCACTTAGCGGGCTGGACGTTTTAAGGAAATAACTACCCGGCGGGCATCTCCTTCGCCGATGCTTTCTGTGCTGATATCTTTACTATCTGCAAGAGCGATGTGTACTATGCGTCGCTCATGTGGTGGCATAGCCTCAAGCGCGATCGAACGACGATAGTTACGTACCTGTTGCGCAACACGCAATGCGAGAGAACGTAGATTTTCCTCGCGGCGTTCGCGATAATTTTCAGCGTCTATGATGATACGCATGCGATGCTTGGTACGATGTCCCACAATTAAGCTGACAAGAAGTTGCAATGCTGATAATGTTTCGCCACGGCGCCCGATGAGTAAGCCCAGATTTTCATTGATGCCCTGAATGTTGAGTGTGAGTGGATCAGTTGAGCGAACCTGAACCAGCGCGCGTATATTCATGTATTGTAAGATATGCTGGAGAACATCCACAGTTACATCGACATCCTCGCTACTAGGTTTCTCGACTTCTTGCATTTCACCTTCAACCGCACTAACATCACCAAGTTCGGAAAGCAATTCAGACGGGTACTTTCCAGGGCCAGCAGGAGTAAATGTAGGTATTGATTCCTCCGCGCCTAATTCGTCCTCCTCATATTCTTCAGCGTCAAACTCTTCGCCTTCTTCAAATTCTTCTTCATCATCTTCGACAAACTCTTCATTATCAAACTCGACCGCCTCTTCTTCTTCGAGATATTCCTCTTCATCAGGTCCAAGTATAGCATCTGCCATCTGAGGTGTAAGAATGGCAGCAGGAGAACCTGCGCGCACGGTAACTCGCACCCGAGCTTCTTTATTGCCTATACCAAAGGTCCCTCGAGCTGGTTCTTGCAACACGGTTACTTCTACTTCGTCACGGCGTTTTTTGAGACCGGCCAGAGCTTGTAATACTGCATCATCAACACTTTTACCACTAGCCTCTATGCTTTCCACTATTTTGTTGCCTCCCTTAATTTCTATCCCAGACGAGAAACTGACTCTTCCACTCAACTATGTGAGACATTTCTCTTTGGAGTATTGCCACGACGGCGCGCAGACGCGCTGTTGTTACGCGAACGACGACGCGCAGATGATGAACCATTCGCGGATGAATTTGACTTTGTGCCATTTTCTACGTGACCATTGCTGCCTATCACCTCTGCCGTGGAATCAACAGTTTTTTGGACAGACTGCGTATCTTTGCGCTTCTCGCCAGAAGAAGATTTACTTCCACCATTATTTTTGCTCTCACGCTGTGGGAAGATATTCTGAAGAAAATCTGGCATGACTGCCAACGAGCCCCATCCGGTTACGAAGTACTGCTGGACCATGCTAAAGACAGATGTCGTTGTCCAGTAGAGCGCCAAACCTGCGGGAAATGTCCAGGCGAAAAAGAGAGTGACAAATGGCATAATAAACTGCATGACAGCCATTTGCTGTGTCATAGCATCTTTGGCACCCGTTCTTGTCCTGGGCTGGGACATGCGTAACTGCAAAAAAGTCGCCAGGCCCGCCAGAATAGGCAAAATGTGTGTCGGGTCAGGGTGACCAAGGTTAATTGGTCCGCCAAACCAAATCATATATGGATCCGGTGGGATAATAAATTTCGGCAGAAATGGATAGATAGATTGGTTGAGAGAGTGGAGGTAGTTGATAGGATTAAGGTTGTTGGTATTCAAGGCTTCTCTCAACGCAAAGAACAACCCATAAAGAACAGGTAATTGAACCAGTAAAGGAAGACAACCCGCTACTGGATTGACACCATACTCCTTGTAAATGGCCTGCATTGCCGCATATTGTTCTTTTTGATCCTTGTATTTTTTACGGACATCGGCTATTAATGGTTGAATGGCCTGGGTTGCCTTGGTCGATTTGAGCTGTTTCAGGGTAAGAGGAAACAGCGCCAATCGAACAATCAATGTCAAGACTATGATTGACAATGCCATAGAACCAAAGAGATGATACAGCAACATCAGTACATTAAAAATGGGTAAGGTGATGATGTAATTAAAAAGCTGCCCTATCTGACCCACGAGTTATCTCCTGTCTTCCTCGATCTAGTCAGCCAGGCGTTCTGGGACTGGATCATAAAGATTGCCATTATAAAAAGGTTGGCAACGCCCAATGCGTTTCACAGTCATCCATCCTCCCCGAAAGAAGCCAAAACGTTGAATGGCCTCATAGCCGTATTGTGAGCATGAGGGTGTAAATCGACACGATGGAGGCAATACCAGGGACAGGGTGTTTTGATAAATGCGAATAAGAATGAGTGCGATGTATTTCACGTTCGATGTCCTTTATGTATGTCTCCCATGCAATGTACGAATTTACTTCTATCAAGCTTACAATTACTTCTTATTGTTCTCACACCGCCTGCGGCGGTAAAGAGAGAGTTTGTGGGGACACCCCACACCCCGGCAAAGGGCTTTGCCCTCTGCACTCCCTACTCTACTATGTTCTTACACCACTCCGACGGCGATGATAGAAATGAGTGGGGATCCCCCACGCCCTGTCAAAAGGTTTTACCCTTCGCACTCCCTACTTATCAGGATTTGATGGAATTTCAAGCAATTTGGCCCGGCGCAATAAGGATACCAGATCTTGTTCGAGTATACGCAAATTAGCCGTATTTGCCTTTTGCCTGGCACTAATTACAATATCTAACCCGCCAGGAAGCCTGGGTAATAACTCCCGTATAGCTTCACTTAGCAGACGTTTTATATGATTACGATCAACCGCATGTTTTGCAATACGCTTGCTGACCACAAAACCTATGCGTGTTCTTGCTTCATCATTCGGCGTCCATGCAAGGACGAGCAGCGGAGACATTATACTATGCCCCTGCTGCTTTACCCGCTGAAATTCACTATTTTTCCGCAGGCGTATTGCATGGTTAAGTGCCACAACTAAACTGTAAGTCTCCAGCGCCCTTTGGCGCGTCGAGCTTTAAGCACACGACGACCGTTGCGGGTCGACATGCGCTTCATAAAGCCATGTTCGCGCAAGCGCGGAATACGTTTAGGTTGCCATGTACGTTTCATGAGACCCTTCTTTCTCCTCCACTTTGGATTTCTTGTAGATTATAGCGGTTAACCCTACAACATGTCAATCACAGGAGTAGAAGGTAGGGTCACCAGTTACTCTTACGCCTCTTTGAAGCGCAAGAGCACACGGCCAAGTTTGATTTCATCGTTGTCATGCAGAGCCATAGGCGTTTTCGCCGTGAGCTTCTGCCGATTGAGAAACGTGAAATTCGTGCTATTCTCGTCTTCAAGCATATACAAGCCGTTCTCAACAAAAATGCGAGCGTGCATGCGCGAGACACCACCTTCTTCTCCACCATGTGGTGTCAGATCCACATCGGGAAAGATATTGCTGACGGCATCTTCGCGACCAATCATGATATTATCTTTGCCGCTCAAGTCGAACTCCTGGTTGTCAGCCTCAACTATTAGTCGCGCACTTAACGCGGCTGGAGCGGAAGTCATAACAGGGGCTGCGGCTACCGGTTGAGCAGCCACGGCCGGAGCTGCGTTTGCATCAGCCGCTGTACCGAGCATAGCGCCGCAATTTGAACAGAACGATTTACCAGCTGGATTAAGTGATCCGCAAGACGGGCAGACCTCGCTACCAGCGGGAGCAGATGCAATCGACTGAGCAGGCTGAGGAGCAGTAGCAACTGCAACCGGAGCAGCGCCAGACAATGGCTCGCCACACTCATCACAAAAAGCGGAGCCATCAGGATTTTCATGACCTAAAGAACACTGTACTGTCATGGTTCACTATCCTCCTAAAAACAATCTTCTATATCTAGCTCACCGGGAGCCAGGAATGTTGAACAGGCATCTTCCTTCGATGCCTCTAGGGTACAATATCATCCAGGCGTTGTGTTAGCTTTCGAGTCTTGTTTCCAATCGATTTGACCTGTTCCTGAGAGATTTGCTGGCCCTGGTTGATCTGTTCGAGGGCGGCCTGTGTCTCTTCATCAAGCACACGAGTCACATTGGGAGCAAGGCGGGTTGTTGCTTTGCCAGTTCGCTTGTATTCATCCAGAACACGAGTCACAAGACGATGAGCATTCGCTTTTTCAGCGAAGTTCATCACTTCTGCATTGACTGGAGCCGACTGGTTTGCATCCATCGTGAATGTCACTTTGATATCATCCCGAATTCTCTCCCCCACGAGGTTCGCAACCGGCACATCGTAGGATAGCTCGGTTTGCGCAATTCGGAAAAGTCCAGCCGGGCGTGGATCTATCATCAATTCTACCAGAACTGATTGGGGCTTATCTTTCTCCAGATCACCCAGGGGGATCACAACCTGGCGATCCGAAAGCACAGATTGATCAAGTTCGCTGATAATCGGTAGGACTTTGACAGCTTTTTTAGGAGCAACCCCAACTGGCAAGCGCAAAATCAGGGTAGCATTACGAATTGCTACATCGACAGCGCTCTGAAACTGCTGCTCAAAAATGGAAAGAGCATCAGAAGCATTGCGAATAAATTCAGCGGGCATACCTCCGCTGAGCTGCCCAATCGAATCAAGCAGGTCTTCGTCCCAGTCAGCGCCAATACCTAAAGGATAAATGGCAATCCCGGAGGATGCGGCATCCCTTGCAAGCTGACGACAGCGATCTGAATCACCATACGTCACACCGTCTGTGAGCAGGATCATGCGATTAACTGCATTAGGAATATTCCAACGACGAAGCTCATTCAATCCCTGGATCATGCCTAGCGACATGGTAGTGCCGCCTGCATCACGTATTTGATCAATCGCAGCCTGCATGCCAGGTGCATCATTAGCAGGCATAGAAGGAATAACAACCTGCGATGTATCGTCAAAGATGACTACCGAGACATAGTCTGTCGGTTCCAGGCGGCCGATTACCATCTTGACCGCTTCTTTGACATTTTTAAGTTTAGCGCCTTTCATTGAGCCAGAATGGTCTAACACCAGAGCAAAATTCAGTGGCATGCGCACCTGGGCCATCATTTCGGTTGGCCTGGCTTCTACCAAAACATACGCGACCTGGCTACCTCCAGTAACTGGCATAAAGTCTTTTCCGACTTGATGTGCCAGTGTAACCTCACCGGGCATAATATATAAACTCCTTTCGTATTGGCTCGACTTAGTATATCATAAAGAGCAATTATGATTGCTATAAGGCACGCCTCAACGCCAATTCACATTTAATCGTCTCGTTAGAGGCATACCAGGAATGAATTTTAGCGCACAAAAACAACCACTGCACTTACGTTGTCCTCTCCTCCGTTAGCATTGGCCGCTTCGATAAATTGTGCGCATGCAGTTTCCGGGTCGGGTGCATTATCCAGAATACTCTCAATCTGGGGATTCCGCACCATTTCCCACAAACCATCAGAACAACTTAACAGGATATCACCGGGAAGCAGTTCCTGTTTGAATATATCTATCTGTACATTAGGCTTGTCGCCCAAACTGCGGAAAATTTGACTTCGTTGTGGGTGAGTATACACATCATCAGGTTCAATTAACCCACCGGCAACCAGTTGTCCCACCAGAGAATGATCTGTTGTCAATTGATAGAGCTGCTTGCCGCGCAACATATAGGTACGACTATCTCCTACATTCAGGATATACGCATGTTCACCAACCACCATAAACCCTGTGATAGTTGAACCCATGTCCGTTTTGTCGAGCTGGTTCTTCTGGCAGAGAGCAGTGTTAGCGTCTTCCACAGCGTCGTGGAAGAGCGCCACCAGTGCATCCTCGTCGAAAGACTTGACGGGTTCTCCATTTTTCTCGGATGTCAGCGGTTCTGTCAGCAATTCTTTCAACAGGCGCTCTGCGATGATATTGATGGTCATCCTGCTGGCAACCTGGCCATTATCATGACCGCCCAGACCATCGGCCACAATGAAGACCCCTGATGGTGTTGATATTGACTCGTGAACGCGTTGAAGGAGCAGAACAAGCGTACTGTCTTCATTTGGCTCACTACGTCGCACATCGCCGGCATCAGAATTTGCGGCAGCGAGTAACTGAACGCCATTAGGGAATGGAACTTGTTCAACCTGTTGCATTTCAACCATATACGTATGGCCATTATCAACAAATGTATTCACAATTGTTCCTTGTAAAACATTCGCATCTTCGGCATGTCCATTCGACTTCTCACCGACCTGCTCGGTCGAGTACTCATGCATGGTATAAGGTACATCAAGCATGCTTGCGCCACAGTTAATACAGAACTCGTCGCCTTCTGCATTTTGTTCTGAGCCACAGTTCCAACAATGTTGATACCCCTGGTGATCAATAACCTGATACACATGCTCCTGAGAATTGTCACTCAGAATCTGCATAATTTCGTAACGATCAAGTATCTGCTGACCTATTGACAATATAGGGAAGCTGTTACTTGATGCAGTTGTTTCATGCTGATCGGATGGCTCCTGCATAGTTTCACTCTTTTCTTCTGAGGTTCCTTCCACAGCTTCTGTCTCATCCGCATTTTTCCCCTGGTCTACCTCAACACTTTCAGCATCGACACTTTCGCAGAAGGGACTGATTCCTCAGTACTTGCTGACGATTCAGTTGGCGGAGGAGGCGGTGGTATTTCTTCAACTTCATACGCTGAGGGTATATCTACTATAGTTGGCACGTCAGCTACTTCAAGTGTATTATCAGAACCCTGTGCTTGTTCTGATGAAACTGGGGTCGTGTTAGCAGATGAAATATCAGCGTTTTCATTTTGCTCGGCAGTTTGATCCGGAATTGTCTCTTCTTTAGGTACATCGGCTTGCTGAGAATCAGGAACATATGAACCATTACGTTCTAATTGTTCTTGCCAGCGCTTGCTCTGATAAGCAATCATTTTCTCAGGAGTGAGGATGAGTGTCGGCTCAAGACTTATATCACTAGATTCCTCACTATGCGTAAACTGAGGCTTTTGCTCCTCTACCATTTGTTGCACATTGGAAGATACATTCTCTTCTGTTGTTGAAGTAGGAGCATTGGGAATATGATCACTTGAGGCCATTTCAGAATCAGGCATTGGTTGGACATGGAGTGGCTGCCCACAGCTTTTGCAAAATTTTGCGTCGTCACGATTTGGTGCATTACACGTTGGACAGATCATACTGCCCTCCTTATTAAACTACAATTGTTTCTGTAAACGATTGGCTTCAATATTATTCGGATCACGCTGTAGAGATTCGCGTACCATTTGCCGGGCTTCAGCTTTCTTATTTGTTTTGAGATAGCAGTTAGCCATAGCGCTGTAAATTTCAGCTTCTTCAAAATTCCACTGCCGAGCTTGCTCCAAAGCACTCAAAGCAAGTTTCCACTCTTTTGCCTTCATATGGGCACGCCCAAGCTCGTACCAACCTTCCCACATTGCCGGGTCACGCTGAGTAACCTGCCGTAAGACGCTAATAGCGGCTGAAGACTGGTTCGTTCTGATATAAAGGCGGCCCAGGGCAAGGAGAATGAGTACATGGTCAGGGTTGATCTTAAGGCCTTCCAGAAAATACGCCTCTGCTTCCCGATCATAAAACTGATCCATAGCCACAGTGCCGAGTTGATAATAGATAGCGGAGTCATTTGGAGAATACTGAAGCGCATGCTTGAATGACGCAATGGCTTTATCAAACAGACCAAGATCATGATACGTCATCCCCAACTGGAAGTAAGTATCGATAGCATTTGGTTTGAGCGCAACAGCTTGCTCAAAATGTTCGGCAGCAAATTTCATATTCTCGGTAAAGAGATTCTTATCGTTATTTTTTACCGACTGCCCATATTGGCGGTATGCACGGCCGAGATTGTACAGGACATCGTATGAGTTGTTCCCTGGTATCTGAGCCATTTTAAACTGATTGACAGCTTCTGCATAGTTCTTACTGTTCATGAACTGTAGCCCCAACCGATATGCTCCCTGTGGACCTCCTGATTGCGTAGCACTGCCTGAAGCACGAGAAGACTGAATAGCTGGCTGCACAGGTCTTGGAGGGAACGTCGCTTTAGAAACTGCCTGGGCATTCACACGCGGCGGTACAGCAGTTGCACCCTGTACAAGCGGCTGTCCATCCCGTTTACAGAATTTAGCACCGGGCCGATTGTGAAAGCCACATTTTGGGCAGATCACCTCTCCCAATGGCACTACAATTGTAGCATTAGGCGAGATAGCTGGAATTTGTACCGTAGCAGGTGTAGCACTATTTGGTAAACAGTGCTGCAAAGCAACACGCATGGCTTCAGCATTCTGAAAACGCTTGGCCGGATCTTGTTGCATAGCTTTGATGATCACCTGCTCAACCGGACAGACCACCCTCTTGCCAATTTGCACAGTATGCAAGCGAGGATTCTTAGCCAGAACGCTGCCAGCAGGAGGTGTCTGAATCGGATCAGGCTCGTGATTCGTCAGTAGATGATACATCGTAGCCCCTAATGAATAGATATCGGAACGAGCATCTGTTTGAACTAATTTGCCTGGATTTGCTGCCGATCGTTTTTGCCCAGGAGCAGTAACCGATCCGAGATGTTCGGGTGAAGCGTAAGAGATAGTACCCAGGTTTTCTGTATTTGTGCGCTTCGTTGGATCGAATTTACGCGCGATACCAAAATCGATCAATTGAACATTGCCATCAGGGGTTATCATAATATTTCCTGGCTTGAGATCACGCAGGATAATGGGAGGCGTTCGCGAATGAATATACGTCAACGCCTCACAAACCTTCATCATCCAACCAATAACCTGATCTTCATCCAACGGTGTATTAGCATCCTCGAGCATCTTCTCCAGATTACGGCCTGGGACAAACTCCATTACAAAGTAGTAATTCCCTCGCTCTTGAAAACTTAAGATCAACGAAGGGATAAGCGGATGCTTGAGATTGAAGAGCAGGTCAATCTCTTTATCAAAGCGCTCAATGGCAGATTTGCGTTCATCTGCGGGTGTATTGGGATTAATGATGAGTTCTTTCACCGCCCGAAAATAGCCAGGCTTGCCGACCTGTTCAACTTTGTAGACGGTTCCCATACCCCCTTCACCAAGCACTTGCACAATTTTAAATTTTCCATCCAGGATAGTTCCTAATGGGAGTGGCATACGACGGTCCTTATCAATCCTCTCGACCTGCTTTTTTAGTGAATTTGTACGAGTACAGCTGTGATATTATCTTCCCCACCGTTGGTATTAGCCATGTCAATCAAAATGTCGCAGATTTTCTGGGGATCGGTATTTTCTTCGAGCACTTTCAGCAAGTCATTGTTCCGTACCATCTCCCACAATCCATCGGAGCAGAGTAACAGACTATCTCCTGGACGGAGGGATATACTGAAGACATCCGGGTCAACACTTTTGTGTCCCGCTCCCAGCGAACGATAAATCAGGTTCCGCTGGGGATGTGTGTAGATATCATCGGGTTCGATCTGTTTTGCTTCAACCAGCCTATAGACCAGGGAATGATCCTTTGTCAGGGGCTTTAGAGTCTTATCACGATACAGATAGGTACGACTATCTCCTATATTTGCAATAAATGCAAGATCACTTTGAATAAGAGCGGTAGTGACTGTACAGCCCAGGCCACGGGCAGATGATTGTTCTTCTCCGTAGTTCAAAATGGCTTTATTTGCCTGACGAATAGCAGCTTTGAGTTGTTCTTCTACATTTTTTGTGACGGGTGTTTCTGGCAACCTGCGTGTTTTGCGTTGTTTTGCAGCTTGATCAGTCACTTGTGCAGCATCCAGTTTAATAGTTTCTTGCTCCGACAGAGGAGTGAGCTTGATGGTTTGCTGCTCAGTTACAGGCATGAGAAGGCTTTTAAGAGCTTCGCTGATCTTTTGTACGGCGAGACGACTCGCCACTTCACCTGCTTGATATCCACCCATACCATCGGCAACTATAAAGAGACCTCGATCTCTATCCTCAGAGATAAGCATATACGGGCTATCTTCGTTTTGTTCACGTTGTCTCCCCACATCAGTTTTATAAGCGCCAGTTAGAGTTATTGGCATTGATTTTATTCCTCACAGTAACGATTCTTATCGTTGTTTATTACGTTCAATATAACATATAGAAGTATAAGTGACAATTGATTTTAAGTGGCTTTATAAGGCCTGCGAATGCCTCTGGCAGGGCAATCACAAACCATCCATTATTGATTGATTGATTGATATATATACGTGAGAGCGATAAAAAGGTTGGAGGCTGCTCTATGCTTAGGATGAAGAGCCACGTTGAAGGCGTTCGATAATATCTTTGAGCCTGCGGGTCTCCGCTATATGCTGATCATGAATACGTGCCATCTCTTGCTCCAACTCGAGCTGCATCTGCTCCATACGATCTTTCATATGCAGAATTGCCTCCACGCCTGCTAAATTCACACCAAGATCCCGCATCAAGCCGCGAATATGTATGACTCTTTCAATGTCACGATCCGAAAAGAGACGAGGGCTATGCGGACTATTACCTTTACGAGCAGGAGAGATTAGCCCAAGGCGCTCATAATGACGCAATGTTTGTTCGTGAACTTCAGCTTTGATTGCAGCGACACTAATGACATACCATGCGCCATCATCTCTTTCACTCACGATTGATGCCCCCTTTTTCTTACGAGTGAACTCCGGCACCCCGACTACGGGCCAGTTGCTCAAACAGGCCACGTTCATCATCGTTCAGCCCCATTGGTAGTATGACTTTAACCCTGGCGAAAAAGTTACCATTGCCTTCACCTCGCAAATGAGGCATACCTTTATTCGCTAATCGAAACAAGCGCCCATTCTGGGTCTCTGGTGGAACCGTCAGCACGAGTTTACGTCCATCCGGAATAGTGACAGCAACTTCGCCACCTAAAATTGCTGTAACCAGGTCTACATCTATATCACTATAGAGATCATCTCCTTTCCGCTCAAAGAGCGGATCAGGTTTGACGCTGATCACAAGGAAGAGGTCGCCACGATTGCCACCACCACTTCCAGGTTGTCCTTCACCAGCTACACGAATCTTTGATCCGTTATCAACACCTGCCGGAATTTTCACTTGAATGCGCTTGGTACGTAGAATGGAGCCTAGCCCATTACAATTCATACAAGATTTACCAGCGACGAGCCGTGTTCCTCGACAGACAGGGCAGGTTTCCGTTGCCTGTATATTGAATGTGCGTATCCCTCCCGTATAAGCCTCCTGAAGAGTGACTTCAACACGCTGTTCAATATCTTCACCCGTTTTTTTGGTTGAAGTTGTTGGACGGCCAAAAAGAGCTTCGAAGAAGTCTGAGAACCCCGCTGGATTATAGTTCATAGACGAGCCACGAAAATTGGTGGAGCGTCCACCAGTATTGGAAGGAAAACCAAATTGATCTTGCCAGTTTGGGCCTAATGTATCGTACTTTCGTCGTTTGTCGGCATCGGAAAGAACTTCGTAGGCTTCATTAATTTCCTTGAATTTCTCCTCTGATTTCTTATCGCCAGGATTGACGTCAGGATGATATTTTCGGGCCAACTTGCGGAAAGCCTTTTTAATGTCCTCTGCACTGGCACTTTTTGTGACACCCAGCACTTTATAATAATCTTTGTATTCCATTACTCGCCCCTCTAGGTGGGGTTCTCAGCCCTGTCATACAATGGGAAGATCGTAAGAAAAATCGCCCCATGCATAGAAACAAACTCTATCGAATGTTATCGGGACGGATCGCCTAATTCTGGGCCTGTTTATTGCCTGTACTTACCTTGACACGAGCCGGTCTCAGGGTCTCATCCCCAAGTTTATAGCCTTTGAGCACTTCTTCAACTACCGTGCCTTCTGGTTGATCGCTATTATCGACTGCCTCTATTGCTTCATGCACATATGGATCGAATGCCTCACCGACCGTTGCAACTGGTGTTAACCCTTCACTACGCATCACTTCGTTCATCTGCCACATGACCATGCGCAATGCTTGCTGCAATCCTTGACTGTCCATAGTATCCTGGTAGGCTAATGCACGTTCTACGTTATCCATTACGCCGAGAATGTTCTGAAACAGGGCTTTCTTCTCGCGCTGCAAACGATCTGTCGCAATTCGCTCTTGCCGCTTGCGGAAATTATCCATCTCGGCACGTTCTCGCAGGTATTTATTCCAGTTCTCAGCCGCTTCCTGCCTGGCGCGCTCAAGTTGGGATTCCAACTCTGCTATACGCTCGGTTGCTGCTGAAGTAGAAGTTTCATCTATCACTTGCCCTTCCTGCGTCTCCTGGGACTCTTCCATATCGTAACACTTCTCCTTGAGTTGGTTTTATCAAAAACAGGGTTTTCCGAGTTTTATTGTCATTCTAGTATAAAGTTTGAGTCAATATCTGTCAAGTTTTAACAAGACAAATCCAAGGCTTTCCACTTCTCCCTTGTGCCCCTTGCGGCGGCTGGGAGAAGAGGAAGGTGCGAGGACCCGCTATTGCATCCCCCAGATGCGCGGCCTCGCGCTCCGGCACAGGGCCAGGCGCCCTTTGCAATCCCCTTTGTGGCGAGCATTGGAAAGCCCTCAAGACAAATCAACCGAAGCCTGTCATCCTTCGCTCGCAACTTGTCATTCTGAACGCAGCGAAGAATTTCACTCGATGGGCAACGAGATCCTTCGCTGGCGCTCAGGATGACAGAAGTGGAGATCTCCACTCGAACTACTTTCTGGTCAATTAGTACGCGACTCCTTAATAAACACTTTGGAGGCACAAATCCAGGCTCTGTGTCTATATGCCGTATTCCAGTTCTTCTTCGCTCACTTGCTCATCTTCAGACCAACGCTCACCGCGTTCCAGGAGGATAGGATCGAAGAGCGTTATTTGCGTAACACGAATACGCTCGCGCTTCCAGAGTTCCAACACTGCCAGGAAAGTGACGATGATAACGATGCGAGAGCGTTCGTTTTCAAGCACGTCAGAAAGATGGATACTGAAGTGCGAACGTAATAATTCTACTATTTCGGCGATACGTTCACTTACACGCACACGAGCTGAAGGTATCAGTATTCCACTGTTTGCCTCTTCTTTCGTCTGCAATTCGAGCAAGCGTTGGAAAGCTGTGGCCAGAGAATCCACGTGGAGGCCCAGCAATGTAGGGGGCATCCAGGCTAATTGCACCTCAATGCCCGCCAATAAGCCTGAACGTCCATATGTTTGCAAACCAGATTCCTCACGCACACGTAAATATCCGGCAATCTCCTTTGCCAGTTTATATTCGAGTAAATGCGTGCGTAATTCTTCTGCAATAGCAGCGGCATTCTCCATTTCACTCGTCAGTTCTTCTTTCGATACACTCGGCAAGAGGCTCTGAGATTTGATATAGAGGAGACGGGCAGCGATGGAAATAAAGGCCGCCATGTTAGAAAGAGGAATGCTATCTGGTTGCTGCCATTGCTGTATATAATGCAGATACTGATCGGTCACAGCTACGAGAGAGATTGTGGTAATCTCCATCTGACGCTTTTCAATCAAATGTAGTAAGAGATCAAGAGGTCCTTCGAAAACTGGCAGGTGAACAACATAGTGAGAAGGTTGGTCATGGTCGTTTTCTCCTACCTCACCCATCAAAGCAACTTCCTCGCGAATGACTTGCTCAGTTTGATCAATCATATGCTATACGACCTCATCTACAAGGTATAATTCAGCAGCCGGCCCATCAGGCTGGTGATGCGTGCGAATGTAAAGCACTGCTGCTTGCGACAAGCCCGCTCCTGAAGCGAGATTGGCTCCAATCTCGGCATGCCACCAGGCATTACTTAGGGAACGCTGCCACGCCGGGATTTTTGCACCCTCATAAGGATAAACGGCCAGGATCTTAAGAAGATGCGGAACACATAATTTTCCCAGGACAATTGTCGGCCGTGTCCAGAAAGGCACGCGCCCCTGGGCCTTACCAACATCATGCAATAGTGCTGCTGCAAGTAAATCTCGATCAATACAACCTCGCTCCAGCAGGCCCTGACACACTCTGAAGGAATGCCTTTGATCAGCATTTGACATAGTTCGAAATAGAGGCAAGGCAGAAGCGGGAAGCCATTGCGCTACCTGGGAATATTCCTCCGTAGAAAGTGGATGCCACGAAACCGAGCTGTTGACGTACCTGCCAGAGACGATACGTAATTGAATGTAATGAAGACCTCATACTATCAAGTAAGCCTACTGCCTTTCACGAAAGGTAAATCGTATTAACAATAGCAGCCGGAAGGCCTGAGACAAAACTTGTCACATAATTGGAAGCCAGCAGAATATAGGTCGGAATATGAAAAAGGAAAAAGCCGCTCAGTCCTCCAATCTGAGCCAGGAAGGGCAATAAAAACAGGATGCCCAGGATAATAAACGGTCCATATTGAGCAGACTTAGCGAATTGCACAGCCTGGCGACTAGGCAGCAATGTATATACTATCTGGTATCCGTCGAGCGGATAAATTGGCGCCAGATTGAAAATAGCAAGACAAATGTTTACGCTTGCAAACACTATAACCAGTTGAGTAATGCGAATGGTATAGGCGTTAGGTACAAAACTGAGTGATAAGAAACGCAGTATCACTGCGAAAAGCACTCCTACAACGAGACTCATGAGCAAACCGCCCATGGTCACTAATAACGTACCAAAATTTGGCCCGCCACGCAGCTTCCAGGGATCAACTTTAACAGGTTTTCCCCATCCCAGCCCAACAGGTCCCGCAGCAACCGGGAAAAAGGCAAGAATCACACACAACATTGTTCCTACAGGATCAATATGCGACGGTAGACTGAAAGAAAATCTCCCTTCCTTACGAGGGGTAGGATCGCCTAACATCGTGGCTACCAGGGAATGGCCAAATTCATGAATGATAACTGCCACCAGGAAAGAGCCAATAATCATGAACGCCAGTACAACATTTATCATAGTTATCCTCACAAATGGCATTCCGTATAAATGCCTGGACTATATGTAGCGCATCGAAAAAGCGCTCAGACTATTACAAAAGATTGATTTCCATGCCCTCGCATGCAACAGATGTATTCGCAAAGCGCGACCGTGCTTCAGCCTGTATATCATCCAATTTATTGTCGTCATATGTTGGTTCGTGATGAAACAAAATCAACTTACGAACATGAGCCACATTAGCTACTTCTGTTGCCATTTCGATAGTGCTATGCCCAAATCCCTGTTTGCCTTCTTGATAATCATCGTGTGTATACTGGGCATCATGTATGAGCAGGTCAGCGTCCTCTATAAAATCAAGAAAGCCAGGATCGCATACTTCTCTCCATTCTACATCAGTGGCAAATACCAGGCGCCGCCCAGCATATTCAATGCGATAAATCACAGCACCATCCAGGGGATGGCTATTTGTCAGCCTGGCAATAACTCGGACT
This sequence comes from uncultured Chloroflexia bacterium, assembly GCA_963702765.1. GTDB lineage: Bacteria > Chloroflexota > Ktedonobacteria > Ktedonobacterales > Ktedonobacteraceae > DATMNR01. The sequence goes on from CAVPEB010000036.1 coordinate 79,465, forward strand.
TCCGCTTCTGTTATATTCTCACCTTCACACGTCACAGTTGGCCCTATATCACCATGTCCCCAGGTAATCTGCTCTTTCCCAGAAATAGTATGGAATATGCGATGTGACGGTAACGTTCGCATATCTACTGGAAAATACGGTGGAGACATGAATGGGGTTACAAGTTGCTCAATACTGCGGTCCCCAAGAGATGGACCAAAGAAATCGATGGTGGTGCTACTCTCATAAAGCGGAGCAAAAAAGGGAAAGCCAAGCAAGTGATCGCCATGACCATGTGTGATAAATAAGGTCAGATTGAGAGGTTTGCCTTCCGAACGATGTAACAAATCCTTACCGAGGCGTATGATGCCGCTTCCGGCATCGAGAATCATTGTGCGAGTACCTGCAACTACTTCAACACAGGTAGTATTTCCTCCATAGCGTGTTGTCTGAGGTCCAGGAGTGGGATAGCTGCCACGCACTCCCCAGAATCGCACCTGAAAACGCTCTGTGTTGACCATAATGTAGCTCCTAAAATTGCCTCAACGAAAATTTGGCTGAACTCATTATAACTTGCATGCAAACTCTTGAAAAGTATGCATGTGATTATTTACAATACGTAAAATAATTGAGCAAGGAGCGTGGAATACGACCAGCAATAAATGTGCCATCGGGTCGATGTTCTTCTAGCTCAACACGCCCACGACGGTGAAAAAGTTCAACCAGTTCACTTTTATCGTAGGGAATTATAACCTGAACTGCCTCCATAGTAGCGGCAAGCACCTCCGCGATCATGTTAAGTAAAGAATCAAAACCAACTTTCTGTAGAGCGGATACCGCTACAGCATGTGGGTAAAGTGACGTATCTGCATCTGATGGATCATCAAGCAGATCAACCTTATTCAAAGCAGTGACGCGTGGCTTTTTGTCGGCTTCTAGTTCGCGCAAGACTTCGTTGACAGTCTCGCTCTGCTCGATTGCGTTTTCGTGGCTGATGTCCACAACTTCCAGCAGCAAATCAGCATCAATGACCTCTTCAAGTGTCGCGCGAAAAGCCGCGATCAATCGAGTTGGCAGTTTCTGAATGAACCCAACAGTGTCGGTCAACAATGCCTCTTGATTTCCTGGTAATATGATGTGACGAGTAGTCGGATCAAGTGTCGCAAAGAGCTTATTTTCAGCCAGCACCTCAGCTTCGGTGAGCGCATTGAAGAGGGTGGATTTTCCCGCATTGGTATAACCGACGACTGCGATAACGGGTATAGCCTGTGCTGCACGTTGCCTGCGATGTATAGTGCGTTGTTCGCGCACGCCTTCAATCTCCTCGTGCAGCTCCGAGATACGGCTGCGAATGCGCCTGCGGTCTATCTCAAGTTTTGTTTCACCGGGCCCGCGCACACCAATAGCGCCACCAACACCACCTGCTCCCGCGCTACGCGAACCGCCTGCCTGTCGTGAAAGCTCAACGCCTCGACCTGCCAGGCGAGGTAGTCGATACTCTAACTGGGCTAATTCAACCTGCAAACGGCCTTCACGGGTACGAGCATGCTGCGCAAAGATATCGAGAATCAAAGCTGTACGATCGATCACACGCGCATCTAGCAACTTTTCCAGATTGCGTTGTTGAGAAGGAGATAGTTCGTCATCAAAAATGACGAGGTCGAAACCAAGTTCTTTCTCGGTATCACGAAGTTCTTGCGCCCGCCCTTTGCCAATATAGGTTGCGACATCTGGATGGCGCAAGCGCTGGGTTAACGTGCCAACAACCTCGGCGCCCGCAGTACGCGCCAGGGTGCCTAATTCGCTGAGTGAATCTTCTACACTCCACAAACTTTCACTCTCGTCTTGATCTACAGCGACCAGAAAGGCATGTTCATGCCCTCCGCGAGAGTACATATCGATGAGGCGATTTTGTTTTGCCGTAGGTTCCTTCCTTCCATTTGCATGCAATACATTATCATCTAGAGTGTATTGTAGCACCCTATTCCGAGAACGTAAGCACCTATTTCCAACTCAAACGCGGCACTGCAGGCAATTCTTTAATAAAAAAGCCATTTACCCTAGCAAAGAGACTATGATTCACAGCCTGATTATAGGCATCATGCCAGACCTGGTATTGTTGAACAGTGATATTGACTCCAGGAATAAGCGTTTTACCAGTTTGAATAGTAGCCTGTATATCGTGCAAAAAATTACCCACAAAGAATAATACGATCAACCATATCAGCCAGGCTTCGAAAAACCCTACAAATCCACCTAATAATGAATCGCCACAACCCAGGACGGGTGTATGTTTGAGTACTCCACGCATGCTTGTACCAATAATTTGTATCACAAGAATTGTGACAAAGAATAGTACAATATATGAAATGAGAGGTGAGACTTGCAAGCCGTTCTTCGCAAAGAACAAGGCGAAAGGTTTACCAAAAAAGTATGCTACGCCGATAGCTATTGGAATGCTCAGTAAATTTATGAGACTAAAAACGGCTCCGTTCCGAATCCCGTTAAAGATGAGCAGAACGATAGTTGCAAGGAAGAGCAGGTCTATCCAGTTGAGTGGTCCAATCATATATTTTTCCTTCCGAATATAAGCTTTTAATATTGTATTGATATGCTTATTATCTATTATGCATAGACGTTGAGGGAAGGATTCATGTAACAAATGTTTTGTGAAGTTGTTCACAAAACATTTGTTACATTCTAGGACCCTGTTACACCTGTGAAATGAAAGCTGCTGGCGCGTAACGCTGGCGCAAGGACTGGAATATAGTCGCGGCATTGAATGCGTTCTTTGCCAATTGCCTGTACGTCACGCAAGACATCAAGAATGCTCTGCGTGAAGCGGAAATTCTTCACAGGGCTGCTCAACTCACCATGCTCGATCAAAAAAGTCCCGTCTCGAGTCATACCTGTGAAGAGTGTTTTGACCGGGTGTACGGTATTGGTATAATGGAAACGCGTCACATAAATTCCTCGATCAACGCCTCGAATTAGCTCTTCCAAGACTGGCATCGCCTGCTGCCATCATTGTATGGATAGGCAATGGTCCCCAGGGATTAGGAGCAGGTAAAGCATGTCCAGTATCCGATTTTCCCTCACGAAAAGCCGTAAATGAATCGTACACAACGGCGTTAGCTACTCCATGATCGAACATTACCACACGCTGTTTGGGCATACCTTCGTAATCAAATGCCTGTGGTAAGCCAGCAGGATCATGCCCATCATCATAGATGGTCACAAGAGGACTGACGAGTTGCTTGCCAAATTGACCATTCATGAAACTACGCTCTTCCTGTACAGCCGTGGCAGAGAGGCCCATGAAATATCAGATTTTGCAACATATCCGCAGTTGCATATGTATCCAGGACAACCGGATACTCACCGATTGGGAAATCAATAGGATTGCGACTACGTTGAGCCTTCTCTACTGCTTCGCGAGCCATCGCCTCAAAGTCGATCGTAGTGGCATCGGTAACAAGACGCTGGGTATAGCCGGATCCCTGAGCATCCGCCATGACAACAGCGTGACATTCGGACTCAGTACGAGGCTCATAGGCAAAAATGCCAAGCGAGTTCGCAACTGCAACCTGGCTGGTTTCGGTTGAAAAGGCTCCTGCAGACTCTAATCCACGTTCCTTTGCCAGTTTTACAATAATGCCAACACTCCTGGCTCGCGCCTCCGGGCTATACAATGCGGTGCGCTCGCTGAAACCAATGGCAGGCACGATTGGCTGTGGCTCTGGTAGTGAGTGAAACTCCGGATTTTCAGGCGAAAGACGCGCAATATCCAATGCCTGTTCCGCTACACGTTGAAGTGATTGGTCATCAAGGCGGTTGGTCGTTGCCACGCCCATTCTTTTGCCCACAATGGCACGAACTCGCAATTCATGATTGCTTTCCGCGACGTTTTGATGAATAAAATTGTTGGCGAAGCGAGTGAGGGCGCTCTCCGTACCTAAGTAGACCACTTCGGTTTGTTCTGCATGAGAATAACTGAGGACTTTTTGTAGCAGAGCATGTACACTTTTTTCATCTGAATACATTTCTTAACTCTCTCTATTCATTGAAAGGTGATGAGGATTACCAGCGGCCTACACCTACCTGTACATTACGAAAACGAGCGGGGGCTGCACCGTGGCCTGTACGCATCACCTGCATCGGTTCGCCTTTGCCACAGTTGGGAGTACCCCACACTACCCATTCATCGCGATTGCAAATAGCATCACAGGATCCCCAGAATTGTGGTGTGATGCCTGTATAGGTGGCATTCTTCAACATCTGCCCCAATTTTCCATGTTTGATTTCGTAGGCGAGCTCGACGCCAAACTGGAAGTTCAAGCGTCTATCATCGATACTCCAGCTTTTATTGATGCTCATATAGATACCATCATCAGTATCGGCAATCAGATCATCCAGCGTCCATGTTCCAGGCTCCAGGCTCACATTCGTCATGCGTATCATTGGCAAGCGATTCCAGCTATCGGCACGCACACAGCCATTGCTGGTTAGCCCAAGCATTGGAGCGGTATCGCGAGACATAAGGTAACCGCTGAAGATACCGTTGGTCACGATGGGCGTTCTTTGCGCTGGAACACCTTCATCATCCCATCCAAAGGTGCCTAATCCACCCGGGATGGTAGCGTCCGCGGTCAGGTTGACAATGTCCGATCCGTAACGATAGTGCCCATTTAACTTGTCTGTTGTCAGGAAGCTTTTACCCACAAAGCCCGCTTCCATTCCCAGCACTCGATCCAGTTCGATGGGGTGACCGCACGATTCGTGGACCTGCAGAGCGGTTTGCGGGCCATCAAGAATGATGGTTGTTACGCCGCTAGGACACTGTGGTGCAGCCAGCAACTTGACAGCCTCTTCACCGATCCTCGCTCCATGATCGATAAGGTTCATCGCCTCAATAAATTCATAACCCGATGTGCCTGCCTGTCTGCCAAACGAATTGGGATACGAGCGTGTCTGTATCTCGCTACTTGTAGGATCAACGGCACTGGCATCGATAGCCGCACCAACATCATAGAGTTCCTGTTCAACCTCGCTGCCTTCCGAGCTAACAAAGAGCTTATGCTCGCGTGAATATTCCATATTGCTGTTCGTGAGCGCGACTCCCTGAACCGAGCGCATAGCAGCATCGGCATCGAGCAGTAATTGCACTTTCTGGTTCAGCGGAATAGTGAAAGGATCTTTCTGCATGGGAGTGCGATAGAAGCCATGCTGTGCAGGAAGCGGTGAAAGGATCACAGGTTCGCCTGCTACGAGAGCGCTGGCGCGGGCAATCTGTATTGCCTGTCTGGCAACTCGTTCTGCTTCGGCATCGTCCATGTTGGCACTGCTGGCAAAGCCCCAGGCACCATTAACGATGACACGCACATTAAAACCGCTGCTTGTTCCGCTTGAGATACCTTCTACGCGACCATTTTTTACGTCGATACCTTCTGTGGTACGCTCCATGATGCGCACATCTACGTAGCTGGCGCCAAGCTGTTGGGCGACATTCAACGCCCTGTTCGCTAGATCACGCATATGTTATTTCTTTCTGTTGTGAGTGGTTGATTGAGATGAGTAGGAATATGTTGTTGTTGGTTTTATTGTACGTGGTTTGGGGTGGGGTGGCAAGGGCAAAGTACAATGCTCACTTATTGCCATTCTGCATGCAGGTTGATACAATATTGTTGACTTCTATTGCGAATCGACAAATTGAGCCAGGTAGCAAAGGTAAGAAAAGCGCATGGCACTAACGGAAATAATCCTGACTACCATCTCAGAGCAAGTCTTCAGCTACGCACTTGAGCAAAGCCAGAGCATTGCGGGGGACTGGGTACGTAAAAAGCTAAACCTTGATCCAAAACAACAAGCCTTCAAACGCGCACTCAATAAAGCCTATCAAAAGTTCGAGAATAAATACCCTCAATGGGCAACCGATCTCTTTAACGCCAGCTTCCTTGGGAACGAGGGTGCACCCATACTGGCTCAGTTCTTGATACGTGACGGCCATCCTGATCCTAGCGAACTCGCTATACGCTGGGCTGAATCTTTAAACATCCGCAACCCTGAACGTCACACTACTCTCGTGCGAGAGTTGGAACCAGCAGTCAGCGATTTTCTCGACTACATGGCAAGTGAACTCAAAAAAGAGCCAGAATTAAATGACCTGAACGACAGCCGCACATTTGAGCAGCTTGCCAGCGACCTGACGGCTATTCGCTTTAAGCTAGGTGCAGAGCAAGCTACGTCTGGCACACGCAAGGACTACTTGCATTGGCTAATAGAGCGCAATCTCTACCTTGACCCGCGAGGTACATTCCAAACTCAACGCCAGGTACAGGTGAAGCTTGACGAGGTCTATATCTCGCTGCGAGCTCAACGAGATAAGGCTCTCAGTGAGGTTGATCGCCGCCTCCTAGACCAAGAAATGGCAAAGCTCGAGGAGAAGATTGTGCGCGGGAATCTGCCCACAGAGGAAATAGAGGATCAACAAGAACATCTCATGGCACGTCTCGAAAGCCGTATTCTTGATACCAAAAATGCGCCAGGGGAAATCATTGAACTGGCTGATGCTGTCAAGCGCCACGAACGCCTGATTATATTAGGTGATCCTGGTAGTGGCAAAAGCACTTTGCTGCATTATCTAGCTCTTATACACGCTCAAGCTTTGTATGATGGACGAAGCGAAGCAGGATCAGAACTGGACACTGCTCGTTTCCCGATTTTGATTCGCATTGCTGACTACGCTGAACATGGCATGCCGAAAGGGAAATCACTCAGCCAATACCTGGCAGACTACTACGAAATGCACGAGTGTCCAAATTTTGGATTGTCTGACCTGTTAGCAAAAGAACTGATGGATGGTAACTGCTTGGTACTGCTAGATGGGCTAGATGAGATTGTGAACGCTGACGACCGGCGCAAAGTAGTCGAGCGCATTGAAGATTTCATTCGTTATCATGACAATCGTCCTAATCGCTTTGCGATAACCAGTCGTATCGCTGGATACCGCAGTGCCCCTTTGAGTGACCCATTTGTCCAATATACAGTACAGGAGATGGATGATAATCAGATTCAGCGTTTTCTGGAACACTGGTGTACAGCAGTTGAAGCAGCGCAAACGCCGGAGTTATCCCAAGAAGCTCGAGAAATGGTAGCAAAAAGAGAGATTGACGGTATCATGAAAGCGGTGCAAAGCTCGCCTGGAGTACACCGACTGGCTGCAAACCCATTACTATTGCGCACGCTTGCTCTTATCCACCGCACAGGTGCTCAACTGCCCCAGAAGCGTATTGAGCTCTATAAACTGGCGGCAGATACGCTAGCGCGTACATGGCGCATGGCACAAGGTGTCCCCGAATCAGCGCTGGTTAATGATAAGTACCTGACACGACTACTTGGCAGGCTAGCCTACTGGTTACATGAAAACAAGTCGACAGGCATCGCTACAGAGCATGATGTCTATAGAGAATTGGGCCAGGAGTGGGCACGCATTAAGGGCCTTGATTGGGATGAAGATAATCCTGATATTGAATACGAGGTCAAAAAATTCATACAAGCAGTACACGAACATACAGGCCTTTTTGTTGAGCGAGCACCTAAAAGATATGGTTTTATGCACCTTACATTTGAGGAATACTATGCTGCACGCCATCTAGTAGCACGAAGTAGGGAGAGGGCAGGGCTCATTCGTGAGCATTTGCATAAGCCGCGCTGGGAAGAGCCGATCCTATTAGCGCTCGGATTCGTGGGGCTAGATTCACCAGATGATGCTGCCGATTTACTCGAAACGGCTATTTTGGCAGAGAGTGAAGAGGCGAAGGAGTTAAGGTTTACTCCAAGTCGATATGAAGAATTGCTTGGACGTGATTTTCTTTTTGCGCTGAGGTGTTTGGGGGATAATATTCCGGTGTGGCCAACGAACTTGAAAAAACTTGTTAAGCGACTGGCTGATGAGTTATTATATCAGAAAGGATCCGCTATATATTCACGCTATCGGCAAGCTTTGTACGAGAGACTAAAATACTTGACAGAAAGTGAAGGAGCAATTGCACTGTATCCTTATATCATCGCTGCAATATACGATGCCGACGCTTACGTACGCTCCAATGCAGCACAGAGTTTAGGTCAACTCGCACAAGCCTCTTCAACTGCGCTCTCCACTCTCATCGACACCCTGAATGATTCTGATGCTACCGTACGCTCTAGTGCAGCACAGAGTTTAGGTCAACTCACTCAACCCTCTTCTACTGCACTCTCCACTCTCATCGACGCTATGCTTCACGATACTAACGTTAACGTGCGCTCCAACGCAGCGCGAGTTTAGGTTCACTCGCTCAACCCTCTCCGGATGTTCTTTCCGCTCTCATCCATACTATACTGCACGATACTGAAGCAAGCGTACGCTCCGCGCAGCACAGAGTTTAGGTCACTCGCTCATCTCTCCTGAAGCCCTCTCCGCTCTCATCCATGCCTTGCTGCACGATACGAAGCAAGCGTACGCTCCCGGGCAGCACAGAGTTTAGGTCATCTCGCTCAACCCTCTCCTGAAGCCCTCTCCGCTCTCATCCATGCCTTGCTGCACGATGACGTTAACGTGCGATCCCGGGCAGCACAGAGCTTAGGTCATCTCGCTCATGCGTCCCCTGAGGTAATAGAGCTGTTTCTTGAAGCATTACAACAAGATGAAGTTTGGTCAGTACGCCGCAATTCAGCTCATTTTTTAGGTCAAATTGGCCAAAACAACGAGCAATCTATCCAAGCTTTGTTGCATGGTCTGTTGGATAACAACTACGATGTGCGTATTGCCTGTGCCGAGGCATTGGCTCAGTTAGGCCAACGATTCCCAAATGAGGTAGAAGCAATTGAGAAGAAGTTAATTCAGGCTATTGACGATCCAGCATTCGATAAACTTGACTCTGTTGTAGGTCGTTCTGGCCACGACTATGCTTATGAAGGATTGTGGTTGTTGGTAGTTGGGGGAGAGCTTAAGGGAGATTAGAAAGTGTGTGTATACAGAGATGCATTTAGAAACGCTGTGCATGTAGCGTTTCTAAATGCATCTCTGTGTGTTATGCCGATTTCGCTGTGAAAGTAAGAGTAATAACAACCTTATTTTGTGCAATTGCGATGTTGGCCAGGTTGGGCGGCTGGATACCGAAGTCTGTCATGTAAATGGTGCTGGTTGCGGTTCCCGTTATTGTGTTGCCAACAACTTTTCCCTGTACATCAAAGACCTCTTTGTTGGTTTTGCCGTGCATAGTTAGATTACCTGTGAGTTGAAAATGTACCGTCTGGCCATCGGTATAGCTTGATGGTAAGCCTTGCGTGCTGACAGAGACAAACGTGGCATTCGGGTAGGTGTCCGTTTGCAGCGAGTTTTGCTTGATGTAATCGTCACGTCTCTGTGCATCTGATTGCAACGTACTCAAGTCGACTGTAATGTTCATGGATGCGACGACTGGTGAAGTACCGGTTTTGATCTTGAAGCTCCCCTGAACAGAGTGGGTCGTGCCAATGGCATCATTATTCGGTTTATTTTGGAAAATCAGGTTTTCGTATACGCTATAGGATGCTGTGGTTTGGGCAGGTACGATCTGAAAGGTTTGCAGGCCTGTTGATGGCACTGGCGTTTCGGTGACAGTTACGGCACCTGGGGCGACATGAGTCTGGGTCTGGTTGACAGCATTTGCAAAGTGCGATGTGTAGAATACGCCAGCAACAATAATGATGATGACTGCGCCTATTCCGGCGAATAGGATGTTACGTCTTTTCATAAGAACTCCAATTTATGTCTTTTACGACTATTCAAACTCTTTTTACTCGCGCCGCCTCCGGCGGCGAAGTGGTGGTAATAAGTGGGACTCGCTTTTGCATCCCCCAGATGCGCGGCCCCACACCCCGCCAAGGGGCCAGCAGGCCCCTTGGAACCCCATAGATTAGTTACTTGCCTTGTTATTCTGTATAGAATTTCTGTTTCGGCAGGGATGTTATTTGTACTGATTCCTCCTCCTCTCTGATATCTGAATGCGTCTCGTACGCGAGGGGCAAAGCCAATGTTACGGTTGTGCCGTGTCCGGGAACGCTAGAGAAGGAGAGAGAACCACTGTGAGTTAACGCGATACTGCGTGCAATGGAAAGCCCAAGACCTGTGCCTCCTGCCTCACGCGAGCGGGCCTTATCCACTCGGTAAAAGCGTTCACCAAGGTGTGATAGATGTTCGGGATCAATACCGACCCCGTTGTCACTTACCTCCAGAAGCGCTTGTTCATCTTTCGTCTTCGTGCGTACAATAATATGACCTCCAGAATAGCTATATTTCATGGCATTGTCTAGCAGCACCAGTAAAGCTTGCTCTAGCAAAAGCGGGTCTCCAATCACATAGGGTGTGCCAACATCCTCTATATGAAGCGTGATATCTTTTTGATCGGCTAGAGCCTGTATCCGTCGTGTTCCTCTCTGAGCCAGTTCAACCAGGTTTACCACTTCATGCTCCCGGTGGAGTGAAGTGTTGTCAAGCCGGGCAAGCGTCAGCAAGTTGTTTGAGAGACGTGCCATGCGATGCGATTCGACAACAATATCTTCTAATAGCGCAGCATCCTCGACATCAAAGCGCTCTCGACCTCGCAACAGAACCTCGGCATCGGCACGCAGCAAGGTCAGAGGTGTGCGAAGTTCGTGAGAGGCATCTGCGATGAAACGCTGCTGGTTAGACCATGCACGTCGTGCAGGTTCTAGAGCGCGGTTCGAAAGGAACAGGCCACCTACTCCCGCACCCAGCAACGCTACTCCTCCGATGCCCAGTAATAGTTTGAGCAGCAACGAGAGAGCGGCTTCCTGCGGCTGGACAGACTCGCCAATCACTACCACGCCTGCATTTCCATTTCCTGTCTGATTAGGAACTACAAGGGCATAGCGATAGATCTGCCCTGTCGAGCCCCCCGCGTCGACGATATCGCTGGCTGGACGACCCGTTTGCAAAGCTGTTTTTGCCAGCGAATTGTCAAGGAAAACAGATGGGAAGCTCGTAGTATTTTGACTTGCAAGCAAGTTGCCATTCTGATCAAAGCATGCGACCTGCTCGGGCCTCTGGAAACCCTGACCGGGAGGCCCACCGAATTGTCCCTGTTGTCCCATTGCAGGACAAGCCTGGCTTGCAGAGTTTGTGTACCATTCATTTTGATGGACAAGTGCATGTCCAGCAGCATCTGATGCGATAGGTGTCAGGAGGAAGTACTGAGTCCCGAAGTAAAGCGTGACGCCAAAGAGTATCAGGGCCACACCCAGCACGCCACAATACCAGAGCGTCAGGCGGATGCGCAGTCCTTGAAACATGGCTGCACCTGCCTCCTGCGAGAGACTGCTCTTGTCGCGATGCACTTTTGACCTGATTTGACTTCTCCAGCTCATGCTGTTGCTCCTTCCATCTATGACGCTTCGATTTTGTAACCCACTCCGCGCACAGTTTTGATTAATGGATGAGTGAAGCCCTGATCTATCTTGTCGCGCAGGTAATGAATGTAAATATCTACTACATTCGAGAGCGCATCCAGGTCGTAGCGCCAGACGGCGTCAACGATTTGCGTGCGGGTAAGCACCCTTCCAGCATGGCGCATTAAGTATTCGAGGAGGGAAAATTCTTTGGCTGTTAACTCGATGATACGGCCATCCCGGCGCGCTTCGTGTCTCACCAGATCAAGTGTCAAATCTCCTACGCTGAGTTGGAGAGTCTCATCAAAACGACGGTCGCGGCGGCGCAACAGGGCATTTACACGAGCCAGAAGTTCCTCCATTGCGAAAGGTTTCGTGAGATAGTCGTCTGCGCCAACATTGAGACCCGTCACACGATCTTCTACTGCCCCACGTGCGGTCAGCATCAATACAGGTGTCATTACGTGTTCAGCACGCATCTGGCGGCAGACCTCGATACCATCAATACCAGGTAGCATCAGGTCAAGGATCACTGCATCATAGGTATCGCTCAGGGCCAGGTCAAGTCCTTCAATCCCGTCGTGCGCCAGGTCTACTGTATGCCGCTCTTCGAGTAAGACGCGGCGCAGTAGATATGCGATGCGTTTTTCATCTTCCACTATTAGAATATGCATGGTTCTTTTCCTCTTTATATATTTTTATTCAGGCAATATGTTTTTCGTAATTGCTTTAATCTTTTTCTTTACGCCGCCTAAGGCGGCGGGTTGAGAAGTTGGTGGAGACAATCCATCCGATAGGTGCGGACTTAAGCATTTTTCTCGCCGCCTAAGGCGGCGAGCAGGGATGGACGTGAGCGGGGACACTCCGCACCCCGTTAGGGGACGATTCCACTTACTGCCTTCAAGTCCGAGCCTATGGGGGACACCTCACACTTCGGCAAAGGACTTCGTCCTCTGCACTCCTTACCAATTGAGAGGATTCTCTCTTCCTACACAATCATAGTCTTTTTTGATTGAAGTTAAATTGGAAAGAGATGTGAAAATTCTCATGGAATTGTAAATTTTCAAAATTATGCTGACCATTTCACTCTCATGGGCAATCGCGGTAGACCTGACTCCTACCGCGAACCGTCCGTATGTTGGTTCGAGTCAGAACAATTCGGAGATAAGCCTGGCTTTAGGCTACAATGGCATCCAGCGCTTGCTGGGACAATTCGGTTTTGGTGGCAACAGTGCTGGTAGTAATACGAGCGGAAACACATCCCAGCAATTCCAACCTCCAGCTTCAAGTAACGGAACGACTACTGGAAATTTCCAATGTAAGTTCAAACGAGGCGGATTCCATTATTCTGGAGACGAATCAGCCTGTTATGGCGTTGGGCGGCTTCTCAGGCAGTGATCCGATCTTAACGACGAGCCAGCTCGCTGCATTGGTAAAGAGTGGTGAGGTTCGCTACTTCTTGCTCAATGGCTCGGGAAATGGCGGTCCTGGCGGTAGCGGTCAGAGTACCTTAATCACGTGGATCACACAACATTCAAAGGTAATATCCTCCAGCCAATGGCAATCTGGTTCAACAAGTAGCGCTTCCAGTGGCTTTGGTGGTTCTGAACAGTTGTACGAAATAACCTCTGCATCGTGAACGATGGAGTAATCAGGATTCATTGGAATAGGATTTGAGAAATCTCATTCTATTCCAATGGGTATCACATCATACCAACTTATACTGATGGTGCGGTGGAAAAAGCTCCGCAACTACTCATTCCGAAAGAAAGGAGGTATACCAATGGAAGATCATGATAAGATTGCTCCGCGTCGACGAGGGTGCAGATGGCTCCTGATCGGGGGTCTGGCCTTTGCCTTTATGCTCGCTCTTGGAGTGGGTGTACTACTAGGCACTTCGAGCGGGACAACCCAGGCTTCAGCCCTTACGACTGTAAGTAATAGTAGCTCCCAGTCACCGGCTTTCACGCAAGGAGGTGTTAACAGCTCCCAGTCGCTGACTTACTCTCAGGGAGGTGCCAATTACGCTCAGCCGGTGGCCGGAGGGCCAGGAGCAGGCAGGCCACAGGGGCAGGGCCAGTGTGAGTCATTTACTGTGTCGAGCGTGAGTGGCAATACAATCGTAGCCAAATCGTCGAATGGCAGTTCGGTTACGATCCACACCACAGCGAGTACCAGTTATCGACAGGCTGGTAAGACTGTCACGGCAAGCGCCATTACTGCTGGCACTCGAATTCACGTCATGGGCACCCACAATAGCGATGGGAGCATCACAGCCACCAGTATTGACATTGGTTAATACTGGGCCACACAGTACACCAGCGATTAGTTCATCCTGATCAATTGTTGCTGACTGTGGCACATGGATCCTGACGAGTCCAGGGTTACCCGAAATTCGTCAGGATCCAGTTTATGACACCTTTTTCACTTTGAGAAACCTCTATCACAACGATTGACCTAATTCTGAAGCTCTATCACAACATCAGAAAAAGGGCAGCCATTCAAGCAAGTTCATGAGAACTTTCCCATATTCCTCCAATATGCTTCACATGATATTCGCTTACTATAGAAGTAGAGCAGGAAATATATCTTTGCTGACCACGTGTTAACGAACATAATGAGCATAAAACTACCTGAAGTTTAATATCTGAATAGCAGAGATACGATAACTTATAAAGTCCAAACAGTGTTTTCGAATTGAAAGCAAAGGAAAAAGAATATGCTGCAAGAAGAGAACGAAGTCTATAATCCATATACATCACCGTATCAACAGGTTCCATATGAGTCTGTATCGGTACTAGAAAATCCAACTGGCACTCACACTTCCGCAGAGCAGGATACATCGCCGTTGCCCTTGATCCCAGCTGCACCACAGGCCTCTCTGCCACCACAAAACAGAAAAGGCCGCGGCGGAGCAATCTTGCTCTTTACACTTGTGCTCGCTATTATCTTTGCAGTAGGGTTGTTTGCTGGAATAGAGTACGCAGGTAATAGTGCAAACCAATCAAGTAACACAAGTACTGCCAATACCACTTCCAAAGGAGCAGTTACAGCACCTGCTACTACATCAAGCACTTCTTCCAGTGTATCGACGGTTGAAGCTCAGCAGGAAGCTGCTATTGCAAAGATAGAGCCAGCCGTTGTCGAACTCGATGTAACTACTACTACTGGAGAACAGATAGGCTCTGGAGTTATCATTGACTCCAAAGGAGACATTGTAACCAATTACCATATCGTCAACGGTGAAAATAGTATTACAGTTGTTCTCTATAATGGAAATAAAGAACAGGCACAATTGGTAGGCACGAATACCTCGGATGATCTGGCAGTAGTGCATATCCAGCCTTTTGCTACTATGACAGTTGCTCAAATTGGTGACTCATCCAAGCTTATTGTAGGACAAGAAGTACTGGCCATTGGTAATCCGTTAGGGATCACCGAAACGGCAACTAAGGGGATAGTCAGCGCACTTAATCGTAGTGTTACAGAGTCAACAGGCGCTACGATTTCCAATGCAATCCAGACCGACGCTGCTGTAAATCCTGGAAATAGCGGTGGCGCCTTGATTAATTTGCAGGGTAAGCTCATTGGTATCCCGACATTAACTGCTGTGAATACAGAGTCAAATACAGCCGCTAACGGTGTTAGCTTCGCAATCCCTTCTAATCTGGCACAGACAGTTGTGCAGCAGATATTACAGCAATAACAATAGGTAACTAAAATTCGCAGGTGGTATCAGGGGTTTGCAAGCCCCTGATACCCCGCGGATTTTAGTTACGCACAAGAAAATGGTCAAGCTATGGAATGAGAAAATTCTCATGCATTTCCAATAGAAAGCCAATATAGATGCTGTATGCTTAACACAAGATATGAATATATCCGATTAAATGAGGCGCTCGCGTCGGTACACAATCAGGGCAGATAGAGCGTCACAATATTATTCACCCTATTAGATTGGAGATACATATGGAAACGAACCCATACGAATACGATAGAACTTCACAAGGGACACCACAACAAAATCAGTTGTTTCAGTACAGGCCTGCGGCGGCTCAGAATGGACAACAATCCGTACAGTCGCATAATCAAAAATTGCCTGGTCAAAAACCCGGAACGCGAGCAAAAATGCCTAAAGCACAAGCACTTGCGCTGGTCAATGCCCTCAAAAGAACTCTAGCTGTTGCTTCAATCATAGGCTTCGGCATCTTCGGCGGGTTGGTCGCCATGCACCAGGTCAGTACCACCACCACTCAATCGACATCAGGATCGTCGAACACAAGCTCGAATTCAAATTCATCATCTCAAAATAGCAATAGTTTCTTTAATCAACAGGGAGGAAATACCAGTGGAACAAGCAGCCCATCATCAACACCCGTCACCGGAACCACCACCTCCTAACTATGCAATTCCCACTGGTATGCGGCGCGAAGAGTTCCGAGCGATGGGAACAACCATTTCTATGCTGCTTCCTGAAAACCAGGTAGAGCTGGGTGCTGAGGTTGTTCGAACGCTCTTCTCGGAATGGGAGCAGGCATTAAGTCGATTCCTACCTGAGAGTGAGCTTTCACAACTCAATCAGCACGCAGGAACACCTGTTGCAGTCAGCAATCTTCTCTATGATGTCCTGGCAACTGCTCTGACAGCCGCCCAGGCAACCGAGGGAGTGTATGATCCAGCCATGTTGGAACAATTAGAACAGTTAGGTTACGACCGTACTTTCGATGACCTTCCAATAAACCGATTCGATCTTATAATTCCTGGAGAACCTGGTGGACGATGGCGGGGTATAAAGGTAAACCCGATACATCGTCAGGTGACGCTTCCAGTTGGTATCAAGCTGGATTTCGGAGGGATTGCAAAAGGCATGGCAGTCGATGCAGCTCTTGAGGAACTGTATCAGAGCGGCATAAGTTCTGCTCTGGTAAATGCAGGAGGAGACCTCTCAGTCCTGGGGCTTCCGCCTTCTGATGAGCAGTGGTCTGTGGCAGTCCCTGGTCAGAAGCAGTACTGGACAATCCCATTGCATCATGGCGCTATTGCCACTTCTGGCATCGCTCATCGCCACTGGCTGCAGGGCAATATACTTCGCCACCATATACTCGACCCGCGTACGGGTCTATCAGCCCAGAGCGACTTATGGTCGGTCACCGTCGTGGCAGACCGTTGTGAACAGGCAGAGGTGGCGGCAAAAATCGCATATATCCTTGGTTCGAAATCTGGAGCCGAATTTCTGCACAAGCATCACATTGCCGGATTGCTTGTACACGAGAATGGCACGTGGGAAACGGTGGAGCCATGGCCTATAGATCTTATGGAGGAAGTAAGCAAATGAATACTATCTGGCAAAACATCACCTGGGATATCGCCCGGGCAGGTGGATTTACCGCATATATATTACTCACCCTGGCCGTGATTGTTGGCCTGGCATTATCAACACAAATCCAATCGCCTAGACGATGGCCGCGATTGCTCAATAGCGAACTACACAATTTTCTGACATTGCTTAGTACAATCTTTCTTGGCGTGCATATTCTGGCCACCTGGATTGATCCATTCACAAAGTTCAGTTGGAATGAGATTCTTATACCATTAACAAGTCATTATCGTCCCGAATGGATGGCTTTCGGTATTGTGGCGTTGTATCTGGGCATTGCCATTGGCATCAGTACCTGGCTACGTCCTCACATCGGCTACAAGTTGTGGAGACAGTTGCATGTATTGACATTAGGTGTATTTGCGCTGGCTACTATTCACGGCCTCGGCACTGGCAGTGATACACAGACGCCATGGGCGCTGGGCATCTACCTCGCCAGCACTATTCTAGTAGGATTACTCCTTTGCCGGAGGTTGTTTCTTTCGAAACAGAAGAGCAAAAAAACAGCTCAAGCACGTTCCCTCAGCCCTAATCGCAGTGTTAGAGCCACAGAAATGAGAATTCCTGAACAAAGGCGAACTGAAGCTGCGCGTCTAAGATAAATGAGGCAACAAACCTGACCTATATAACCAAGTCGCTATGATGTCAGAAAGACTGGAATGAAGCAGGCACTTCAGAAGGAATTGCGCTCAAGGTGAGCGCAATTCCTTCTGACAAATCGTGTTAAGTTTTTGCAACTACGCCCCTGGCTTTTGAAGGATCAAGGCCATCTTCTCCGCCTGTTTGCACTTTCATAGCACCAGTTATGGTCAAGCCAAGGGCACTCAGGCATATAAGGCCAGTTGTACACATGAGCAGAGCAGCCCAGGGATGAGAGAAGAAGAACATGGCTGTGACCTGGGTCTTATTAATACCTAGTAGTCCTGTGAATACAAGTACACCTACTACTTCGTTACTACCAACCTGACCAGGAGGGGTTGGCAAGATGTAAAACATGTTATACACCGAATAGCCAAAGAGTGCCACGCCAAAGGAGATATGGTATCCGATTGTCCAGAAGGCTAGCATAGCAAAGAGAGCATCAAAGCACACGGCTACGAGAGTAAGTATGATTGCCGGAATAAATATTCTGGGTTGGCTCGCACCTGCTAACAAAGAGTCCACAAAGCCCGTAGCGAAGCCCTCAACCTTACCTCCGATCGATTTTGGAAGAAACCCTGTCATCTTTTGGAGGAAGGCAATAGCAGAATCGCGCTTCCAGGCTGAAAGTACGACAAAAAACAGAAGGCTGATAAGGATACCACTCACGAACCAGAGTACCAACCAGAGCTTGATATCCATATGCACTCCCAGTAAGGGCACGAGAGCCATGATGAACAACGCTGGCATTAAGTCCAAAGCTTTGTCCATAGCTACTGTAGGGAGTGACTTACTGACCGGTATATCGCAATTGCGTTTGAGCATAAAGCATTTTGCAACTTCACCACCACGTATTGGTAGCAGGAAATTGAGGAATACACCTACCTGGTAGAGCGCAATAGCTTGAAACGTACTGACCTTGCCGACAGGATTCAAGAATAATTTCCAGCGTACACCACGGATGGACCATGCCATAAGAAAGCATACACCGGCAAGAAGAGCCAGAAGTATACCCTGTGGAGTTGCCAGATTCGTGCGCAATATAGCAATAGTTGCAGGCAGATTTACGAATCGCGCTACGAGAAACAGTAAGCCAACTCCAATCAGCAGACCTAACACCACCTTAACTGTCGGGCTGTTGAGGAGAGCTTTCCAGGCCGGTTGTTTTGGCTGTACCACAGGTACAGTTATTGGCACACCCAACGAAGCAAGCGGCATAGTCTTTCCGAACGGTTCGCGTCCGTACAAGTTAATTACTGGTAGCACCCCTGTCTGTTGAATACCATAAGGCCAATAACCATCTTCATCTCCCAGACTATTCCTACCATTGGCACTCTGGGTATTTGCTGAAGCGTCTGGTTTTGGAATACGGATCGCAGGCATCATACCACTTAACTGCATGAGATGCACGGTACTCTGGTTACTGATATCTTCATCAAACAAATGAACCGATATTCTCCTATGAGTCCCATTTGATGGAGACGCCGCAACAGACTTTTTATGTACTGATACTGCATTTTCGAGGGAAACCGTAGGCTGCATGGCAACATCGCCATCTGTATCGCTTTCTCTTGTTGTTCTGTGCGGTACCGGTGTATCTATTTTTCCATTTTTCATGCCGACCAAACGAGTTCGAACTGGACGAGGTCGAACTGGAGGTGGCAATGAATCGACATTATCGAATTCCATGCATAGCCTCAACTATCAATTTTTGTGTAATCAATTGAAACGCGCTGCACGAGTTACGCTCCATACATATCAACGCATTACATACATGAAGTTAACGGCTTCCTATAAATACCCATGTTTGTGGTACCAATCGGCTGTATTTTTCATGCCCATCTCTAGCCCCACATTGGGAACAAAGCCTAATTCGGTTTTAGCTTTGCTAATGTCGTAGACTCGACTGCGTGTAAGGAACTGGACACGGCTACGAGTAAGCGGTGCATTCTCTCCCTTGATGCCTGGTATGATGGAGAAAATGTCCGAAGCTAGATTGGCTAGCCAGAGAGGAATACTGCCCTTTGGGAGTTCTCGATCCATGGAGTGCGCGATGGATGTAGACAATTCGCGAATCGTTACTGGATGATCGCCAGCCAGATTATAACTCTGTCCGATGGCCTCTGGGCGACGGGCACATAGAAGAAAAGCGGAGGTCATATCATCAATATAAATTGGGTGCAACAGTGCCTTGCCTCCATCAATGACACGGAACATGCCTTTTTGAATTGATTTGAAGAAACCAAGTAAATGGAGATCCCCAGGTCCATACACCAGACCTGGGCGAGCAACGCTCACAGGCAGTCCATCTTCTTTATACGCCTTCAACGCAAGTAATTCACCCTGTAGTTTAGTAGCCTCGTAGGGATTCGTGGGAGCGAAGGGAGCATCCTCTGCTGCAGGTGTCCTACCCGTTACGCCATGTACCCCTGTCGTACTGCAATGCACAATTCGCTGTAATTGCTTTTGCATTTTGCAAGCATTGAGAAGGATTCTCGTACCCTCGACATGCGTAAAGTGATAGAGTTCTGATGGCACACTTGGATGATAGAGCTTGCCAACGAGATGATAAATGATCGTCGCGCCATTCACAGCTCGTTCAACTTGCTCTACATCAGTGATTTCACCACGAATGATCGTGACAGCTTCACCAAATTGAGCGCGAGCTTTCTGTTCATCTCGAGCCAATATGCGTACATCCTGCTTTTGTTTTACCAGTTCAGTCGTTAGCGCCGAGCCTAGAAAGCCAGTCGCTCCTGTTACTAAGATAGTCATATCATTCCTCCTGACTTTTTAAAAGTAGATGCGGTAGCGTCGTTGGAGGAATGGATTTAGAAAATGTCATCGTGTTATTGCCTCGCTCCTGAATAACCCTTCACGCTGATAGCATTTTCGGGACAAGCTTCGTAACAGAGAAGGCAACGCTGGCAGGTTCGATAGTCAACTTTCAATGTCTTCAGATCAATCACATTTGGCAAGGGGCACGCTTCTACACAGATACCGCACTTTGTGCAATTTTCTTCTTTGATCTGCGGGCGCGTGCCAACCAGACCTGTGCCATAGAGGGTAGTGCATAGATGCTTGCCCCGTTCCGCGATCCATGTGTAAGGATAATCGAGTGGATACATCATCCAGAAGATGAAGCGGTAGAGCGTTTTTTGTTGCGGCAATCGAAACTTCTTGATTACGCCAACATCCTCACCAATCATTTTCCATGATGGCTTCCCCATCTGTGCCAGAGCTAACTTCAGATGTGGAATATCACGTGGCTTCACACCTACGATTTGACAGCAGACCAGATCAACCGCCAGGCTGTCACGCCCTGCTACCAGCACTTGAAGATCAGCCTTATCACCGTATAGTGGCCCTTCGCCATCCTGTCCAACACTTCCATCTATGATAGTGAGGTCAGGTTTGATGCCAAGATTCATATCCACAATGCTCTGGTCGATACCAAAGGTATGCATCGAACGGCGGTCGGGTCGCGGTAAAATGCCCATTGGGTTCTTCATGCCGAGTGTCATCGTCGACACAACATGTGTTTTGAGAACCGGCAGGTTAATTAAGCGTGCCTCGCTAAGAATACGTGGGATGCGGAAATGGCGCAAGCGCTTTGCACCCCTGGGCCGTAATTCAACCCAATCTTGCTCACCACCTTCTGGATCAACACGCACAATGCGAATGCCGTTTTCAGCACAGAATTTTTCGACACCCAAAATAGTATAGGTAGCATCTCGGTCAAATTCGGTGCCTGGAGTTTCGCAGAGTACAGGCTCTGCGCCACATGCACGAACTTCTTCCGCAACAGCTTTGAGAAGCGCAAAACTTGTAGTCGAACCGGTCTCAGCATTCCGCCCGGCAACAAAGTTCGGTTTCAATATTGCTAATTTGGCTCCACGCATGACGGAGTCCATGCCGCCAATTTGTTCTATGATGCGATGAGCTGCTACTTCAATGCCATCAAAGGTGCGTGTTACAGCTATTGTATCTGTATCCGGTCGCGTTGCTAGCATATATATTCGTTCCTTTACTTCTATATTTGAATGTTATGTATTCTGTTGATGCTTTGAGTTTCATCTTCCACGAGCGTCGCCACTCTATCCCGTTTTGCCACTTTATCAGGCAAGATGAGAAAAGAAACAACACACTTCCGACCCTACCCAACCCCAAAATTGTGAGAAGTTATCATACCTGCCGAAGCTTGACCAGCTCCAGACGCCGGGTTGGCATAGACATTCGGCGATGGATATTTATGGATAACTTGCCAGACTTGTAACACAATCTGTAAATTCTGATCATCAGCACGGAACTCTGCGCGTAATACTGATTTGTTTAATGCATCATTGATGATGTCCATGTCTCCCCCTACGGTTTGAATATCGTGCAACATCTCAGAATCAGTTACGATGTAGTCAATACGATCTGGATTGTTATCAAGCGCAAGCTGGTGTAGTTCTGGATCTCCTGCTACGTTCCAATAGACTTCCGCATGAGGATAGGGCGCTCCATCACCAACTCCCTGGCCACCAGGCACTCGTAAATCCAGGTACATATAGCTATTAATGACGATAAAGGAGTTATGTGGAACATGCTCGCGTATCCATACCAGAGCCTGTTGTTGGGCCGAAGTGGGATGCTGATACATAATCCCACCCATCGCCCTTGCATCATAAGGAATAAGAACTAGCAGCACCGCTATAATCAAGACTGCACGTACAACATCGAAACGCACTAATTTGCCTAACCAGCCCAGAATAATATTTAAGGCAATTGCAACGTTGATAGCAATCAAAGGAATGAGCGGAATGATGTAGAAGGATAATACCTGTCCACCACGCACGAGCAACATCCAGAAACTGATTGCCAACAAAGAAACAAGCAAATTCCTATCGGGTATTCGCTCTGCATCACGCGCAATCAAATTTCTGCGGAATGCTTGATTCGAAGATCTTATAACAGGCAGAGAGAGCGGCACATACAGCAACAAACGCCAACGAGTCAACAAGCCGTACACTAAATTAAACAATGGTGCAACTATACTGCACACAACAAAGATTCGATCAAGGCCAACCCATGCTACCCAACTCGCACTAAAACTTCCATTTGTCTGACCGCGTTGGGCCTGTCCTACAAAGGTATCCAGCATGCTCAAGTGTACATGTGTATCCCAGGGAAGGTGCCACGCGTAGGGAAACAACTCATCTTTCAATACAGCCATCAGTACAAAACCTGAACAGACAGCGATTACAATATAGGTGAACGATACAAGGCTGAACTTACGCTGGAAACGAGTTGTATGCAACGCTGCAGCATACAGCATCACTGGCAAAAAGAGCAACATAATCTCTTTGGAGAGTACGGAGATACCAAATGAAATTGCCGCTAGCACTACAAAAAGCAGACGACTATCACTGATTGCCAGAAAATAGAGAGAGAGCAGTAACCAGAATGTTGAAACATTATCTAGATAGATCTGGCGTTGGAAGGTTACGCTCAAAGGAGATAGCGAGAAAATGATCAAAGCTAACAGGGCGGCGCTACGGCTTCCACTCCAACGGCGCACAATCAGGTAGACGAGCAAGGCACTACCAACTGCATAAAAGAGCATAAAAACGCGACCACTGTTGAGCGCATTCCCAAAAGTAAAAGGTCCACCAGTTAGTTGCATCCAGGCAGCAATTTGCATCCAGGCCAAGGGTGGGTGTCCATACCCATAAGGATATGGCGAAATAAGCCCTTGCGTAATTGCCCATGCATTGGATATGTAGGTTCCTTCATCCAGCTCATAGCGTGGGAAATTAAATATGTTATACGCGTGAAATACAAATGCAGTTGCGAGGCCCAGAACAACAACTATAGCTTCTAACCACGTTGGCAAGGGTATCGCTCTTGTCTGCTTGGCCGTACTTAATGTTACATTTGGCATCAAGCGAGTTTCACTGTCAGCAATACGCGTCTCTTGATGTGGCATTACTTTTGGCATAACTACCGTATTACCGGTAGGTTTGCGTAAAGGATTCTGTTTCTGTCCTGGCCGATATACTGTACGCAGGAAGAAATTGTGGCTGCGATATAAGATGATATTGCCATTCTCAATTTCTTGCGAATTTGCTACGGTTGTATTGCTTGATCTTGGAGTAACTTCCTGCCTGAGTAGTGGTTGCCTGGCAGGCGCCATTCCTGGCTGTGGTATCTGTCTACCTTGATTGATTTCGCTACTCGTTCGAACAGATTGCATTGACTGTGCATTCTGGGGAGAGACGGTCTGAATACTCGGAGCAGGCCTTTGTGTGGGCGTCAGGAAATTATTCAAGGCAGAAGGGGGTGCCGCCATATTTTGAGAATATTGATTACTCGTTTCGTTATTATCGCTAACCTGACCATAACCCGAGTTTCCGACAGGGGGAATCACCGGAGGTTTTCCAACAACTTTTCGCCTTATCGACGAAGGCAACGATTGTGGATTTCCCGTGACCTCTGCTCCAGGCCGGGCACCAGTATTTTGCGTTTGCTGCACGCCTGATCGTTGTGGTTCTGGCTCTTGCGAACCTGGCGATTGTCTATAGGAAACTGTCATATGCCTTTCTTTTATCTCTCCATTGAAACTAGTATTTAAGCTGCAATTTTACTGCGATGTTGTCCGATATGTGCTGTTTTCTCCCAATTGGTAGAACCCTTGATTGCGCGATACACAGCTCTAAGAGCGGCAATACTGAGAATCCACTGGTAAGGGAAGAAAGCCAACACGAGTATTATCGATTCACCCCACTTCCACTTACGGTTATGCGCCTTCAAAAACTCGTGTAGCCCTGCAAGATCTAAGAAAACACCCAGGACAAAACAGTAGAGTGGTATGAAAGTGAACATGGCAAGCCAGAGTGGAAACTTGACAAAAAAGAACATAATGATTGCAACAGGTATAAGAATTGCGAATAATGCCTGTACTTCCGGCAAGATGAGTACATAAAAAGCCAATAAACGTTGTGATAGCTTTTCTAGTTTCAACCATTCCAATTTGACGAGAATTTGTATGAAACCTTGATTCCAGCGAGTGCGCTGTTTGATGAATTGTTCAATGGTATATGGCGTTTCTTCGCGAGTGACATATTCATCCTCATAAATAATTCGCAAACGCGCATGTGAGAGACTGAGGCGAATGCCAAGCTCTGCATCTTCAGTCAAACAGGTTTCATCCCAACCACCCAATTGTTCCAGAAGTTCACGCCGCACGAATACAGTATTGCCACCAAGTGGAGTCATCCCGATCCGCGCAAAAAAGTGCAAGGATGACTTAAACCAGAAGAAATATTCAAGCACATTCAAGAAGCAGAACCACTTGGTATTGTGGTTCATAAGTTGCACGCCACTTTGCACAGCATCTATGTTGTCATTGAGCATTGAAGTATTGATAATATTCAGGATATCGGGATGTGGCTCATCCTCTGCGTCAAAGATAGTTACTACATCGCCACGTGCTACCTGTAATCCCAGGTTCAAGCCATGTGGCTTGCTGACAGGATAATCATTATAAATGAGCAATTGCACATTTGGATCGCCAAGTTCGTCGATTTTAGCCTGAGCCTCGGCAATTGTGCCAGGATCATCTTCGCGACAAATGGCGATAATTTGCATGAATTCTTTCGGGTAATTGAGATCGTAGACCTTCTGGATTGTCTCGCGGTAGACATCTTCTTCATTCTTGGCAGGCAAGAGAATTGTAAAGGTAAGGCAAGGGTCACGAAAGACTGTCGGAGCATGGTTGAGCCAGGCATTTTCAGGCTTTTCCCAGATGAACAGGCGTAAACGTATATTAAAAATGGCTTGAAATACCATCAGTATGATGATTAGAAAGTAGATCAGTAAAAAGATCTGGCCAATAATGGTTAAAATCACTTGTTACCTCGGTTAGTTTGAAAAGTAGATAAGATGTGTTCTTGCGTAGAAGCAATGCTCCCCAAGAACTTCTTTAGCAAGGGATATCATACCCAAGCGGGTCAATTTTCTTACCGCATATAGTCTGTTTCAATGAGTTAATGGTAGCGTCATTTGTGCTTGGAACAATAAAGCTCAAAGCATCTGCGCCCCCATTACGATGCAATGTAATCAGTACTATACTATTGGCTCCAATACTAATATCCTGAGAATGCCAGGGACTAAAGCCAAAAAGCTGATTCTGAGAAGTGACCTCCGCGAGTTGATTTGTACTGGATTTGTTCACGAACAGCAGGCTCAGCGTCTGGTGCGTGTCATCCTGAGTGGCATACACACTGATAGGATCGTGCTGGATTTGCAACGGGATGAGGTCAGGTTGTAAATGTGAAAACAGCTCCATGACCCTGTACATAGCTGTTGGTGAGCCATCGCTATTAAATAGCGGGTAGGGTTGTGTAACACCCTCAGCTGAGAAATAGGCCACGAATTCAGCCTGTTGGTTCATCAGTGTGCCGAGTGTATCGGCCCACCATAAAGCGGCTTGTCCGCGAGTTGGTACCTGGGCAGTCGGATTTGTATTGATTTCAGTAATTGCAATTGGCACATCACGCCCCAAGGTTTGCCGAACGAACTGCCGCAAAGAGGGAAGCGAGTAATTCCACTCATCAGGGCTGCTCATCAATAGGTATGGAGAGCCACTTGCATCAGTAAACTGATAGCGATGGAATGAAACCCCATCCAGGAGATGAAATTTGAGATCCGGATGTGCCTTCTCATATTTTGCTACACCTTCTAAGAATCCTTCCATCCAGAGTGTGCCCATGGAGTCTTTTGGGCCTGCACCAATACCGTAGAACTGGCTAATTTCCGGGCCAAAGACCTTGATGGTTGGATTATTCTGATGCATGGCGATTGAGTATTGTATAAAGTCATTCACATACGCTGCAACGGTGAGTGGTTTACCTGGTTGATCTGGATCCATAAGCTTATCTGGCTCATTACCTACGGACCAGAATTTGATGGGATGGATCTGTAGTCCTGCAAATTGTTTTCCGCGAAAAGGACTCTTTGGATTACTCATAAAGTCTACCCAGTTACCAGCCAGATTTGCTCTCTCTGGAAGAGTTGCTGGTTTGCCTGTAGCGTCGATCGGATTGGACAGACGCGCCTGTATCATCCCATCTGCCCCAACCTGATAGAGCAACGTACTAAAGTCGTAAAGCTGCTGGTACGATAGGATATGATTTTGATCTGGTTGATCCTCACCCCAACTTCCACCTGGGAAGCGTAGGAGCTTGATACCCGCGTTTTGCAGACCGTTTACAATCGGTGCATCATACGACATAAAGCCCGTGAAGTTACCGTTTACAGAGTCCACCGAAGTTGTGCCAGTTTTAGGAAATACATTCACACCAAAGAGATAGGGGCTAATAGGAATAGCCGGCTGCCTCAAATCAATGAGCGCTTGCTGTTGATTCCCAACTTTTAGCACTAACTGGTCGTTGTTACCGCTTTCGACACTCATCACGCGTACAGCAGCCAGAATCAGCATAACGAGTACAAGCATGCTGAGTATAGTTAATAAACGACGATGATCTTTTCTTTTCGATCCCTGCGATCCAGTTGTCTTCCAATTTTGATCATTCCCATTTGGAGCCACATTAACTTGAACTGGATTTGCAACTCCTCCTCGATTTACGTCGTTATTGACAATCATACAATTTACTTCCTACGTAGGGGCAATTCTGCGTTATAGCCCTGATATATATGAAGATGGCCTGGCGGGAACAAGCCATCTTCCAATTCACCAATACTCAAGTGATGAGACTTCTATTTGTTCAAACGTACGAAATCTGGCAACTGCACTAAATTAGTTCGCACTAGGACAATTGTCAGATCAGGTACATTACCAACCACAAAAAAGCCTGACTATCGAAAGAGATACACTATCGCAAGCCTCCTATAAAGGGAAAATGGCAGAACAACCCTTGACCTGCCGAAACACACTTCGGTGAAAGTAACCCGCCATTCATTCCGAATATGGTACGCCGATATCAGGACATACAGACAAAGCTATCATCCAATCTCATTCGGAGTATGTTAGAAAATGCTCATGGTGTTGCCAACCGTACGTCTCAATTGATCGAGTCATAGCGTTACGTACACTCTTGCCTTCGCTTCTGCTAGGCTTTTAGGAGAGCTTCTGTACTGTTTGCCACGACGATCGATCATTGCCTAATGCCAGGCATAGGCTTTGCGTTCTGCGACCAACGTCGTCGCATGATAAGATAGCCCTTGCTGTTCTTCACTTGCGTTTAAGCGCCGTTTGGCAGGCATTGGGCTTGATTTTAATGGAGCAGTTGCGCCTCCCCCTCTTGTGGCACAATGGCGATGGTCGGGATAGATCCAGCCCGACCCTCAGTGCCGGTGGTGTGCTTCTTCTTCTGGTGAGGTGTGCCTTCTACAATCAACTGCAGCAGTAGCGGTAGCCGCTGCCCCTGGCAGGTTCGGACTGAGACGCTGCGCTGACCACCACCGCCATACACCAAGCCCATGGTGTACCATCAGGATCATGACCCAGTCGTTCGTTGCGCTTATTCTCGACGCTATCAAGTCCGCGCCCCTTGCTCCGGAAGCGTACTTTTTTCGCTCTGGCTATCCAGACACACCGCGATTGGCCGCTTGATACGCCGCGGGTTGCCGCGTCTGCGCCATACAGCATCGATATGCTCGGAATGGCGCGGTTGGCCTCTTTCGCACATCGCGCCACTGCTGGAAATGGCGCGCGCCTCTTGCCATGCCGGGTCAGCGCGCATGCCCGCAACATACGCCATTGTCACCCACTCAGGGCGACATACAAAATGCCATTGCCTGACCCTCGCAGGGGCACCTCTACCTCTCTTCTCCTTCTTTGCAGAGGGGATCGGTTCTTTGATACAAGACAACATGAGCATAGTTCAGATCGGCTGTTATAGACTGGGTTTTCTTTCATATCTCAATGCACCACTTCAAATCCACGAGGCTTTCATCCCCTACAAACACATCTCAGTCGCAACCCTTGCCACAACGCCATTCATCGTATAGACTACAACTACTACCAATGGAAAAGATATTCGTTCTCTCATCGAAAAAAGGTAGCTACATTTTGAAAGGCAGTTCGTAATAGTGTCTAGCAGTTTGAAAGTCGTTACTACTTTCCCATTTAGTGCAAAATCACAGCAACTTCTTAAAGAGTCTGCTGCAACGGAAGCTGTTGAAGTAACCACCGCGGATGAGCTTTCTGCCCATTTGTCCGATGCAGAAATCCTCTGTAGTTATTTCATCCCCTCTGACTGGCGCACTCAGGCGCCTAGTTTACGATGGATACAATTTCCAGGAGCAGGCGTCGATTCTCTTGCAACAACTGGATTGCTGGATGCAAATAGTGGTGTGATTGTAACAACGGCAGCAGGCATACATGCAGAAACTATCAGTGAATACGTTTTTGGCAGTATGTTAATGTTTAACTGGAACTGGCCACAAATGGTGCGTTTACAGGATAATCATGTATGGGCGCGGAGCGCTACGTGGTATCATCTAGGAGGGCGCGAATTAGCAGGTCAAACTCTGGGCATTATTGGGCTGGGCCATATTGGGCGTAGAATTGCTCAACTTGCTCATGCATTCGGCATGCGCGTGCTTGGCATGCGCCGCTCACTATCTGGAGAACAGGAACCAGATGTCGATCAACTCTTCCTGCCAGAACAGTTGCATGAATTATTACGACTGTGTGATTACGTAGTCATTTCAGTCCCTTTGACAGGAGAAACTGAAAAGTTAATTGGCGAAGACGAACTTCGCATCATGCGCAGCAACGCCTATCTGGTGAATATTGCGCGCGGTAGAGTAATCGATGAGCAAGCGCTTATACAAGCGTTGCGCGAGGGTTGGATAGCTGGTGCAGGATTGGATGTTACAGAAGAAGAGCCATTGCCTTCTGAAAGTCCACTGTATTCGATGCCAAATGTTATTTTGACACCCCATATCTCTGGGAATAGTGCTCACTATGATACTCGCCTCGCTGCTCTATTCGCGGATAACCTCAAGCGATATCGCTCAGGCCAGAAGTTGCAAAATCAGTACGAACCTTCGCGAGGGTACTAGAATTTCTGTGTGCGTCCGTGGAGATTGAATAACACAGGTTTTTATTGTACCTTCTGCCAGGCAGTGATGGAGGTGTAATGTATGAGTAAAGACCTCGGTCCCATTGAAATAGTTGGTGCCGAAGCCATTGGCCAACCCGGTCAACGCCGTTTTCGCCTGTTTGCCATGATCCACAATATCTCAGTCGCTCTGTGGATGGAGAAAGAGCAGCTCAATAACCTGTCTGTAGCTCTTGATCGAATAATTGCACAGCTTACCGAGGGACGTATTTTACGAACCGAAGCCCAGGCTTCACCACCTCAAGCCCTCCCAAAGGGAGCGCCTGCTAACTTTCCAACTAACCCCGAATTCGAGTTCCAGGTCGGCCAATTACGCATCAGCTACGATGAGAGGCGCAATTTGTTGGTACTGACAAGCGTTCCATTAGGTATTGTGATGGAACCAGGGCAAGAACCTCAGGTGATTCTGCGTGATGCTGATACCCTTTCTTTCCGATTCACATTGCATCAGGCAAAAGAGTTAGCAAGTTCGATCACAACACTGATCGGCAGTGGTGGTAGACCCATATGTCCACTTTGCAAGACGCCTCTTGACGGTGGGCCACACGCGTGTGTAAAACAAAATGGCCATCGTGAGTTGGTGCAAGCATTGGAAGATGAAGTAGAAGATAACGAAGACGAATAAGAGCAGGATCGATTTTCTCTATTAAGTAGCTAAAAATCGACCCTGCACCTATGTTTGTTGCTAATCGGCGCAAAGATATTTGTTAGCCTTTTGCAAGTAGTGTTCCTCGTTTGCTTCAATCATAAGTTTATGAAGCACAACTACATCAGCATCAGGCAAACATTCTACCGGTTGAACACACAGCCGCATCACAGCTCGACCATTTTCGATGACCTGCACATAGCCCCTGACACGCGGTACACGATATATTCGCTGGGCGGTTGTAGGGCTTGGAACTTCCACATAACCACGCCACACAAGTTGACGGCACTGCTCAGGAGTAAGGATATCATGCAAAAGCCCGTTTGCCCTACGTTCAGCAGGCGACAAACTCTTGAAATATGGCTGAAAAATCAACCAGACCATCGGAGAAATCGCCAGCATTAAGACAATCCAACCCAGGGTAGTGAGTACCTGCTGAGTAATGAAGATCATCCGCCAACGACTCTCGGGACAAGAACAATCTGCTCGGCTGTTTGGTCAAACTCCTCGATGCGCTGTGCAGGTTTCCCAGGATCAATCTTGAAAGCTGTTGCACCTTTGGCACGTTCCTGCTCAAAGATACGTTCTGCTTCTCGAACAGCAGCAGTCGCTTCTGGGTCTCCCCCCAGGACACGCTGTTCATCCCAGGTGACACGGTCATCACCACGCCGTGACATCACCCGTAACATTCCCACAGTCGTTCCTCCTTCGTAGTCATAGCCAGTGTCAGGATTCCACCAGGGTACTCCCAACACGCTCGAAAAAGACGGTTACCTACGGATATCCAGAGGTAACTCTAGCGATGGTTTCTACTGAACAAAAGGCGATTACAAAAAAACGAACTACGTGGTATACAGAAATTTGTACCTCACAAAAAGGCATTGTCTCTAAGAGACATTTTAGCGCTGACGGCCAGCTTTGCCTTGGTTGCGGAAGGAATTTATCATCCTTCAATTACCATATATGTATTGTAACTTGACACACATTGAAACGTCAATGGCTAATATCAATCAGTCTGAAGCGCAGTTGAGGCCAGTTACATTGCTTGTTGTAATTTAGTGCCACATTCGGCGCAGAAGCGCGCGCCATTTTCTATGGGCGAAGCGCACTTTGGACAAAACAAATCAGGTAAGGGGAGTTTAGTTCCGCAATCCTGACAAAACTTCCCTGGAGGACCCATTCTCCGACACGTAGGACACATTACTTCTTTTGGATACCCTGGAGTACTAAATCCCGCTATTGCGGCCGGAGATAAAGGATTCGGAGGTAGCGCTTGCTGCTGTTGCTGAGGAGGCATAACCATATCAGGTGAAACTGCGGAAGGAATGTTATTGATATTGAACTGTGGAGCGTGATAGCCCTCTGCTATCTGTCCACGTTGCGCTTCAATATTCATTTGATGTTGAAATTGTGATCCATCTGCTCGCAAATCGGGAGCGCATGATGGGCCAGTGCAGAGATTTAGAGCAACGTTAAAGCAACGCATACACACTGTGCGATGGCACTTTGGACACAAGTGGAATTGATGTGAAACCTCTGCCCACGCTTTTTGTAATGCGCCAGCCTGTTCCTGATGCCATTGGGAACCGTAGACCTGCTCGCCTGCTTCAGCAGCTCGCCCCCAAAATCCCCCAAGAAAACCTACACCAATATCCATAACGTCGGTAGCGATACTGACTGTTGAACGAATAGGTGTCGTATCAATCGACCAATAACATTCCTGACAGGTAAAACGGAAGGCAAAATATCCCTGGCTCTGATTACTAATATCCTGATAAATACTTGGGACAATATAAGACTGCGCCATGAAAATCACTCTCCAATCTTTTCAGAGTGCTAAAGATCATTCTTGCTTTGCAATGACGACGGCAATAGCTGCTGTACCAGGACCGGTGTGCGTGCCCAATGTTGCTCCAAGTTTGTACATAGGGAGATCGCCCTTATACACTGTTTTAACATGTTGGGCAAGTTGCTCAGCGAACCCTTCACTTGATTCGGCGATTGAAATATGCTCTATAGGACCCATCTCGCCTATCATTTCCGCAACTCGCGCATAGGCTTTATTGCGCGTGCGGGGCTGCTCTACAGGGATTACTTCACCATCTTTTAAGGAAATAATTGGCTTGACGCTCAATATATTGCCTAAAAAAGCCCTTGCGCCGCCTATGCGGCCACCACGTTTCACATACTCCAGTGTATCGAGAACACAAAGAATGCGTGTTCTTGAAAGTTCATCGAGAATATGAGCTTTAATCTCAGGAAAACTCTTTCCCTCTTTCACCTCTTGCGCCGCTCGCATAATAGATCGTGACATCGCAATACTTATATTTTTCGAATCGATAATCTCAATTGGAATTTTTTTCACAGTATCAGGTAAAGTGTCACGAGCCGTACACGCGGACTGGTAGGTTCCGCTTAGTTTCGATGAAAGATGAACTGAGAGAATGGCCTCTGATCCTTCATTGATAAGGTTGATATAGGCTTCCTGAAATGCTGCAGGCGAAGGCTGAGAGGTTCGAGGTAGCGATTTACTTTCCTGCAATTTACGGTAAAAGCTTGCATTATCCAGATCGACTCCATCAAGATAAGCCTCATCGCCAAAGAAGACAGTGAGTGGTACAACGGTAATACCGTCAGCCTTCGCTTGATCTATAGGAATATCTGCGGTGCTATCAGTGACAAGTCGAATTGTCATGACTCCACTTCCTTTTATTATTCATGTGATGTGTTGTAACTTTTATTCAGCCGAGAGAATATACGCGTAGTGAGGTTGACCTCCATCTACAACTTCAATTTCGAGATGTGAATATTTTTCTTTTATGCTCCTGGCAGTACCTTCTGCCTGCTGCTCTGTTACACCCTCTCCAAAATAGAGTGTGACAATTTCGTAGCGATCAATATTCATACGTTGCAAAGTCTCGCGAATAACATAATCTATATTTTGACCAGCAATAACCAGATTTCCGTTCACAAGGCCAATTAAATCGCCTTCATGCACACGAACACCGCCAATATTCACGGTACGAATGGCAGTAGTGATTTCAGCCGTTTGAATATGTTTGGTAGCCTCGGTCATACTTTCACAATTCGACTCAAAGTCAGATTCAAAATTAAACCCGAGAAGAGCAGCAATACCCTGAGGCATAGACTCAGTGGGAACAACAAAAACTTCTTTGTCTGACAAGCCACACACCTGTCGGGCACTCAAAATGACATTACTATTATTAGGAAGCAATATTACCTGCCTGGCATCTACCGTATTCACAGCCGCGAGTAATTCTTCGGTACTCGGGTTCATTGTTTGTCCACCGGGAACGATAGAAGTAACTCCAATACTTCGAAAAACTCTGTCAAATCCTGGACCAGCTACAACAGCAACAGTGGCAATTTGCTGGGTTAGTGGTTGTACTTGTTCGAGAGTATGTTCTGCTTCACTTTCCGCTGCGTAGGTAAGACTCTGCTCCTGTAAGTTCTCAATATTGATATCCAATAAACTTCCCAGGCCTACACCATAATCCAGAATTTTACCCGGCCAGTCAATATGGGTGTGAACTTTCAGCATCTTCTCATCACCTGCCACAACAGTTGAAACTCCCCCCATATCAATAATGCTCTGACGAATACCCTCAACATCAAGTTTCTCGCCTCGCAGCAAAAAGACTACCTCGTAGCCGAATTCTTCTTCAATCTTCACACGTCCCTTTTTAACAGCACTCTCTAGCTCAGGCTTCGTGGAACCTGCTATTACTGAAGCAGTCGTTACCTGGCCAGACTCACCTCGAACATAACGCCACACACCCTCGAGGATGGTGCAAAAACCCTGGCCGCCAGCGTCAACTACACCTGCCTGTTTGAGAGTAGGAAGCAGATCTGGGGTGCGAGCTACCGATTGTCTTGCCGCTATAATAGATTCTTGCATCATCAATACCAGGTCATCCCCACGCTTAGCGCTTGCCATCGCAGCCTCAGCAGTTTCGCGAACCACGGTTAGAATCGTTCCCTCCACAGGTTTGATGACTGCCCGATAAGCCAGGCGTTGTGCTTCATCCAGCGCGAAAGCAAGGTCGAGGGCCGAAAAGGTCGGCTTTTTATCAAGGCCTTGGGCAAGACCACGTAAAATCTGCGAAAAGATGACCCCAGAATTTCCACGCGCTCCCAATAATGCCCCATGCGCTAGCTTAGCCGAGATAATTGCTGCCGAGGTATCTTCACTATTGACGACATCACGGAAAGCCGCCTGTACTGTAGCGTATAAATTGGAACCAGTATCACCATCGGGGACGGGAAAAACATTGAGTGCATTGATAATCTCGCGGTGTTCTTCTAACGATGCAGCCCCAGCCAACATGGCCTTCTTCAGATCCTGGCCATCGAAGACACTTATCCTGCGAGGACGCTGAGAACGCACACCCGTTGTGTGCTGTGTTTGTTCCTGCATTGTTAGTCACTCCCGCGGGTGCTCGCCCAACAAAAGGGCGTCCCTACACTTCTGGTATTCTATTTATTTGAATCCTGACTTAGTCCTTGCACGTTCACATTCACCTGAGCGACCGGAATACCGATCATCTTTTCGATAGAGAATTTGACGGCACTCATGATGTTGTGAGCTATTTCCGATATACGTAGTCCGTATTCCAGGGCAACATAGACCTCAACGGTAATCTGATTATCAACAATGCGAATCTGCACACCCTGATTGAGACGATCCTGCGGGAGGAACACCGCCTGCCCATTGCGAAGGCGCGGAGCAGTGATACCAACAACGCCGTACAATTCAGTGATAGCTTGCACTGCAATAGTGTGAATTGCGTTAGGCAGTACTTCTATCTTTCCAAGACGGTTTGTGCTTTGTTGAGGTTGGATGGCAGGTGTTTTCGGCATGCGCATGTCTTTTCTCTTTTATATACCCCTGACTCTTGCCAACACAAGTGAGAACATGGTATACTCGCATGGCGTGTTCAGGTTCTCTTTACATATCATTGCCAGATTGGCTTCTCGTTAAAATTCGAATACGAGATGAAAGAGATAGAAACATAAGCAGTATATCAGAGGCAGACTGTATTATCAAGAGACGCTTGAGAAGCTACACTAAGCCCTTAAATGAAGTAGAGAGGAAGAGTTATATGTCTGGTCGTTGTGAGATATGCGAACGCAAGCCGATGTATGGCAATAATGTTAATTTTTCGCAGAAGCGCACGCGTCGACGTTTTGTGCTGAATGTGCAGCGCCGTCGTATTGAAATCAATGGTGTTAAGCGCGCAGTAAATATCTGTACCCGTTGCTTGAGAACCATGGACAAGTTGCCAAAGGCGAGATAATAACCTACAACAATAAAGGGCAGAATAGTCATATATAGGCCATTCTGCCCTTTATTGTTACCTGCGATTCTTTTCAAAACGTGTCCTTAATTGTCCACATGCTGCTGCGATGTCATCTCCGCGCTCGGCGCGAACACTATTGCTTATTCTATGCTCAAAAAGCACCTTACGGAAGGTACTAATAGCCTCACCGCTGGGCGATTTAAAATCGGCGGAGGTTGCATTGACTGGAATGCAGTTCACATGAGCAAACTGCTTCAGAGGGGCTAGCAATGCGCCAAGTAGATGTGCATCCTCTTCTGTATCGTTTACGCCAGCCAACAGTACATATTCAAATGTCACCTGCCGTCCCGTAGCAGCAATATAGTCCTTACAAGCAGCAATCAGCTCCTCTAATGGATATTTTTTATTGATTGGCATAGTCCGACTACGTAGCTCATCAGTTGCGGCATGCAGGGAAATAGCGAGATTTACCTGTAGCTTCTCCTGACTGAGCTTACGAATTGCAGGGACCAATCCCACAGTTGAAACAGTCATATGCCGCGCCCCCAGATTAAAGCCATCTGAACTATTAAGGATATGCAACGCCTGTAAGACATTGTCATAATTATGTAAAGGTTCTCCCATGCCCATCAAAACTATGTTCGTTATATGGTCAATAGGAGCACTGCCAGGAAGTCCCTTTGCAGCCCACGGAGCAGCTTGTAATTCTCGAGCAAAGATGAGCACCTGTGCTACAATCTCCCCCGAGGTCAGATGACGATCAAAACCCATCTGCCCTGTTGCACAGAAAGTACACCCAAAAGCACAACCAGCCTGCGTCGAAACGCAAACTGTTGCCCGTGCATTGCTTTCTCCAATAGGGGGATACAGCATGAGCACCAATTCGATCAGTTTCCCATCACTAAGCTCCAATAAAATTTTACGTGTGCGGTCATCTTTGGAGTGTTGTTCGCTCCGAACGATCATCGGTCCAATGCTAGTTTCCTCTGCAAGTCGATTACGTAAAGGCTGGGGAAGGTTGCTCATCAATGAAAAGTCGGTTACGAGACGCTGGTAAAGCCAGCTATAGAGTTGTTTTGCGCGAAAAGTCGGCTCCCCCCTCTCCAGGAGCCATTCTTGCATCTGGGGTAGAGAGAGACTAAGCAGGTCGGTTTTCTTGGAGCTAACTATGTTAGATTGTCTAATTGGCGTGATTGACATGCATTCATTATAGCACGTTTTGCTCCTAATAAACGTAAGAATCAGAAAGGCTGACAGACGTTGTATCAACTGTTGCACAGTGTATATTGGTGTGCTATAATCCGCATGGAAGAAAGATGAGAGACAACAGACGGGATCATACGGATGAATAAGAAACCGCCGCCCTCTGTTTGGGAATCCCTGGCGTTAGCCGGGCAACTAGGCTTCACCATAGCAATTCCCTTAGCTCTAGGTGCTATTTTAGGTAATTACCTTGATGGCATTACACATCAAACAACTATATTTTTGCTGCTCGGGCTGCTGCTTGGCCTGATTATAGGAATATATGGAGCATACCGTTTATTTGCACGCCTTTTCTAAAATAGAGAGGATAGACGGAGCCACCAATAACAAAACAGACCTGGCAGAGCGCAGTGAGTAGGGAGGATGCCGCGTGCTCTGGAAACTTCAGCCAATACAAATTCCGCCAGAAGTGATCTTCTATATAGGACCGCTTCCTGTTACAAATGCTCTTCTTGGTACCTGGATATCAATCATCGCTTTACTTTTAGTTTTCTATTTCGGAACGCGCAAGCGTGATTTGATACCTTCCGGTATGCAAAATGCTGTTGAGTGGATTATTGAATATTTGTTAAACCTCACAGAGGGTGTATCTGGCAAAGTAAAGGCGAAAAAGTTTTTTCCACTTGTTGCGACTTTTTTCATATTCATTCTGTTCTGTAACTTGCTTGATATTTTCCCCGGCGTAGATACGATTGGAACTGTAAACCTGGTTGCTCTCAGGTCGGCACATCTCAGTGTACCAACAACCTTTTTCCTATTAGGTGAATACTCCGATAAGCTTACTCCCTGGGTTCGACCCGGAACAAGTGACCTCAATCTTACATTAGCATTGGCACTCGTCTCTGTAATTGTCACTCAGATCTTCGGTTTCTATACATTGGGTGCAAAGCAGCAACTCAGCAAGTATTTCAACTTCAAAGCTTTTAGACATGGCTTTCAGGGGCCTATCGAGTTCTTCGTTGGACTAATTGAGCTTGTCACGGAGATATCTCGCATTCTTTCATTCTCTTTCCGTCTCTTTGGCAATATCTTCGCCGGTAGCGCAGTACTGGCAGTTTTCGCATGGCTTCTCCCCTTTGTTTCTGATGCAATTTTCATCCCCTTAGAAATCTTTGTGGGTTTTGTACAAGCGCTTATTTTCGCTTTGCTCACACTCGTCTTCCTGGAAATTGGCACTTCCAGCCATGAGGAAGCAGGGGAAGAGTCTGAAAAACATGCAATGGAGCAATTTGAGCAGAAAAAGTCTGAAGAAGAAGCCTTAGTATCTGGCTAAAATAG
Source organism: uncultured Chloroflexia bacterium (assembly GCA_963702765.1). GTDB lineage: Bacteria > Chloroflexota > Ktedonobacteria > Ktedonobacterales > Ktedonobacteraceae > DATMNR01. Next base: position 117,526 of record CAVPEB010000036.1, read on the forward strand.
AGCAATCGTTTATTCCATCACTTGCTACTCGCAGTTCTTTCTGCGATTGCATAAATTAACATCAAACAATACACAAAGGGATTATCCTTTAAGGAGGTTTTCAACGTGACTGGTACAACCACTTCACTCGCTATCGCACTTGCAATCGGTTTGGGAGCTATCGGTCCAGGCCTGGGAATCGGTATTGCTGCAGGTCAGGCATTTAGCGCCATTGGTCGCAATCCGGAAGCGGAGCCATTGATCCGTATTAACATGTTCATCGGTCTGGCATTCGCCGAAGCTATTGCTATTTATGCGCTCGTTATCGCCTTCGTACTCACTGGTAGGCCTTAATTTCCAGGCAAGTAGGGATTTAAAAGGGGAGATATATCACAACTTTCCTCACCCTACTCTGCCAGTTTGGAGCGCAAGTAAGGGTATATCTTGATAGCCGTTCGTTCAGGCTTCAATCTGGTATCATCCCTATTGATTAGGAGGCGCACATAGAATGAATCTTGCAAGTCAGTTCGGTCTCAATCCTTGGGCTTTCTTCTCACAACTTATTAGCTTTGGCATCGTCTTTCTCATCCTTTGGAAATGGGGATTCCCTGTCATTATCAGGACACTCGAAAAACGACAGGCAGTAATTCGCGAAGGCGTCGAGAATGCTGAAAAAGCCACGCGTGACCTTGCAGAGGCGACTTCACGCGCAGAACAATTACTACAGGAAGCTCGTGTTCAGGCCCAGGAAACCATTGCTCAGGCGACTCGGGTGGCTGAACGAGAGGCAAACCGCATTCAGGAGGAGGCACACGCTCGCGCTGCCCAGATTGAACAACAACAGGTGGCCCGCATCCAGCAGGAGGCTGCTCGCGCTCGCGCAGAGCTCAGCCGCCTCGTTGTTAACCTTTCGATTAGCGCTGCCGGCAAAGTTATCAGTAAATCTGTTGACAGCTCAGATAATCGACGGCTGGTTGAAGAGTTCGTTCACGCTAGTGAAACAAGGAAACAGTAATGCTAAAGGGAGCAATAGCACGTCGCTATGCAGGTGCGATCTTCGACATTGGGTTAAAGCAAAACACGATTGACCGAACACTCGAAGATGTGCAAGAGATAGCCAAGCTGTTTTCTATCCGTAAACTGGCTTATCTCTTACGCGAGCCGAATATTCCCGCAGAGCGCAAAGAGGCAGCAATACGCCAGGGACTTGAATCCAGGGTTCTGCCAACTTCACTCAATCTCGCATTATTGGTCGTCCAGCGCGGGCTGGTTGATATCATGTCGAATATCGCTCGTGAACTGAACCAGCTTGTTCTCGACTATAAGAATGAGGCAACAGCTGAAGTTACAACGGCAACGCAATTAGATGAAGCGACGCAGCGTCAGGTTCAACATGCATTAGAACATATTACTGGCAAAAAGATAGTGCTAGAAACCAGAATTCGACCTGATATCCTGGGTGGAGTGGTAGCACGAGTAGGCGATCAGGTGATCGATGGAAGTATAGAGCGCCGTTTAAAATTGCTGCAACAACAGTTATTAACCGGTGTTTCCTCTGCCAGAATTGACTTCTTCGCAGAACCAGGTACCGAAGGGCCTGAATTGTCAAGTGATGGCCATAAACCAGCTTACTAGCGTCAATCATACATTCAAACCCGTAATTTGAGATCAGTGCTCATTATGAGTGCCAATAAAAGAACGAACAAATAGCAAAAACTCTTCCCTATGGCTGTAGTGGTATCCTTCGCGGATACAAAATGCATTATGAAACAGTCGGAGCGAGGATCAATACAAACAGGAGGAACAGCGATGGCATCATGGGCTGACGAAATCAGTGCCATCATAGAAAAAAACATCGCAGGGTTTGGAACAAGCGAAACCGCAACAGCAAGCGTTGGCACTGTCATCGCAGTGCAAGACGGTATCGCTCGTGTCTATGGACTGCAAGATGTGAAATATCTAGAGTTGGTGGAATTTCCACGTACTGGAATAATGGGCATGGCCTTCAACCTTGAAGAAGAAACGGTCAGTTGCACTATCCTGGGCGAGTTTTCCCATATACGTGAAGATGATGAAGTGCGTACTACAGGACGAGTTATCTCGGTACCTGTTGGTGATGCACTGATTGGGCGTATCGTGAACCCTCTGGGTGAGCCGCTGGACGATAAAGGGCCAATTGTAACAGATAAATTTCGCCCGGTGGAACGCGTTGCTCCTGGTGTAATCACCCGCCAGTCAGTAAATACACCTGTACAAACAGGTATTAAAGCTATTGATAGCATGATTCCTATTGGTCGTGGCCAACGCGAATTGATCATTGGCGACCGCCAGACAGGAAAGAGCGCTATAGCTATCGATACAATTATTAACCAGAAGGGCAAGAACCTGCTGTGCATCTACGTGGCAATCGGTCAGAAGAATTCCACAGTTGCACGTACCCACGCTATTCTAGAAGAACACGGCGCGATGGAGCATACCATCATGGTGGTAGCAGGCGCCTCTGACCCTGCGCCAGTGAAGTATCTAGCTCCCTATGCTGGTTGCTCTATGGGTGAGGAATTCATGGAGTCTGGGCGGGATGCGCTTATTATCTATGATGACCTGACGAAACACGCCGAAGCATACCGTAATATCTCATTGATCATCAGGCGCCCGCCTGGACGTGAAGCATATCCCGGTGATGTCTTCTACCTGCACTCGCGTCTTCTGGAACGCGCTGCTCGCCTGAATGACGATTATGGCGGCGGCTCGCTCACAGCATTACCGATTATCGAAACGAAGGCGAATGACATCTCAGCATACATTCCAACGAATGTAATCTCGATTACCGATGGGCAGATATTCCTTGAGACTGACCTGTTTAACGCTGGGCAACGACCAGCCGTAAACGTCGGTCTTTCGGTATCGCGTGTAGGAAGTAGCGCCCAGTCACGCGCTATGCGACAGGTAGCCGGATCGCTCCGTCTCGATCTTGCGCAATTCCGTGAACTCGCGGCATTTGCACAATTCGCATCAGACCTGGATAAAGTTACAAAGAGTCGTATCGACCGTGGACGTCGCTTAACCGAGGTCCTCAAACAACCACAGTATCAACCGGTATCAGTAGAGAAGCAGGTAATGATCATCTATGCGGCGACTGCTGGATACCTGGATGATGTACCTGAAGACCAGGTCGGCACATGGGAAACTGCGTTCTACCGCTATATTGATGCAAATCATCCGGAGATCGGTGATGAGATCATTGAGAAATCGGTGAATGCGCGAGATAAAATGTCAGAAGAGCTATTGCAAAAGTTAAACGCTGCAATTGAAGATTTCAAGAAAACAGCGTCGCCGCACTAGGAGGATTGGTGTATGCCATCAACCAGAGAAATACGGCGGCGGATCAGGTCGGTTAAAAACACCGCGCAGATCACCAAAGCTATGCAGATGGTAGCAAGTAGTAAAATGCGCCGGGCACAAGAACGGGTCCAGCAATCACGCCCATATGCCGATCAACTTCGAGGCCTCGTCTCACGCCTTGCCAGGGTTACTGGCGAAGATGTGGGAGGGGAGATCGCGCTGCTGAAACAACGTCCAGTACACAAAATCGGGATAGTCGTCATTACACCTGATGGCGGCTTATGTGGAGCATTGCCAAGCAATATCAATCGTAAGGCTGCTGCAACGGCAATCGAGGAACAACAGCGGTTTGCCGAGCAAGGAGAGAGACCCGCGGTCGATTATGTAGCAGTTGGGCGCAAGGGACGCGACTTCGTCTTACGAAACCAGTTGCACCTGATTGCAGAATTCACGAACTATGGTGATAGACCATCCTTACAGGATGCTTCAGCTATTGCACAGGTAGCGGTGGACGCCTTTCTGAACGGCGAGGTGGATATCGTTTACCTGGTTTATCCAAAATTTATCAATACTGTGAGTCAGTTGCCTATTACCGTGCAATTGTTACCGGTACAGCCTCCTACCGAGCAAGAAGGGGAGAGCAAAACAATCGAATACATCTACGAGCCCGATGCAATAAGCATTTATGAAGCTTTGCTTCCGCGTTACGTGAATGTTCAGGTTTACCAGGCATTGCTCGAAACGATTGCAAGCTTTAATTCAGCTCAAATGGTGGCAATGAAGAATGCAACGGATAATGCTAACGATCTCATTCAGGATTTGACCCTTACCTATAACAAAGCCCGCCAGGCAAGTATTACGACCGAGATTCTCGAGGTTGTGTCCGGCGCGGCGGCTTTGTAAGCGAGTAGGAGAAATATATGGCAACAACGAATACGGGTACAAAAGGAAAAATTGTACAGGTACTTGGGGCAGTGGTGGATATTGAGTTTCCCCCAGACCATCTACCAGAAATCTACAATGAAGTGCAAACTCAACTAGAAGGGTCTGATCAGATTCTTTCACTCGAGGTTGAGCAACAGTTAGGGAATAACTGGGTACGTTGCGTGGCGATGGGCTCAACAGACGGCTTACAGCGTGGTATCGATGCAACTGATATGGGTGCTCCAATTTCAGTACCAGTAGGCCCTAAAACATTGGGACGCATCTTCAATGTGCTAGGCCAGGCAGTTGACAATAAGCCGGAAGTAACAGACGCCCCACGCCTACCTATTCATAGAGCGGCTCCGAGCCTGGAAGACCAGGCAGCGACCATCGAGGTCTTTGAAACAGGCATTAAAGTCATTGACCTGATCTGCCCTTTTATGAAAGGCGGAAAAATTGGAGCCTTTGGTGGTGCCGGTGTAGGTAAGACCGTTATCATTCAGGAACTGATTAACAATATCGCGAAAGGCCATGGTGGGTACAGCGTTTTCGCGGGCGTAGGTGAACGCACACGTGAAGGAAATGACCTCTATCATGAGATGCAGGAAGCGAAGGTTATTGACCGCCTGGCAATGGTATTTGGTCAGATGAACGAACCGCCTGGTTCGCGGTTACGTGTAGCTCTGAGTGGCCTGGCAATCGCAGAGTATTTCCGCGATGAAGAGGGCAAAGATGTGTTGCTCTTCATTGACAACATCTTCCGTTTTACTCAGGCTGGCGCTGAAGTTTCGGCCCTGCTGGGACGCATGCCTTCGGCAGTGGGTTATCAACCAAACCTTGCAGAGGAGATGGGCGAATTGCAAGAGCGCATCACCTCAACGAAAAAAGGATCAATTACTTCTATGCAGGCTGTGTATGTACCTGCTGACGACTACACCGACCCTGCTCCTGCTACAACATTTGCTCACCTGGACTCGACGCTTGTGTTGGAGCGTGCGATTTTTGAGCAGGGTATTTATCCCGCGATTGATCCACTGGCTTCTACCAGTCGTATTCTTGACCCAAACGTTGTGGGCGAGGAACATTATAATGTGGCCCGAGGTGTGCAGAAGGTTCTACAGCGTTATAAAGACCTGCAAGATATTATTGCAATTCTGGGTATCGACGAACTGTCAGACGACGACAAGCTGACAGTGGCGAGAGCCAGGAAGTTGCAGCGTTTCTTCTCTCAGCCATTTACAGTCGCAACTGTATTCACCGGTCTCGAAGGCAGATATGTACCCGTGAAGGAAACAGTGCGTGGCTTTACAGAGATTCTCGAAGGCAAGTACGACCATATACGCGAAGACTTTTTCTATATGAAAGGCAACATCGACGAGGTTGTTGAGAGCTACGAGAAAGAACAGCAAAAGGGGTAGACGATGGCAACACGCACTACCATGCATGTAGAGGTAGTTACAGCTGAGCGAGAACTCTACAGCGGAGAGGCTGATATAGTTATTGCTCCCGGTTCTGAGGGGGAGCTTGGTATTCTCCCAAGGCACGCAGCACTGTTAACTACACTGAAAGTTGGTGAGTTGCTGATCAAGCTCAGTGGCGCTGAAGAGCCATTCTTTGTGTCTGGTGGCTTTCTTGAAGTATCGGATAACAATGTGACGGTACTCGCTGAAACTGCAGAACACGCGGAGGAGATTGATGAGGCTCGTGCTGAAGCTGCTCGTCGACGTGCCCAGGAACTACTTGCGCAGGCTCAGTCTGATACCGATCGAGCAGAACTTATAGGTGCTCTTGAACGTGCAGTCGCGCGTATTCACGTATCTGAAATCACACGTCGGCGGTCTGCTCGTCGTATTCAGATGCCACCACCTTCAGAAATGTAACTAGACCTATAAGAAAGATTTCTTACCCAAAGGAGTGAGCAGGTGTCTTGCCTGTTCACTCCTTTTGATTCTATCCAGGGCTATGATAGATCAGCATGTCCTTTTCAGGCTCTCTCGCGTGGTACAATGAAAGCTGAGAAAATGTATTTACATTGATCAATTACAGTTCGGAGCGATGATATATTATGAGTTCAACACATGCTGGACGACCTCGTCCATTCGTGCTAATCGTAATGGATGGTTGGGGCATCAACCCGCGCAAAGAGGGTAATACGATTACCTTGGCGCGAACACCCAACCTGGACAAACTGGCAAAGAACTGGCCGCATACGGCAGTAAGAACATCCGGTGATGCCGTAGGATTGCCTGAAGGCCAGATGGGAAACTCAGAAGTCGGACACCAGAATATCGGTGCAGGCAAGCGCGTACTGCAAGATTATTCTCGTGTGAATGAGTCAATCAAAGATGGTTCGTTTTTCCAAAATCCGGCACTGCTCAAGGCAATTGAGCATGTCAAGAAAAATGGGTCACGTCTCCATATTTGCGGTCTTCTAGGCAACGGAGGCGTACACGCCCACGAGACACACCTGGAAGCGCTGCTAGGCCTGGCAAACATGCATGACATCGAACATGTATACATTCATAGCTTTACTGATGGACGTGATACTTCGCCTACGGGAGGCGTTGAATTCATGCGCTACCTACAGGCTCGCGCACAAGAGATCGGTGGAAAACACGCGGCAAAAGTAGCGACTATCAGTGGCCGCTACTATGCAATGGATCGTGATAATCGTTGGGATCGCATAGCGCTAGCATATTTCGCCATGACTCGCGCAGAGGGGATACGAGCAACTTCGGCAACTGGCGCAATTGAGCAATCATATGAACAAGGCGTCACTGACGAATTTATTATACCCACAGTAGTTATGGATGATCAGCAACCTGTCGCAGTTGTGAAAGCAGGCGATGCATTAATCCACTATAATTTCCGTCCCGACCGCGCACGCGAACTGACAAAGGCCTTTGTATTAAACGAGCTTCCACCGCAGGCACATGAAAAATTTGACAGGGGACCACGTTTAGAAAACTTACAGTACGTTATGATGACAGCCTATGAAGCGGGGTTGGATGCGCCTGTGGCTTTCCGTGCTGACGAGGTTGAGATGCCAATAGCAAGGGTGATCTCCGAGCAGGGTTTACGGCAGTTCCACACAGCCGAGACTGAAAAGTATGCGCATGTCACCTATTTTATCAACGGCCGAAGAGAGACGCCTTTTCCGGGTGAGGATCGCTTTCTGGTGCCATCGCCAAAGGTTCCAACGTATGACTTGCAGCCAGAAATGAGTGCCGCAGGCGTAACCAGCACCGCTATAGAACACATTCGCAGTGGTGATTATGATTTCATCGTCATGAATTATGCAAACGCCGATATGGTTGGGCATACGGGTGTAATAGAGGCGGCGATTAAGGCGGTGGAGACCGTCGATACAGGAGTTGGGCAGGTAGTGGAGGCAACACTTGCAGTAGGTGGTGGACTTCTGATTACTGCCGACCATGGCAACGCGGAACAGTTGATTGATTATGAAACGGGAAAGCCATTCACCGCGCACACGACGTTCCCTGTACCGCTCTATCTGGTTGTGCCACAAATGGCACAGGTACGACTGCGCAACGATGGCATTCTAGCCGACGTAGCCCCCACTATCCTGGACGTGTTAGGTATACCAAAGCCCAAGGATATGACAGGGCGAACGCTGATAGAACATTAACGATCAAATATAGATTCCTTCCATCAAAAAGAGAAACAGTTATCCACATATCGAGCTGGATTTGTGGATAACTGTTTCTAGTTGTGGATAAGGTCTGTAAGGTGTTTGTAAAATGTTGAGGTGAAAGCGTTCGCACTTTCTGCTTTGAAAACTCCATAGATATAGCGATCAGGGCGTACCAGAATAAAGAGGTCGCGCTGGTTCAGAGGAAAACCTTCGATCTGATTTTCAATTGAAACAAAACGTACGCCGAGTCGTTGCCAGGTATCTGCATCTAAGGAAGAAAAGGCATCTTCAGACTTATGACCGAGACGCAGGAGAGCGAAGTCGTGACCAAGTACATTGTCAAGGAGCGTCGTCTTGTCCTGAGATATCTTTATTTGCGGCTGGGGAAGCATCATTCCAGCTAAGGTCTTACTTGCTTTTGAGCTATCAGCCAGCAGAAAGCCCTTTTTATAGCGCGGTTGCGGTTTAATATTAGCTTCTGAGAGATACTTTCGAATTGGGGGTAGTGTGTTCACAATGAAAAAAATACTATCGCGCAGGAAAGCGACGGCCTTAGATGTAGGCATAACAATTGTCCCCAGGAACTTCGAAAACCATATTAAGTCGGCAACATGCTTGTGACATTCCTGGTTGTAGGTTTCGAGAAGCGCTGGACTTGCTGCCCCCTGTAATACCTTTTGCAATTTCCAACTCAGGTTATGTGCATCTCGCAGTCCGCAATTCATACCCTGACCGCTAAAAGGCGGCATCAGGTGCGCTGCATCGCCTAGCAGGAATACACGGCCTTTTGAAAAAGTTTCAGCGATGGAGGCATGAAAGGTATAGATTTGTCGTCGTTTAATCTGCGGATTGCGGGAACCCCCAACTTGTCGAATAAGCGAACGTATCTTGTCTTCTTCTAAAAGCTCATCTTCATTCTCGCCTGGAAGGAGCATGAATTCCCACCTGCGAGAGGCGTGAGGAGCAGGGACGGTAACCGACGGGCGCTTTGGATTACAGAAAAAGACAGCAGTTTCGGTAGGATCAGTATCATTGATAGTGTCAATCACCAGCCATTTTTGAGAAAAGGCCGAACCACGCATTGCAATACCTAATTGGCGTCTGATGGCGCTTCGTGCGCCGTCACAAGCAAGCATATATGCACACATATATGTCTTCAGAATGCCTTCAGGAGCACGAACGGAGAGTACGACATCGGTATCGTTCTGTTGAAACGATTCGACGTTGTGCTGAAACTGGATGCTGACACACGGGAAACGCTTGAGTCCTTGAAGCAGTGTAGATTCAAACTCAGGCTGGTGAAATGTCGAGATAAGCGGATAGCCATTTCGTTTGATCGTAGGAGCCACTTTGGCAAGGTAGCGTTTGCCCGAAATATAGTGAGCATCGATATCCAGTAATACATTCTCTATCACAGCATGGCCAAGTCCCATCGCCTGGCAAACACGCAAGCCTTCGTCATCAATTGAGATAGCTTTGGGGATGTCGCTCAAGCCTGCGTTACGTTCAAAGATCAGGACATCGATGCCCATCATGCCTAACAGGTTGCCAATCGCCAGGCCTGTTGGGCCAGCGCCAACAATAATAATTGAGAAGTATGGTGGAGACTGCTCGCTCATGACGGGTACCTAGGGCGACCGCAAGGGTGCGCCTCTACTATGATACGAATGAATTGGCTTTCCACTTTCCTGCTCATTCTCTCACACCTACACTTTTCTGATGGCTACTACCACATTTGCGCCTCCTAAACCACGACCTCCTATGAGAGCGGTAGAACGTGATAACGTTCGCGCTTCGTTTCGCACGAGATCTAAATTGTAATGTGGTATAAGTTGCTCGCAATTGATTGTTGGGGGAATCATACCATATTGAAACGCTAAAATCGCAGTGATTGCGTCGAGCGCTCCGGCTGCAGCAAAGCTGTGACCATACATTGTGCGTGGGACACTGACTGGCAGATATTGCAGGTCTGTGCCAAATGTGCGTTGAAGTGCATCAACCTCAGAATGATCAGCAAGAGGAAGAGCACGCCCATCCAGGCTGAAATAACCTATATCTCCTGGCTGTGCTTGCGCTTCCTGCAGGGCAAGCGCCACAGCACGAGCATACTGTTTACCATTATGTGCAGGTACCCCGAATCCGAGAGCATCGTTGGTCTGACCATACCCTACAATCTCTCCGTAAATAGGCGCTCCGCGTCGCCGCGCATGCTCATATTCCTCTACAATGCAAATTCCAGCTCCCTCGGAAGGTATAAAGCCAGCAGCGCGTTGATCGAAAGGACGATATGCATTCGGATCATCCCCAGATACACACTGACCACTGTGTCCTAGTACGAGCAGCAAGAAAGGTTGCACGAGCGATTCACAACCACCCGTAATGAGTACATCCGCTGCACCCCTACGAATAGCATTGTATGCGATTCCGAGAGCATCCAGGCCACCTACAATGTCATTCACAGGAGTCTTACTGTATCCTTGAAGGCCATAACGCACCGATGTCTGGCCCACATTCGCTACTTGAAGCCCGGCAATAGCCGAGTAAACACTCATAAAACGCGGCCCTCGTACATGTAATGCTTCTAACTGTTCAAGCACGTATTCCACGCCACCTGTAGTATTGGCAATTACAGCTCCCACACACTTTGGGTCTTCTTGATCAAGCGCTAATTGTGCATCTTGTAAAGCTTCCTGCACAGCCGCGAGAACAAAATGAGTCACACGATCGGTACGGTTTGCCAGTTTGCGATCAATATAGTGCTCAACGTTAAAGTCACGAATTTCACCAGCTACCTGCACAGGAAAATCGACAGTGGAGAAACGTTGAACAGGTTTGACACCAGGAATACCTTTGTTCAGAGCTTGCCAGAAAGCCTCTTTACCGATACCATTGGGAGCTACTACACCCAGTCCAGTGATTACTACCCGTCGATGAGTTTGGTGAGCCATTGATTTATCTATCCATCCAATCACTGCGAACAAGCACAAGGGCTGTATTGACACCACCAAAACCACTGGAATGTGTCAATGCAACATTGACATCCGCACAACGCGCTACGTTTGCTACATAGTCTAAATCACAGATTGGATCTGGATGGTGCTGATTGATAGTCGGAGGTATACGTTGACGATCTAGCACAAGGGCAGTAATTATTGTTTCAATGGCACTGGCAGCGCCCTGAGAATGTCCGATCATAGACTTTGTTGAGCTAATGGGTATATGATACGCTTGATCTCCAAAGGCTGCTTTGTAGGCCGCTGTCTCTGCTAACTCGTTTGCGCGTGTAGAACTCCCATGCGAGTTAATATAATCAAGCTGATCTGGAGTAATATGTGCTTCCTCTAAAGACTGTTTCAATAGATATTGGAGAGGTACGCCATCCTCGGGTAACGTAGTCATATGATGCCCATTGCTGTTCGAACTGAACGAAATTAACTCCGCATAGATGTGTGCCCCGCGTGCCAACGCGATCTCGCGTTCTTCCAGAAGCAGCACTCCTGCGCCTTCTGCTGTGACAAAGCCATCTCGTTGACCATCATATGGTCTAAATGCGCGTTCTGGGTCATCATTGCGTGTACTTAGAGCCTTCATGACGGAAAATACGTTGACACCAGTGGCATTAATAGCAGAGTCAGAACCTCCAGCGAACATACGATCAGCTCGACCTTCCAGAATCGCCCAAAAAGCCTGTCCAATAGCGTCTGCGCCAGCAGAACATCCAGTGGCAATAACAGTAGATGGTCCATACAATTGATGATGCGCGGCTATTGCGCTAGAAGGCGTAAAGCTTGTGAGAAAGGTAGCTGGCTGAAAATCTTGCTTACTAGCATAGAGAGGTTTTGTGCCATCACCTGTGAATTGAAGCCAGAGCCTTTCACCTGTATCGACGGATGCAACCGCATTACCCATTATCACACCCATAGCGTTGCGCTCAGTTTCATTCAACTCGACAGGTAATTCACTATCATAGTATGCTAGATTGGCCGCGGCAACAGCAAATTGCGTGCCACGATCGAATACTTCGGCTTCTTCCTTCGTGAGACCTAAAGAAGCAGGATCAAAACCCACTACCTCACCAGCAATCTGAGTTGGTAAGAAGTTTGCATCAAAGAGAGTGATACGACGAACACCTGAACGACCAGAAATACAAGCCTGCCAGAAATCCTCTTTTCCGATTCCGTTGGGAGCTACAACACCCAGACCAGTAATGACAACCCTTTTTTGTTCTTGAAATGTCATAGTTGTTGTTCTTTGTTTCCAGGAGTACAGCGATGCACTCCTTTAAGCAATTAAACTAAGCTATTTACGATTATAGGATAGACCAAGAAAATTTGCTATGAACTGGTTCACAGTGCTTGCCTGTGAGTACATAAAGAAACGTTCACCGCCAGAAATGACGTGATAGCCAATACAATTGGGTAAATGCTCGGAGAGCCAGCGCGTTTTAGGCTCTGGTGCGAGTATATCATCTTCTCTATTTATCAGCAGAACAGGCATGGTTAGTTGTTCTAAGCGATCACGGACGTCGAAATAGTGAATGATGGGTAGCACTGAAAACTTATATACAAATGGCCAGAGTTCGATCTTACGAAACTGTTCTTCGATCAAATTACGTTGTAAACGGCATGTTAGATCAATATCTGATATCGTTTGATGCGCGACGATGTAGTTGATGACAATACGTCTCAAGAACCAGGCGGGAAGGAAATGCTCGACTGGCAGGCGCACGAAGATTTCATGCAAAAGCCAGATCAGAGGATGAGGGGCGATCTGATAATCGGCACCTTGAGCAATGACAATTAATGAGCGGCAGCGTTGTGGATAAAGAATGGCGAACTCGAAGAGCACCATGGCCGCATCACCATGAGCAATAAGATCAACACATTCCAGACCAAGACTATCAAGGATGCAGCGTAACTCTTCAGCGCGTTCGCTTAATCCAACAGCTCGGGTGCGCGTTTCCCTGCGCCGGTAGAGAATGACACGCCTGGATTGGCTGAACTCGCGTATCTGTCGAGCATAGACGAATTCAAGATGCTCGAGAATGGGAACGAAGACGAGAGGTGTTCCCTCTCCTATATCAATTACTGGTATATCAAGCTGACCAATTGGGGTTCGTCTCCAGAGATTTTCGACATAATCAACATCGGTGTGAAACGTCGTTTCGTCAATAGAAGGGATCGTTACAGCATTCACTATTTTCTCCAGTACAACCAGGCTTACTCAACTTCACAATACCAGCATTACCTGTCTGCGAACAAACTTTGCAGAGTTTCATAAGTATATGATATTTCAGAGCCAAATTGGTAATTGTGATATAGCATTAACTATAGTAATCGTATATACTACAAACGATCGGGTTAAACGTATATACTAACAGCAGTATAATTCTTCTAAAAGTACAAATTTTTGAACGCTTAGGGAGGCAAACTTATGGCAGATTCGAAACAAAAGCTAGAAGAAGCACAGCAAGAAGCACAGGCACAACAAGACGAGCAAGCACAGGAAGAGCAGGCACAAACATCTCAAGCATCTAATGGTCCTGACTTTAAATCTGATCGGGATGAAGTCAGGCACGCTTCTGAGCAATTCTTCCGCAGTCTATTTCGCGCAGGAGTACACGCTGCGATGGCACCCGTGTATATTTTACCAGAAGAATCCAGGGAACATTTCTTCACTGCCGGGCGTGAATTCACGCGCGGACTATCATCCCTTGCACAAGAAATTGCAGACGATTTTGATAAGTTAGTCACAAGGGATGAAGAAGAAGCCGGGGAATAAGTAGGTGGGTAGTCATCCACCCATCTATTCTCCCATCAACGTGTGATACAATTTTCGTTGTCGATTGGCCGCATTTTCATATATAGCGTGGCGTGTCTCATCTGGTAGCACAGGCGCTTCGAGTTCTACAGAGACATGAGCTATATCGTGAATGATGCCTAACGCTTCAAGCGCCAGGAGCGCAACTCCACGAGCCGAGGCTTCGCGCTCGAGCAAGGGATAGAGAGGCGCATTCAGCGTATCGGCAACAATATCTTGAAGAGTTTTGGAACTGAGCATCGCTCCCCCACTGCCAATAAGTATGGGAGCGATTTCTAGTTTTTCCAGGGCGGTAGTGAGCTGGTTGTATACTTCGGCCAGTTGAATGGCCAGCGACTCGAGCGAAGCTCTGAGAAGCATAATGGGTGACGTATGCGAGTTGATACCGGTGATGGTCATACATGCATCGCTATGCCATCCAGGGCTACGCTCACCCGATAGCATTGGGAGTATCGTCAGGCCATGCCCATCTGGTGGCAATGCTGCGACGAGCGGCTCCGCCTCGACGAGTCGAGGGAGTTGTAACATAGATGCAAGCCAGGCGAAGATGTTTCCCCCCTCGCTCAACGCCCCTCCCAGCAAACCACGTTTCCTGTCAAGCAGATACAGCCAGAGTCCTTTCGTTGGAATGATGTCTGGTGAAACAATCACACGTATAGCGCTTGATGTGCCGATTGTGATAGCCCAATTTTCTTCCGACACGCAACCTGAGCCAACATTTGCCGCAGCCCCATCACCTACACACGGAAACCAGGGAATATCTTGCAGCGCAGGCCAACGCGCCGCGAATTCTGGCTTCAGCCCCGTAATGCTATCGTGCAGGTCGCCCAAACGCGGCAATTGATCATCACGTACTCCAAGTATCTCTTGCAGATGCGAATCCCATGCACAAGAGCGTATTACGAGCATGCCAGTGCCTGAGGCCATCGAGAGACTACACACCGAACGGCCCAGAAATCGGCGATGCAGGTATTCACCAAACGAGAGCCATTGTGCTGTTCGCTGGAACTGCTCTGGCAGTTCCCTTGATAGCCAGCGAATTTTTGCCGGCCAGTAACTGGCATGAATTCTGACACCGTTACGTATATGAATTGCGTCTTCGTCGAGTTGTGTGCGAAGTTCGGCAGCGGCGCTGCCAGGGCGGGTGTCTTCCCAGGTAAGCAAAGGCATCAGTGGACACCCCGAGGCATCTACTCCCATGAGGGTATGCCAGAAGGTATCGGTTGCCACGGCTTTGATCTGCGGAGCCAAAGGCCCTGCGGCTGCAAGAACTTCATCTATACTTTGAGCAACGAGATTCACAAGCATGTCGGCATCAACCGAGACTTCACCATCGCTTGAGGTGTTGAGGGCATAGGTATGCTGTGCAAGCATATGTGGGACAGCAGCGCCGCTGGAGTCGAAGAGCAATGCGCGCACCGAGGAGGTGCCAATATCGAGTGAGAGAATGTACGGTTGCGTATGTGATTGAGTTTGCGCCTGGCTTTGCTGCTGGATATTCGTAGATGTAGTGTGTTTCATTCTATTAAAACTCGCATACAGTACTAAATATAAAAAATACCGCTCATAAACCGCTCAAAATGAGCGGTAATTTTCCCCAGTTATTCGAGATAGTTTTTATAATAGTATCACGCATAGTAACACGGAGGGGGCGCTGGCTAATA